>JBBDPC010000015.1:0-33514 GCA_040876735.1 Phycisphaeraceae bacterium | reverse complement strand
GACAGCGCCCGCCCCCGCTCCCCCGCCCCCGGACATGCGCTCCCCTCACCTCTCACCCCTCCACCGTCCGCACCCCCGCCAACTGCGCCACATACCCCGCCGGCAACCCATAATGCCGCGCCCCGCGCAAAATCGCCTCCAGATACCGACGCGACGGCGGCGTCGGCCCCGCCGGGTCGGCGTTGGCATAATACGTCCAGACTTCAAACGACTTGCCGTCCGGCTGATGCACGATCACCCGCCGACGCTCGTACTCCCCGTCCGCCACCCCCTCATACCGGTCCAGCGAGGCCAGGTCCGCGTCGGTGACGTGATAGACCACGCCCTCCACCACCGCCCCCCCGTCCACCTCAATGCCCGCCACGCCGCCACCCCAGCTTGCACAGGGACGGGGGAACACCAGCCGATGCCCCCGCAGCACCGCCCGGCCCAGCGGCGCGGAGCCGGGACATCGCCCACGCATCTGAACCGGATCGAGATTCGAGCCGTAAGCGAAGTAATGCATGACAAGCCCCTTGGCGGTTGCCGTCTCCACGATCGGTTATCATAGAGATTTCCACACTCACTTTTTGGAGCACTTACTGTGACGACCCAACGCATGCTACTCGCCGGCCTCGCCGCCTTCGTGGTCGGGACCGCAGGCCTTTCCATGTTCAGCCACGCCCAGGACGCCGGCCACGAGGGCCACGACCACGCCGCCCAGCCCGAGGCAATGGCGATCGAGCCGGACGCCATGCCCGAAGCGGACACGGACACCGTCAGCTACGCCCTGGGCTTCCGCGTCGGCTCGGACTTCGCCCAGCGCGAAGTGGAGCTGAACGTCGACCAGTTCGCCGCCGGCCTCGCCGCCGCCGTCGCCGGTGAAGACCCCCGGCTGAGCGAGGAAGAACTGATGCAGGCCCTGTTCACCTTCCAGATGCAGATGCAGGCCAAGCAGCAGGAGCAGATGCAGCGCGTGGCCCAGGAAAGCGAAGCCTTCCTTCAGCAGAACCGCGAGGCCGAGGGCGTCCAGGTCACCGACTCGGGCTTGCAGTACAAGGTCATCGAACAAGGCGAAGGCGACTCGCCCGCGGCCAGCGACATCGTCACCGTCCACTACCGCGGCACACTCGTGGACGGCCAGCAGTTCGACAGCTCCTACGACCGCAACGAACCCCTGCAACTGCCCGCCAACCGCGTCATCCCCGGCTGGACCGAAGCCCTGCAAATGATGAACCGCGGCGCCAAGTGGGAAATCTACATCCCCGCCGACCTCGCCTACGGCCAGCAAGGCCAGGGCCCGATCCCCCCCAACGCCGCCCTGATCTTCGAAGTCGAACTGCTCGACTTCGAAGCCCCCGAATAAATCACGCCTCCACCAACCCGACCCCACCCCGAAGCCCACGGCATCCCGCCGTGGGCTTCTTCACGTTTGATCGAGCCTTGAGACGTCAGCCTTCAGCCTTCAGCCAGAATGTTCCGTCCGTGTCCCGTCCGTTCGGCCTGTCGCTGGCTGAAGGCTGAAAGCTGAAGGCTCAAAGCTTAATGAAACAACCCCAACTGCTCCCCCGCCACACTCGGCCGCACAAACGCCGCGCTCGACAGCCGATGCCGATGCCCCGTCAACCCATGCCGCCGACGGAACAGGCGAAACACCTCGCCGATCTGCTCCGCCATCGGCCCCTCGCCGCGCATCCGCGTGCCGTGCGTCGCGTCGTACAGCTCGCTCCCGCGCGCCTGCCGGATGAAACTCTCCACCTTGCCCGCCCGGCCCGGGTAGTGGCGCTTCAGCCAGTCGAGAAACAGCCCCTTGATCTGGTGCGGCAAACGCAGCAGCACGTAGCCCGCCGACGTCGCCCCCGCCTCGGCCGCCGCGGCGAGCAGTTGCGGAATCTCGCGATCGTTCAGCCCCGGGATGATCGGCGCGGTCATCACCGTCACCGGAATGCCCGCCGCACTGAGCTCGCGGATCGCAGTTAACCGGTCGCGCGGATGGCTCGCCCTCGGCTCCATCTGCCGCGCCAGCGTCGCATCCAGCGTCGTCAAACTCACCGCCACATGCACCGCATCATGCCCCGCCAGCTCGCGCAGCAGATCAAGGTCGCGCAGAATCAGCTTACTCTTCGTCACCAGGCTCACCGGCTGCCGACACCGCGCCATGACTTCCAGCAGCCCGCGCGTGATCCGCAGCTTCGCCTCCACCGGCTGATACACGTCCGTCACCCCCGCCATCACCACCGGCTCCCCCCGCCACGTCCCCTTCGCCAGTTCCTGCTCCAGCAACGCCGGCCCATCGAGCTTGGCAAACAGCGTCGTCTCAAAATCCAGCCCGCTCGACAGCCCGAGATACTCATGCCCCGGCCGCGCATAACAATAGATACAACCATGAGCACACCCCCGATAAGGATTGATCGTCCACCGAAACCCGATGTCCGGGCTCTTCTCCGGATCGACATAGTTGATCAGCGTGCGGGTATGATCCTTGAGCACCACCGTTTCCACCTTCCGCCCCGGCTCCAGCAGCGGATGATCTTCATGCTCGAAGTCGTCAAACGCCGCGACGACGTCGTGGCTCTCGAAGCGATTGCCGGGATTCAGCGGCGTGCCACGGCCTTTGATCGTTGGAAGTTGGACCATATAGCTAACTTTGGGAGGTTGCGAACAGCCCGATCACTGGCAGCCACACAAGCTTGATGGTGTTACGGTGATCGGTTCCGGAGGCCACGGCTGCTCTTGCCGACGGTGCCATTCGTCTTCCAAGCCGAACAACCGATATACCTCAAGTTCAGAGATAGAAGTGCCTTCGACGTTCAGAAAGTCAAGCTTTCGAATTTGTCCAAGCGAGGTCAAGCTGGCAGTTGTGATGTCCGTATACGAAGCATCCAACCCTTGAAGTCGAGGCAATCGAAGAAGAAACTCAACTCCCTCATCCGTGATCTTGGTGTGGCTCAAATCTATAAAGCCCAAGTTTGGTGCGGCATCAACAATGATGGCTAGTCCCGCATCCGCAATGCTTGTTCCGGGCACGCCCAGATGAACCAAATGAGGCATATTCTTCGGCAAATCTTCGAGACCTGCATCTGTCACACCGGTTTCGCGCAGATAAAGCCATCGAAGATTGGAAAAACGAGAAATTTCCGAGACGGCGGCGTCTGTCACGTCTGGCCCCTCTAGGAATAATCCGTCCGTGCGGGACGCCTTCCGGTCATCCACCTCGCGCATCTCGTCATCCGATGTGATGGTTACATTCCTCGGCGAGTAGCTGCAACCGACAAGGGAAACACCCATCACCAAAAGTATCGCTTTAACGCTCGTTCGCAGATGCATGCGATGTCTCCCACCTAAGGCGTTCAGCCAATAGTGTACATGTGGTTTGAGTGCTGGTCCGGCCACGTAGCCCTTTTGTATTGTGTACTGCGGCAGAACCGACAAGTAGATGCAACCGTGTCGGCAGCCCCAGCTTGGCGGTAACCCCTCGCGATGGGTCGGTGGATTCAATTCCGAAGCGCAACAGGCGGGGCGTGGGCGAAGACCTCGGCAGGCGTGCGGTAGTTCAGGCACTTTCGCGGACGATTGTTCAATAGATCCTGCACCTTGGCAACTTCCCGGGGCCGCACCGGCCGCAGGTCGGTGCCCTTGGGGAAGAACTGGCGGATCAGGCCATTGGTATTCTCGTTCGCCCCACGCTGCCAGGCCTTGTACGGCTCGGCGAAGTAGACGCTCAGTTGCAACCGCTTCTCCAACGTGGCGAAGCGGACGAACTCGCTGCCGTTGTCGACCGTCAGCGTCAGGCGATGCGTCGCCGGGATCGGAGCCAGGGCCTGCACGGTGGCGCGGGTGAAGGTGGCGGCCCGGCCATCCTTGAGCTTGCGGATCACGACATACCGGCTCTTGCGTTCGACGTGCGTCGCCAGCACCGCCCGGGCGGGTCGGGAGCCGACGACCGTGTCCGACTCCCAGTCGCCCAGGCGGATGCGCGTGTCGACAATGGCGGGTCGCTGGTCGATGCGCACCGCTCCCGGGAAATGGGTTTCCCGCTTGTTTCGCTGGGGAATCTGCGGCTGGCGTCGACGCCGACCGCGTCGCAGTTGCCGATGCCACGAGGCACCCAGGCGGGCCTGACGATAAACCCACTGGTAAATCGCTTCGGGGCTGATCCGCATCGTCGTGTCGCGGGCGTGGTCCACCTTCAGTCGACCGCTGATCTGCTGCGGCGACCAGAAGCGGGTCAGCCCCTGCCGCACGTAATCGCCTAGCGGCGACTGATCCAGCCGAGCCCGCTGAGCATTGGCGGCAGCGCGGCGGGCCTTCGCCTTCTGCTGCGCCTCGTGGGGAAAGTAGCCTTTCATGCAGCCCAGATCGTTGCGGGCGCTGCTGCCGCGGTTGCGGGCCAGTTCCCGGCCGACGGTGGCGCGGTGTCGTCCCAGCGAACGGGCGATCTGCGCATCGCTCCAGCCCGCCAGGTGCCAGTGACAGATCTTCCAACGCTCATCCTCGCTAAGCTGGGTCCAGGGCATCGACGGGCTCCGGCGTGAGATCGGTTGTGTGACAACTCCAATCTACCGCCACCGTCGATGCCCTTTGTTTTACCCCACCTGTTGCGCTTCGGAATTGAATCCACCCTCAAACCACATTATCCATTACCTAACTTTACCCATACTTCCCTCCCGCGCCTACCCCGCTACACTATGGGGACAGGCGAAATTTTCACCATGACCACACAGATCAACCGCGAACAACTCTCTGTCCAGCGTGAACGGGCGATCCTTGCCGTGGGGCTGCTGCCGGACGACGGCCGTGACCCGCAGGATCCGCTTGGCGAGCTGCGATCCTTGGCCGACACGGCCGGGGCGGTCGTGGTCGACGAGCTGATGCAGAAACGGCAGAAGCCGGATGCCGGCACGTTTGTCGGCAAGGGCAAGGTCGAAGAGTTGCGCGATATGGCCAAGGCGCTCGACGCCGACGTCATCATCTTCGACAACGACCTTTCGCCGTCGCAGATCGGCAACATTGAGAAGGTGGTCGAGCGCAAGGTGCTCGACCGCAGCGAGCTGATCCTGGACATCTTCGCCGCCCGCGCCCGCACGCACGAGGCCCGGCTGCAGGTGGAACTGGCGCAGCTTGAGTACACCTACCCGCGCTTGCGGGCGATGTGGAGCCACCTCGAGCGCATCGTCGGCGGCGCCCCGGCGGGCATCGGCACGCGCGGGCCGGGCGAGCAGCAGCTTGAGATCGACCGCCGGATCGTGCAGCGGAAAAAGAGCGAGCTGAAGCGTGAGATCGTTCGCATCCAAGGGCGCAAGCAGCGCGAGGTGGCGGCGCGGAACCTCGACTTCTTCACCGTCGGCCTCGTGGGCTACACCAACGCGGGCAAGAGCACGCTGTTCAACACGCTCACCGAAGGTCAGGCCTACGCCGACGACAAGCTGTTCGCCACGCTCTCGACGCGCACGCGCAAGTGGAACCTCGGCGGCGGCGATACGGTGATGCTCTCCGACACCGTCGGCTTCGTCCGCGACCTGCCACACCACCTCGTCGCCAGCTTCCGGGCCACGCTCGAAGAGGCGGTGCACAGCG
The DNA here is from genome assembly GCA_040876735.1 of Phycisphaeraceae bacterium. Lineage (GTDB taxonomy): Bacteria > Planctomycetota > Phycisphaerae > Phycisphaerales > Phycisphaeraceae > Natronomicrosphaera. The sequence continues at coordinate 27,958 of JBBDPC010000015.1, read as the reverse complement.
ACCTGCTGCTGGTTGTGCTTGACGCCGCCCATCCCCGGGCGAAGCAGCAGCTTGAGACGGTGATGGAAGTGCTCGACGCCATCGGCGCCAGTGAACAGCCCCGGCTGCTCGTGCTGAACAAGATCGACGCGATCGAGCATGCGTCCGACCTCAACGCGTTCCTCAAAGAGCACCCCGACAGCCTGGCCATCAGCGCCCGCACGGGCCGGGGGGTGGACCAGCTTGTGGAGCGCGTGCGTGCCGAGGCGCGCGGGCAGACGGACATGCTGGAGATCACCATGCACACGGGCGACGGCAAGGCGATCAACTTTCTGGAAAACCGTGCCACCGTGCTCGACCGCCAGTATGAAGGCGACGAGGTGACGATGAGCGTCCGCATCGGCACGCGGCAGCTCGACCAGTTGCGGGCGATGGGCAGCTCGGCCCGGTTGGCGGGGCAGGCGCGCGGCGCGGGGTTGCCCGGCGACGGCGCGACGCGCGGCTGGGGGCGGTGATGATTTGGTGATTTGGCAATGTGGTGATTCGGTGAAGTGAAGACGTGGCGATCTGTAGCCACCACGCTGTGCCCGGTCCTCGCTTGCGCACTTCACCAGATCGCCAACTCACCACATCACCAAATCTCTCACGCCGCGTGACGGTCAGGCGTTTCGCAAGCCTCGGCCGTATCGTGCAGCAGCATGCGGCGGTAGCTGGGGCTGGCGAGCCACCACGGTCGGCGAAGCAGCCGCTGCCAGAGGCGACGGCGCGACAGGCTGGCTTCCATCTCCGCCTCGGCCAGCGCGTAGATGCGGCGGCGCTCGTCGCAGTTGCGCCACAACGTGTACTGCTGCTTGAGCGGCAACTGTTCGCCGAAGCGTTCGGCCACTTCGATGGTTTCGATGCCCTGTTGAAGCGTGCGCTGAATGCGGTCGGTGTGGACGCCTTCGCGATGCGCGGCGAGCACCTGGCCGAGCACGACGGGATAGCTGCCGGCGAGGATCAGCCGGGCGTGCATCTCATACGCCCAGCCGAAGCGCAGCGCCGTGTCGAACGCGTCGTGGCGGGCGAGCAGCGAGCGGCGGTAGAAGACGGCCGAGGGAGGCAACTGCCCGGTGTTGTGCATGAGGAAGCTGGCGGCGGAGAGTGGCGTGGTCGCGTCGAGCCGGCCGTGCTCGCCGTCGTTGACGTCGATGCAGAGGCTATGCCCCGCCAGCCAGTCGCAAGGCTTGTCGGCGGCCATGCGGTGAGCGACCGCGTCCAGCGCACCGGGCAGGTAGAGGTCGCCGGCGTGAAGGATGCCGATCATCTCGCCCGTCGCGTGGGCGATGGCCTGGTTGACCGCATCGGCGGGGCCGGCGTCGGGCGTGCTTCGCCACCAGGCGATCTGGTCGGCGTACCGCTCGATCAAGGCGACGCTGCCGTCGTTCGACCCGCCGTCGGCGACGAGCAGTTCGAGGTTGTCATACCCCTGGTCGAATACGCTGCAAAGCGTGCGTTCGAGTGTGACGGCTTCATCCCGGCTGGGCACGATGACGCTGATTCGCGGCGATGGCATGGTGGTCCTCCCTCAAGGAACGTGCGATCCGTTCAGGTATCGGCCACGGCACGACCCGACTGAACCGCGCAGCCGGCATTTTCGGCATATTTTTCCAAGGCGCGCCAAGGCAGTGCGACTTAAGTCGCACTGCCTTGGGAGAAAAGTCCCTCAATTCGCCGGCGCGATCACCTGTGCGGTCCGGGCGGGGAGGTAGAGTTGGATGGACTGCGGTCGGCCGTGCATTTCCACGTCCTGCTTCGGATAGACCACGTCGGGATCGATGCGGCCGTGGCCGCCGAAGGCGGCGGCGTCGGTGTCGAGCACGAGGCGGTAGTCGGCCGGGTCGGGCACGGGGATGCGGTAGTCGGGGTACGACGCGGTCGGGTGCAGGTTGACCGCGAAGACCAGCGGGCCGCGGCGATAGATCATGACCTTGTCGCCTTCGTTGATCACAAGCTGCTCGATGAACTTGTCCGGCAGAATGTGAAACCGCTGGTCGAGCTGCTGCATCGCGCGGTCGAATTCGTTGAGGTCGCGGTAGCGCAGCTCGGGATTGTCCGCCAGCGACCATTGCCGGCGGGCATGCTGGTAGGAGTAGCCGTTGCCTTCGCGGGGGAAGTCGACCCACTCGGGATGGCCGAACTCGTTGCCCATGAAGTTCAGCCAGGCTTCGCCCGCCAGCGAGAAGCTGAGCAGACGGATGATCTTGTGCAGGGCGATGCCGCGATCGATGACGAGGTTGTCGCTGGCCTTGTGCATGTGCCAGTACATCTCTTTGTCCATCAACCAGAAGGCGAGGGTCTTGTCGCCCACGAGTGCCTGGTCATGGCTTTCCGCATAGCCGACGTGCTTTTCGTCGTAGCGGCGGTTCATGAGGATGTGGTAGATGGCGTTGAGGTTCCACTCTTCGTCGCGCTTTTCCTTGAGCAGCTTGATCCAGTTGTCGGGCACGCCCATGGCCAGGCGGTAGTCGAACCCGAGGCCGCCCTCGTCGACGGGGCGGGCCATGCCGACCATGCCGGAGACGTCTTCGGAGATGGTGAGGGCGTCGGGGCGCAGGTCGTGGGCGAGCTGGTTGGCGATCTGGAGGTAGGCGACGGCGTCGTCGTCGATGTTGGCGCCGAAGTAGTCGTCGTAGCTGTCGAAGCCGTGGCCGAGGCCGTGGTCGAGGTAGATCATGCTCGTGACGCCGTCGAACCGGAAGCCGTCGAAGCGGAACTCTTCCAGCCAGTAGCGAACGTTGGAGAGCAGGAAGCGGTTGACTTCGTACTTGCTGTAGTCGAACAGCAGCGAGTCCCAGCCGGGGTGTTCGCCGCGCGGGCCGGCGTGGAAGTATTGGTGGTCGGTGCCGTCGAAGCGGTTGAGGCCTTCGTGGATGTTTTTGACGGCGTGGGAGTGGACGACGTCGAGCAGGACGCGCAGGCCGAGGCCGTGGGCGGTGTCGATGAGCTTTTTCAGTTCGTCGGGCGTGCCGAAGCGTGAGGCGACGGCGAAGAAGCTGGAGACGTGGTAGCCGAACGAGCCGTAGTAGGGATGCTCCTGGACAGCCATGAGCTGGATGGCGTTGTAGCCGAGGTGGGCGATGCGTGGCAGGACGTTGTCGGTGAACTCGTTGAACGTGCCGACGCGGGGCGCTTCGCTGGCCATGCCGACGTGGGCTTCGTAGATGCGCAGGCCGGCGTCGCCCCCGGAAGTCGCCTGGGGCGTGTCGTGCTGGAAGCGGTAGGGTTCGGGCGGCTGCCAGTATTGGGCGGTGAAGCCGTGCGTTTCGGGGTCTTGCACCACGCGGCGGATGTAGGCGGGGATGCGATCGAGTTCGCCGGCGTCGGAGACGACGTGGACCTTGAGCAGGCTTTCATGCGTGAGCCGGTCGGCGTATTCGCGGTCGGGCAGGAAAAGGTGCCAGATGCCGTACTCGTCGCGCTGCATCGGGTTGGCGGCGCGGTCCCACTGGTTGAAGTCGCCGATGAGTGCGAGGTGTTTCGCGCCGGGGGCCCACTCGCGATACCAGACGCCGGGCTGGCCGTCGTGTTCGCCGCGGTTGAGGCCGAGGTAGTGATGGCCCTGGCTGACGTCGTGGCGGATGGTGTCCATGCCGCCGAGTTGTTCGAGTCGGCCGCGGTAATGCTGGTAGCGGTGGTGGAGCTTGTCGCGGTGTGGTTCGAGCCAGGGATCGCGGTCGGCAAGGCCGGTGCCGGGCAGCTTCTGCGCGGCGGCGGGAGGCGTGTCAGCGGGTCGTCGGGCCAAGGGAAGGCTCCCGGTGAGATACGAACGGAACAGGCGAAACGACGCGAACGGGAAGCCGGATGTCAGTCAGACGTGCGTTGCGTTTCCGGCGGCGGGCCGGGGTCCCAATGGCCGGGGCGTCCCGGGACTTCGTGCCAATGGCGGTCGTTCGCTTCGTCGTAGTAATAAGGCTCAGGCGTTTCACCTTCGGGCAGGCCGGTGGTCTGAACGTCAGGCGCGGGGCTGAGCGCGATCGTGTTGGTGGAGCCGAGGTTGATGCCCATGACGACGAGCACGATCACCGCGACGCCGGCCAGAAGCTGCGCGGATCGGCGGGACCAGTCGGGCTGTGCCGGCGCGTCGGCGCGGCGGGCGGGTTCGGACGTGTGGGACGTGTCATGTTTGCTCATGTCGCAAGGCTCATGCAATGGCGGGCGCGATTAGCAATGATGCAGAAACCATCGTAGGCCGGCGTGACGCATGAGGTCAATTGTCATGTGCCGTGAAAGCCGGCATGCGCGGCTGAAACTCCCCTCCCTTTGGGAGGGGTTGGGGGAGGGGATCGCCGGCCACCCTCGTGCAACATTCGCGCCGATGACGCAAGGTGGCCGGAGGCACCCTCCCCCTGCCTCTCCCAAAGGGAGGGGAGGTGGAGCGAAAGACCTTTGGGGCACGCCATGAAAAACCCCCGCCTTGCGACGAGGGCTTGATCACATCAATGAGTCGCGCGGCCGCGTGCGGATCACCCGCCGAGTAGGGAGAGCACGCTCGACGCGGTGTTGTTGGCCATCGCCAAGGTGGACGTGCCCGCCTGCTGGAGGATCTGGGCGCGGGTCATCGCGGAGGTTTCCTCGGCGAAGTCCGTGTCGCGGATGGAGCTTTCGGACGCGGTGAGGTTTTCCAGGGCGATCTGCGAGCTGCGCATCGTGGCCTGGAGGGTGTTGCGTTCGAACGCGCCCAGCCGGCCACGCAAGGTGGAGATCTGGTCGGTGGAGGCGTCGACGATCTCCACGGCCCGGCGTGCCTGGTCGGCCGGGTCGCTGCCCTGGGTCAGGGCGTTGCCCCCGCCGGAGCGGATGGAGCTGAGGAAGCCGACGATGGAGTTGCCCAACTGGCTGGCGGCGACGGACTGGATGCCGAAGCCGGCCTGCTGCTGGCTGTTGACCTGCGGGCCGAGCTGGTAGGTCGCTCCGCCGCCGGTGATGTCGAACTCGTATTGCGAGCCGGTGGTCTGGGCGGCGCCGGAGGTGAGGGTGAACTCGACGTTGAGCGCGCTGTTGCGGAGGCTGACGTTGAGTCCCTTGCCCATGGCGAGGTTGCCGTTGACCAGGGCGACCACGTCTTCGCCTTCGTCTCGCGCGACGGTGGCGCCGCCGGTGCCGTCGAAGGTCTGGAAGTTGTCGCCGCCTTCGACCTTTCGCACCGCGACGAACTCGTCGGAGCCGAACGCCGCGCTGGTGAAGTTCAGGCCCGAGGTGTGGTCGGCGGAGTTGGCCAGCGACGCGGAGACGCCGGTGGCGTCGCTGATGCCGTTGACGGCCCGCATCATGGCGGAGAGGGTCGTGCCGCTGGCGAAGCTGAACACTTCCACCCCGTTGCGCCCCTGGATTTCAAACGTGACGGACGCGGAGAGCGATCCGCCGCTGATGCCGCCGCCGTTGCCGGAGAGGAACAGCCCGGCCCGCTGGGCGGAGTTGAGCACTTCCACGTTGACGGGCATGTTGTCGTTGCTGCCGAAGTTCGCGCCGTAGATTTTCACGTCCGTCATCTGCGAGGCGACGACATCTTCGGTGATGTAATCCAGCGAGCCGTTGAGCAGCTTCAGACCGGCGAAGCTGGTCGTGTTGGCGATGCGGGTGATCGATTCGATGGCCGAGTCGATCTGCAACTGGTTCGCCTCCGTCTCCTCGCTGGAGAACGCGCCGGTGTTGGCCGCCTCGATCGCCAGGCTCTTGATGTCGACGAGCAGGTTGTTGATCTCCTGCAAGGCGGCTTCGGAGGTGGCGATGACATTGCTGGCGCGTTCGACGTTGTCGATCGACTTGGTGACGCCTGCGATTTCGTTGCGCAGTCGTTCCGAGACGATCAGGCCGGCCGGGTCGTCGGCGCCGCGGTTGATCTTCAATCCGGTGCTCAGTCGCTGGAGGCGGGTCGACAAGTCGGTGTTGGACTTGGCGAGGTTGTGCCGGGCGATGAGTGCGGAAACGTTGGTGTTGATTCGGGACATGGACAATCCTCCCTGATTGTCGCTTGCGTGCCATTCTCAAGCCGGCTCAGATTCCATTACGGGCCGGCACGTACACAGTTTCATGCGGCGTTCGCCGCGGGGCTTACGGGTTCACCGGCCGACGTTGGGCGCTTCGGGCTGTGCCCGGTCGGGGTCGGTGGTTTGCCTGCAACTGCCGGTCGGCGGCGTGCAGATCGTCGACCTGCACCCGCGCCGCCTCGGCGTTTTCATGTCGGATCGCTTCATACACTTCCTTGCGGTGTACCTGGATTTCGCGCGGCGCGGTGATGCCCAGCCGCACCTTGTCGCCTCGAATATCGACGATGGTGATCTCCACCGCGTCGCCGATCATGATTGTCTCGTCCCGTTGACGGGATAGCACCAGCATGATGCCCGGCTCCTTCCTTGGGCCTTGCCTCCGACGCATCCGTGCATCGGGGGGTGGAAGTTTCTGGTTTCTTGTTTCCAGTTTCTGGTTGATCCACCAGGCGATCGTTCGCGAAAACTGGAAACCAGCAACTCGAAACTAGAAACTGTTCACGCGCTCGCCGCCCGCACTTTGCTGGCCAGTTCCATCAACGGCACGCGGGTCGTGAACCGCCGGTCCGACAGCACCAGTTGCTCGCCGACCCGCTCACGCACACTCACCACCAACGGCCCCTGCAGATTGCCCGTCAGCATGTTGTCGCGCTTGTTCACGATCACGAACACCTGCACCTCGTCCGGCGACGCCGCGCCCAGCTCCGCGAGCTGCGGCTCACGCACGGGCACCTTGTACGTCGGCACGAACATCGACGGGTCTGTCACCACGAACGCCAGGTCCGCCGACTGCGTCGACTGAAGCCACCAGAAGTAGCTCTCGTCGCCCGCCTCGAGCAGCACGTACTCGGTGAAGCTCGGGAAGCCGAGCAGGCCCTTGGGGAAGCGGATCGTCCGCGCTTCGTCCACGTCCACGTTGCCGAATCGCGAGGTTTCAATTCGCATGATCGTCGATCCTCGCCAGCCATCCATCCTGGTTCATCACCGCCGGTCCATTCGGCGGGTTCGGCATCCTGCCGGGCTTTCGGTGGCAAGGTCGGGCTGGCATTGACCCCGACCACCGCGCAAGCCTTGCGCCTTCTAGCGCAAATAGTCCAAGAGACTGTTCTGCATGTTTTGCGCTCCAACCTGCAACGACGCCTGCCACTGCTGCTGCAACTGCATGTATCTTGTGATCACTTCGGTCATGTCGGCGTCCTGGAGGTTGCTGAGCATCGTTTCTTCGCTCAATTGGCGGTCTTGCGACCGTTCCTGTTCCTGTTCGACCCGTTTGCCCTCCACGCCGACGCTTGCTCGCACCTGCGTGAGACGATTCAGATCTTCTTCCACCTTCTCTCCAGCAACGGTGATGCCAGACTCATCGTTCAACCGCAAAGCTTCGCGCAAATCGATCAAATGTGTGAACACACTGTCGACGCGCACCTGCGCCTGATCGCCGCTGCGAATCGCATCGCCCGCGGGGACGGACTGTGCGATGCCCAGGTGGTTCGCCGCCTGGCTCTGGTTCAGGCCGGCGATGGTGAAGTCGCCCGCGCCGCCGGTGTTGTCGGTGAAGACCAGGCCGTTGCCGGTCGCTTCGTAGTCGACGGTGAGCTGGCCGCCGCTTTGGGCGTCGATGGCGGCGATGGTTTCGGCGATGGTGGTCGCGCCGTCGAGGTTGACGTCGAACGTCGTGCCGTCGCTGAGCGTGAAGCGCAGGTCGTCTTCGCCTTCGACGGTTTCGACACCGTGGCCGTGGCGGAAATCGCTGAGGCGGGTGTCGTCGCCGAGCGTGCGCAGGCCCAGGTCGGCCGCGGTCGTGCCGCCGTTTTCGCCGATCGACAGTGAGATGCCGCTGACTTCGCTGATCAGGTCCAGCCCCGTGCCCGCGTCGTTGGCTTGCATGCGCAGGCCCAGGCCGAGGTCCTGGATCACGTTCTTGAGGTCTTCCACGGTTTGCGCACTGGAAAAGTCGGCGACCTTGCTCTGTTCGCCGTGCGTGATGAGCAGGCCGCCGGCCCAGTCGATGGCGGGGTCGAGGTCGGCAAGCTGCGTGCGGTCGCTGATCTGGCGGTTGACGCTGGGGCCGGCGACGGTGGCGCCTGTGGCGCTGAGTTCCAGGCCCAGGTCGTTGGCGGTCTTGCCGCCGCCGATCTCTTCGATGTCGATGGTGTTGCCGCCGCCGGCGGTGAGTTCGAAGCCGTCGCCGGCGATGGCCAGCGAGCCACCGCCGCCGAGGTTGGTGATGGCGTCGTTGATGCGTGTGGTGACGTCGCCGAGCGTGTCGGCACTGCGCAGGTCGACGTCGGCGCTGCTGCCGTTGACGGTGAGGCGGACGTTGCCGAGGCGGACGCCCTGGAGGGTTGCGCCGGCGACGTCACTGATCGCTGTGTCGGCCGAGGCCTGCGGCTGCAAGTCCGTGAGCGAGGCGACGCGGGCGGAGAGCGCGCCGAAGGCGTCGAGGCCGTTGCTGGTGAACGGCTGATCGTGGGCGGTGCCGTTGTCGGTGGTGAGGTTGTCGGTCGAGCCGACGTAGCGCACGCCGCCGAGGAACTCGGTGAACGCGGGGCCGGCAGGGTTCGCGCCGCCCGTGCCGCCGAACAGCGAGATGCCCTGGTACTTCTGGTTCGCCAGGTCGATCATCGCCTTGAGCTGCGAATCGACGACGAGCGATTCGGCCTTGCGCGTGTCCGCATCCGCGCCGATGCCGATCTGTCCCATCGCGCCGGTCTTGGCGTCGAGCAGCAGGTTGTTGGCTTCGCGCAGGGCAGAGTCGGTGGTGTCGAGCATGCCCCGGGCGTGGTCGAGGTTCCGGCCGTGCTGCTCGCGGGCGGCGAGCTGCTGGCGGATGTAGAGAATGCCCGGCGTCTTGTCCGCGCCGTCGGACGGTCGGCCATACTTGAGCCCGGTGGCGACCTGCCGTTCGACGTCGCCAAGCTGCGTCTGCGTGCGCCGCAACTGCGACAGCACCTGGTCGCTGCGGAACAGCGTGCTCGTACGGCTCATGCTGGGAGGAATGCTGGACATCGTTCGTTCGGGTTTCGGGGTTCGGGGTTCGAGTTGAGAGTTAGATCATGCCTAAGAGGGTTTGCATCATTTCGTCGACGACGGTGAGGAAGCGGGCGCTGGCCTGGTAGCTGCGCTGGTAGCGCATCAGGTCGATGGCTTCCTCGTCGATGTTCACGCCGGAGACCGACTGCTGGCGGGCCTTGAGGTTTTCATGGACCACCGCGTCGGACTCCAGTTGCTGGCGGGCGCCGGCCGTGCGGGTGGCGAGCTGTTCGACGTGGCGGTTCCAGTAGTCGGTGATGGAGTTGCCGTTGAGGGCGTCGATGTTTTTCTCGCGCAGGGCGGCGATGGCCAGCGCGTTGCTGTTATCGCCCGGTTCATGGCCTTGACCGGCGGCGAGGTGGTTGGGCGACTGGCGAATGGCGGCGTTGACGGCGAGGTCGCGGGCGTCGGTGCCGCTGAAGAAAGTGTTGACGCCCAGCGCGGCCAGCGCGCCGGAGCTGTCGTCGCTGAAGCTGATCTGGAAGTCGCCGGAGTCAGAGGCGATGTGCAGTCGGCCGTCGGCGGTGAGCGAGGCGTTGACGTTGGCGACGGCGTCGAGGTCGGCGACGAGGTCGTTGAGCGTCGTGTCGTTACCGCCGATGCCGTCGAGGTCGACGTTGATGGTGTGCGACTTGCGCTCGCCGGTGGAGGCCTGGGTGACGTGCAACTGGAACGAGCCGTGCCCGGGCTGGAAGTCGAGGCCGGCGGCTTCGGTGTTGAGCACGGCGGCGGCGTCCTCGGCGATGGCCGTGCCGGTGGCGCTGTCCAGCAGCGTTTTACCCTGGCCCTGGCTGTGGATGCGGTTGACTTCCCAGGCGAGCTGGTGGGCGAAGGTGTCGAGGGTGTCGATGCCCTCGGCCAGTTCGTCGTTGCGGAAGGCGAGCATGCCGCCGAGTTCGCCGCTGCTAAGGTCAAGCGCGCTGCCGTCGGCCTTGACGCGCAGTTGCGTGACCGGCTCGCCGTCGACGGTGCGCTCGTGCAGCTCGACGCCGCGGCTCTTGCCGTCGCTGATGATCGGCAGCGAGCCGACGAAGACGTCGACCTTGCCGTTGGCCGCCTCGACGGTGGAGATGTCCAGGTGCTTGGCCAGTTCGGCCAGAGCGGTGTCACGTTTGTCGCGCAGGTCGTTGGCGCCGCGGCCTGCACCGCCCTCGGCCTGGGCGATGCGGGTGTTGAGGCTTTCGATATCGTCCAGCAGGCCGTTGATCGAGCCGGCGTTGGCGTCGGCGGTGCGGTCGATCTGGTTGCGGACGCGGACGAGTTCTTCGCGCTGGCCCTGGACGAAGCGGGCAAGCGAGTCGGCTTCCTGAATCACCAGCGACCGCAGGCCGGTGTCTTGTGGGTTGTTGGCGAGGTTGCTCCAGGCATTGAAGAACGCGCCGATGCGGGTGGAGAGGTCGGTGTCGGAGTATTCGTTCTGGATCGCTTCGAGCTGGCCGAACAGTTCCACCTGCGCGTTGGAGCGGGACTCGTCGGCGATCGCGCCGCGGAGCCGGCTTTCCAGGGCCTCGTCGATCTGGCGGGTGATGGCCTCGAGCTGGACGCCGCGGCCGACGAAGTTGTCCTGGTCGATGCGCTGCGAACCGGCGGACTGGAGCGCGACGGCCTGCCGGCGGTAGCCGGGCGTCGTGGCGTTGGTGAGGTTATGACCCACCGTTTCCAGTGCCGTCTGCGAGGTCAACAGACCCGAGCGGCCGATTTGCAGGGCGTTGCCGAGGCTCATGGGGGGGCTCAGAAGTCAGAGGTCAGAGGTCGGAGGTCAGAGGTCGGAGGTCAGTTCTTGTGGAGGTCGCGGGTCGAAGTCTGACATCTGACTTCTGACCTCTGACCTCTGGCTCACGCGGTGAGGTTGATGGTTCGGACGGCGGTCTGGTGTTGGGGCGGCGTGGCGGTGCGGCTGTAGGTGGTGGTGCCGTTGGCCATCATCACGACGGACTGGACGAGGCCCTGCACGTGGGTGAGCAGGGTTTCGCTGGCGCGGCGGACGACGGAGGCGGCGTCGCGCACGTGCTGCATGCGGTCGCGCAACTGGCAGCGGAGCACGAGCAGCCGGCCGCGCGCCGGTTCGGGCAACCGCTCGGCCAGTTCGCCGAGGCGCATCGGCTGCTTCGCCTGCGGGTCGATCTGCAGCGTCAGGTGCGCGGCCAGTTCAAGGCGGTGCTTTTCAAGGTCGGCGATGCGGGCGATCTTTTCCTTCTCCAAGGCGCCGACCTGGCTGAGTGCGTCGACATCGTTGCGACGAAGGGCGTCGCGCTTGCGATGGAGCAGGGTGAGCAGCGTTTCGTGCGCTTCGACCATCTGCTGAAGCGTCGCCTCGAGGGCGGGCAGGTGTTGCAGGGTTTTGTCGGTGTGGTCAGCCATGGAGGTTCACCTGTCGGCCGAGGGCTTCGGCGGCGGGCACGCCGCGCTTGGTCATGTACTGCTCGACAGCGTCGACGAGCGGGAAGTTGCCGGAGTGGACGAAGTCGTCGGCGAGGTGCGTATCGAGCTGCTGGCCGAAGGCGTCTTCGGCATAGCCGCCGTGGAAGAGGTCGGAGCCGAGGCTTTCGTTGCGCACCTGCTGAAGGAACGGGAGGATGAAAGCGGAGGCGACGAGCTGCTCGGCGGCTTCGCGGACCTGCTCGCTTTGCTGCTGCTCGCGGACGGCGGCGGCGTCGAGTTCGCTGGCAGTGTCGTTGAGGTTTTCACCGAGTTTGGTGGTGAGGGCGGCGGCGAACGAGGCGGCGGCGCGCTCATTGGAGGAGTCGTTGGGGGACTGGGGACCGTGCGGCTGAAGCCGCCCGGCCTCGTGGGGGGAGTGGATGTTGTTGAGGGAGGTGAAGGTCATGAGGGTCACTCCATGATGAGTTGGGCGTGGAGTTTGCCGGACTCGTGCATGAGGCGGAGGATGGCGATGCGATCCTGGGCGGGAACTTTCAGTTGGTTGAAGGCGTCGAGCAGGTCGGCGAGCTTGCCGCCGGCGCGGCCTTCGGGGTCGAAGGCGAGGAAGCTTTCCTCTTCGACTTCCGGCTCGAGTTGCGGCTGGCCGGGCGGGGGCGTGACGGTGGTGATGGTCAGGCCTTTGTGGGAGATGATGACGGGCGAGATCTGGACGTCGCCGGAGATGACGATGGTGCCGGTGCGTTCGTTGATGACGACGCGGGCGCCGGTGGAGACCTGGGTGGGGTCGATGTAGGTGGTAAGGATCTGGCTGATGAAGGCGGCGGGGTCGTCGCGTTCGTAGGGCGGGACCTGGATGGCGACGTTGCGCTGGTCGATCGCGCGGGCGACGTCGGGGCCGTCGGGCGAGATCAGGCCGTTGATGAGGCCGGCGAGGTTGTTGGCGACGGGCCAGGAGGCGTTGGCGTCGTTAAGGACGAGGGTGATGCGGCCGCGTTCGTCGAAGTAGCGGGAGAAGATGTCGCGAGTGAGCTGCGCTCCGCCTTTCACGACGCCGACGGTGGGCGTGTCTTCGTCTTCGATGGTGACGGCGCCTTGGGCGAAGGCGAACACGGGCGAGCCGGGCGTCGGGCCGGTCATGGGAATGAGGAACAATCGGCCGCCGCGGAGGCTTTCGGCCGGGCCGACGGAGGCGAGGTGGACGTCGACGTGATCGCCTTGGCGGACGCCGGCGGCGGAGAGGTCGGCCGAGAGTGCGACAAGTGCGACGTTGTTGGCGTCCTGCAATTCGTCGGCGACGACATTGGGGTCGATGAGCTGGCCGATGACCTCGGCGAGCGGGCGCATGGCGGGGAGGAACTTGCCGCCGTCGCCCGTGCCGTTGAGGCCGACGACGAGGCCCATGCCGACGAGGGTGTTCTGCTCCGCGCCCTTGAGGCGGACGATGTCCTGGACCTGCACGGCGTGTGCGGGGGCGGCGAGCGCGAAGGCGAGCAGTGCGATCAGGCCGGCGATCCATCGCGGGCGGAGTCGGGTGATGTGGCGGTTGTCGAACATCCTGTTCGGTCCTTTGGTCGCGAGCGGGCGGTGGTTAGAAGTTGAAGATCGTGTCGAGAATGCGGGTGAAGATGCCCTTGCGTGAAGAGCGGCGCAGTTCGCCTTCGTGGTGCTTGGTGAGGCTGAGGTCGTAGAGCTGGCTGGAGAGGACGGTGTTGTCGACGGCGACGTCTTCGACGCGAGCGGTGCCGGTGAGGACCATGTCGAGGGTTTCGTCGTCGGACTCGATGAACTTGCGAGCTTCGAGCACGAGCGTGCCGTTGGGCTTGACGTCGATGACGCGGGCGGTGATGCGGCCGGTGATGGACTCGCTGCGTCGGTAGTCGCCTTCGCCTTCAAACTCGCTGCCATAGCGGACGCCGAGACGGGGGACGCCCTGGTCCATGCTGGAGGGTCCGAGCGTGAAGTTGAGCAGATCGCGGGGGCTGAGGCGGGGGAAGTCGGAGATTTCGCCGTCGTAGTCGACGCTTTTTTCGGTTTCCAGCGACGAGCGGAAGCTGGTGTCGGTCGATTCACGGATGACGATGGTGAGCAGGTCGTGCACGGCGAAGGTGCGCGGCTCGGGGATGCGGACGGCCGAGAAGCTGGACTGGGCGATGGCGGGCGAGAGCCGGCTGGGCTGACGCCGTTCGCGAAGCGTGCCATCGGAGACGATGTATGCTTCGTCATCGGCCTGCGGGGCGTGGTCGCGCTGACGGTCGGGCTGCTGGACGTAAAGCGAGGAGCTTTGCGCGAAGCATGCATGCCCTCCGCCGGCGAGGGCGAGGGCGAGGAAGGTTGAGCTGGTGAGGGCGGTCAGTCGCATGTCGGGGTTCCGGGGGAGCGGAGACGGGTTACTGGTTTGAGGCGTCCGTGTTGTTTTGCACGACGACTTCGCGGCGGCCGGTGACGGTGGCGTAGAAGGTGTCGCGTGAGCCTTCGTTGCGGACCTGGATCACTTCGTCGCGGGCGCCTTCCTCCGACGCCCGGCCGACGGTGCGGACGACGAGATCGCCCACCAGCGCCCGCACGGTCACCAACTCACCCCGGCGGACCAGCACGGGCGAACGCACGTGCTCGGGATAGACCACGGCCCCTTCGCGCAACACGGCGGCGGCGTGCTGGCCGGCCACCAGGTCGGGATCGTCCAACGGCTGGCCGCGGTCGCTGCCGAGGTAGACCTCGCGCACGCGGACTGCATCCTTGGTAAACGCATCGCCCCGGCCGATGGTGCGACGGGCGACCAGCGCCAACACACGGCGCTCGACATCCACGGTGATGCTGAACTCCTCCACCACCGCGCCATGGCGATACTGCCGCACGGTCACGGGCACCCGGCCAACGCCGGCGGTCGAGCCCGGCTCAAGCTCGAAGCGGTGCGTCACGACACTGAGGTCGAGGCGGTCGGCGTCGCGATCATTGAAATGGATGCGCAGGTCTTCGCGGGCCGCGCCGCTGAGCTGCTCGATCATCTCGACGATGCGGGCCCGCAGGGTCATGGCCGTGTTGAGGTCGATCTCGCTTTCGACGTTGGACGCCACCGCCGGCTCGTCGCGCGGCTCGCGGTCGTCGGCCGCAGGCTCGTCGGGACGCTGCCGAACCGTGCAGCTTGAGTGGCCGCGCAAGGAGACGAGGCCCCAATGCACGTCATGGACATCCAGCGCTTTGCGGACCTGGGCGTGGCGGAGGGTCAGCTCGGAGCGGCCTTCATTGAAACGGGCGATGACGGTGTCGGCCAGGATTTCGGCGCGTTCGCCGGTCAACTCGGCGATGTCGGCGAGGCGAACGTCCCGGCCTTGCACGCTGGCGACGTTGTGCAGACGGATCGAGCCGGCGAGGGCGGGGGCGGCGGTGAACAGTAAGAGAATCAGAATGACAACAGGTCTGATCGTCCCCGCCGGAAGGCCGGGGTTCGGGCGCACCACGTCGCCGGCGGCAACCCCGGCCTTTCGGCGGGGGCTTTTGGAAAACGTGTTGTGTTGCGTGTCACGCATGGCGTTTACTCAGTGGTCAGCGGTTCGGTTACCGGCGAAGGTTGCTCACGACCTGGAGGGCCTCGTCGGCGGCCTGGATCGACTGGCTGTTGAGTTCGAAGGCGCGTTGGGTCTTGATCAGCTCGACGAGTTCGGTGACGGGGTTGACGTTGGAACCTTCGAGGAAGCCCTGGATGATGGTGCCGAACTGGCCCTCGCCCGGCGCGCCGACGATGGCGGGGCCGGAGGCGGCGGTTTCGGTGTAGAGGTTGCCGCCGATGGCCTTGAGGCCGGCGGGGTTGACGAAGCCGGCGAGTTCGACCTGTCCGACCTCGACGGGGTCGACCTGGCCGGGCACCTGGGCGAAGACGGTGCCGTCGTTGGTGATCTGAACTTTGAGGGTTTCGGCGGGGACGTTGATGGGCGGTTCGAGGCGCGGGCCGTCGGCATTGCCGAGGACGACGTCGCCGTCGGGATTGACGAAGAAGTTGCCCGCCCGGGTGTAGCCGATGCCGGTGCCCTGCTCTTCGAGGATGTTGACCTGGAAGAAGCCGTTGCCTTCGACGGCGAGGTCGAGGGGTCGGCCGGTCTCGACGAAGTCGCCTTGCTCGAAGTCGATCTGCGTGCCGGAGACGCGTGTGCCGAGTCCGACGTAGATGCCGGTGGGGCGTTCGTCGCCGTTGGCGTTTTCGACGCCGGGCTGTGCTTTTTCCTGGTAGATGAGGTCTTCGAAGTTGACGCGTGAGCCTTTGAAGCCCTTGGTGTTGATGTTGGCGAGGTTGTTGGAGATCACGTCCAGCCCGGTGGAGAGGGCGGAGAGGCCGGTGGACGCGGAGTGGAGGGCGGTGATGGCCATGGGTGGTTCGGGGTACGGGGTTCAGGGATCGGGGATTGGGGATCGGGATTCAGGGTTCGGTCTCAGAGGTCAGTGTTCGGGCATCGGAATCCTGATCCCTGATCCCTGATCCCCGAACCCTGCACCCCGCGTTTACGCCACGCGGCCGAGGGTGTTGACGGCCTGGTCCATGAGTCGGTCGTGGTAGCGGATCATTTCGCCGTTGCCGGAGACGGCCTTGGTGGCGGCGATCATCTGCATGAGGCCCTGGATCGGGTCGACGCCGGAGGCTTCGATGAAGCCGGCCTGCACGCTGGGGTTGGCGACAAGCTGGCGGGTGTCGCCGTTGTTGAAGGCGAAGCGGTTGCCGCCGCGCTTGAGCAGTTGGTCGGTGTCGCCGACGTGGGCGACCTGAAGCTGGGCGACCTCGCCGCCGTACTGGAGCACACGGCCGGCGGGGTCGATCTGGACGGCAGCTTCGCCGGGCACGACGATGGGCTGGTCGTTGGCATCGAGCACGCGGTGGCCGGCGGCGGTGACGAGTTCGCCCTGGCTGTTGCGGGTGAACCGGCCGTCGCGGGTGAGCTGGGTTTCCATCGCCCCGTTGCGCGGGTTCTGCACCTGCACGGCGAAGAACTGGTGCTCCTCGGTGAGAGCGACGTCGAGCGGGTTGCCGGTCTTTTCCAGGCGGGCGGAGGCGAAGTTGATGCGTTGCGGCCCGGCGAGCACGCCGCCGCCGAGCTTTTCAAGCAGGCGGTGCGACACGTCGCCGCCGAAGCGGTCTTCCACGGCCTCCGGGTGGCGCTGGCGGATGGCAGGGATGTCGGGCTTGAAGGCCGCGGTCTGCGCGTTCGCCAGGTTGTTGGCAAAGACGTCCTGCCGGTACATATTGGTCAGGACGCCCGATGCGGAAAGATAGAGTCCGTAGTTCACCGCTCCACCTCCTTGCGGAACGGCCCGGCGTGATCGCAAGCGCCGGTGCGAGCTACGAGCCCCGAGCTTCGTCCCTGAAGCTCACGCACATCGTTGAGTCGCGTCATTGCCTCGGCGTCGCTGGCTTCGAGGTCGGCTTCGACCTGGTGCGTCGCGGCGGCGAGCTTCGCCAGCCGGATCATCGCCGCGCCCAGGTCCGCCTCGCCGCTGTTGCGCAGCAGCGCGAGCCAGTTCGCCTTCGGCTTTTGCGTCGGTCCATCCATGGTCCATCCCTTTCCGCGGCGCTCCATCGCCACGCCAAAAGAGACGCAACGACGGTGCCAACGCCGAACGAGAGCATGGACCGCGAGCAGACACGCCCGCAAAGACAGTAAATGACATGGCTTACAGATGACGCGCCGCAAGGCTTCGCGACGCCGGGCGCAACAACCGACCGGGCAACTCACCGCAGGCGGCGCAACCCTTGCCGCCGCGGCGCAGGAACTGCGCGGCTCACACCGCCTCGCCCAGCACCGCCTGGCGCTGCGCGAACAGCTCATCCAGCCGTTGCTTCAGGCCCGGTGATCGGCCGGGATCGTCCAGCGAGGTGCCCGCCGCCACGAGCAGCCGCACCAGCGCGTGGTAGTCGGCGAGACTGATCACCTCCGCGTCGATCCGGCCCGTCCGCTCGTTCATGTTGTGGTAGTTGCCCAGCGGGAGGCAGATGCAGGTGGCGGTGTAGCCGAGGGCCTGGTAGGCGGAGGCTTCGCACGTGCCGCCGGGCATGAGCTTGCGCTGCCACTTGAACTGTACGTCGTCGGCCGCGAGTCGCTCGGCCAGCTTGCCCACGCGGTAAGTCAGATCGGGGTCGAACGTGCTCGTGCGGTCGCCCACGCGGACGATCGGGCCGCCGGCGATGGGCGAATCCTCAAAACTCCTGGAGTTTTCCAGTGCCACGATGCGCGATCCCTTGGGCATGATGCGGCTGCGACAGGCCGCCATCGCGCCGATGAAGCCGATCTCCTCCGCCCGTGTCAACAGCACGCGCACGTCGCCGGCGGCCTTCTCCCGCAGCAGTTGCTCAAACGCCGCGATCGCCGCCGCCACGCCTGCCAGATCGTCGCAGGCCGGGGCGTGCAGTCGGTCGCCCTGCACCTTGGCGGGGGGGATGGCCCACGTGATCACATCGCCCGGCTCCACGGCCGTGGCCTCGTCCAACCGCACGGTCACCCGCTTGTCCCGCCCCGCTTCTTCTTCGTGCAACGCCGTCACCCGGCCGGCTACCGCGCCGCCCGCCGCGCGATGCAGCCGTACGGACGTGCCTTTGAAGTAGCTCGACGCCACGCCGCCGCGGAAGGTCGCCTGCACCTCCCGGCCGTCGCTTGCCTTGCTCACCACGAAGGCCGGGTGGTCCAGGTGCGCTGCAAACACCACCGGCCGATCACTGCGCGGCCCGCCCTTGCGCGTCAGCATCAGGTTGCCATACCGGTCCCGCCGCAGCCGCACCGGCGCCGCATGCCGCTGTGCCCACGCCTCCACCCATGCGATCACCCGCCCCTCGCGCCCCGCCGCCGTGGGCAGGCTGGTCAGTTCCCGCAGATACTTTTCGTGCGTCTGTTTCATGCCCTTAGCTTACCGCGTCACCGAAGCCCACGGATTGAATCCGTGGGCGTCTGATGTCCGATCGTTTACCATGCCCCACACCATGCCCACCACGACAAACAACCTCGCCGTCGACGCCCGCCGCCTCCGCGTCGTCCGCCGTGATACCGTCATCCTCGAAGACCTCTCCGCCCAAATCCCCCGCGCCACCTGCACCGCCATCCTCGGCCCCAACGGCTGCGGCAAGACCACCTTCGCCCGCACCCTCCTCGGCCAGGCCTTCCTCACCGCCGGCCAGCTCACCGTGCTCGGCCAACGCCTCGGCCAGACCGACGTCCGCGCCCTCCGCCAGCGCATCGGCATCGTCAACCCCACCGCCGCCACCGCCAGCGAACACACCCCCGGCGCCGTGGTCGACGCCGACCTCACCGCCACCGAGGCCGTGCTCACCGGCTACTTCGCCACCGTCGGCCTCTACGACCGCCCCACCGCCGACCAGCGTGACCACGCCCGCCACCTGCTCGAACAGGTCGGCCTCGCCCACCGCCTCGACCACCGCTTCGCCACGCTCTCCACCGGCGAACAACGTCGCACACTCATCGCCCGCGCCCTCGTGCACCGCCCCGAACTGCTCATCCTCGACGAGCCCACCGCCGGCCTCGACGTGCCGGGCCGCGAACGCGTCCTGGCCACCATCGAGCAACTGCTTGCGTCCCCCGGCGCCCCGGCCGTGCTGATGATCACCCACCACGTCGAAGAGCTCTCCCCCCGCACCGACCAGGTCCTGCTCATGCGCCATGGCAGGTTCATCGCCGCCGGCCCGCCGGAAACCATCATCACCCCCGAATCGCTCAGCGAAACCTTCGGCTGCAAGGTCTACGTCCGCCGCAACCACGGCCGCTACTGGCTCGAAGTCCTCCCCGAAGCGTGGCTGGACTTGATCCGCTGACGGATCAAGTCAGTTTCGCGTTTCGAGTTTCGGGTTTCGAGTTTTCGAGACTGGTGCCACATGGAGAACTCGAAACTCGGAACGCGATACTCGAAACTCATACAATCCCTCCCATGAGCAACCCCCCGATCACCACCCGCTTCGCCCCCAGCCCCACCGGCTCGCTGCACGTCGGCGGCGCTCGCACCGCCTTGTTCAGTTGGGCCTATGCCCGCCATCACGCGGCCGAGGGCGCGCAGTTCATTCTCCGCATCGAAGACACCGACCAGGCCCGCTCCACCGAAGCCTCCACGGCCGGCATCCTCCGCGACCTGCACTGGCTGGGGCTGGAGTGGGACCAGGGCCCGCAACTGCAAGGCGACCACGTCGTCGAAAAAGGCGATCGCGGCCCCTACTTCCAAAGCCAGCGCCTCGACCGCTATGCCGAGCAGATTCAGCGGTTGCTCGACGCCGGCCGAGCGTACAAGTGCTTCAAGACCGCCGAGCAACTCGATGCCGAACGACAGCAGGCCCGCCAGGAAAAACGGGCCTACAAGTATGACCCCACCGAGTCGCTGGCGCTGACCGAAGCGCAATGCAAAGCATACGAGGCGAAGGGGATGCCCTACGTCATCCGCTTCCGCATGCCCACGGAAGACCTGGTGGTGCACGATGAAGTCCTCGGCGAAGTCCGCTTCCCGATCGACCAGCAGGACGACTTCGTCATCCAGAAAGCCAGCACCGCCGACGTGCCGGGCTTCCCGACGTTTCACCTGGCCGTGGTGGTCGACGACGCGGCGATGGGCGTCACCCACGTCATCCGCGGCCAGGAACATTTGAACAACACCGCCAAGCATGTCGCCTTGCAGGACGCCCTGGGCTTCGACCGCCCGCACTACGCCCACATCCCGCTGATCTTCAACGCCGACGGCTCGAAGATGTCCAAGCGCGACAAGGCGAAGGTGGCCCGCGCCGAAGCGAAAGCCCAAGGCCTCCAGAGCGTGGGCTTCGACGACGAGCGTTACCAGGCGTTCCTCAACAAGAAGAACGACGATATGGACATCGCCGCCGCCATCGCCGAGAAGCTCGGCCTGACGCTGCCGGAGATCGACGTCGACGACTTCCGCCGCAGCGGCTACCTGCCGCAGGTGCTGTGCAACTACCTCGCCCTGCTCGGCTGGTCGCCTGGCGAAAACGTCGAGCGGTTCGGCGATGATCCGTTGACCTTCATCCGCGAGAAGTTCAGCCTCGACCGGGTGGGCAAGTCCAACGCCCGGTTCGACCGTGAAAAGCTGTTCCGCTTCAATGCCGAGGCGATTGTGGCGATGGACCCGGCCGCGTTTCGGCAGCAGGTGTATGCGTTGAACGCGGGGATGCTGGCCGAGCACTTTGAGGGGCCGGACGATCCGAAGTTCGCCATGTTCTGCGATGCGTACCAGGAGCGGTCGCGCACGCTGGTCGAGCCGATCGAGAACGGCCAGTTCTTTTTCGTGGCAGACGATGCGATTGCCTATGACGAGAAGGCGGTGCAGAAGGTGCTGCACAAAAACGAGGGGGACGGGCTGAAGGTGCTCGAAGAATTGAAGGCGAAGTTCGAGCAGGTGCCCCCGGACGACTGGTCCGCCGAGCCGTTGCACGAACTGGTCAAGCAGCATGCGGAGGAAACGGGGCGCGGGATGGGGAAGGTGGCGCAGCCGATCCGCGTGGCGGTAAGCGGGAACACGGTGAGCCCGCCGATCGACCAGACGCTGGTGATTCTGGGGCGGGATGCGGTGGTGCGGCGGATCGAGCGCTGCCTGCATGAATGTGTGATGACGACATAAACGCGTTTAGCCCTGGCGCCCACGCCGGGGCGCCATTCGTGGCATGATCCCGCTCTTCGCTGCGCTCAGAGGCGGGCGTGGGCGGGTAGATCTGAAACTTGAAGCAGAGGGGAACCCGCATGAAGTACTGGCTCGTCAAGTCCGAACCCGACGTCTGGTCCTGGGACGACCAGGTCAACGCGAAAAATCAG
Organism: Phycisphaeraceae bacterium; assembly: GCA_040876735.1. GTDB lineage: Bacteria > Planctomycetota > Phycisphaerae > Phycisphaerales > Phycisphaeraceae > Natronomicrosphaera. The sequence continues at coordinate 6,741 of JBBDPC010000015.1, read as the reverse complement.
ACCACGCACTGGGACGGCGTCCGCAACGCCCAGGCCTCAAACAACCTCAAGGCGATGAAGGTGGGCGACCGTTGCCTCTTCTACCACTCGAACAAGCAGCGGGCGGTGGTGGGCATCGTGGAGGTCGTCCGCGAGTTCTACCCCGACCCCGGGGACAAGACGGGGCGGTTCGGGATGGTGGACGTGAAGGCGGTCGAGCCGCTGGCCGAGCCGGTGACGCTGAAGCAGGTCAAGGCCGAGCCGGCCCTGGAACACCTCGCCCTGGTCCGTCAGCCGCGATTATCGGTGATGCCGGTGGATGCCAAAGCATTCAAGCACATTATCCGGATGAGCGGATGAATTTGATGTATAATGGCTGGTCGGTGGTCGATGAGGCCGGCTCAGTGGAAGCTGGCGGGCGTCACCGATCGTTTGGACATCAGAGATCATCCCTTAAAGATTACAGATTTCCCCATGAGCTTAATTGTCACCGGCAGCATCGGCATTGACTCCATTGAGGCCCCCACCGGCAACGTCGACGACGTGCTGGGCGGATCGAGCATCTACTTCGCCGCGGCGGCGAGCTTCTTCGGCCCCGTCCGCCTCGTCGGCGCGGTGGGCGAAGACTTTCCGCCCAACTTCCTCGAGACGTTCAGGCACTTCGACATCGACCTGGCGGGCCTAGAGACGCGGGCGGGCAGCCAGACGTTCCGCTGGCGCGGCCGGTACCACGAGAACATGAACGACCGCGACACGATCAGCGTCGAGCTGAACGTGCTGGCGGAAGACCTGCCGCCCGTGCCCGACAGCTACCGCGACAGCAAGTACATCTTCCTGGCCAACACGCACCCGGACGCGCAGATGGCGCTGCTCGAGCAGTTCCCCGAGCACGAACTGGTCGTGGCGGACACGATGGACCTCTGGATCGAAAACGAGCGCCCCGCCCTGGTGAAGCTGCTGGAGAAGATTGACGGCCTGGTCCTCAACGACTCCGAAGCGTTCCAATTCACCGGCAAGACCAACCTCGTCCAGGCCGCCGAGTCGATCCTCGCCCACGGGCCGACGTTCGTGGTCATCAAAAAGGGTGAGCACGGCGCGTTTCTCATGCACAAGGAAGGCATCGGCGCCCTGCCCGCCTTCGCGGCCCGCGACGTGGTCGACCCCACCGGAGCCGGCGACAGCTTCGCCGGCGGCATGATGGGCTACCTCGCCGCCGCCGGCGACCACTCGCTCGACGCCCTTCGCAAGGCCATCGCCTACGGCACGGTGGTCGCCAGCTACAACATCGAATCGTTCAGCCTCGACCGCATGAAGCGGATCGACCGCCAGGCGATCGACGACCGACTGAAGCAGTTCAGCGACATGCTGGTCATCGGGCCGTAAGACAGGTGACGGGGAACCATGGCAAGACGACCTCGCCGGGAGATGTTTTCTGCGTCGGAGCGTGCGGCGATCGCCGTGGCCCGGTTCCTTTTGTGTGCCGTACTCGCCGCCCTGCTCTTCGCGCTGGTGTGGGCCCTGGCGGGCTACCCCCTGAACCCGACCATCGGCACGTTGTGGATCGTGATCCCCGCGACGTGCGGCGGCGTGGGGGTCATCTGGGGCGACGGCTTCGTTCGCGGCCTTGGCGACACTTTTCAGAAGTTCGCCGGCGCGTGGCCGTGGTGGTGAGCGGTCTGTAAGAGGACCTTCCACAATTATTGCAATGCTCGAAGCCCACGGATTGAATCCGTGGGCTTCTTTTTTGTGTGAACACATCGCACCGCCATCACCCCAACCCCAGCGCCTGCCGGACGTCGGCGAGCAGGGCGGCGGCGGTGTCGGCGTCGCGGGCCTCGGCGATGAGGCGGAGGATCGGCTCGGTGTTGCTCGCGCGGACGTGGACCCAGCGGTCGGGCCAGTCGAGGCGGACGCCGTCCTGCTCATCGACCTTCACATCCGCGAATTCGTCGCGCAGCGTCGGGCCGAGCTTTTTTACCAGGTCCGCATCGACGGGCACCTTGTCCTTGAGGATCGCGTAGGCGGGCGTCTCGGCGACCAGCTTGCTCAGGGGCAGCTTGCGCTTGGCGAGCATCTCCAGCACGAGGGCGATGCCGACGAGGCTGTCGCGGATGTGGCAGACGCCGGGCAGGATCACGCCGCCGTTGCCTTCGCCGCCGATGACCGCCTCATGCTCGCGCATGCCCTCGGCCACGTTCGCCTCGCCCACGGCCGTACGCTCCACACGGGCCCCCACCGCCGCGGCGACATCGTCAATCATCCGACTGGTCGAGAGGTTCGCCACCGCCACGTCGCCTTGCTTGAGCAGATGCCGGGCACACATGGCGAGCGTGTACTCTTCGCCGATGTACCGCCCGGTTTCGTCAACGATGGCGAGACGGTCGGCGTCGGGATCTTGCGCGAAGCCTGCCGCCGCGCCGTGATGCGCCACCTGCTGGCAGAGTTCGGTGAGATGCTCGGCGGTCGGCTCGGGCGGGTGGGGGAACTGGCCGGTGGGCTCGGCGTAATAGTGGATGCACTCGACGCCGAGCGCGTCGAGCAGCGCGGCGGTCTCCCGGCCGCCGGCGCCATGCACGCTGTCGACGACGACGCGCAGGCCGGCCTGGCGGATGGCGTCGACGTCGATGTAGGGGAGGATCGCGTCGCGGTGGACGTCGACGACGGCGTCGGTGAAGGCGACCGGTTGCAGGCCGTGCACGTCGACATAGTCGAGGCGGTCGCTTTCGAAGCGGTCGATGATCTGGCGTGCCTGGTCGGCGGTGGGCGCGACGCCGTCGCCGCGGATGGCCTTGACGCCGTTCCAGATGATGGGGTTGTGGCTGGCGGTGATGACGATGCCGCCCTGGGCGTGGAGGTGTCGGACCATGACGGCGACGCCGGGCGTGCTGGCGATGCCGAGGCAGGTGACGCGGCAGCCGACGCTGAGCAGGCCGGCGACGGCGGCGCATTCGCACAGTGGGCCGGAGGGGCGCGAGTCCCGGCCGAGCACGACGTGCGTCGGCTGGTCGGCGTCACTTTGTTCGCGCAGCCACGAGCCGACGGCGGCGGCGTAGCGGGCGATCATCGGCGGCGTGAGCGACTGGCCGACGATGCCGCGCGCCCCGCTGACGCTGAGCATGAGCGGTGCGGCGGCGGGCGATGTGGATGCGGTCATGGGTGCAGGCTCCGATAAGTTCTTTGATATACCACCATGGCAGAGATCATAGGTTGAAACGACGGGTGTGCGTGGACTGAGGTAACGCCAAGTCGCCAAGGCGCCAAGAGAGACAAGGCAGGCCACGAAGGCACGAAGGAAGACACGAAAAAAGAGGGTTAAAAGAGAAGAGGACGTCAGTCCAGTAGCCCCACGCGGCAGCGTGGGGTTCTAGGTGACCGGACGCCGACAACCCCATGCTTCCGCGTGGGGGCTACTGGACTGACGCTCTCACATCTTCTCCTCTCATTTCTTCTCTTCCTGTTCTTCGTGTTTATCTTCGTGCCTTCGTGGCCTGCCTTGGCGGCTTGGCGTTGTCCGATCCCTGTGCCTCTGTGGTTCCCGCTCAAGTCGCGGTCGTGGCGGGCCGATGGCATGTGCGTTGGTTTGTCGTCATGTGGGCAAGCGGGATGTCACGCGGTGGACGTCGCCGCGCCACCGAGTTGTAAGTTGATCGGCCGCCCGATGCAACGACTGAATGTCACGCAGATCCAGCCCGGCCAGGTGTTTTCGCAGAGCCTGTTCCTGCCTTCGGGGCAGAAGCTGCTCACGGCGGGCATCACGGTCACGGAGCGCCACGTCAAGGCGATCCGGCAGTGCGGCGCGCGCGAGCTGCTGCTGGCCGATGCGGTGCAGGAGCTGGTCGCGGCGGGCATGATCCAGCGTGCCGACCGCTCGCATCTGAGCGTCGGCCAGACCGCCCGCACCAGCCTGCTGACCAACTCCGGGCAGGTGCTCGTCGAGCCTGGCGAACGGCTGGAGCAGCATCACCTCGACGCGCTGGAAGCCGGCGGCGACGTCTACGAAAGCAGCAGCGACCCGGCCGAGGGCCGTCGCGAGCGCATCCTCATGGCCGACGCGCTGCTGGAGGAGCTTGAGCAGCAGATGGCCGAGATCCCGCTGCGCGTCAAGCGGACGGACAAGCCGTGGCTGGCCCCGGACGACGCCGACGACTGGCCGACGCCCGATGCGCTGAGCGAGCGGCGGGACAAGGCGGTGGAGAAGCTGCGCGGCCTGTTCGCGCGGATCGAGGCGGGCGTGGGCGTGCCGATGTCCTGCTTCTTCGACCTCGTGGACAACCTGCTGAGCGATCTCGCCCGGCATCCGACGCGGTTCACGCAGCTCGCCCTGCTCTGCCCCCGGCGGGAAGATTACCTGCCCGATCACGCTTACACCGTCTGCACGCTGGCGCTGGCGATCGCCGCGAAGCTCGGCTGGTCGCGTGAAGACGCCCGGCTGGTGGGTGCGGCGGCGCTGCTGGCGGACCTGGGCATGCTGCTCGTGCCCGAGCGCATCCGCACCGGAGCGTGCCAACTGACGGACATCGACCGCTCGCGCGTGCAGCGCCATCCCGTGTTCACGCTGGCGATGCTTCAGGCGGTGAAGAACGTGCCGCCGGCGGTGCGGCTGGCGGCGGTGCAGCATCACGAGCGGGAGAACGGGTCGGGCTATCCGCGCGGCCGGCGGAAGGATCAGATCGGCGACGTCGCGCGTGTGCTGGCGGTGGCGGATACGTTTGCGGCGGGCACGGAGCCGCGTCATTACCGGGAGAAGAAGCTGCCGTACGCCGTGATGGAGGAGACGGTGCGCAATGCCTCGGCGGTGTTCCTCTGGGCGCCGGCGGTGCGGGCGCTGCTGGCGGTGGCGGGATTGTTTCCGGTCGGGTCGTACGTCCGGCTGTCCAACGGCGACCGGGCGTGCGTGCTCGCGTCGGACCCCAAGGGCATCGACCGGCCGATCGTGCAACTGCTCAACGACGAAGGCGAACCCAAGGGCCCGCCGATCGACCTGACCAAGGTGCAGCGCAAGGCGCTGGCGGTGGTGCGGCCCGCGCCGTCGCCGGCGGCGTGAGGGGCGTGGGGGTGTTGGGGCGTGGGGGGTGGAACTACCACTCCTGCCGCAGGGTGGAGACGATGTCGCTGGCCAGTTGTGCGACGGCGGCGTGCTGGGCGGTTTCGTAACGTTCGCCCACCGGGCGGGTGGGGACGTAGCGGCCGACGACCTCGAAGCCGCGCCGCCGCCGGAGCGTTTCGCCCGTGCGCAGGTCGTTCCACTCGAAGTCGACGGTCATGGTGATCTCCATCTCCTCCGGCACGCCGGTGGGCCGACGCCGGGCGATCTGCCGCTGCTGCACGTCGGTGATCGTGCCTTGCAACACCGTGTCGGCCACGCCGGCGGGCACGACCTTGTAAGGCGTGCGCTGTTCGATTTCCTTCACCACCGCCTCGGTGAGGTCGAACTGCGCCCGCTCCCAGAACGTGCGGTTCTCAAAGATCGGCACGGCCACCGTGCCATACCGGTCGTCGTACAGCGCCTGCGGCGAGTAGCCGCAGCCGGCGAGCATGACCGTCACCACCCACGCCATGAGCATCGATGCCACGCGCTGTCTCATCGCTGCTCCTCCTGCTGCCGACCCTGGCCCGCCAGGCCGGGGTTGACCGGCAGGTCCATTGCTTCCAGCCGGTCGCGGGCGGTCTCGGCGGCGCGGGTGTCGGGGTAGTCGGCGATCAGGCGCTGGTAAAGGTAGGCGGCGCTGACGTGCTCGTCGCGCTGCTCGTGCCATCGGGCCGAACGCAGGTCCTTGTTGGCCAGGGACGTTTCCAGCCGGACATCCAGCGCTTCAGCGCCCATCTGCTCGGCGCCGCGGGGGAACGCTTCCTGGTAGAGGCGCAGCCGTTCGCCGGCCTCGATCAGGCCGGTGGGGTCGAAGGCCGGTCCCTGCACGCGGGCGAGGTTGGCGTGGATCAGCCGCTGCATCGCCCGCTCGCGCTGGGCGCTTTGCGGGTAGTTGAGCAGGAACAGGTCGTACGCCTCGGCGGCGTCGGCCATCTGGCCCCGGCGGTAGTAGAACTCCGCCAGCGTCAGGCTCGCCTGCTCGCCCAGTTCGCTGCCGGGGGCGCGTTCCTGGATGCGGATCAGCAGCTCTTCGCCTTCGGTGTAGGCCGGCAGGATGCGCATGCCCCAGAGGTGTCGGCGGGCGCCGGCGGTGAACTGGCGGGCGATCGCATACTCGCGTTCGAGGGCGCGATGGAACTGCGGCGACTCGGGGTAGACGCGGATGATGTACTCGTAGTCGAACAGGGCCTTGTAGCGTCGGCCGCGGTCGACGCGGGCGTCGCCGCGCACCATGCGGGCCTCGGGGACGAGGGGGTGATCCGGGTGCGCGTCCAGCCAGTCGCTGGCCAGTTGCTCGGCCTCGCCGGGTTGGCCGTCCGCCAGGGCCCGCCGCGCCGCCTGCAACCGCCCCGCAGGCGTCGCCGGATCGGGCGAGGCTTCCAGCCGCCAGCCCGCGTCGTCCAGTTCGTAATGCTCCTGCGCCAACTCCGCCCTGCATGGCGGGGCGATCAGCAGCAGCAGCGCCAGGCCCAGGCCGAGGCGGGTTGCGGAAGCGAAGCGTTGGCCGGGCAATTGCATGAGCGTGCTCTCCATGGGCCGGTTCGATGGCGTCCTGCCGGGGCAAGGCCCGCGGTCAGATGATAAAGCTGGGCCGGGGGATGGGCAAAGCGCGGGGGTTGGGGATCGGGGATCGGGGATCGGGGATCGGGGATCGGGAAGATTTTATAAGCCGA
>JBBDPC010000014.1:0-39614 GCA_040876735.1 Phycisphaeraceae bacterium | reverse complement strand
CACCTATGCCCGCCACGTCGCCGCCGTGCGCGCCACCGCCGCGCCACCCGCCCCCACCTCGCCTGCAACCCCCGCCCCCGCCGGCCGTAACCGGCTTTCACAAAATCTCACAAATTCCGCTCATCGCCTGCCATCGGCGTGCGCACCGCGATGGCCGACTAACTCATTCACCATCCGACGGCGCTGGCAGATGTGGTTCGATGGCTTCCAGCAGATGCGGCACGTGATGCTCCACGACCTCCCACACCGCGCTGAGTTAGACCGTTTCGTAATGGTGGATCAGCCGGTCGCGCATGCGGGCCATGTCGCGCCACGGCACACCGTCGATCCTGCCTTGCATCTGCGGCGACAGACGCTTGGCCGCTTCGCCGAGGATCAACAGTTGATGCAGCACCGCCGACTGCGTCTTTTCGTCGTCGAAAAACGCCTGTGCCGAATACCCGTCCGTGAACGCAAGCACCCGGCGGGCCGCCGTCGCCATGTCGAGCAAGGTTGCCGGGTCGCGGTCAAGCGGCATCGTAGATGGTCCGGGCCGTGTTGAGAGTCTCGCGTCGGCGAATCCAGTTCGGACTCTCCTGCACGCTCTGCCGCGTCGTCAGGTCGACCCGTCGGCCAAACATTCCGGCCAGTTCGTCCTCCATGCGGAACAGGTCGAACAGGCTCGGCCGCGCATCGTCGTGGAACTCGACAAGCAGGTCGACGTCACTATCCGGCCGAAAGTCGCCCCGCAACGCCGACCCGAACAACGACAACGACCGCACCCGCCACCGCTCGGCGAACGCGGCCAGTTGCTGATGCGGAATGGGCAAACGGTGAAACGTGTCCATGACGAATATCAGTATAGCGGACAGGATGAGAGATTAAGCGTCGGGCAGGGCAAGCTCTGCCCGACGGCCTACAAATCTTTAATTGATGTGATCCGTCGTCGGCACAAGGTAGCGGTCATCTACTTGGTAGTAGCTGAAATCCAACGGCTCGCCCGCATCACGGCGCTCCTGGAGTTCTCGCATCCTGGTGCTGAAATCCATGACTTCGACACCGGTGTTGCCGACGGTGACGACGCCGTACAAGCGAACTCGCTTGCCACGAAGCGGTCCGCTGAGGATCTCGCCGTACGCGACCAACCCGTCATAAGCTGAATTGGTCTCACGGCAGACCTGCGTCACTATCAGGCGATCTTCGGGAGTTAGAACACCGTGAATCTTATCGGGGCCTCTTTGGTCCGTTCCTCGCTCTTCGTAAAACTGCACTACGGCTCGATCGAGGAGCTGCGATCTTGGTCGCAGGTAAAAGATTCGGCTAGGGTTACCAATCGCGTACATCGGCTCCACCGGCGCGTAGACGATGCCTGCCAGATTGTCCGGCACCGAACAGTTTTTTCCAAAGCTGGCGCAGCCGGCAAGCAGACAGGGGAGAGCTAAGCTGATCACCACGAGCCATGATCGATTCAACCATCTGTGTTTGAAGTCGGGACAGAGATTGGAGAAATGGATCACGATTTGCTTCCTTCGCAGCATGGGGCAGGGGGAATTCAACCCTGCGAAATCAACGCGGGCCATCGCCCCTTTGGCCGAACATGATGCGGTGGCCGTCGGGCGTTCGGATGCCGAACTCGCGCATGCCCCACGGTTTGTCGGCGACGGGGGAGAGCATCTCTACTCCCCTGCTCTGTAAACGGTTGTGCCATGCGTCCACGTCATCCACGCATAAGTAGGCGAAATAGTTGTGGCAGCCCAGTTCGCTGGCATGCATGTCGTCAGGACACTCGCCAAGCATGATCGTTACGTGGTCTTTCGAGACGAATATCCAGCCGGGCGGTTCCGCGGTGACCTCGAAGCCCAGCATGTCGACGTAGAAGCGGGCGGAGTCGCGCATATTATGCACGGCGAGGACGTAATGGTTTTGCAGGATATTGGACATGCTGCTGCCCTTCATCATCGGTGGCGAAGAGTGATCTGACGTGCGATCGGTCATGCAGGGCAGGGCAAGCGCTGCCCTGCTACTCCTCCTCCCCCGCGGGCACGGCGGGGCGGCGGGCGATGGATTGGCGGCGCAGCAGCCTTGCGTCGGGCAGGCGGGACTGGTGCGGTTGGCCGCACTCGGTGCACGCGCTCATCTCGTCAAGCTTGCTGAGGTATTGCATCACCACCGACACCACCGTCGCATGACTCCACGTCAGCGGCGAAACCGACAGCGGCGCGTTGGTCGTCGGATGCACCTGCTCGGCCAGCACGCCCGAAGGCAGCGCGCGGGCGGCGACCCAGTCCATGATCGGCCGGGCCTTCTCCAACTCCTCCACCGTCTTGGCGCGGGCGATGTAATACTCCGCCAGCCAGAGCGTGCAGATGAACCACGGGTTGCCCGGCACGTTGTCGGTGTCGCGGGTGACCTGGTGGTAGTAGTCGTCTTCGTAGCGGGCCATGCCGCCGACGTCGGTCTTGACCCAGAGGCGTTTTTCGATGGCGTCCATGGTTTTGGCGACGCGTTCGTCGTCGACCGGCAGCAGGCCATGGGCGAAGATGGCGTACATGGAGGTGTCGAGCACCTCGTCGATTTCAAACGCCACCGTCACGTCGTCGCCGTTGCCGTTGCGATGGCCGTTGCCGTTCGTTTCCCCGCTGAGGTCGAGCTGCTCGACGGTGGGGTCGCGGCCGGCCATGACGTCGGCCATCAGGCCCGCGGTGCGGTCGTGGTCGAGCGGGACGATGCGGCGAAGGAAGCGGTCGTGCTCGTCCGACCACATGTGCTTGCAGAACGCGGCGCGCACCTGCTCGGCCGCGCGGGCGTAACGCGACGCGCGCACCGTGTCGCCGAAGCAAACGGCGAACTGCCACGCCGCCTTCAGCCCGGCGTAGACGGTCGCCACGGTGAACGCATGCACGCCCCATCGCTCTTCCCAGAGGTCGTAGCTGGGCAGCGGCAGATGCGTGGCCGGATCGCGGAAGCGGACGAGGAAGTCGGCGGCGGGCTGGATGAGGCGAATCCACAAGGGGCGGACGAACTCGATGTCGCGGTAGCGCACGTAGTGACGCCAGGCGGCCCAGAGTACGAGCGCGGTTTCGTCTTCCTGGATCGGCAGTTGCGGCTTGCCGTTGGCGACCCACGGATGCCAGCTTGAGGCGAGCGAGCCGTCGGGGTTGTACTTGTGCAGGAAGTAGCCCTCGTCGTCGAGGATCTTGGCGCAAAGCTGGAGGAACGTGCGGTTGACGTCGGGGAAGCCGGCGGCGTCCATGGCGTCGGCGACGAACGCGCCGTCGCGCGGCCAGAGGTAGGAATAGGTGTCGCGCGAGAACTGCATGATGTCCGAGTCGTTGGCGGCGATGATCGCACCGCCGTTGTCGATCTGCGTGCGGACGACCAGCAGCGACCGCTTGAACAGGTCGACGACTTCCTTGGACAGGCCGCGCTGGGTGTAATCGTCGAGGTCGGTGCGTGTGGCGGCCATCCAGAGTCGCCAGTAGCTGACGGTACGGTCGACGACGCCCTGGGGCGTTTCGCGATGGAGGAAGCGGTGGAGGTCTTCGAGGTCTTCGTAGCGGTGGCCGCAGCCGAGCACGAGGTAGACGACGCGCATGCCGTTGGGCGGAAGCTGGACGCGGACCATCATGGTCGAGTCGACCGCGCCCTGGGCGATGGAGTTCATGCCCAGGTGGCCGTCTTCCGCATCGCGGTAGGTGCCTTCCGCGCCGCCGAAGCCCGCGGCGCCGGTGGCGTACTCGTCGATCTGCTGCTCGCCGTCGAGGTAGAAGCAGGCCATGATGTAGCGTTGCTGGCGGTAGTGGATGACGGAGCGGAGCTGGGGGTCGTAGTAGGCGGTGTCGCCGATCTTCGTGCCATACATCTGGAAGTCGTGCTGGTGGAAGAGGCGGACTTCGCGCTCTTCGCCGGTGAGGTTGACGACTTCGATGCGGCGGACCATCACGGGGCGGTGAAAGTCGGTGACGTCGGAGCAGCGCAGCTCGAGTTGGAACGGCTCGTGGCGCATGCGGACGTCGGTGGCGAGCGTGTCGGGCTTGTAGCCGAGGTCGATGTCCCAGCCCTCGTCGGACCAGTAGAGGCGTCGCTTGCGGCGTTCGTTTTCGTTGTGGGGGACCTGCGGCAGGTCGGCCCAGACGCCGAAGCGGCATGGCGAGCCGCCGGCGTGGTTTTCCTGGCCCACGTGCGGGAAGTAGAGGTCGCGCACACGGTAGTGCTGGTCGAAGGTCACCAGCATCTGCCCGTTGCCCACGGGAATGTTACGAGGCATGCATGAAGCTCCTGGTCGAAGGTAGGCCACCCCTGTTATCGGCCAGATGCGGCCGGCCGTCCAGTTTGGGGGGCGTCCCGATCTCGTGATCGACAAACTCCCCTCCCTTTGGGAGAGGTTGGGGGAGGGGATCACCGGTCGCCCTGAGGCCACGCTCACGCCGGTGACATAAGGCATCCGGAGGCACCCTCCCCAGCCCCTCCCGGGGGGAGGGGAGTTTCGAGCTTCGCTATGGAACCCCGTTGCGTTTGCGGCATGGTTCAGCGACATGCCGATGCCGCGCGCAAGGTCGACGGTGAGTTGCTAGGATTCGCATGAGATAGAATCGAGTTGACAAGGGTGTTGGACCAGGCGTCTCGCACTTCGTGAGTCAGGGGATATTGACATGACTGTCGATCGTGCACTGCGGCTGGCGTGGATCTGGTGGACGGTGTTTCTGCTGACGCCGGCGGCGCTGTTCGTGATCGCCATGTGGTGGCTGGTGTTTGCGGTCGGAGAGGAAGGCGCGGCCGAGCACCGGCTGCTGGGCGACGTCTTTTTCATCGCCTCGTGCATCTGGCTGCTGGTCGTGACGCCGGCGGCGTTCCTGCTGCGGTACCACCTGTTCAAGTCCTACTACGAAGGCCGGCCGGTCGATCCGGCCAGCTATCTGAAGGGGATGCTGACGATCTGGCTGGCGCCGGAGATCGGGGGCATCATCGCCTTGCTGGGCGTGCTGCTCAGCGGCTCGCTGCTGCCGGGGCTGTTGCCGGCGGCGGTGGCGTTCATGCTCTTCACGCCGTTCTGGCCCAGCGGGCAGGCGATGGTGGCGCGGGTGGGCGCGGAGGATGACGAGCAAGTCTTCCGCCGGCCGCGCTAGCAGGCAGGGCAACCGGCGGGGCCGGGGGGGGCCGGGGGGCGGGGGATGGCAAGGCGTTGCCCGAGGCTCGGGCGAGGTCTTGCAAACGTGACTTGTTCGTCGTTTTACACAAATACAACGGCCACTTTGTCAGCCGTGCGATCGGTCGTTATCTTTTACCTCTTGTCGCGATGGGGCCGTGCGATGCGGCGTGTGCGCGTGTGATTGTTTCCTGGTTGATTCGATTGAGAATCACGGCTTCGAGCGGTACCGACGTATGCCGAACAAGACAGCTTCAAGCCGGTTCGTGTTTCCACGGTGGGTGAACTACCTGTTGCCTGTGATCGTCCTGGGCGGCATCGGCGGCGGGCTGTACCTGCCCGTGCTGGTGGGCTTCGGCTTCTCGGCGGACACGCTGGTGGTGGGCTACGCCCCGGAACAGCCCGTGCCGTTCAGCCACGCCATCCACGCCGGCGAACTGGGCATGGACTGCCGCTACTGCCACACGACGGTGGAGGAAACCGACTTCGCCGCCATCCCGCCGACGCAGACGTGCATCAACTGCCACGCCCCGGGCGACGAAGCGGCGGGCATCAAGAAACAGAGCGCCAGCCTCCAGCCGGTGCACGAAAGCCACGAAACGGGCCAGCCCATCGAGTGGACGATGGTCCACACCATGCCCGATTACGTTTACTTCGATCACTCCGCCCACGTCAACCGCGGCGTCTCCTGCGTCGAATGCCACGGCCGGGTGGACACGATGGACGTGGTCTACCGCGCCGAGTCGATGAGCATGTCCTGGTGCCTGGAATGCCACCGCGCCCCGGAGAAGCGCCTGCGGCCGGTCGAAGAAGTGACGAACCTGGCGTGGGACCCGCGGGAGCATCTGCTGGCGAATCTGGACGAGTACGAGTCGGGGCTGACGCCTGAACAGCGTGAGCGTGTGGACGAGATAAGTCGATCGGATGCGCAACTGGTGATCGGCGAAGCCGTGAAACAGGAATACGACATCCACGATCAAATGTATATGGTGAGCTGCTCTACGTGTCATCGCTAACACCGAACATTCAGGGCCGGGACTATTGGCGCAGCCTCGAGGAATATGCGGACACGCCGCAGTTCCGCGAGTGGATGGCCAAGGCCGGCGAACCCGTCGATCCCGAGGCGCTCAAGCTCTCGCGTCGACGCTTCATACAGGTCATGGCGGCGTCGATGTCGCTCGCCGGGCTGACGCTCACCGGCTGCCGACGCTGGCCGGAGGAGAAGCTCGCGCCCTATGCCAACCGCCCCGAGGGCAGCGTGCCCGGCACGACCTCCCATTACGCCAGCCAGATCATGCGCGGCGGCATCGCCACCGGCCTGCTGATCGAAGCGTTCGACGGTCGGCCGATCAAGATCGAAGGCAACCCCGAACACCCCTACTCGCTCGGCTCGACCGACACGTGGACGCAGGCGTCCATCCTCAACATGTACGACCCCGACCGCTCGCGCCAGGTCTACCACGGCTGGCGACAGGCCGAGGGACAGCCGCGCGAACGCGTCGCCAGCTCATGGGAAGCGTTTGAAGCGTTCGCCCGCGAACACTTCGGCCAGCGCGGCGGCCAGGCGTCGCAGCGCGTTGCCGTGCTCGCCGAGCCCAGCGACAGCCCGAGCGTCAACGCGATGCGGCAGCGGTTCACGCAGCAGTTCCCGCAGGCGAGCTGGTACGAATGGGAGCCGGTCAACCGCGACAACGAACTGGCCGGGGCGCGATGGGCGTTCAGGCGTAGCGTTCGGCCGATCTACCACTTCGACCGCGCCCGCGTCATTGCCACGTTCGACGCCGACCCGCTCTCGACGCACCCCGCCGCCGTGCGTCATGCCCGCGACTGGGCGCAGACGCGCAAGCAGGCGGACGACACCGGCCGCATGAGCCGGGTGTATGCCGTCGAGCCGACGTTCACGCTCATCGGCTCCGTGGCTGACGAGCGCATGGCCGTCCGCGCCAGCCAGGTGCCGCAGCTTGTGCAGGGCCTCGCCGCCCGCCTCGGTGTCCCCGGCGTGAGCGATGTCAACCTCAACGGCTCGACCGACTTCATCAACAAGCTCGCCGCCGACCTCCAGGCCAACCCCGGCGAAAGCATCGTCATGGTCGGCCCCGATCAGCCCGCCGCGACACACGCACTGGCGTGGGCGATCAACGCCCACCTGCAAAATATCGACAGCACGATCGATGTCGTCGAAGAGCCCGGCGACCACGACCGCACACTGCTGCAACAGATCACCGAACTCACGCAGCGCATGAACGGTGGCGAAATCGACACGCTGCTGGTCATCGGCGGCAACCCCGCCTACGACGCCCCGGCCGACCTCGACTTCGCCGCCGCCATGGGCCAGGTCGACACCACCATCCGCCTCGCCGAGTACCACGACGAAACGTCGCAGGCCAGCGACTGGCACCTGCCCGCCGCGCACTACCTCGAAGCGTGGGGCGACGGTCGGGCGTGGGACGGCACGGTCAGCCTCCAGCAACCGCTCATCCTCCCGCTGTTCGGCGGACGCTCCGCCATCGAAATCCTCGCCCTGCTCAGCGGCGACGAACAGACGCAAGGCTACGACATCGTGCGGCAGACGATCATGGGGTCGTTGCCACGTGTCATAGAGCGTGATCGCGAGGGGCTATGGCGTCGAATCCTGCACGCGGGGGTGGTCGAAGGGTCGGCCTATCCGTCAAGTGAAGAGCTTAGCCGCCGAGTACGCAACCTTCCTCTAGAGCCAATCCCCGACGCAGCGTCTCACGTCGCATGGAATCAAGCCCCGCAAACACCCACGGCGGATGCGGAACTGGAAATCGTCTTCCAGGCCGACCCCAACGTCTTCGACGGCCGGTGGGCGAACAACGGCTGGCTCCAGGAACTGCCCGGCCCGCTGACCAAGCTCACGTGGGACAACGCCGCCCTCGTCTCCGTGCCCGACGCCCGCGAAAACGGCTGGCGGCAGGAAGACGTGATTCAACTCACCGTCAACGGCCGCACGATGGAACTGCCCGTCTTCGTCATGCCGGGGCAGGCCCGCGGCGTGATCGTCGTCCACCTCGGCTACGGCCGAACGTCCGCCGGCCAGGTGGGCAACGAAGTCGGCCACAACACCTACACATTGCGCACGAGCGAGGCGATGCACGTCGCCCCCGTCACCATCGAGCGCGGCCAGGGCCGGTACCAGCTCGCCACCACGCAGAACCATCACCTGATCGACGCGGTCGGCGAATGGGCCGTGGACAAGCGCGTCGGCAAGAACGCCGGCGAAAGCGGCTACGTCATCCGCGACATGCCGTTGCAGCAGTACGTTGAAAACCCGCAGGCCCTGCAACGCAACGCCCACGGCGACCTGCCGCTGCAGATCTTCGACGTGCCCTACCACCCCGAGCCCAAGCGCGAAGGCGGGCCGGTCGCGTTCAACGAGCCGCACGCGTGGGGCATGTCGATCGACATGAACGCCTGCACCGGCTGCAACGCCTGCGTCGTCGCCTGCCAGGCGGAGAACAACGTGCCCATCGTCGGCAAGGACCAGGTGCTGATGAACCGGGAGATGCACTGGATCCGCATCGACCGCTACTTCAAGGGCGACCCCACCAGCGAAGATGCCGAGCGTCCCACCGCCATCGTCCACCAGCCGATGATGTGCGTGCATTGCGAAAACGCCCCCTGCGAGCAGGTCTGCCCGGTCAACGCGGCGGTCCACGACACGGAAGGGCTCAACCTCCAGGTCTACAACCGCTGCGTGGGCACGCGGTACTGCTCGAACAACTGCCCCTACAAGGTGCGGCGGTTCAACTACCTCGACTACCACGCGAAAGACCCGCGCGACGGCGGCATGCCCAAGCCCTGGCCGGGCATCCCCGACCAGCAGCAGCACACCGGCGAGCATGGTTACGACCGGATCCGCCGAATGCAGTTCAACCCCGAAGTCACCGTCCGCATGCGCGGCGTGATGGAGAAGTGCACCTACTGCATCCAGCGCATCGCCAAGGCGAAGATCCAGGCCAAGAACGAATGGGCCCGTGGCCAGCGCGACGAACCGCTGGTGCAGGAAGGCGAAGTGCACACCGCCTGCCAACAGGCCTGCCCGACCCGGGCGATCGTCTTCGGCGACCTGAACAAGGCCGACTCCACCGTCACGCTCGAACAGCAGAACCCGCGCTCCTACGGCGTGCTCAACCACGAGTTGAACACCCGCCCGCGCACCCGATACCTGGCGAAATTGAGAAACCCGGCAGAGGGCGTTTCTAGTTCCTAGTGTCCGGTTTCTCGTTGTGCCCGCTCCACGCCCACGGCGTAGACGGGGCCCGCGAGTGCCAGACGCCAAAGAACGAGAAACCAGAAACGAGAAACCAGAAACAGAATCCCATGGCGACGATTCGTAGCGACAACCTCGTACCCCCCCCGGCGGACAACACAGGCGCCGACCCGCGCTCGCGGGCGCCGCTCGTGCTGGGTGACAACGACTTCGGCACGGTGACGGAAAAGGTCTGCCGCCTGGCCGAGGGTCGGCCGAAGCTCTGGTGGTGGATCGCGTTCCTCATCGCCGCCGGCCTGATGACCATGCTCTTCGCCCTCGTGGGCTATCTCATGGTCACCGGCCCCGGCGTCTGGGGCAACAACCAGCCGGTGAGCTGGGGCTTTCCCATCATCAACTTCGTCTTCTGGGTCGGCATCGGCCACGCCGGCACGCTGATCTCCGCCATCCTCTTCCTCTTCCGCCAGAACTGGCGCACCAGCATCAACCGCTTCGCCGAGGCGATGACCATCTTCGCCGTCACCTGTGCCGGCCTGTTCCCCGCCATCCACATCGGCCGGCCGTGGCTGGCCTACTGGCTGTTCCCGATCCCCAACCAGATGGACATGTGGCCGCAGTTCCGCAGCCCGCTGCTCTGGGACGTCTTCGCCGTCTCCACCTACGCCACCGTCTCCGCCCTGTTCTGGTACGTCGGCATGATCCCCGACCTCGCCACGCTCCGCGATCGCGCGAAAAACCGCATCGCCCAGGTCGGCTACGGCCTCGCCAGCCTCGGCTGGACCGGCTCGATGCGGCAGTGGCACCGCTATGAAAAGGCCTACCTGCTGCTCGCCGCGCTGGCCACGCCGCTGGTGCTCTCGGTGCACAGCGTCGTGTCGTTCGACTTCGCCGTCTCGCAGTTGCCCGGCTGGCACACGACGATCTTCCCGCCCTACTTCGTCGCCGGCGCCATCTACGGCGGCTTCGCGATGGTCATCACGCTCGCCCTGCCCGCACGCCACCTCTTCGGCCTGCGCGAGTTCATCACCGACCGCCACATGGAGAACATGGCCAAGGTCATGCTCGGCACCGGCTGGATCGTCCTCTACGCCTACTCCGTCGAGTTCTTCATCGCCTGGTATTCCGGGCACCACTTCGAGCAGTTCGCCTTCCTCAACCGCCCGTTCGGCCCCTACGCCTGGGCCTTCTGGACCATGATCTTCTGCAACTGCGTGGGACCGCAGATCCTCTGGATCCGCTGGTGCCGGCTCAACCCCTGGACGCTGCTGTTCGCCGCCATGTGCGTCAACACCGGCATGTGGTTCGAACGCTTCGTCATCGTCGTCACCAGCCTCCACCGCGACTTCCTGCCCTCAAGCTGGGGCATGTTCGTGCCCACCTGGGTCGACATCGGCATGCTCGTCGGCTCGTTCGGCCTGTTCTTCACGCTGTTCCTGCTGTTCTGCAAGTTCCTGCCGATGGTCGCCATGGCCGAGGTGAAAACCGTCATGCCCCAGGCCCACGCCAACGGCAACCACGCCGACTACCGCGCCACCCTCGGCGATGAGATGACCCGGCAGGAACGCCGAGACGACCGCGAGTGATTGACGCACGGAAAGGCGACCCGCGATGACGCAGGCAAACACACAAGACATCGACACCGCCGCCACCACTGACGCCGAACAGGCGGAGCCCTACGCGCTGCTCGCCGAGTTCGACACCGTCGACAGCGTCAAGGCCGCCGCCCACGCGCTCAAGGGCGAAGGCTATCGCCTGTTCGACGTGCACAGCCCGTTCCCGATCCACGGCCTGGACCACGACCTGCGGATCGCGCCCACCATCCTCCCCTGGATCGTGCTCGGCGGCGGGCTCGCCGGCATGACCGCCGGGCTGGTGCTGACCATCTGGACGCAGTCGATCGACTACCCCTACCTGGTCTCCGGCAAGCCGCTGAACTCCATGCCCGCCTGGATGCCGATCGTCTTCGAACTGACCATCCTGCTCGCCGCCTCGGCCGCCGTGTTCGGCATGCTGCTGCTGAACAAGCTGCCGCTGCTCAGCCAGCCGCTGCTGCAAAACGAGCGATTCCGCCGGGCGACCGACGACCGCTTTTTCATCACCGTGATGACGACCGACAAACACTACGACCCCCAGCGCACCGCCGACTTCCTCCAAAGCCAGGGCGCCGCGGCGGTCGAGCCGGTGACGTACTGACTGCAAGGGTTCAGGGTGCGGGGGTCAGCGACCTGATTGCCGATCCCTGATCCCCGACCCCCGGACCCCGAACCCTACTGAAGACCCATGGCACGAGACGTGAACAACCCGAACGACCCGCCCCGCCCGCCGGCGGACGAGGGCATGCAGGAACAGCTCCCGGCGGTGATCGACAAGAGTCTTCACCTGCCCCGGCCGCCGTTCTGGATGCTGTCGCTGCTGATGACGGCGGTGGTGGTTTCCTGGATTCCGCTGGCGATGGTCGCGCTGTCGCGGGTCACGCTCTCCGAGCGTCGGCCGATCGAGATCTTCCAGGGCATGCACGAGCAGCCACGCTACGGCGCTCAGGACGTCAACCGCCTGTTCCAGGACAACCGCGCCATGCGGTCGCCCGTGCCGGGGTCGATCGCCCGGGGCGAGCTGCGCGAAGATGACCACTACTACCGCGGCTACCAGATGGTCGCCAACGCGGAAGGCGAGCCGACGCCGGAGTATTACGACGGGCTCCCCCCGCAGGTCGAGGTCACGATGGGCCTGATGCAGCGGGGCCAGGAGCGGTTCAACATCTACTGCTATCCCTGCCACGGCTACGACGGCTCGGGCAACGGGCCGATCAACCAGCGGGCGCAGCAGTTGATGCAGGCCGGGGGCACGATGTCGGCCGGGACGAGTTGGGTGCCCGCGACCAACCTGCACGAAGACCGCCTCGCCGCCGACGTGTATGCCGACGGCGAGTTGTTCGGCGTCATCAGCCACGGCCGGGGCAACATGCCGGGCTACGCCTCGCAGATCGACCCGGCCGACCGGTGGGCGATCGTCGCTTACCTGCGGGCGTTGCAGTACAGCCAGGCCGTGCCGGCGGACGCGTTGACGCCCGACCAGCTTGAACGATTGCAGGCGGAGGAGTGAGTTTCTGGTTTCGAGTTTCGACAAGGAACCTGGAGCGACGGGACGCGCCGGTTTCAGCCGGACGAAAAACTGGAAACGCGAAACGCGAAACCGATCCAGACGGAGCATTGACTTTGGCACACCATGAACCGGTCCAACTCTCGGACGACGACACCCGCGGGCTCGGCGAGCGCGCGTGGCCGGTGTATGGGACGGGGTTTCTCATCGGCCTCGCCGGGCTGCTGCTGGCGGTGCTGGTGGCGTTCTTTCTCGAAGACGGGGCGCGGCGGTTCGCGTTCGCCTACCTGGTGAGCTACGCGTTCGTGCTGGCGATCACGCTCGGGTGCCTGTTCTTCGTGCTCATCACGCACCTGTTCCGGGCCGGCTGGTCGGTGGCCGTGCGTCGGCCGGCGGAGGTGATCGCGGCGAACATGCCGGTGGTGGCGGTGCTATCGGCGCCGATCCTGCTGTTCGTCTGGGTCGGGGACGGCCAGCTTTACCCGTGGGCGCAGGACCTGGAGGCGGCGGAGCACGCCCATGCCGCGGCGGTCGCCCATGCCGAGGAAATCGCCCACGCCACGGCCGAAGCCCAGCATCAGGCCGACCTGCCCGCCCGCACCGAGCGGATGGAGCCGACGCCCTACGCCGAGGCCGCCGCCGCGGGCGAAACGCTCGCCGAGCCGCACTACGTCCTGGGCAAACGGGCGTGGCTGAACACCGGGTTCTTCAGCGTCCGCTGGGTCGCCTATCTGGCGATCTGGTCGGGCCTGGCCATCTGGTACTGGCGGACGTCCGTGAAGCAGGACGCCACGGGCGAGATCGCGCTGACGCGCAAGATGGAAATCTTCGCCGCTCCGGCGATCGTCATCTACGGCGTGACGCTGACGTTCGCCTCCTTTGACCTGCTGATGTCGCTCGACCCGCTGTGGTACTCCACGGTGTTCGGCGTCTACTACTTCGCCGGCGGCATGCTCGCGGCGCTGGCGGTGCTGATCCTCACGCTCATGGGCCTGCAGAAGTGGGGCCTCATGCCGTACGTGACGATCGAGCATTACCACGACCTGGGCAAGCTGCTGTTCGCCTTCGTCTTCTTCTGGGGCTACATCGCCTTCAGCCAGTACATGCTCATCTGGTATGCCGCGTTGCCCGAGACGGCCTACTGGTTCGACATCCGCGGCGTCTCGACCGTCCCCGGCCGGGGTACGGTCTGGGGCGTCGTCGCCATCGCCCTGCTGTTCGGCCACCTGCTGATCCCCTTCGCCGGCCTGCTCTCGCGCCACGCCAAGCGCAACCGCGCGATCCTGGCGTTCTGGTGCGTCTGGCTGCTGGTGTTCTGCTGGCTGGACCTCTACTGGGTGGTCATGCCGATGTTCGACGCCAGCACCATCCCGCTGCCGGTCGTGGAACTGCTCTGCCTCGTGGGCATCGTGGGCATCGCCCTGGCGGGCGCCGTCCGCATCGCCGCGACCCACAGCCTCGTCCCCAGCAAAGACCCCCGGCTGGGCGAGTCGCTGGCGCTGGAAAACTTTTAAGTAAGCCGCGGCGTCCGCTCAGACGCCATCGACAGAAGGTGCAACCATGGCTGACCACGGCAACGGCAATGAAGAAAGTCGCCTGCAGGACGTGAACGTGCCGCTGATCCTCACGATCGGCGTCATCTCGTCGCTGCTGCTGATCGTGATCGTGATCGGCATCCAGGCGTGGTTCCACTTCGAGGCCTACCACGAACGGGCCCGCAAGGTCTACACCACGCAGGACCGCGAACTGGTCGAACTGCAAACCACCCAGCGCCAGCACCTGAGCAGCTACCGCTGGGTCGACGAAGAACAGCAGCAGGCCGCGATCCCCGTCGACGACGCGATGCGGATTTTTGTCGAACAACATGCCAGCCGTGACGGCACGGACACGGCCAACTGACGCTGCTACCATAAGAATCCGCCCCATGCTTCGGCAGGCCGCGGATGCACACGGATCGGAAAAACGCCTTGCCGTCAACTTCAGGTTGCGACAGGGCGAATCACGAAGGACACGAAGGTCACAAAGAGCACGAAGAAGAATGAAAAAAAGCAAGCATTAGAAAAAGGCAGGGTTTGAAACCGCAATCCCTCCCTTTGATTCTCTTCTTTGTGCCCTTTGTGACCTTATCTTTCTGTCTTGTCTTTGTGATTTGACTTTCCCGGCTGACCGTTGTGTCAACAACAGCACCAGACTCTGAGCGGTTTTTCACACGCTCCTTAAGTGGACGGCTGAAAGCGAGCTTCGCAATGAGCGACGCCATGATTCGACAACCCGCACGATCGGCCCGCCTCGCGCACTGGAGCGCGGTGGTTGCGGCGGCGCTTTGCCTGCCTCTGGCCACGGCCACGGCACAGGTCGTGCCCTCCCCGCCGGAGCTGGACCTCGACGGCGGCCGGGCGAAGGTGGAAGCGGCCGAGACGCGGGACATGGACCTGGTCGAGAAGCTGGGCGACCGCGTGCCGCTGGACGTGGAACTGGTCAACGAGCGGGGCGAGACGGTTCGGCTGGGCGACTATTTCAACGCGGACAAGCCGGTGATTCTGAACCTGGGCTACTACGGCTGCCCGATGCTCTGCGGGCAGATGGTCCGCGGCCTGGGCACGTCGCTGCACGAACTGGAAGCAGGCGACGGCTGGGTGCCGGGCGAGAAGTATGAAGTGGTGACGATCAGCTTCGACCCCTCCGAGGGGCCGGCGATGGCGGCCGAGGCGAAGCAGGAAGCGATGGGCATGTTCGAGGCCGAGTCGGCGGGCGAGGGCTGGCATTTCCTCACCGGCGACGAGCAGGCCGTGCGCCAGATCGCCGACGCGGTCGGCTTCCCCTACCGCTGGTCGGAGCGGGCGCAGCAGTACGTTCACCCGGCCGCGATCATGCTGCTGACGCCCGAGGGCGACGTGGCCCGCTACCTCTACGGCATCACCTACCCGACGACGACGCTCCGCCTCTCGCTGGCCGAGAGCGGCCGGGGCGAGGTCGTGTCGACACAGGACCGGATTCTCCTATATTGCTTCCAGTACGACCCGGAACACGGCAAGTACACGCCGGCGGTGATGAACCTGATGCGGCTGGCGGGCGGGTTCACGGTCGTGGTGCTGTTGATCGGCATCGGGATCATGAGCCTGCGCGGCGCCCGCCGACAGGCTGATTTCGCCACGCAGGACACGAACGCAAACGACTCGACCGACGCAAACGACGCGAAGTAACGAACCACCACCCAAGACGCAGGGCCGACATTGACGATGCTCGCCATCCTGGCACAAAACGACGCGACGCTTTACCTTCCCGCCCCGGACTCCACCTTCGCGGGGGAGTACGACTGGGTGTTCTATTTCATCTACTACATCAGCGTGTTCTTCACGCTGGTGATCACGGCCGCGGCGGTTTATTTCGCTGTGAAGTATCGCCGCCGGGCCGACCGGACCGAAGGTGAGCACACGTCGACGCACCACACGGGCCTGGAGATGACCTGGACGATCATCCCGCTGATCATCGTGCTGGCGATCTTCTACTTCGGCTTCCGCAACTTCATGGACATGGCCACCCCGCCGGGCGACGCCTACAAGATCACGGTCAACTCCAACCGGTGGAACTGGACGTTCATCTACCCCAACGGCGCGATCACGGACACGCTCTACATCCCCGCCGACCGCCCGGTGGAGCTGACGCTGACCTCGGCGGACGTGATCCACAGCCTCTTCATCCCCGCCTTCCGCGCCAAGAAAGATGCCGTGCCCGGCCGGTACAACAAGATGTGGTTCCAGGCGAACTACGATCCCGATGACGATCGCATCGGCCCCGTGCTGGAAGGCGAAGGCATCGACGGCGAATTCACCGGCCTCACGCTCCCGCTCTACTGTGCCGAGTATTGCGGCCAGCAGCATTCGCAGATGCTCTCGACCGTGGTCGTGCTGCCGGTGGAGCAGTTCCGCGACGCCATCACGCAGCTCGCCGAGCCGCGCGGCACGCCGGCGGAGATCGGCCAGCGGTTGACCGAAATCCACGGCTGCGCGCAATGCCACGCCTTCGAGGAAGCGGACACCGCCGGCACCGGCCCGGCCCTGTACGACCTCTACGGCAACCCCGAGCGCAGCGTCCAGAGCGACGGCACGCGCCGCGAGCCGACCGAAGAGTACATCCGCGAGTCGATCCTCTACTCCGGCCGAAGCATCGTCCGCGGCTACCGCAACGAAATGCCCTCGTTCGCCGGCCGACTGAGCGACAACGAAATCCTGGCGATCACCGAGTACTTCAAGTCGATCAGCACGCATTACGAGGGCGACCTGCTCGAACACCTGCCCGGCCAGGAACCGGCCGAGGACGAAGGTGAAGGCGAGCAGGCGGCCGGCGAGACAGAGCCGACGGAAGGCGACGCCCCGCCGGCCGAGGAACCGGAACCCGCGGACGAAACCGTCACCGAGGAACCGCAATGAACCGCGACAGGAATAGTGCCGCGAATACACGCGGATGAACGCAAATAGAAGAAAAGGGCAGAAGATCAGGACCGCCGCATCGGCATGCATGTTGAGCCGTGGTCAGTCCTCACCGCTTGTCCGTGTCCATCCGTGTAGGTCCGTGGCTGAATTAAGAAGGCAAAGCTGACGATGTCATCGATCCCCCACAACGTGTCCACCGATGTGTACGGCCGCGAAGTCAAGCGCCAGCCCGGTGACAACTACCTCAATCACAGCAAGGGCATCAGGTCCTGGCTGCTGACGCTGGACCACAAGCGCATCGGCATCATGTACATGATCGTCGTGCTCAGCGCGTTCCTGCTCGGCGGCATCTTCGCCCTGATGGTCCGCACGGAACTGATCTCGCCCGGGGCCGTGCTCCCCGTGGGCGACCGCGCGGCCGACGGCGCGATGACCGACGCGGGCATGGACTTCTACAACCACATGTTCACCCTGCACGGCGCGGTGATGGTGTTCATGTTCATCATTCCCGCCATCCCGGCGATCCTGGGCAACCTCATCCTGCCACTGATGCTCGGCGCGAAAGACGTCGCCTTCCCCCGGCTGAACCTGCTGAGCTGGTACTGCTACATGGGCGGCGGGGCGCTGTTCGTCTACGTCCTGGGCAAGGGCGTGCTCAACGCGATGTTCCCCGAGATCGGGCCGTTCACCCCTGACTTCCCCGGCTTATCACTGTTCGGGTGGCAACTGATTCCGGCATTCGAGTTCTTCGGTTGGTGGACCGAGCCGGGCCTCGCCGGCTTCTGGGGCGGGGGCGGCCTGGACACGGGCTGGACGTTCTACACGCCCTACTCGACCGACACCGCCACCGCCGTCACCGCCGCGGTGCTCGGCGCGTTCATCCTCGGGTTCAGCTCCATCCTCACCGGCGTGAACTTCATCGCCACCATCCACATGCTCCGCGCCCCGGGCCAGGGCTGGTACCGCCTGCCGCTGTTCCTCTGGGCCCTCTACGCCACGAGCATCATCCAGATCCTCGCCACGCCCGTGCTCGCCATCACCTTGCTGCTGCTGATCGCCGAGCGCACGCTGCGCGTGGGCATCTTTGACTCCAGCCTCGGCGGCGACCCGGTGCTGTTCCAGCACTTCTTCTGGTTCTACAGCCACCCGGCGGTCTACATCATGATCCTCCCGGCGTTCGGTGTGATCAGCGAAGTCATCGCCGCCTTCAGCCGAAAGCACATCTTCGGCTACAAGTTCATCGCCTTCAGCTCCGTCGCCATCGCCCTGCTCGGCTTCCTGGTCTGGGGCCACCACATGTTCGTCTCCGGCCAGTCGCCGGTGACCAACGCGATCTTCTCGCTGCTGACCTTCTCCGTCGCCGTGCCCTCGGCCATCAAGGTCTTCAACTGGGTCACGACGATGTACAAAGGCGCCATCCGCCTCGACACGCCCATGCTCTATGCCATCGGCTTCCTGGGCATGTTCCTCATCGGCGGGCTCACCGGGCTGTTCCTCGGCTCGCTGGGCACGGACGTGCACCTGCACGACACCTACTTCATCGTCGCCCACTTCCACTTCGTGATGGTCGGCTCGATGATGTTCGCCTTCCTGGCGGGGATGTATTACTGGTGGCCCAAGATCTTCGGCAAGATGTACTGCGAGTGGGCCGGGCGCATGGGCGCGGTGATCGTGTTCATCGGCTTCATCACGACGTTCTACATCCAGTTCGTCGCCGGCAGCCAGGGCATGCCCCGCCGTTATGCAACGTACCCGGAGATGTTCTGGACCCACCACTTCGTCTCGACGATCGGGGCGTACATCCTCGGGTTCGGACTGTTCTGGGTGCTGGGCACGTGGGTGCACTCGCTGGTGAAAGGCCGTGCCGCCCCCGCCAACCCGTGGGGCCACAACTCGCTGGAGTGGCACACCAACTCCCCGCCGCCGCACGAAAACTTCGCCGTCACCCCGCAAGGCTCCGACCCGTATCACTTTGACCAGTGGCACTACGACCCCGAGCTGGACACCTACGTGCTCGAGCCCACCGAAGACCAGCCCGCCCCGGCGCCCGGCGCGCCGCGGACGCCGACGACCGCGTGAGCAGCCCATTTAGCCGCGTCGCTTGCGACGCGCTGCCCGGGGCCACGCTTACCCGCCCTCGCGTCGCAAGCGACGCGGCTAAATATTCGCGGATCTTCCACATAACCGGACCGACAAGCCGATGAGTGACCACGACCACACACACGACCACGACCACCCGCCCCACCTGGCGCACCACTTCGACACGCCCACGCAGCAGTTCGAGTCGGGCAAGCTGGGCATGTGGGTCTTCCTGGCGACCGAAATCCTCATGTTCGGCGGCCTGTTCTGCGCCTACGCCGTCTACCGCGCGAACAACCCCGACGTCTTCCTCTATGCCCACCACTCGCTGAACACCAAGCTCGGCGCGATCAACACCGTCGTCCTGCTCGCCAGCTCGTTCACGATGGCCTGGGGCGTCCGCGCCGCGCAGCTCGGGCAGAAGCCGTTGCTCGTGGTCATGCTTGCGCTCACCTTCCTCGGCGGCTGCGGGTTCATGGGCATCAAGACCGTCGAATACATGGACAAGTGGGAGCACGCCCACTGGGTCGGCCCGTGGAACGAGTACCACCCCGACCACCAGGCGGACGAAAGCCACGCCGAGGCTGATTTCGGCCCCGACGCCCCGCCGGAAAATGGCGTGCTGCCCGAAGATCACCCGGCGGAGGGAAGCTCGGAAGCCGAAGCCGCACCGGGCATGGTCGACCAATCCCCCGCACCCACCGGCGTCGAACAGCCCGACCGCGCAACCGAAACCGCCCCCGCGCCGCAGCCCGACGCCGTCGCCGCCCGTTCCCCCGCCGAGCCGGCACTGCCGCAGGATCGCGTGTCGCTGATCCGCCCCGCGGCGAACGCGCCCGCCGGCCTGCGCACGGAGGTCGTCGCCGGCGACGATGTGCCCGTCGCCGAAGCGCCCTACCCCTCCCGCGAAACCATGACCCCGCTCGACCGCGACCGCACCCACATCTTCTACCAGATCTACTACCTCATGACCGGGCTGCACGGCCTGCACGTGCTCATCGGCATGGGACTCATCGCCTGGATCGGTGTCCGCGCCTTCGCCGGCCACTTCGGGCCCGCCTACTACACGCCCGTCGACCTCGTCGGCCTCTACTGGCACCTTGTCGACCTGATCTGGATCTTCCTCTTCCCCCTGCTCTACCTGATTCATTAGCAGAGGTCGGTAGTCAGAGGTCAGAGGTCAGAACGAC
This sequence comes from Phycisphaeraceae bacterium, assembly GCA_040876735.1. GTDB lineage: Bacteria > Planctomycetota > Phycisphaerae > Phycisphaerales > Phycisphaeraceae > Natronomicrosphaera. The sequence continues at coordinate 19,454 of JBBDPC010000014.1, read as the reverse complement.
GCCGGACCGTTTCGTAAAAAGAGCATTGACATGGAACACCCCCCCAACGAACCGCAGGCCACCCCGTCCGACCAGTTGCACGATCCGGGCATCGCGCCCGACCAGCCGCACGAGGAGCACATCCACGTCGTGCCCCTCTCGCTGCTCGCGGGCATCTTCGTCGCGCTGCTGCTGTTGACCATCGCCACCGTCGGCGCGATCTACATCCAGGCCGGCGACCTGAACATCTGGATCGCCCTGGCCATCGCCGTGCTCAAGGCGGCGCTGGTGGCGCTCTACTTCATGCACCTGCGCTGGGATTCCCCGTTCAACGGCGTGATCCTCATCACCGCCCTGGCGTTCGTCGCCATCTTCGTCGGCATCGCCATCACCGACAGCACCGAATACCGCCGGAACCTCAACCCGCCCCCGGGCATGCAGCCGGTCGAATCGCCGGACGTGTAAACAGGTGAAGGGATGGCAGGGTGACAAGGTGAGGGGGTGACACGGTGATGAGGGTGAGATTGAACTCCCCTCCCCCCGGGAGGGGAGTTTCAGACGTATTTTCTTCACCTTGTCACCTTGTCACCCCCTCACCTTGTCATCCCCTCCACCCCCTACCCCGCCTAGAATGCGTTATCCATGACGCTCGAGCACCACTCCACCAACGACGCCCGCCCGCCCCTTGGCCGACAACGACACCACGTTCCACCGGGCACGGGCACGTTTGGCATGACGCTGTTCCTGCTCTCGCTGGGCATCCTCTTCAGCGCGTCGATGCTGCTCTATGTCGTCTTCCGCCTCGTCACGCCCGGCCCGCCGCTGGGCTCGATCGCCCTGCCCGCGGGCCTCTGGGTCTCCACCGCCCTCATCCTCGTCTCCAGCTACGTCATCCACCGCGCGTTGCAGAACGTCCGCCACGAACGCCAGACCCGCTTCCGCAATGCGCTGACCGTCACGCTCCTGCTCGCCGTCGCCTTCCTCGTCGTGCAGACGCCGAGCATGACCGCCCTGCTCCGCAATCATCGCCAGGCCAACGCGCAATACCAGCAGGAGCAGGTCGCGTACGAAGACGCCCTCGACGCCCAGCGCGCCCAGCAGCCGCCGGGCACGATCCTCGACACCGCCGACCTGCCGGACCGACCGGTGCTGCCGCTGTTCGGGCTGGTGATGTTCCTCATCCTCGTCCACGCCCTGCACGTGCTCGGCGGCCTCATCCCCCTGGCCGTCGTCACCGTCAAAGCCCACGCCGGCCGATACGACCACGAACACCACGGCCCCGTGAAGTACCTCACCATGTACTGGCACTTCCTCGACGGCGTCTGGATCGTGATGTTCGTGCTGTTCCTCGTCGCCGCGTGACATGCAATTTATTTTTAGCCGCGCCGCGCACGCGGAACGCGCTCCGCGTGCGCGGCGCGGCTAACGATGCCCGAAATACGCTTCGTGCAGCAGCGTCACCGGGTGCACCACCTCCAGCGCCATGCCCGCCCGCCGCGCTTCGCCGGCGATCTGCATCGCACAACCCACGTTGCCCGTCACGCACACCTCCGCTCCGGTCGCTTGCAGGTGCCGCAGCTTCCGCTCGCCAAGCTGGTGCGCCATCTCCGGCTGCGTGAGGTTGTACGTCCCCGCCGCACCGCAACACATCGTCGACTCCGGCAACGGCACCAGCTTCAACCCCGGCACGCGCGCCAGCAAACGGCGCGGCGGCTCGACCACGCCCTGCCCGTGCGCCAGGTGACACGCATCGTGATACGCCGCCTTCCGCCGAACCGCGTGCTCGGGCCGGGGCATCTCCAGCTCGACGAGCAGCTCGGTGATGTCGCGCGTCTTGCCGACGAACGCCTTCGCCTTCGCCGCATAGACCGGGTCGTCGCGCAGCAGGTGGTCGTACTCTTTGAGCATCGCCCCGCAGCCGGCCGCATTGTTGACGATCGCGTCCACCGGCTTGCCGTCGATCTCGAGCATCGCGTCGAGGTTCGCCTTCGCCATCGCCCGCGCATCTTCCACCCGCCCGCCGTGGTGGTGAATCGCCCCGCAGCAGCGCTGGCCCCGCGGCACGAAGACCTCGCAGCCCGCCAGTTGCAGCAGCGCGATCGTCTGGCGGTTGACGTCCTGAAAGAGCACCGAACCGACGCACCCGGCGAGCAGCGCGACGCGCATGGGTGGACTGGACGGCTCACTGAAGTGCCCCGTCCGTGAATGCGATGAGGGTGCATAATGCCTCGCGAGTTTCCGCTCGCACAGCGCGCCGTCGGCGGGCAGCATCTGTTGCATCTTCGCCAGCGGGCCGGGCAGTCGGCGGGCGAGGCGGGAATGCACCAATCTGTCCCACAGACCCAGCCGTTGCAGCAGCCGGGCCGGCAGCAGCGCCAGCTTCAGCCGCGTCGGCCGGGTGAAGACGTGGTAGAACATCGCCTGCACCAGCCGGCCGCTCAGCGCGGGCTTGCCCGGGCGGTCGAGGCGTTCGCGCGTTTCTTCGATCAGTTCGTGATAGACCACGCCGGAGGGGCAGGCGGTCTCGCACGCCCGGCAGTCGAGGCAGAGGTCCAGGTGGTTGACCACCGAGTCGGTGGCGGCGATGCGGCCGTCGGCCAGGGCTTTCATCAACACGATCCGCCCGCGCGGCGAGTCGCCTTCCAGGCCGTTCTCGGTATACGTCGGGCAGGCGGGCAGGCAGAGGCCGCAATGCACGCAGTCGAGAGCGCGATCGTACGTGCGCTTGTCCAGTTGCAGGACGGGCAGACGGCCGGACGGCGCGGCGGCGTCCGCGTCAAGGCCGGAGATCGTGCGGACAGTTGGCGGGGGTGTGTCGGTCATATTCATTGAGCCGTCGCCTTCATGACGACGCGCAGTCGTTTTTGGTATTTCCGATCGCCATCCGCGTCGCCATGAAGGCGACGGCTAACGCGGTTCATCCTGAACGGGCAGGTATCGCCCGGGGTTGAGAATCCCATGCGGGTCCAGCGCCCGCTTCACGCGCAGCAGCACGGGCCATTGCGCGTTCGCCGGCGGGAACGGCTCAATGTCCTCCGCGCCGCGCGGCCGACGATGCCAGATACGCAACCCGTCCACGGGCTCGATCACATGCACGATCTGCGCGTCCAGTCGGCGGGCCTGCTCGGCGTTGAGCGTGCCGCCGACGTAGATGCAGCCGTGGAACGGGTACGCTTCAAGCTGCCGCGCCGGCTCGGCGGTCGGCGTCAGCGCCAGGCTCTGGCAGACGAACCCGGTCGACGCCGGCGGCACGATCACCTTCACCAGCGCCGGAATCTCCGGCCGCCACGCACGCGCCGCCGCCCGCTCCCGGCTGTCCTCGTCAAAACCATACTCGTCCGTCGCGGCGATCCGCACGTCCGTCATCTGATCGCACAACGTTTCCAGCGAGCGCAGTTGCGCATGGCAGGCGCTCGGCGTGCCGTGATAGCCCACCCGCACCACGCACGCGCCATGGTCGAACACCAGGACCGCCCACGCCGGCGCCGCGTCGGCCGTCAGCCAGTCGGTCTGAAAATCGTCCAACTGCTGCGGCTCGGCCACCTCCAGGTCGACAATCTGCGTCGCCGGCGGAATGGTCACGGTGCGCAGCGTCAACTCGGTGATGACGCCAAGTTCGCCCAGCCCGCCCACGAGCAGCTTGGTGACGTCGTAGCCCGCCACGTTCTTCACCGTCCGCCCGCCGACGGTGACCAGCCGGCCTTCGCCGTCGACGAAGCTCATGCCCAGCAGCAGGTCGCGCAGCGCGCCGTAGCCGACGCGGAGCGGGCCGTAGACGTTGTGGTCGACCAGCTCGGCGAGCGTGAGGTTGTCGTCGGCGTCGATGGGCAGGAACTGGTTCGCCTCGGCCAGCGCCGCCTGAAGTCTGCCGAGCGTACAGCCGGCGTCGGCGCGGACGACGAGGTCGCGCACGTCATGTTCGAGAACGTCGCCCTCGCGTTCGAGGCGGGTGTACGTCGCCGGCGGCGGGTGGCCGAGGCCGGCGTGGTCGCGGCCGTAGTCGACCAGCGGGACGCCGGTGCGGACGGCGTGTTGGACGGCGGCGATGACGTCGTCGGCGTGGCGGGCGTGAACGGGCGAGGTTGCGTTGGTTCGAGCGTGGTGCGTCATGGAAACGACTCGGCGATTTTGGATCGCCCGTGAAACGCAGGCGCGGCGGCCTCAGTGGGCAGCCAGCGCGCCGCCGGGGATGTTGGGCGCGGTCGGGCGCAGCAGTTCGATCTTGACCCGATCGCTGGGGATCAGCTTGCCTTCGTTGATGCGGCCGTCGGGATCGAAGGCGCGCTTGATGCGCTGGAAGGCGCCGATGGTGTCGGGGGTGAACATTTTGTGCATCAGGTGGAGCTTCTCCACGCCCACGCCATGCTCGCCGGTGATCGTGCCGCCGAGGCTGATGCAGTATTCGAGAATGCGTTCGCTCAGCGCCAGCGTCTGCTGCACCTGCTCGTGGTCGTCTTCATCGAAGAGCATGATCGGATGCACGTTGCCGTCGCCGGCGTGGAAGACGTTGGTGATCGCCATGCCCACGTCTTCGCCGAGCTTGCAGATGTGCTCGATCGCCTCGGGCAGCTTCGAGCGGGGAATGCAGGCGTCCTGCGTGCAGTAGCTGTGACTGATTCGGCCGATCGCCCCGAAGGCTCGCTTGCGGGCGGACCACAACTCGGCGCGCTTCGCCGCGTCGGCGCATTGCTGCACGTCGGTGGCGCGGTTGTCACGGCAAAGGGCGACGCAGCGGGCGAGCTGTTCGTCGAGCACCTGGTCGATGCCGTCGATCTCCATCAGCAGCAGGGCTTGTGCGGTGGTGGGGAAGCCGTAGTGGAACGCGTCTTCGACGGCCCGGATCATCGCGCCGTCCATCATCTCCATGCTCGTGGGCGTGATGCCGTCGGCGATGACGTCGGCAACGGTCTTGCACGCATCGTAGCTGGAGTCGAAGACGGCGTAGATGGTGCGGAAGTGGCGCGGGCGCGGGACGAGCCGGCACCAGATGCGGGTGATGATGCCCAGCGTGCCTTCGCTGCCGCACAGCAGGCCGGTGAGGTCGGGGCCGACGTGGTCGTACAGCGAGCCCCCGCCGGTCTGGATGATCGAGCCGTCGGGCAAGACGAGTTCGACGCCGAGCACGTGCGTGCTGGTGACGCCATGCTTGAGCGTGTTGACGCCGCCGGCGTTGGTCGCTGCGTTGCCGCCGACGGTGGAGGCGGCCTGGCTGGAGGGGTCGGGCGAAAAGTGCAGGTGCGTGCCGCCGGGCGTGGCGGCCACGGCCTGCGACAGCGCCGCGTTGCGCACCCCCGCCTGCGCCACCGCCACGCGGTTGGCCACGTCGATCGACTCGATGCCCGTCATGCGTGACGTCGACACGATCACCCCGCCGCCGAACGCCACCGCGCCGCCGGCCAGCCCCGTCCCGCTGCCGCGCGGGATCAGCGGCAAGCCATGCGCCGCCGCCGCCTTGACACAGCGGGCGACCTGCTCCGTGCTGACGGGGAAGACCACGAGCGTCGGCAGGCCGCGGGCGATGGGGAAGCCGTCGCTTTCGTAGACGTGCAGTGCGTCCCGCTCGTGCAGCACGCCGGCCGAGCCGACGATCGCCTGGAAAGCTTCAACAACAGTGGACGTTACGCCCATCTGCGCATCATAGGGCGGATGGCGCGTTGAATGAAATGCGGCGGGCCAGTTTCCACGAGAAGCGTACTTGAACGCCCCTCCCGCCGGGAGGGGCAGGGGGAGGGGATCACGGGCCACCCTGGCGCAACGTCTGTGCCGGTGACATAAGGTATCCGGAGGCGCCCTCCCCCAACCCCTCCCGGCGGGTGGGGCGTTCAAGCGCTTCCGCTCACCGCCACGTCTCCGTCACCCGCTCGCGGTAGGTGGTCTGGTTGTACGAGTTGAACACCCGGCCGCGGAACGAGCGCTGGCGGTCAACGGTGACGGTCGCCGCACGCTCGAACGTGAACGCCTGAACGCCCGCCTCGACCGACGCCCGCACGTCCGCCCGCCCGGCATACCACGGCTCGCCCGGCGGCAGGTCCGCCTCGGCCACCGCCCGACGCTGCTGCGCCGACGCGAACGCCAACGATCGCGGCTCGCCCTCGGCATCCACCAACGGCCGCAGCTCCCGCGCATCCCCCCCCAGCCCGCCCTGGCAGCCGACCAGCAGCGCCACCCCCGCCGCCGCCACCACCAGCCACGTCACTCGCCGTCTCGCCTCTTGCATGGTTCCTCCATCATGGGGCAGGCGAAACCCGTGCCACCCGCCCGGCTCACCCGCCCGCACGCCGCCAGCACCCGCCACCGCCGCTCATCCCCCTGATCTGTAGGGTGATCGTCCGCACAAGTGAAACGGCGCACCTGAGGCAAGCCCTGCCGGTTCGGCCAGTCGCGGTCGCCTGTGGCGTCAAGGCAACATGACGATGCTCCGCTGCAACATCTCTGCCCCGGCGAACGGCGGGCGAACGTGATACGATCGCCCAGCCGCCGCACTCGCGAACGCCGCGAAGCTTGACCACCCTGGAGGAGCCTGATCCGTGCCCCCGCACACGCCCGACACCCAACCCGCCAACACCCCACCGGCCACCGCCGCCACCGACCAGCCGCTGCGCCGCGACGTCCGCATGCTCGGCTACGAACTCGGCCACGTCCTCCGACGCCACGCGGCCGAGGGCCTCTACGACCTCGTCGAACGCATCCGCCTCGTCTCCAAGCGCCGCCGACTCGGCGACCCCGCCGCCGACGAACGCCTCCGCCAGACCATCGCCTCGCTCGACGAAAACCAGCTCGGCGAACTCATCCGCGCCCTCGCCTGCTTCTTCGACCTGACCAACCTCGCCGAGGACCGCCACCGCATCCGCGTCCTCCGCCAGCGCGAACGCGCCCTCGCCCCCGCGCCGCAGGCCGAGTCGATCGGCGCCGCCATCGAATCGCTCAAAGCCCAGGGCCTCGACGCCCCGGCCGTCCAGGCGATGCTCGACAAGCTCGACATCGAACTTGTCTTCACCGCCCACCCCACCGAAGCCAAGCGTCGCACCGTCCGCAACACGCTCAACCGGCTGCGCGACGACCTTGTCGAACTTGACCGCACCGACCTGCTGCCGCGCGAGCGCGAAGCCCTGCTCTCCCGCATCCGCGCCGACCTCGACTGCCTCTGGGAAACCGACACGCTCCGGCCCCGCAAGCCCACCGTGCTCGAAGAGGTCGAGCGCAGCATCTTCGTCGCCGACTCGGTCTGGCGCATCGGCCCGCGCCTTTACCGCGCCATGCGCGACGCCCTCGCCCGCGCCTACCCCGACCACGCCTTCCGCCTGCCGGTGTTCCTCCACTTCGGCACGTGGATCGGCGGCGACCGCGACGGCAACCCCTTCGTCACCGCGGAAGTCACCCGCGAAACGCTCCATCGCCTCCGTCACGCCGCCCTGGAAAAGCATGCCGAGCAATGCCGCGAACTCCGCCGCGTGCTCAGCGTCTCCGAACGCCGCCACCCGATCACGCCCGAGCTGAGCCAGGCCCTCGCCGACGCACGCCAGCGCTGGCCCGAGGTCAACGCCGACATCGACCCGCTCAACCCGCACGAAAAGTACCGCCACTGGCTCACCGTCGTCCGCTATCGCCTGACCCAGACCGCCACGGTCGACCCCTACCAGCCGCTGCCCGACGCCGCCTACCCCGGCCCCGAAGCGCTCGCCCGCGATCTGCAACTCGTCGGCGACAGCCTCCGCGCCAACCAGTTCCACCGCCTTGCCGACGGCCTGCTCCAGGACTGGCTCGACCGCGTCGCCGTGTTCGGCTTCCACCTCGCCCGGCTCGACATCCGCGAAGACGCCGGCAAGCTCAACCAAGCCGTCGCCGAACTCGTCCCACGCCTGGGCATCAACACGCCCTACCTCGACCTCAACGAAACCGACAAGCAGGCGCTGCTCAGCGCCCCGGTCGACCCCGCCGCCGCCGGCCGACTCGACCTCGACCAACTTACGCCCGACACGCGCGAAACCCTCGACCTGTTCGTGCTCATCCACCGCTCCGCCGCCACCTTCGGCAAGGCCGCCCTCGGCGCCGCCATCGCCAGCATGACGCACCACCCCTCCGACGTGCTCACCATGCTCTGGCTCAGCCGGCTCGCCGCCGCCTTGTGCGACGACCCCGCGCCCACCGCACGCCTGCCCGTCGTGCCGCTGTTTGAAACCATCGACGACCTCAAACGCTCGGCCGACATCCTCGACGAACTGCTGAACTGCACGCCCTATGCCGAGCACCTTCGCGCCACCGGCAACCGCCAGATCTGCATGATCGGCTACTCCGACTCCACCAAGGACGGCGGCTTCCTCGCCGCCAACTGGCGCATCCACGAAGCCCAGCGCCGCCTCGCCGAGGTCGCCCGCAAGCATGGCGTCGAAGTCGTCTTCTTCCACGGCCGCGGCGGCTCGCTCGGCCGCGGCGGCGGGCCGGCGGCGCGCGGCATCCTCGCCCTGCCGCCCGACTCGGTCGACGGCAAGCTCCGCGTCACCGAGCAAGGCGAAGTGCTCGCCGAGCGGTACGACGACCCCGAGGTCGCCCACCGCCATCTCGAACAGGTCACCTGGGCCACCCTGCTCGTCAGCGCCAAGCAGCCCGAGCCGATCCCCGACGCCTGGCGCGCCGCCATCGAACGCGCCGCCGACGCCGGCGAACAGGCCTACCGCAACCTCATCGACGACCCCGGCTACCTCGACTACTTCCAGTACGCCACGCCGATCGAGATCATCGAAAGCCTGCCCATCGGCTCCCGGCCAAGCCGACGCCAGCAACGCCGCGACCTCTCCAACCTTCGCGCCATCCCCTACACCTTCGCCTGGACGCAGAACCGCCACGGCCTCACCGCCCACTTCGGCCTCGGCGGCGGTCTGAGCGCCGTCGCCGACGCAACGCCCGACGGCTGGACCCTCTTCCGCGACATGTACCAGCACTGGCCGCTGTTTCGCGGCATGCTCGACAATGCCGAGTTGGGCCTGGCCAAGTGCGACGTCGACATCGCCAGCCGGTACGCCGCGCTGGTGCCCGACGCCGACACCGGCCACCGGCTGGGGCAGATGGTGCGCGACGAGTTCGCCCGCTCCTGCGACGCGATCACGCAAGTCACCGGCCGAACGGAGCTGCTCGAAGGCACGCCCTGGCTGCAACGCTCCGTCCGCGTGCGAAACCCCTACGTCGATCCGCTGAACTTCATCCAGATCGAGCTGCTTCGCCGGCTGCACCAGGCCCGCGACAACGACGCCCCCGCCGAGTCACTTGAACAGCTCGCCGAACTGCTGCGGCTGAGCGTCCAGGGCATCGCCGCCGGCCTGCGGACAACCGGGTGATCATCTGCTGCGCCTCGTCGTGTCTTCGTGGTTGGTCTTTTAGAGCGTCTAAAAAATCCTTCTCCCCTCAGGGGAGAAGGTGCCGGCGCAGCCGGCGCCCCCGGAAGATGAGCGGTGAAAGTGTGGCGTTCGATCGACGCTCGGCCTTGCCGGCGACGCAAGGTTGATGGACGCCCCACCCTCACCCCAGCCCGCTCCCTGGATGGGAGAGGGAGTCAATTCAGACGCGCTTACTTTTATATGTCGCTGCGCTTCGCTCGGCTTCAAGTTCAGAAGCCCTGGCCTGTGAGGGTTCAACGTCGGCGAAATCCCTCGAGCATGCCGTAAAACCGCTGGCGCATCCACTGTCCGCGGAAGCGCCGTTCCGGCCGTCGGCTCACGCCGCCCACCACCGACCACAGCGCCGCTTCACGCATGTACCGGCTGTACACGAGCCCCATGTTCGCCCACTCGCGCGCCCGCCCCAGCCAGTGGGGATTCATCCCCGACGGCCGCATCAACCCGGTCTTGATGCCGTTGCGATACGCCCGCTCCAACGCCCACTCGGGCGTGCAGCGTTTCACCGGCACGTAATGCCACACCTTCGCCGACGGCAGATAGACGCTGCGCAGCCCCGCGGCGATCAGGCGATGCTGCATGTCCGTCTCCTGCCCCGTGCTTCCCGTCGCCGCGCCGGGGCCGCGTGTCGGATCGAACCCACCCACGGCCCGCAGGTCCGCAGCGAACGCCGCCCAGTTGAAGCCGAGGAACCGCAGCCGGTCCGGGTCTTCGCCGGCTTTGGGCGACCATCCCCTGGCCGAGTTGGGCAAAAAGGTGCGCAGCCAGGCGGGCGGCGGCGTTTCGTAATCCACCTCCGTCGGCCCGCCGAAGTAGCAGCCGCCCTCGACGTCCGCGGCCGCGCGGGCATACTGCTCGAGCAGGTCGGCATCCATGCGGACGTCGTCGTCGAAAAAGACGATCAGCCCGTCGCCAAGTTGCTCGAGCACGGCATTGAGCGCGGCGCTCTTGTTGCCTTGCGGGTGGAACAGGTAGCGGGCGTTGAGCGCGGCCGGGCATTGCGCGACGACGGCTTCCACGCCGTGCCGGCCGCCGTTCTCGATCACGATGGCGCCGCCATAGCAGGCCGGCTTCCGGCACACCGCCAGCGCGTCGAGCGTCCGCTTGAGCAGGTCCAGCCGTTGGCCGGCGGTGGGAATGACGAGGGTCATGTCTTTCACGAGAAGGGTCCTGGCCTGGATGCACGGGCGTCTGACATTCCCGCGATGGTTGGGTCACGCCTCCGGTTCATCGTCAGGCCGTGAGTGATCGGTATATCGCGTCCAGCCGGTCGTTCAACTGCGACGCATCAAACTTCGCCTCCACCTGGGCTCGCCCTGCCCGGCTCATGCCGCGCCCTCGACCGGGCTGGTCCATCCACAGCCGCAGTCGATCCGCCAGTGCCGTCGGGTCACGTTCCGGCACGAGCCAGCCGGTCTCGCCATCCACCACCAGTTCGGGGATTCCGCCGTGCCGTGTGCTGATCACCGGCAGCCCCGCGGCCATCGCCTCCTTGATGACGTTGGGGATCCCCTCCTGGTCCCCATTCGCGGCTGTGACACTCGGCGCCACGAGCAAGTCGGCGCACTGCATCCGCGCGATCACGTCTTCGTGTGCGCCCGGGCCAGCCAGTTGCACCCGCTCGCTCAACCCCAGCCGGGCGATCTGCCGTTCCAACGTCTCGCGCAAGGGGCCGTCGCCGACGATCGTGCACCGCACCGGCCGGCCCTCTGCGACCAGCTTGGCCACGGCGGCGATGACATCCGCAAACCCCTTCTTGTCCACCAGCCGTCCCACGCACAGCAGATGGACCGGGTCCCCCGCACTGCGTTGCCGCTTGACGAAGGGAAAACGCGCCAGTTCGATCCCTGAATAATGGATCTCCGTCCGACCGGGATCGCAACCGTGTGCAACCAGTTGCTCGCGCAACGACGCGCTGACCGGCAGGAAGTATTCCCCTTCCGCGAACAACCGACGGTACAGGTCCGGCTGTGCCGGTACGTCACGCATGACGTCATAGCCGCGAAACGAAGTGACCAGCGGGCCTCTCCACGCTCCGAGCAGCCGCATGCCCAGCGCCATAAGACCCTGCGGGCCGAACTGGGCATGCACAAGATCGAACGGCCCGGCCTCGATCCATGGCCGGAGCATCACCAGGTGCCGGTAACCAATCAATGGATCGCACCGTCGCCGCGCAGCCGCGACCCGCCATGCCACACCCGGCCGCACCACCGCTTCGCGCGCCAACATGGCCAGCATCGTCCCGTGTCCCCATCGCGATCCGTTCGGCTTCGCGCCCAGGTAACGCGTTCGCGCCAGCAACCGATAGCGCACAATCAAAGGTGAAACAGGCATCGCCGTGTCACGCCGGACGGCAAAGATCGTCACATCGTGCCCGCGATCGATCATGCCCGTCATCTGGTTGAGCACGAAGGTCTGCGAAACACTTGGAAAGGTGTTGACGACGTACGCGATTCGCATGCTTCCATCCGTGGCTCGCCGGCAAGGGGCGCGGGGTGTCAGGCCTGGGTGTGATCATCCGTGCCGGTCGGCCGCCAGCCACGGGTGTCGTAGCCGGCGTCGCGCATCAGGTGGCGGGTGATCCGCCAGACGAGCCAGCGCTGCACCACGTTCAGGTCCTGCCGCCAACTGTCGGTTTGACCGCGTCGGAAAAAGCCCGCCGGCTCGACCGTCTTGCGGGCGGTCCGGCCCAGTTCGCCGCCGATGACGAACGCCGACCCGCCGGTCTGCTTCTGGCGATCGAAGCGTTGGGCCTCGACCATCGCCGCCGTCTGCTCGGCGGTGCAGGGGAGCTTCAAAAACGCGAACACCCGCTGCAACTCGGCCGACGCATCGCGGTGCAGCGCTTCGTAGTGCAGTTCCATGTAGGACGACGCATCCATGCTCTGCCCGGCCTGGCGGGCCGCCGCGACGTGCCGCCGCCAGTGGTGCGCCGCCCGCCGCGCGCCGAAGCTGCCCCACCGCGTCACCCAGCCGTCCCGGCCGGCGGCGAGGATCGACGCCGTGACCGCCCGGCTGTCGCGAATCAGGTGAATGAACCGCGCGGCGGGCAGCAGTCGGCGAATCTCGTCGATGAACAGGGCGTGGGCCGGCGACTTCTCCAGCAGCACGCTCGCCTCCGGGTGCTGCTCGATCACCGGCCGCATCGTCCGGCACCACAGGCCGCGCAGCTCCGCCTGCAACGCATCCACCTGCCAGTAGCAGAGCAGTCCCACCGCACGCGCGTCGGACGACGCTGCGGCCTGCTCTTTCTCGATGGTCCGCAACACCGGGCCGAACCGCACGAAAAAGTGCGACTCCTGCCCGCCGCAGATCGCCGGGTGCTCCAGCAGCAGCCGTTGCAGCCAAGTGGTCCCGCTGCGCGGCGCGCCGACGATGAACACCGGCGCCAGCGCCAGCGAAGCCGGGTCGTTTGTGGAAATGGCGGACGATGAGCCGGACTTCAGGCTTGTCATGAACTTCACGGCTCCAACGGGGATCAAGCCCCCGGCAAGGGCAAGCCTTACAAGATACGCCTTGGCCGGGGCGATCTCAACTTGGAGCGGCGGTGGGGGCAAAATACACGCACTTGAACGCCCCTCCCCCCGGAAGGGGTTGGGGGAGGGGATCGCCGGCTGCCTTGAATCGAACGTCCGCGCCGGGAACACAAGACGTCAGGAGACGCCCTCCCCCAGCCCCTTCCGGGGGGAGGGGAGTTGGATCAGGCTGGATGCGGTCGGTCGCGGGGGTTCAGAAGTTCAAGCTGACCACGACGCTCAGATGGTGTCGGCCGGTGCGGTCTTCCACGGCCACGCCGCGGTCGCTGAGGCGGAAGCCGTAGTCGTAGCGGAGGGCGAGGACGTCGTCGACGCTGTAGCGGAGGCCGACGCCGGTGCTGGAGAGGCGGGCGCGGTCGGCTTCGCCGGGCATGCGATCGGTGGGGCTGACCTGGCCGAAGTCGTAGAAGCCGAGGAACTGGAGCTGGTCGTCGAAGCGTGTGACGCCGGCGAGCCGGAGCGGGGCGACGGCGGGGGTGCGGACTTCGGTGGAGATCCAGAAGCCGCGATCGCCGTTGGCCACGCGTTCGGGGTAGCCGCGAACGGTGCGGTAGCCGCCGACGCCGAGCTGTTCGCTGGCGAGCAGGTTATCGCTGGCGAGCTGGGCTTCGCCGCGGATGAGCCAGAGGAAGTCGGCGGGCAGGCGGGTGGCGCGTTCGGCGGTGAGGCGGACGTAGGCGTACTCGGGGTCCGCGCCGACGCGGGCGGCCTCGAAGCGGTCGCGCCGGTTGCGGTTGCTGAGCTGGCCGGGGCTGAAGAAGAGCGTCGCGCCGGCGGTGGTGGCGCCGTAGGCGTCGCGGAGCGAGCCCTGGTAGCCGACGGAGGCCTGGACGACATCGGTGGTGGTGTCGAAGATTTCCGTGCCGCCGAAGAAGAGGTTGGAGTTGGACTGTTTGAAGTCGAAGCCGAAGGTCAGTTCGTGGCGGTAGCGGGGCGTGGGCTGGAGTGGGATACCGTAGCGGAGGCTGGTCTGCCAGGCTTGGCCTTCGAGGTTGAACGGGTCGGTGACGGCAGCGTCGGACTCGGCGTACGAGCCGTAGAAGGAAAGCGTGTGCCGCCAGGGGAGCGGGACGAAGTAGCTCAGGGCGTGGGCGCGGAACTTGTCGAGGTCGTCGCTGGTGGTGTACTGGTAGTTGAGCTGGTGGTCGCGTCCGAGGCTGAAGGCGTCGCCCCAGTTGAAGCCGGCGAAGAGGCGGTCTTCACCGGTGACGTCGACGCCGGTGTTTTCGTAACCGGTGTAGAGGCGGAGGGGGAAGCGGTCTTCGGTGCGCAGTTCCAGGTCGGTCTGGCCGGGCTCGGCGCCGGGGACGAAGACGGCGTCGACTTCGCGGAAGGGGTTGAGGTTGATCCAGTCGAGGTCGGCCAGCAGCGAGCCGGTGGCGATCGGCTGGCCGGGCTCGGTGCGGATGGCGCTGGTGAGACGGTCGCTGGACGTGTGCTGATTGCCGACGGCGCGGACTTCGCCGAGCTGGCCTTCGACGACGACGAACTGGACCACGCCGGTGGTGATGTCCTGCTCCGGCGTGTAGACGTCGACGATGGGCCGGCCCTGCTGGCGATGGTAGAGCACGACGTCGCGGCGGATGGCGTTGACCGTGCGCTCGCTGACGGGCTGGCTGAGGTAGCGGGCCATGCGGCGGGCGAACGCGTCGCTCTGGAGCAGCGGCAGGTCCGGCGCTTCGACGCCGGTGACATCGTCGCGGCCGGCGCGCTGGACCTGGTCGGCGGCGGGCACGAAGCGCAGGCCCTGCAAGGCATCGACCAACGGCGTGGTGTCGCCTTCCACATCCGGCACGGCCGGGGCGTCGACGCGCGGCGCCTCCCGCTCGCCTTCCACCTCACGCGGCGCCACCACCTCCGGGTCCTGCGCCATCGCCATACCCACGGCCAGCGCCACGCTCATCGCCCACACAATCGCGAAACGGCTATTCACAATCATCATCCTTCTTGCCGGGTCTGCCATGTTTGCGGCGATCCGCGATCGCCCGCGAAGCGGGGGCGTACGCGATCACTCGTCATCATCGTCGTCGTCGTCTTCCTCATCATCGGGATGCTCGAACAGCAGGCTTGCCTGATGCCGCAGGTAATGCGCCGCGTGCGTCACGCTTCGGCGTTGCTCGCCCTGGCCTTCGTATAACTCGTCGCTCTGGACGAACTGGTCGCTGACGACCACCTGCTCGCCGTCGTCGAGCGTACGCAGCAGCACGGGTCGGCCATCGATCGTCTCGACGGTGTACGCCCCGGCCTCAAAGTCGCCGGGCTCGGGTTCCGGGTCGTCGCCAGGCTCGTCGCCCGGGTCGACATCGAGGTCGGTGAAGTTGCGCGTCTGGAAGTTGGTGTAGGTCACGTCGCCGAAGCCGGCGGCCTCGAGCGGCGAGTCGTCGTCCGTGACGGTGGCGTTCTGGCCGTCGAAGTTGAGCGTGTTCGCGCCGGCCGAGCCATTGAGGCTTTGCGTGACGTCGGCGAGGAAGAGGCTGTCGACGGTGGCGTCCCCGGCGGTGGCGACGAGCGTGATGCTCTGGAGGTTGTCGTAGTTGATGGTCTTGGGGCCGCTGGTGGACCGCTGGACGTGGTCGGCGGTGATGTTGTAGGACTGGGCGGCGTTGTTGTCGGCGTCGCTGACGGTGAGGCTGTTGCTGCCGCCGCCGCCGTCGAGGTTGTAGGTGGTGCCGGAGAGGTTGTTGAGGTTGTCGCCGATGTGGAACGTGTCGTCGGCGGAGCCGCCGGTGATCTGCACGTTGTTGGGCAGGCGAGCGAGGTTGAAGGTGTTGGCGTGGTTGCCGCCGGTGAGGGTGACGTTGCCGCCAGTGAGAATGGAGCCGGTCATCTCGAGCGTGCCGGCGGTGGTGTTGCCGAAGCTGAAGTTGATATCGTCTGAGCTCCACGAATCGATGAAGCCGCTGAAGGTCAGGTTGCGGCCGGCGGTGACGGTCAGGCTCTCGAACTGATCGATCCAGTCGCTGATGTCAATGTCACGTGCCTCGAGGGTGAGGGGCTCAAAGAAGATCAGGAGAACGGGGGCGGTGAGGTCGCCGCCGGGACTGCGAATGGTGGCCGGGTCGTTGAAGTTGGCCTCGCGCAGGTCGATATCGCCGGTGGAGTCGGCGCGGCCGAGGGTGATGCTGTTGAAGCCGTTTTCGATGACGTTCAACTCGTCGTCGTCCAGGTTGAACGTGCCGGTGGCGCCGGTGCCGATGCCGATGGTGGTGGCGGTGTTGAGCGGCTGGATGAGCAGGTCGCCGCTGCCGTGGATTTCGACGCTGTCGGTGTCGCCGAGGTCGAGCAGGTCGGCGGTGAGGGTGAAGTCGCCGGTTGCGCTGTCGAGCACCAGGTGGTCGGCGGAGACGCCGCTGAGGACGATGCCTTCGCCGCCGACGCCGGTGAGCGCGAGGTCCCCCGCGCCGCCGGCGGTGACGGTGCTGCGGTTGAGGATGATGCCGCGGTTGAGGCTGCCGCCGCCGGTGCCGGCCGTGCCGTGGAAGGTGAGGTTGCCGGCGTTGGTGCTGACGACGGCGTCGGTGCCGAGGTTGATGCCGTTGCTGAGGTTGGGCCCGTCGCCGCCGACGCCGGTGATCTCGATGGCGCCCGTGCCGGTGGCCTGGGCCTGCGCCGCGCCGCTGAAGAAGACGCCGATGTTGGCCAGCGATCCGCTGGAGCCGCCGGTGCCGTCGAGGATGATGTCGCCGTCGCTGGTGGTCAGGTTGGTGCCATTGAGCAGGATGCCGGAGGCCGCGTCGGCGGCGCTGGCCTGGCCCTGGCCGGTGAGGCGGATCGTGCCCGCGCCGGCGTCGAGGGTGGCGGTGTTGAGTTCGATGCCGTGGGTCAGAGCGCCAACGCCGACGGCGGCGGTGGTGGCGGGGTCGTTGCCGCCGCCGAAGGTGATGTCGCCGCCGTTGGTGGTGATCCCTGAGCCGGTGTCCATGATGATCGCGCCGCCCGCGCCGCCGCGGTCCGCGTTGAAGGTGACGTTCAGGACGTCGGCGACGGAGGTGATCTGGTGGTTGTCTTCGACGTGGATGTGGCGGTGGGCCTGGAGGGTGAACGTGGCCGCGCCGCCGGCGGACTTGGTGATGTCGGCGTCGACGGTGATGTCGCCGTCCTGCGTGCCGGTGGAGCCGGTGGTGATGGTGACGTCGGTGCCGTTGTCGAGCGAGGCTTCGATGTCGGCGGCGTCAACGGTGGCGTCGTCGGCGGTGGGGGTGAAGACGTTGGGGTCGCCGGCGTCGAAGCTGCCGCCGGCGGTGGCGGCGACGATGGTGACGTTGCGCGGGTCGAGCAGCCACGTGCCGCGCTGGCCGGCGGGGGCGCTGGCGTCGACCGAGCCGTGGGCTTCGAGGTGGTCGTGGCCGGAGGTTTCGACGAAGCCGCCGTCGCCGCCGAGCTGGCCGGCGCGGGCGGTGATGTCGCCGTAGTAGCGGGTGACGTCGTCGGCCCAGACGGTCACCCGGCCGCCGTCGCCGGTCTGGTCGTCGCCCGTGCCGCCGTCGGCGGCGATGGTGACGTCGGGGGCGATGGTGGTGCGATGGGCGTTGCGGAGGTCGGGGTTGTCGCCCTGGTAGCCGCCGCCGATGGTGACCTCGCCGCCGTCGGCGTGGCCGGTGGCGTTGATGGTGGCGTCGTCGAGCAGGGCGACGCGCTGGCCGAGCAGGTGGGCCGTGCCGCCGTCGCGGTTGTTGACGCCGGCGACGTTGATCGAGCCATGGTGGTAGGTGGTGCCGGTGTCGCCGGCGTCGAGGGTGACGTGGCCGCCGCTGCCGTCGGCGTTGGCGGCGGCGAGGGCGCCGTGGTTGGCGATGTCGCCGCCGGTGCTGGTGAGCATGACGCGGCCGTCGCGCTGGGTGATGCCGGTGGCGCGGACGGCGCCGTCGTTGCGGATCGCCAGGGCGTAGATGTTGCCGCCGGCGGCGCGGAGTTCGGCCTGCACGGCTTCGATGTCGCCGGCGTTGAGGACGCCCGTGCCGTCGGGGGTATCGCTGCTGGTCTGGCTGGCCTTGACGTAGAGTCGGCCGTCACTGCCGTCGGCGTCGGTGAGCAGCACTTCGCTGCCGGCGGCGAGGCCGGCCGTGCCGTCGGCGGCGCGGAGCGTGCCGTGGTTTTCCACTTGGCGGGCGATGAGGAACACGTCGCCGCCGATGGCGTTGATCGTGCCGTGGTTGACCACGCTGGCGTCGGCGTCGCCGGTGAAGCGGAGGTCGCCGCCGGCCATGAAGTCGGCGTCGGTCACGTCGAGCGTGGAGGCGATGAAGCTCTGCGTGTTGATCACCGCGCCCGCGCCGACGAGCACGCCGTTGGGGTTGATCAGGTAGACCTGCCCGTTGGCTTCGAGTGCGCCGAAGAGGTCGGAGGGATCGCCGCCGACGACGCGGTTGAGCACGGCACTGTCGCTGCCGGGCTGGAGGAAGCGGGTGAGCTGGTCGGCGGCGATGGAGAAGTCCTGCCAGTGGATGATGGCGCGGTCGGTGTGCTGGTGGATGTCGAGCGTGCTGCCGTGGCGGTCGAACGCGGCGGAGCCTTGCATCACCTGCTCGCCGGTGGGGTTGGCCAGCACGGGCGTCGCGACCGCCAGCACCCCTGCCAGCGCCCAGCACTTCCGCCCCACCGCCGTTTTCACAACATCAACACAATCCGAGAGGACGCGAACCTGCAACATCATGTAGCTCCCACTTCCACGCGAACCGGGCCTGGACGACGTGGCCCCCCTCCGGGTGGCCCACCGCGGTCGCCGCGAACACGGCAACCGCCCCATCTAGCAAGCCTCACCATTGTCGGGAAAACGCCCGCCAACGCAATCTGTAGCATCGGCTCACGCTGTCCCGGGCCGGTAGTCGCTCCAGCATGCGCTCAACAGCGTCCGAGAACCCGCCCGCTCACCGTCCCGGCCGCAGCCACAACACCTGCCGCATCCCGAACCGCTCCCCCACCACCACCGGCTCATAACCCCGCGCCGACGCCCACTCGGCCAGCGCCGCATCCGTGCCGTCACGCTCGAACCCCGTCAGCACCGCCGTCGGCCACGCCGCACCATACCGCGCATCCAAGTCCATCGGCCCCATCACCCCCAACGCCCGACGACGCTCCGCCTCCATCAGATGCGCCACCCGAAACGTGAACGGCCCATTCGCCAGCGAACGGTCCACCTCCGCACCCGCCATCAACACGAACGTCGGCGCATGCGTCAACACCACGTCGCCCGCCCCCACATGCGCCGCCACCGCATCCCGCATCTCCGCCGCATTCGCCACCATCCACCGCCCCGGCGGCAGCGACCGCAATGTCAGCACATACCCGCCCAACCCCAGCAACCCCACCGTCAACGCCACCGCTCCCAACACCCCCACCGCACGCCACGCCCGCCCCGGCCCCCCCGAACCCGCCACCATCGGCCGCAACCACGTCACCCCCGCCAACGCCACGAACAGCAACACTCCATAGTGATACTGCGGATTCACCCGGCTCGGACTGTACGCCCCCACCATCGCAAACCCCACCACCACCAACACAAACCACAACACTCTCTCCCCCCCAAAGCCCACGGCTTCCAGCCGTGGGT
>JBBDPC010000013.1:0-39856 GCA_040876735.1 Phycisphaeraceae bacterium | reverse complement strand
CTTCGTGGTTTGTCTTGTCTCTGCTTGGCGTCTTGGCGTTTTCTCCGATCCGTGTGCATCCGTGGTTTCAAGCTCTTCTGTGTGTCTTTGCGACTGATTTCTTCGCTTGCGACGTGAATCGGCCGCGTCAAACCGCCGATACTCCGCTTGGAGGCCCCGACGCTCGGGGTGCGACGCCCAAGCCGCAGGAGTATTCCGTGCCCCGCCAAACCAATCGACATGCCTCGCCCAACCGAGCCGCCAGCAAGCCTGCCCCGGTTCGTCACGCCAGTTCCGCCGACGACGCCAGCCACGCGCCGCGTGCCACCGGCAAGCCGTTTCGTGTGCTGGTGGTCGACCGCGAGCCCGCCTTCGCCCGCGAGCTGGAACAGGCCGCCGGCGATCATCCGCTGAAGGTGCTCCAGGCCCGCAACCTCGCCGAGGCCCACGCGCATCTCGAACGTCAGCCGATCGACCTGGCGGTGATCGAGCCGAACCTGCCCGACGGGTCGGGCTTTGATCTGGCGCGCACGCTGCGTCAGCGCCGCCGACGGACGCAGACGCTGATGGTCAGCGACAATCCCACGCTCGAGTCGGCGATGGAGGCGCTCCGCCTTGGCGCGACCGACTTTCTCGTCAAGCCGCTGGACATCGCCCAGCTCGCCCGCCGGGTGCGGGAGGTGATCACCCGGCACGATCACGAGCGGCACCAGACGCATCGCATCCGCCGGCTCCGCCGGGCCTGCCACAAGCTCAACCAAGCCCGCGAGGAGATCAGCCAGCAGGTCGACATCCTCTGCAACGACCTTGTCTCCGCTTACCAGGAGCTGGCCAGCCAGATGCAGCAGACGGTCAGTTCGACCGAATACCAGGCGATGGTCCGCCACGAGCTGGACCTCGAGCAGTTGCTGCGCAAGACGCTGGAGTATCTCGTCGACCGGGCCGGGCCGACCAACGCGGCGCTGTTTTTGCCGGCGACGGCGGACGAGTTCAGCCTCGGCGGGTACGTCAACTTCGACTGCTCCAGCGACGCCGCCGACCTGCTGCTTCAGCACCTCGGCGACGTGTTTGCGCCGCGCGTGGCCGACCAGGCCGACGTGCTGCGTTTGAATAGTGACGCGGCGTTGAAGCAGTGCATGGGCGACGACGCCGCCTACCTGGCCGAGTGCGACGTGATCGCGTTTCCCTGCCGGTTCGAGGACGAGTCGCTGGCGGTGGTGGCGCTGTTCCGCGATCGTGGCGAACCGTTTGACGAATCGCTCACCAGCGTCTGCGCCAGCGTCGGGCCAATCATGGCGGAGGCCCTGTCGCGGCTGATACGGATTCACCATCGGCACGGGCTGTTTGACGACGATGGCGATGACGTGATCTGAGTCGACCGGAGCACGTCGGCGCACGTTCAATCAGGAACCCGCGGGGGCTTGTCAGTCGTGGAGAGTTCGCATGCTGCGCATCGACGTGGTCAAAGCCAAGCCGGGCATGAAGCTCGCGTTGCCGGTGCAGAATCCGCAGGTGCCGTCGCGCGTGCTGTTGAAGGTCGGCTACGAGTTGACGGACAACGTCATCAAGCGGCTGCTTGACCAGGGCATCCGCAGCCTCTGGGTGCGCTATCCGAGCCTGGATTTTCTCGAACAGTTCATCGACGCAGAGGCGGTCAAGAACCAGGGGGCGGTCGTCGCGCAGGTCGCCGCCACGTTCGAGACGCTCCAGAAGCAGGCCACCGCCAAGCTGCCCTACGACACATACACGCACTCACTCCAGCAACTGGTCGATCACCTGGCGAGCCATCCCAACTCGGTGGTTTTCCTGGGCGACATCTCCGACGCCGCGGACGACCTGATGCGTCACAGCGCGAGCGTGACCTACCTCACGCTGCTGATGGGCCTGAAGCTGGAAAGCTATCTCGTCAAGGAGCGCAAGCACGTCGCGCCGAATCGGGCGAAGGACGTGGCCAACCTCGGCCTGGGCGCGATGCTGCATGACGTGGGCATCACGCAACTGCCCGCCGAGGCGCGTGAGCGTTACGAGCGCGAGGCTGACGAAACCGACCTCGCCTGGCAGGAGCACACCGCCATCGGTTTTCGCATGGTGCGCAGCGACGTCGATCCCTCCGCCGCCACCGTCGTGCTCAACCACCACCAGCGTTACGACGGCACGGGGTTCGCCGGGGCGGACTTCCCGGTGCTGGCGGAGCGGAACATTCACGTGTTCGCCCGCATCACCGCGGCCGCCAACCAGTTCGACCGGCTGCGCAACCCGCTGAACCTGCCTGCCCAGCCCACGGTCTGGGTGCTCAACGCGATGGTCAGCGAGCCGCTGCGCGCCCGCTACGATCCGCAGGTGCTTCGCGCGATGCTCATGGTGGCCCCCCCCTACCCGCCGGGCTCGGTGGTGAAGCTCAGTGACGGCCAGTTCGCCGTCTGCATCGACCACAACCCGCACGACCCGTGCCGACCGAAGGTGCAAGCCATCCCCGACCCCACCACGCTCGACGGCGACGACCTGCCGCTGGGCCCGAGCATCGACCTCAGCGAACAGCCCGAGACGCTTTTCGTCGCCGAGCACGACGGCCACGACGTCAGCGAGTTCAACTTCGCGCTTCCCGCCGACCTCGCCAGTCAACTGGCGCGGAACCTCGCCTGGCTGTAGTGTTTCGTCACACGTCTTTTGTCGGTGCCACTGGTGGTCACCCGTTGACGATTTCGCCGCCGTTGACGTGGATCACCTGCCCGGTGATGTAGGAGGCATCGGCGCTGGCGAGGAACACGTAGGCGGGGGCGACTTCGGCGGGTTGGCCGGCGCGGGCCATGGGGGTGTCGCTGCCGAACGTCTCGACCTTTTCCTTGGGGAACGTGGCGGGGATGAGCGGCGTCCAGATCGGGCCCGGCGCCACCGCGTTCACCCGCACGCCATCGCTGACCACGTTCATCGCCAGCGACCGGGTGAACGCGACGATCGCCCCTTTCGTCGAGGCGTAGTCCACCAGTCCGCCACTGCCGCGGTAGGCGGTCACCGACGTGGTGTTGACGATGTTCCCCTTTCGGCGTTTGAGCTCCTTCATCGCCGCCCGGCTGAGGTGGAACATGGAAAAGATGTTCGTGCGGAACGTCGTCTCCACCTGCTTCGCATCCACCTGCTCGAAGTTCGGCGTCGGAAACTGCACCGCCGCGTTGTTGACCAGCACGTCCAGCCGGCCCAGTTCGTTGGTCGCCTCCTCCACGGCCCGCCGGCAGAACGCTTCCTTCTGCAAGTCGCCGCGGATGACGTAGCACTGCTGGCCTTCGTGATCGACCATGCGCTCGGTCGCCATCGCGTCCTGGTCTTCTTCCAGGTAGACGATCGCCACGTCGGCCCCTTCCCGCGCGAAGGCGACCGCCACCGCCCGGCCGATCCCGCTGTCGCCGCCGGTGATCAACGCCGTCTTCCCCGCCAGCTTGCCGCTGCCGTGGTAGCCCGCGCGGATCACCTCCGGCCCGGGGGTCATCGCCGACTCCACGCCCGGCTGATGGGCCTGCTTCTGTGCCGGCTGCCGTTTGGTGCTCGTCTTCTTCTTGCTCTTGTTCGCCATCGTTGTGTTTCTCCCAGCCACGGCCCGCGCAACTCTAGGCCCGTCCGCCCGGCTGGAACAGGGGGTTCGGGGTTCGGGGTGATTTTATAGTTGAGGGAAAAGCGCCGGCTTTGCATGTGTCATTTGTCATTTGTCATTTGAATTTCCCCATCCCGTCCTTCGTCGCTGCGCTCCTCAGGGGGCGGCGTTTTTTCCCGAATCCCCAATCCCCAATCCCCGCTCGCTGCGATTGCGGGGGAGCGGGTATGCTGAGGGGCATGAGCGTGTGGCAGGTGCAGGTGCGTGAACAGGATCGCGTGGTCGAACGCCAGCCGGTGCCGGCGCCGGTGGATGCGGCGGGCGTGAGCGTGCGGCTGCGAACCTGCGGCGACATCCACCTCACCCCCGGCCAGGTCGTGCAGCAAGGCAGCTACCGCATCACGTTGTTCGAGTCGTACGACGCGGCCGACGACACGGCTTCGCCCGACATCGACGCGCTGCCGGTCAGCGTCGACGGCTCGGCGGACGCCGCGGTTGCCTCCGACAACGCCGACGACTGGCCCCGCCTCGAAGGCTTCCAGATCCGCGGCCTGCTCGGCCAGGGCGGCATGGGCACGGTCTGGCATGCGGTGCAGCTTTCGACCGGGCGCGAGGTGGCATTGAAGACGTTGCGCGGCGGCAACTTCGGCTCCCGCCGGGCCCGGGCCCGCTTCGACCGTGAAGTTGAATTGCTCGCCCGCCTCGAACATCCGCACATCGCCCGGCTGTACCACAGCGGCGTCTACCAGGGGGCTTACTTCTATGCCATGGAACGGGTCGACGGCGAGCCGTTGGACGTTTATGTTCGCCGGCACGGGCTGGGGCGCGAGGCGGTGCTGGCGCTGATGGAGACGATCGGCCGGGCGGTGCATGCGGCGCACGAGCGGGGCGTGATTCACCGCGACCTCAAGCCGTCGAACATTCTCGTGCGTCATGCCGACGGTCAGCCGTGCGTGCTGGACTTCGGCCTGGCGACGGCGGTGATGGGCGAGCCTGCCGGGGCGGGCGCGTCGGCGAGCATGGCCGGGGCGGTGGCGGGCACGCTGGCGTACATGGCGCCGGAGCAGGCGGCGGGCGACGGCCGGCCGGCGGACGTGCGGGTGGACGTCTACAGCCTCGGCGTGGTGCTCTACCAGTTGCTGCTGCAGCGGCTGCCGCACGACGGCGCGGAGTCGGCATATGCCCTGCAACGGCGGATCATCGAGCACGACCCGCCGCCGCCGCGCCGCCTCGACCGCACGATCGACCGCGACCTGGAAGCGGTGATGCTCACCGCGCTCCACCGCGACCCGGCCAAACGTTACGCCACCGCCGGCACGTTCGCCGACGACCTAGCCGCCTACCGCCGGGGCGACCCGGTGCGTGCCCGGCCGTTGACGCTGGGCTACCTCGTGCAAAAGCGGCTGCGGCAGCACAAGGCGCGGTTCGCGGTGGCGGCGGCGCTGCTGGCCTGCCTGTTGAGCGTGGCGGGTTATGCCTACGTCCGCGTCGCCGACGAGCGCGACCGGGCCGAGGCCAGCGCCGACATCGCCGAGCGAACGCTCTACCAGAACCGCCTGACGTTTGCGCGTGAGAAGCTGGCTCGGGAGGAGGTCGCCGACGCCGCCGCCCTGCTGGACGCCTGTCCCGAGCATCTGCGCCATTGGGAATGGCGCTTCCTCCGCCACCAGGCCGACGCCAGCTCGCACACGCTCGCCCTCGGCCACCAGCTGCGCGCGCTGGCGGGCGACCCCGGCAGCGGCGAGCTGGTCGCGCTTGATGACGAGGGGCGGCTGCACGCCTGGCGGCCGGGGGAGGATCACGCCAGGCGACCGATGCCCGATTGGTCCGCCCCTGCCCCGCGCCTGGTCGCCTTCGACGGCACCGGCCAACGCATGCTCGCGTATGCCGACGGTGCGTTCACCTTGTGGCACATCTCCACCGGCGCGAGCGAGCTGGTTCGGCCGTGGGACGGGCCGGAGCCGCTGCGGGTCGCCCTGCACTCGGCCGGCTCGGTCTGGGCCGTCGCCGACGCCGCGCAGCAACTGCACATCTTCACCGCCGACGCCTCCGAGCCGGTCGCCTCCGTCGCCATGCCCGCCGACGGCCTCCACCTCACCTTCGCCGACGCGGGCGACCTGGCCATCGCCACCGATGCCGGCCACGTCGGCCACTGGCGCAACCCCGCCGCCTCGGCCACCGGCCCCACCTGGTTCGACGACGACACGTCCTACGTCTATGCCCTCGCCATCACGCCCGATGGCCAATGGCTCGCCAGCGCCCATCGCAGCGGCAACCTCCATGGCCGACGCATCCCCCGCGCCGACGACGACGCCCATCCCGCCGCCAGCCAACACGTCACCCACACCTTCCATCCCTCGGGCATCCACGCCCTCGCCTTCGGCCCATCAGGCCGCCACCTGCTCATCGGCGTCGAGAATGGCGCCATCCACCTCCATCGCTGGCCTGAAGGTGACACCGTCGCCACCGGCGCCGGCCATCCCCATGCCCCGCCACTTCTGCACAGCCTCGACGCGCGGCAATTCGTCTCGGCGGACTCCGCCGGCCGCATCAAAGTCTGGCACCGGGACCGCCTGCACCAAGGCCGGCACGCTTTGGCCCTCGCTCAACCCAGCCTCGTGCTCAACATCGCGCCCCGCCCCGACGCCCACGTTGGCGACCGCCTGCTGCTGACCTGGCCCGAGGGCCTGGGCGTCTGGGCCGACGCCGGCGAGCGGTTTGAGCCGGTCGACTCGCCTTACACCGGCCAGCCTGTCGCAACGATCACCGACGACGGCCGACGGCTCGCCCACACCCCAAGCCAAACCAGCCGTGACATTCACGTGCTCGACCTCGCCGACGACGCTCCGCCCATCCACCTTCGGCACAGCCCCGGCGTCGTGCGCAGCGTCGCGTTCGGTCCCGCCGGCCGACTGCTCGCCGCCGGCAGCGAAGGCGACGCGGACCGCGTGAGCCTCTGGCGTCTCCCCGACACACAACCCGCGCACCAGTTCGCCGCCCGCCCGCCGCTGGCCTTCCGGGCCGACGGCCTGTGGCTCGTCACCGCCGCGCCCGACGCCGACGACCTCCTGATCTGGAACACCGCCACCGGCCAGCGCGTGCGCACCCTCCCCGGCCACGATCACCGGCTGGTCAATCTCGCCCTCACACCCGACGGCCAACACCTCGCCGCCGGCGACGCCGAAGGCTGGGTCACCGTCTGGTCAACCCGCACCGGCCAGCCCGTCCACCACTGGCAGCCCAATCCCTTCGGCGCCCTCCAAGCCGTCGCCTTCAGCGGCGACGGCCAACGCCTCTTCACCGCCGGCCAAACCGCCCGCCTCTTCGACACCGTCAGCGGCCTGGAACTGATGGAACTGCCTGACAACACCGGCAAGCCTTACCACCACGTCCGCTTCGACGACGACCGCCAGCAGATCCTCCTCGGCGGCACCGGACACGCCGTCGTCTGGCAGTTGCCGTAACGGGCACCCCCCTTCCCTCACCGGCTCGCCCACAGCAGCCCGCGCCGCACGATCTCCTTCGCCTCCGGCACCTCGAAGTCCTTGTACGTATGCCCCCACGCCGCCACGAACACGCGCCCCTTGCCCCACGTCTTCGTCCATGCGTACGGCATCACCGCGCCCGCCTTGTACAGCGAACTGTCGCCATGTTCGCCCGTGAACGTCGTCGTGCACAGCACGTTCACCGCCGGGTCGATGTGGCAGTAGTACTGCTCCGTGTCCTTGAGCTCGAACGCCGGCACGCCCTGGGTGATCTCGTGCTCCGCGTCGGTGATCTCCACCGTGTAGCTGGGGATGCAGTTGCCCGGATGCGCCACCCACTGGCCGCCGGTCATCCATTGGTACTCGGTGTTCATGCGGAACGAATCGACGATACCGCCGTGGAACCCCGCCACGCCCACGCCCGACTGCACCGCCTGGTTCAGCCCCTGCCACTGCTGCGTGCCGATCTCTCCCATCGTCCAGATGGGCACGATCAGGTCCAGCGACTTGAGGTATTCCTGGTCCTCGTACACCGCCAGCGTGTCGCGCACGTCGACCTGGTACCCCGCCGCCTCCAGCTCCGGCGCGAACACGTCCGCCGACTCTTTCGGTGTGTGTCCGTCCCAGCCGCCCCAGACGATCAATGCTTGCTTGGCCATCTCAATGCTCTCCAGTAAATGGTGAATCGTGAAGAGGCATTGTGATGACTTGTCCGCCAGATGCCAAACCGCCGCGTGCCACCGCCGAAAAGAGTTTCGCGCGGAGCCGCCAGGAGCGCGGAGAGCGCAGAGAAGAAAATAAGCCACAGATGAACACGGATAAACGCGGATAAGAGAAGAAACAGAAACTTAATGTTCTGTCTCTTCCCTTTCTTATCTGCGTTCATCCGCGTTCATTTGCGGTTTCAACCGCTTCTTCTCTGCGCTCTCCGCGCTCTTGGCGATCTCCGCGCGAAACTCCTCACCGCACGTAAAAGCTCAGCTTCATGCTGCCATAGCCGAACGTCTCCGGCCCCTCCCACCCCGACACCGCCGGCGGATCCACCCGCTTGGGCACACGCAGCACCATCATCCCCCCCTCCTCCGTCCGCTCCGCCAACGCCTCCAGCAACGGCGTCAGCCGCTGCCAACCGGCCGCATCCGCCACCATCGCGTAAGGCGGGTCCATGAACACCACCCGCGCCGGCTCACGCAGCGAATGCATCACCCACGTCGGCGTCAACGCATTCACCCGCAACACCCGCGAACGCTCGCCCAGCCCCAGTTCCGTGATGTTCGCCTCCAGTCGACGCACCGCCTCGCGGTCCTGCTCCACGAACACGCACTTGCCGATCCCGCGCGACAACGCCTCCAGCCCCAGGCTCCCCGTCCCGCCGAACACGTCCACCGCCAGCCCCCGCGCGTCGACCGGCTCCTCGTCGGCCGTCCGCGGGTCCTCCGGCAAAATCCCCTGCGACCACAGCCGATCGAACAAACTCTGCTTCACCCGGTCCGTGATCGGCCGCGTGGTCGTGGCGTCCTTCGGCCCCAACAGGCGCCGACCGCGATGGATTCCTGCAATGATGCGCATCCCCAGAGTGTCCAGCTTCCCGCCCCCCCACGCAACTCAAGCCGCCCCAAGTCGCCAAGACGCCAAGCACGTTCAGCCCCCGGCCGGGCGAGGGTGAACGTCACCGGGCTGTGGACGTTTCGAACGGGTTACAAAGTGAAGCCCACGTTCATCAACGTGGGCTTCGTGGGGCTCACTCCCCTGTACAGGCTTCCCTGCCGTTTCGATGGCGGGATGTTTACGGTTTCAGCACGACCTTGATGCACTCGCTCTTGCGTTCGCTGAACAGCTCGTAGGCGGCCGGCGCTTCGTCGAGCTTGAACTTGTGGGTGATGACGAAGGTGGGGTCGATGTCGCCGTGGCGGATGCGGTCGAGCAACGGCTGAAGGTAGCGGTGGACGTGGGTCTGGCCCATGCGGAAGGTGAGGCCCTTGCCGAACGCCGCGCCGAGCGGGAACTTGTCGAGCAGGCCGCCGTAGACGCCGGGGATCGAGACGGTGCCGCCCTTGCGGCAGCAGTGGATCGCCTGGCGAAGCGCGTGGAGGCGGTCGGTGGCGGTGAAGGTGGCGGCCTTGACGCGATCGTAGACGGCGTCGGGTGTGATGCCGTGCGCTTCGAGGCCCACCGCATCGATCACCGCATCGGGCCCGCGGCCGGCGGTCATGTCCATCATGCGGTCGAAGACGTAGGCGTCGTCGAAGTCGATCGTCTCGGCCCCGGCCTGCTCGGCCATGTGCAGCCGGCCGCCGTAGTGATCGACCGCAATCACCCGCTCCGCACCGAGCATGAACGCGCTGCGGATCGCAAACTGCCCCACCGGGCCCGCGCCCCAGACGGCCACCACGTCGCCGGAGTGGATGTTGCACTGCTCCGCCGCCTGGTAGCCGGTGGGGAAAATGTCGGACAGAAACAGCACCTGGTCGTCGCTGAGATCCTCGGGCACCTTGATCGGCCCGGTGTCGGCAAACGGCACGCGGACGTACTCCGCCTGCCCCCCGGCATAGCCGCCGAACATGTGCGAATAGCCGAACAACGCCGACGGCGAGAAGCCGTAGAGCATCTCGGCCTGCTCCGGCGACGGGTTGGAGTTGTCGCACAGCGACCAGAGCGTGTGCTCGCAGAACCAGCAACGCCCGCAGGCAATGGTGAAAGGCACGACGACGCGGTCGCCTTTCTTGAGGTTCTCCACCTTCGAGCCCACATCGACGATTTCGCCCATGAACTCGTGGCCGAGGATGTCCCCCTTGCCCATGGTGGGGATGTAGCCGTCGTACAGGTGCAGGTCGCTGCCGCAGATGGCGGTGGAGGTGACGCGGACGACGGCGTCACGGGGGTTGATGATTGTCGGGTCGTCCACGCGTTCGACGTGCACGTCCTGTTTGCCGCACCAGGTGACTGCCTTCATGGGGAACACTCCTGATCGAGTCTCATCGGGGCGAGTCCGGGGGAGTCCGGGGGAGTCCGGGGGAGGGGACCGTGCGGCTGAAGCCGCACGACCTCGGGGGGGAGTTTTACTGGCAGACGCCGCGCGGCTGGCCGACGGTGGTGGCGGTTTCGCCGGCTTCCATGGTCTGCTTGAATCGGCGGAGGTCTTCGTGAAGCTGCTGCTGCGGGGCTTCGCCCATGATGCGGGCGAACAAGGCGCCGACCACGCCGGCGGGCGGGCGGTAGCTGAGGTTGACCTCGACCGCCGTGCCATGACCGTGGGGCAGCGGCTGAAAGCGGACGTGACCATGGTTGGGCACGCTGGCGTCCTCGGCGGCGCGCCAGGCGATCAACTCGTCGGGCCGGTCTTCGGTGATCTTCGCATCCCACGCGACCGTCTTGCCATGCGGCGCGGCGGCGACCCAGTGCGACCACCCCTCGTCCTGCACCTCGACGCGGTGAAGGTGGCGCATGATCTGCGGGAGGTTCTCGAAGTTACGCCAGTAGGCATAAAGCTCTTCCGGCGAGCGGTTGATGGTGACGCGGTGCGACGTCTGGATGAACCGGTTCAGCGGATGACTGGTGGCAGAGGCGTCTTCCTCCTCGACGCCCATCGCCTTGTAGGCGGGGCAGTATCCGCTGGCGCCGCGGTAGGCGAGCGTCGCGCCGGTGGCGGCAAGGCCGAGGCCGCCGAGCACCGAGCCGCGCCGGACGAGCATGCCCAGGCCCAGCAGCGCCAGCGCCGCGCCGATCGCGCCGGACCCGATGCGCTCGGCAAGGCCGACGTTGATCTCGGGCCCGGCCTGCATGGCCTGCCGACGGCCCGGGCGTGCCGCTTCGCGGGCGTCGCGCATGCGGCCGGTCATCTGTGAAGCGGTGGCGGTTGAACTCGATGCCATGGTGTCTTGCTCCTGCGTCTGCGGAGGATGCGTTCCTCAAACCCGGCGAACTGTAGTCGCGATGACGCAGGGCGGACCATAGGGCGCGCACCGGGACCTGGGCGGATTCCGGGAAACTCGGAATCCGCCCGATGTAGATCCCGGTGCAATCCGCGCGGCCGGCGGCGGCGAACGGTGACGCGCGTGGATGTCAGATCAGGTGTAGTGCAGTTGGGCGGTCGCCTGGCAGGCGGTGTCGGCCCGGACGCGGACCCAGTGGGCGCTGAAGCCGGAGGGGAAGGTGTGGTGGACGTAGCCGCCCTGGCTTTTGCCGGGGGCGAGCAGTTCGGTGTAGGGGGCCCACTGGCCGGCGCCCATGAAGTCGACTTCAATGGTGAAGCGGACGTCGCCGGGCTGGTCGTGGGTGAGGTGGATGCACTTGTGGTCGAAGCCGGTCATGAGGTAGGGATCGCTGGGTTCGTTGGCGTTGACGGCGGTGTTCCACCAGGGGCCGCCCCAGCCCTTGGGCTTGCCGAAGCGCCAGAGGTCGTCGGTCTTGCCCATCCAGATGCCGGACTGCGGCTCGGCGGTGGTGGGGCTGGCGCCGTGGGAGGGCGAGGCGTTGTCCGACCCGAGCACGAGCATGCCGCGGAAGGTGCAGAAGTCGCCGAGGACCCAGAGGTGGGTGGAGATGGGCCGGACGCCCCAGACGCGGTTGCCGTAGGCCCAGGGGCTGAGTTCGTAGAACATGCCGTGGTGGTCCATGAGGAACCGCTCGTGCTCGGTCTCGCGGATGCGGGGCCACTCGGTCTGCCACTTGTGGTCGAAGCAGTGGGACGCCTTGGGCAGGCGGTAGGTGGTCCACTGCTGGTCGTCGGCGGTGAAGACTTTCATGATGGCGGAGGCCTGGTCCCAGCCGGTGGCAAAGATCGTGCCGCCGAAGTCGTGCCGGCCGGCGATGCCGGTGAACGGCCGAGTCTCCAGCAGCGTCCACGTCTGACCGTCCCACTCCGCCAGCCGGCCCTGCGAGCGCTCGCCCTTCCAGTCCGGCTCGTGGTACTCGTTGGAGCAGACGACCAGCCGGCCGAAGCTGCAGTAGCAGTCCTTGAAGTGGACCTTGCTCTCGCCCTCGGTTTCCAACTCCTGTTGCAAATCGAACAGTTGGCGGCATTCGAGCGTGCGGACGTTCAGCTCGAACAGCTCGCCTTCCATGCAGAGGACGTAGACGAGGTTCTCGGGATCGGTGAGGTGGCGGGTCGTGCCGCAGACGCGCAGCGGCTGAAGCTCGGGCACGGTGCGGATGTGGTGCGCCGCGTCGATCACGTGCGGGCCGATGACGATCTGATTCGACGGGCAGTGGACGAAGCGGTTGGTGTACGTGCCGTCGACGCCGAGCGTTTCGGGCACGACTTCCATCGACAGGTCCGGCGCGATGCGGCGCAGGCTCACGCCGGCACCGCTTTTGGCTTTGTGCGAGTTGTAGTTGAGCACGTACAGCTTGCCGGCCCAGGGCATGAGGCAGCCGATGCCGATCTCGCTGCGCGGCGGGCCGAGGTCGGCGACCTGGGCGAGGTGCGGGAACACGCCGCTGACGTTCACAGGAACTTGCGTCGGCTCGAGGGTCTGCGTCATGGGGAAGACTCCGTATGAGAAAGGCTGCTCGGGTTCGCCCCGGCATCGATCACCTGCGCCGCATCGCGCAGCGCCGCGAGCAGCGCGGAGAGTTGGGGTTTGGTGATCCGGCCCGCGAGGGCGACCGCCGCATAAGCGGGACGGCCGACGGGCACGGCAAGCGTACGGCGGGCGGTGGGCGGCGCTTCGTCCACCAGGGCGTAGCCGTCGCGGCGGATGGTCGCCAGGGCCTGCTTGAGCGATGGCAGGCCGCCGGGGAAGCCGGGCGTGTCGCGGTCGGCGTACAAGTTGGCCAATTCGTCCGCGGGTCGCTCGGCCAGCAGCACCAGCCCGATGCTGGAGCGCGTCGCGGGGTAGAGGCCCACCCGGCCCAGCGCGTCGGTCGGGCTCATGCCCGGCTCGGCGTGGTAGAGGTAGCTGGTCTGATCCCGCCAGAGCACGCCCATCGCAACCATGCGATTGTGCACGCTCAGTTGTTCGAGCACCAGCATGGCCCGGCGGATCAGCCCCGAGCCGAACAGGCTCTGCGCCGCGAGCACGTGGATGCCCGGCCCCGGCCGGTACCGCCCCTCCGCCGTGCGCTCGACCAGCCCGAGGTGAACGAACGTCCGCAGCAGGCGGTGCACGCGCGTGCTCTCCAGCTCAAGCTGCCGCCCCAGCTCGCGCACGCCCACGTCACCGCCCACGGCGGCGATCGCCTGGAGGATGGCCATGCCGTCGATCAGACTGCGGTTGGGCTGGGCTGGGAGCATGTTGCTAATATAGCAACATGCTCCCGGCGGGGCAAGGGTTCTGAAGATCGCGAGGGGCATCAGGGTAAGCACCGGTGGCCTCAGGCCGTGGGGCGGGCGTCTCGCCCGCCATGCTCAGACCACTTCCTGAAACGCTCGAACAGGCCTACGGCCTGTCGGCGGGCGAGACGCCCGCCCCACTGCAAGCGACAGGCGCATGAAAACGCCCCGCCGGGGTGGCCGGCGGGGCGCGTGCAAGTGTTATTCCGTTGTCGAATCAGGCAGGCATCAGAACATCGGCGGCGCATCTTCGCCGCCCTGGTTCCCGCCGCCCTGCTCCATCTGCATGCCGCCCATCATCATCTGCATGGCCATCCCCATGGCGACGGGCACGAACTCGCCGGCCGGCTCGATAAACGCATCATCCAGCGTCAGCGAAAGCGACGCGCCCTGCTGTTCCATCTTCAGCGACTGGAACAGGCCCTGCACCGTCTCGGCGCCGGGCGCCTCGGGCATCTGGGCGAGCTGGCCCATGATCATGCCTTCGCCCATCATGAGCAGACCTTCCCACGCGGCGTTGAACTCGGCGGCGGCTTCCGCGTCGTCGAAGTTGAACTGGTTGCGAACCTCCGGCTGCTCACCGAAATGCACGGCCGCCCACGCAGTGCTCAGCGAGTCGAGCGAGTTCTGAAAGCCGCCCATCATCGGGTTGCCCTGCCCCTGCGCCGCCATCTCCTGCTTCATGTCATCCGTGATGCGCACCGCCACGCGGATCGGCGCATCGCCGGCCTGATCCAGCAACTGGCGGAACACCGCGGCGTTCTGCTCCGTGCCGTCCTCAATCACCGACATGCCCGGCTCACCGGTCACGCGCAGCCAACCCTCGGCATAAGCCTCAAACTCCGGCTCACCCTCAACGCCCTCCAGTCCCGTGAAGGCGTTGACCAGATCCTCCGGCTGCGTGCCCGGGGCGACCCGCGCCAGCACCATCGGCTCCGGCCCGGCGGCCGCCTGCATCGCCGGCTGAATGTGAACGCCGTCGCGGGCCGGCTGCTGGCCCCACGCATCCTCGGCCGCATCGGCCGGGCCCGGCACGACCATCAGCACACCCTGGCCGCCCGCGCCGAGAAAGGCGTCCCGCAGCTTAGTGAACTCGGTGAGGCTTTCGTCAGTGGAGGCCATCGCGCCTTCGCGGTGCTGGGCCATCTCGTCCGGCAGCGCGTTGACCAGCGCCTGCATCGAGCCCCGCAAGGCGGCCTGGTCGATCGACTCAAGGTCGAACCAGACCACCACCGCCACATTGTCATTGACCGCCTGGGCCGGCACCGCCGCCTCGGCGGCCTCCGCCGTCGCGCCGGGCAGGCCGGCGGTCGCAAGCATCATCGCCACTGCGGCGGCCGTCACCATCTGCTTCATTCGTTTCATCGTTCGCTCCATGGGTCGAAGTCGTGGTTGTCGTCCCCCCGCCACGCATCGGCGCCTGGCAGGTACTGCATCTGCAACTCTACCGGATTCAGACGCGCGGCGCAAGCCAAAATTCGGACTTCCGGGGCGCCGATTCTACACCGGCTACGACCGCCGGGTCCGCAACCGCGAGCCGAGCGTGCGTTTGGGCTTGCTTTTGGGCACCTTGCCGCCGGGGAACATGGCGGCCAGTTCCTCCTCGCTGAGCCCTTCGGTTTCGGGCGTGGCGGAGCGGGCGGCCTGGCGGGCGGCGTGGTCGACGGGTTCCTTGAATTTCGCGTCGCGCTCGCGCTGGCTGACCACGTCGCGCGGCACGGGGCCGGGCTTGAACTCGGGATACTCCATCTTCTCGATCAGCGTGCCGGCATGCTTCTCCACATCGGTGAGGCGCTGGCCTTCCTCGGGGGTGACGAACGACCAGGCGACGCCCTTGCGGCCGGCGCGGGCGGTGCGGCCGATGCGGTGGATGTAGATTTCCGGGTCTTCCGGCAGGTCGTAGTTGATGACGTGGGTGATGTGCTCCACGTCCAGGCCGCGGGCGGCGAGGTCGGAGGCGATGAGCACGTTGACGTTGCCTTCGCGCATGGAGTTCATCACGCTGGTGCGCTTGCGCTGGTGCAGGTCGCCGTGGATCTCGCGGGCGTTGATGTCCTTTTCGCGCAGATACTGGGTGACCTTGTGGACGGTGGCCTTGGTGCGGCAGAAGACGACGACGGTGTCGGGCTTTTCGCGGCGGAGCACTTGCAGCAGCAGCGTGCGTTTGTCCCAGGGTTCGACGGCGAAGTATTTCTGGTCCACCAGCGAGACGGTGAGCGAGCCGGAGACGGTGGTGATCCGCTCGGCGTCGGGGGCCATGAACTTGCGGCCGAGGCGTTCGATCTCATCGCTGATGGTGGCGGAGACGAAGATGGTCTGGTGTTCGCGTTTGATGCTGCCGAGGATGCGGCGGATGTCGTCGCGGAAGCCGATGTCGAGCATGCGGTCGACCTCGTCGAGGACGACGAAGCGGATGTTGTCGAACTTGAGCTGGCCCCGGCCGTGCAGGTCCATCACGCGGCCGGGGGTGCCGACGATGATGTGCGCGCCGCCTTCGAGGCCCTTCTGCTGATGTCGCATGGATTCGCCGCCGACGATGCAGACGGTTTTGATGGGGGTGAACTGGCCGAGCTCTTCGAGTTCGGAGGCGACCTGGGCGGCGAGCTCGCGGGTGGGGGCGAGGATGAGCGCCTGGCCGGGCGTGTCTTCGTCGGCCATGTTGAAGATGGGCAGGCCGAACGCGGCGGTCTTGCCCGTGCCGGTGCGGGCCTGGCCGATGACGTCCTTGCCCTGGAGGATGACGGGCAGGAGCTTGGCCTGGATGGTGGTCGGGTGGGTGAAGCCGGCGTTTTCGACGCCCTTGAGGACGGCATCGCGCATGCCCAGGTCGCGGAAGGTGAGCGTTTCGTCGAACAGGTCGTTGCCGGCGGCGGGGTTGTCGGTCTCCAGGGCGGGGGTGTCAGGGGTTTCGGGTTGGTCTTGTTCGGTGGTGGTGTTGCGTTGAGCGGTCATGGAGTGGGGCTATTCGTACTTGTGCCGACGGCGGCGGCGAGGGCCGTCGGCGGGTGTGCTCGGGACGAGGGCAGTTGCACCTCAAGCGAGGCGCGGGAAACTGCGCGGGGCCCGTCCATCGAGCCGATGATGAATGGAAGACAGGCGGTTCGGTGCGTGAATGGCGCTGAGGGCTGTCGCAAGGCCGGGAGCCGAGGCTCCCCATGAGCAAGTTTCTAACAGCACTGAGCGCGATCCACGATAACGCACCGACCGCCTGCCGTGATTCTCCTGGCTCGAAGGCGGCCCCGTGGGGGGCAAACCAGTCCGGGACCGTCCATGGGACGCGCCGCTGCCGGACTGGCCCCCAATTTTAGGAGTTGGTCGGGTGTGATACAACTGTAGCCTGTAACAGATGTCGCAGACACTTTCCCACATCCCGGCGTCGGAACGGCAGGAGCGGAGTCGGCTGGAGATCGACCTCGGCCGGCTGGAGGCGAACTTGTGCGCGTTGCGGTCGGCGGTGTCGGATGAAGCCGGGGGGGCCGGAGGGGCCGGGGGAGCCGGGCGAGTGCGGGTCTGCGCGGTGGTGAAGAAGAATGGTTACGGGCTCGGGGCGGTGCCGCTGGCGGCGCGGCTGGTGAAGGCGGGGGTGGACATGCTGGCCGTCTACAGCCCGGACGAGGCGGAGCAGTTGATCCGGCAGGCGATCCAGGCGCCGCTGCTGATCTTCATGCCCGTGCATCGGCTGTCGCGGACCGACCTGCTGTACCGGCATGCCGTGGCGGGCCGGCTGCATCTGGCGGTGCATGACCCGGGGCAGCTTGAGGCGATCAACCAGATCGGCCGATCGTTCGGCATCCGCATGCCGGTCCACCTCTACCTGGACACCGGCATGAGCCGGGCGGGCCTGAACGATCGCGACTGGCACGCCACGCTCGAGCGGGTGCGCGACGCCAGCCACATCCACCTTGCCGGGCTGCACACGCACCTGGCGACCGCCGACGGCGACCCCGCCTTCGCTCACGAACAGCTCGCCCACTTTCATCGCGTGGTCGCGGCGTCCGACTTCCCCGCGTTGTCCGGACAGGGCGAAAGGCTCTGCCACGCCGCCAACACCTTCGCCACGCTGCGCGACCCCGCCTTCCACCTGGACATGGTCCGCCCGGGCCTGGGGTTGCACGGCTACGGGCCCGAGTCGCTCAAAGGCACGCCCCGGCTCGACGCCATGCCCACGCTCATGCCCATCATGCGATGGGTCAGCCGACTGGTGCACGTGCAACGCTACCCCGCCGACAGCCCCGTCGGCTATGGCGCCACCCATCGCCTCCAGCGCGAGAGCATGCTCGGCATCGTGCCCATCGGTTACGGCGACGGCTACCCGCTGGCGCTGAGCGGCCGAGGCGTGGTCCGCGTGCGGCCGGTGGATGGCGACGCCGTGTCCTGGTGTGACGCCCCCGTGGTCGGCCGAGTCAACATGGATCAGCTTGTCGTCGATCTGACCGACGTGCCTTGCCCGGTCGATTCACTGATCGATGCCGAGGTCGAAATCATCAGCGACGATCCGGCCGCGCCCAATGCCCTGCCGAAGCTGGCGGAACTGGCGGGCTCGCACTGTTACGAGATGCTCTGCCGACTTGCGGCGAGCCTGCCGCGGAAGTATCGGCAGTGAGAATCGGTGGTCACTGGCCTGGTCACTTAAGTGATCAGGCCGGTCTCGCGATAGGGGCCCGTTTACCCCATCAGGCCGACGTAGCTGGCCATGCTCAGCAGTGTGCCGAGGGTCAGGGCGGTGGTCGCCGAACAGAGCAGCCCCTGCCGCCACGCCGGCCAGCGCGGGGCGGCCGCCTCCCGGCCGGTCACCTGCGCCCACGCCATCGCCTCCGCCCGCAGCAGTTCCGCCCACCATCGCTTCAACCGCCCCTCCGCCGGCTGGGCCGCGGCCACCACCAACGCCACCACCACCGGCAACGTCACCATCCACGCGTGCGGATCGACGCCCGCCAGACCTGAGACCAGATGACCCATCGTTTCGACTCCAGAGCAAAGGCTCGACAACACCACGGCAGACGCGCCGCCGCGGGCACAATCGTGTTATCGGCCCATCCCCGCCAGAACTTTAAATGGTTTTACACCAACCGCTTCCGGTACCGCAGGCCCTTTCACGGGCCGCTTCCGCCCGCCACCGGCTCGCTCGCGCCGGTCACCGCCATCATCGTGTTCGCATCCACGTCGGCCGCCTCCGTCCGCTGAAACAGGTTGTCGTCGCGGTTGAGCGTCTCGCCGTAGCGGGTCCGGGCCAGCACGGGCGATGGCTCGAAGCTTACATGGTTGTCGTTCCAGATCACATGCCCGCGCCAGTCGCCCCGGCTGGCGGTGTGGATGCTGTACCACGTGGCGATGTCGTTGACGTCGCTGCCATCTTCGAGGCGGTCGGAGAGCACCGGCGTGTCACTGCCCATCTGCTCCCGCCACACGCTCCGCCGGCCGTCGCTGCCCGCGGGGTCCAGGCCGTCGGGCGTGTCGTTGATCATCAGTGCGGCATAGGAGTAGTTGCCGGGACCGAACGTGTCCGGGCCGTTGGGAATCCAGACGACGCCCTGTGCATCGAACGGGCTCACCAGGTAGGTGCTCGGGACGTAGCGGCGATCGATCAGCAGGGCGAACCGGGCCTGCACGGTCTGGCCGTTGTGCTGGCCCAGCATGGTCGAGGGGATCTGGTCCCACGGCGTAAACTGCTGGCCGTCGAAGCCGGGGAACCAGCCCTCGTTGCCTTGCGCGAAGGCGAGCATCGCCTGGTGGGCCGTTCGCAGGTGGACGCCGTTTTGAACGCGCATCGCCGCGTCGCGTGCCGATCGCAACACCGGCAGCAGGATGGCGATGAGGACGACGATGATCGTGATCACCACCAGCAGCTCGATCAGGGTGAACGCTCGCCTGGTTTGCATCCGCTCGATTGTAAGGGTTGGCTGCCGGGTGCGTCGGACGGGCCTAAAATCAGCGGGACGCGCGGGCGGAAGGAGCGTTGAGATGCTCTGGCTGTCTCGTCTGGTGATCGCGGGTCTGCTGGCGGGGCTGGCCTTGGTCGTGGCCGGCTGCACGGAAGATGGCGTCGAAGAGGCGCCGCCCGCCGACCGCGCCCGCGAGGGTCTGGAGCAGGCGGAGCAGTCGCTCGAACAGCTTCACGCCCGCTATGACCAGCTCGGCCAGCAGATCGAGCAACGGCAGCAGCTCCTCCGCGAGCACATGCAGACGCAGCTTCGGCTGATCGACTTCCAGCTTCAGCGGTTCGAGCGGGAGACGCACCACCTGCCCGCCGAGGTCGAAACCGACCTGCGCGACAGCCTCCAACAGCTCGCCGGCCGGCGCGAGCAGGTCGAGCAGTCGATGAACGCCTACCTCTCCGCCGCCGCCGACGAAGCCCCGCCGCGTCGCGCGCAGTTCGAGCAACAGCTCGACGCGTTGCAGCAGGAAGCCGAACAGTACGAGCAGCAGTTGATGGTGGCGCGCGAACAGGCGATGGAAAGGATGCGGTAACGAAGCGCTGCTCCGCGGGCAATCGCCCCGCGCCGTGACGTTCCTATCACTTGCGGATAACCTGCTGCTTTCCGCCGCCCCGGCTCGAAACGTGCCGCGGCGATCCACGACCGCTCACGCACGTCAGGGATGCCAGGTGAACACCGCACGGCCCGCACTGTCGAACCCGAAGATCAACTGGCTCGCCGCCGCCGCCTCGCTGGGCGTCGTCGCGCTCGCCACGGTCGTGCTGTGGTGGATGGGGCGCATCTGGTGGTGCGCGTGCGCGGGGTGGACGCCCTGGTCGTTCAACATCTGGAGCTCGCACAACTCCCAGCACCTGGTCGACCCGTACACCCTCAGCCATGTCCTGCACGGCCTCGTGCTCTACGGCTTCCTGCTTGTCATCACCGGGGGGCACTGGCCCGGGCTTCGCCTGTTCCTGGCCGTGGTGATCGAGGTCGCGTGGGAAGTCATCGAGAACACGCCGCGGGTGATCCAGGCCTACCGCGAGTCGACGATCGCGTTGGACTACAACGGCGACAGCATTCTCAACTCCCTGGCCGATATCGCCGCCTGCATGGCGGGCTACGCCGCGGCGGGTCTGCTGCCGATGTGGATCTCCGCGGTGAGTTTCGGCGTGGTGGAGCTGGTGATGATCTGGTGGATCCGCGACAGCCTGCTGTTGAACGTGCTGATGCTCTTCTGGCCGGTCGAAGCGGTGAAGCAGTGGCAGATGGGCGCGATGCCGTAACGGCTGGTTGTGGAGGGGGCGACCCGCGGCTGCCGTGCGGCGGCGCGGCGCCTTCGGCGGAAGGGCGTGGCGCGGCGTGTCGTCCAAAACCATGCCGCTTCGCTTTTCTTCAGTGGCGCGGCTTTCGAGCTTGTTCCATGTGACCCAACAAACAACCCCATAGCCCCACACGTCCGCGTGGGGCTATGGGGCGGGGATGTCACCTGAACATATTCTCAGACGTTGGCGAGGTTCTTTTCGACCTGCGACCAGTTGACCACGTCCCAGAAGGCCTTGAGGTAGTCGGGTCGGCGGTTCTGGTAGTTGAGGTAGTAGGCGTGCTCCCAGACGTCGACGCCGAGGATGGGCGTGCCGGGGCATTCGGCGATGCCGTCCATCAGCGGGTTGTCCTGGTTGGGGGTGGAGCAGACGCAGAGCTTGCCATCGCTTTTGACGCACAGCCAGGCCCAGCCGGAGCCGAAGCGCTTGGCGCCGGCGGTCTCGAAGGTTTCCTTGAACTTGTCCAGGCCGCCGAGGTCGCTGTCGATCTTCTTCGCCAGGTCGCCCGACGGCGCGCCGCCCTTGCCGGGGCTGGTGAGCACGGTCCAGAACAGCGAGTGGTTGAAGTGGCCGCCGCCGTTGTTGCGCACGGGGGTCTGGATGTCCTTGGGCAGGTTCTTGATGTTGCGGCAGACTTCTTCGATGCTCTTGCTTTCCCACTCGGTGCCCTTGACGGCCTTGTTCAGCTCGTCGACGTACTTCTGGTGATGCTTGCCGTGATGGATTTCCATCGTCCTGGCATCGATGACGGGCTCGAGGGCGTTTTTGGGGTAAGGCAGGTCGGGCAGTGTGAAGGCCATGTGGAGGCTCCTTGTCTGGCTTGGGTGGCGAAACGTGTGTGCACGGCATCGGCCGGGCGGAGGCGAAGAGTCCGGTGAACGAGCACCCCGACGGTCCGGCACAACTTCGGATCGATGGGAAAGGGCGTCGGCAATAATGCCCTGCTCGTCCCCTCGGCCGACGCATGGGGGAGTGTAGAAGTGCCTGTGCAAGGGGTCAAGAAGCTGGTGGGTGAGGCCAGGCTACGTGCATTGGGCCATTGCTCCAGGGGGACGGGCGTCTCGCCCGCCCCACCCCGATTCAAGTGCGCTTACCCTGTGCTTGCTGATCCAGCGCTTCATCCGGCCCTTGGGTGACTGATCCGGCCCTTCGGCGCTGCGCTTCTCAGGGCTCGGCTTATGGCGGTGTGTTAGTTACCATGATGTGGCCGTGAAGCCGTTGAAGGCGCACGGCTTTGCACCGGACTTCACTTTGAAAGGACACGGGATGATGAAGACACGCACGCATCACACGGGCATCGCCGGCACGTCACTGCTGGCCGTCCTGCTCGCCGGGCTGACCACCTTCGCCACACCCGACGCCGCCTCGGCCGAGTCGTACAACGTCGACCCGGTGCACACGAGCGTCTACTTCAACATCATGCACATGGACATCGCCCCGGTCTACGGCCGGTTCAACGACGTCAGCGGTTCGTACGACCTCGGCGACGCCCCCGCGTTCAACTTCACCGTGCAGGCCACCAGCGTCGACACGGGCAACGAGCAGCGCGACAACCACCTGCGCAGCGACGATTTTTTCAACGCCGCCGAGTTCCCCGCCATCCGCTTCCAAAGCACGGCCGTGGAACCGCTGGACGAAGGTGAAGGCTACAAGGTCACGGGCGACATGACCCTGCACGGCGAGACGCGCGAGATCGTCATCGATCTGGTCAAGACCGGCGAAGGCTCGGGCAACGGCGGCGAACACCGCACGGGCTTTCACACCACCTTCACGCTCAACCGCAGCGACTACGGCATGGACCAGTTGCTCAACGCGGTGGGCGACGAGGTGACGCTGATGATCGGCATCGAGGGCGTGCGCCAGTGATCGACCCGTGGTGGCTGGTGCTGGGGTTGGCGCTGCCGTTCGTACTCGGCGCGTGCGGGGCGTTGGCGCCGACACGGCTGGTGGGCCACCAACTGGGCTGGGTGGTGGGGCTGACGGTGGCGATGGGGGTGGGTTATGTGGCGCGGTCGGGCTGGCCGCGCATGCCGCCGAACCAGGCGCATCAGTGGCTGGCGGTGGTGGGGTTGCCGGCGATCGCGTTGGCGGCGGTGCTGGCGGGGCGGATGCGGCTGCAGCCGGGGATGGCGTGGGTGGTGCGGGCCGGCGTGGCGGTGGTGCTGCCGCCGATGCTGTTGCAGAGCTACCTGCGTTATCACTGGTCGCTGGGCGAGGCGGCGGCGTGGCTTGCCGGGTTGAGTGCGGTGGGGCTGCTGGGCTGGTGGGCGACGTTGCGGTCGCTGCGGAGCCCTGGCGTTTCCGGGGGGGAGGCGACGCCGGCGGTGCTGGGCGTTACGGCCGGGGCGGCGGCGATGGTGACACTGCTGACCTACAGCCTCACGCAGGCGCAGTGGTCGGCGACGCTGGCGGCCGCGCTGCTCGGCGGCGGGCTGGTGACGCTGGCGTGGCGGCGGCGGGCGGGGCTGACGGCGGCGGTGGACGTGGGGCTGCCGTTGACGCT
This sequence comes from Phycisphaeraceae bacterium, assembly GCA_040876735.1. Classification (GTDB taxonomy): domain Bacteria; phylum Planctomycetota; class Phycisphaerae; order Phycisphaerales; family Phycisphaeraceae; genus Natronomicrosphaera. The sequence continues at coordinate 16,789 of JBBDPC010000013.1, read as the reverse complement.
GGCGATGGTGCTGCTGGGTCGGCTGTATGGGCCGGGCATGACGAATCTGCACGCGGGGCTGCTGGTGGCCGGGCCGCTGCTGGCGACGGTGGCGCACTGGCCGGGCGGGCGGTGGCTGCTGGGGATGCCGGGGTGGCGGCTGGCGCTGGTGCGGGTGGCGGCGGCGGCGGTGGCGGCGGGGCTGGCGGTGGTGATCGCGGCGGTGCAGTGGTTCGCCGCGCGATGAGGCGATGGCGTCCCCGGTTCCGCAACTTCTTCCGCACTCCACGATTGCACGGCCGACCGGCTACGTCTATGGTTGTCGCACGCACAGGGTCGCGTTGAGGGGTGTCTATGTCCACGATCACGTTCGACGGCCAAAGCTTCATCGTCGACAGCCGACGCATCTGGCTGGTCAGCGGCGCGATTCACTACCCCCGTGTGCCACGCGACCTGTGGCGTAACCGCATCCGCGCCGCCAAGCAGGCCGGGCTCAACTGCATCGACACCCACGTCTTCTGGAACTGCCACGAACCGCGCCCCGGCAAGTTCGACTTTGAAGGTCAGCGCGACCTGCGCCGCTTCGTCGAAATCGTCGGCGAGGAGGGCATGCACTGCATCCTCCGCCCGGGGCCGTACATCAACGGTGCGTGGGACTTCGGCGGCCATCCCGCCTGGCTGACGCACACCGTCGACGCCCCGCTGCGGCAGGCCAGCCCCGCCTACCTCGAAGCCTGCGCCCGCTACCTCGGCGCGGTGATGGAGCAGGTGCGCGACCTGCAACTGACCACGCCCACCGAGGGCCTGCCCCCCGCCGTGCCCACGGGCAACGTGCCGGGCGAGCCGGCGGGCGGCTTCGTCGGCGGCGGCCGGGGGCCGATTCTGATGATGCAGGTCGAGAACGAATGGTTCTGCCACAACGACGAGCAGGCCCAGAAGTACCTCCGCGAGCTGGTCCGCTACCTGCGCGAGAACGGCTGCATGGTGCCGATCCACAACGGCAACAACCTCTGGCAGCGCGTCGAAGGCACGATCGACACCTGGCACGCCGGCGGCCACCTCATGCCCGACCTCCGCCAGCTCGCCGTGGTGCAGCCCGAAGCGCCCCGCCTGGTGGGCGAATACCCCACCGACGGCCACGCCTGCTGGGGGACCAAGCCGCCCCAGGCCGTCGACGCCGAGCAACATCTCGAACACCTCGCCCACATCCTCGCCAGCGGCGCGCAGTACAACCTCGCCCCCTTCCACGGCGGCACGAACTTCGGCTTCAACGCCGGCCGAACGCCCGACGGCCACGTCACCACCAGCCACGACTGCGACGCCCCGCTGCACGAAGCCGGCGGACGCGGCCCCCGGTACGACGCCACCAAGCGCATCAGCACCTTCGCCAGCCAGTTCCACCAGATCCTGGCCAACCTCGCACCCGACGCCGCCCACACCACCGCCGCACCCGAGGCGGGCGATCACCCGCTCGCAATCGTCCACCAGCGCGGCAGCCAGGGCGACGTCGTCTTCCTCATCCGCTCAGCCAAAGACAAACGCGACACCGTCGACCTCCTCCTGCCCAACGGCCTGACCCTCACCGTGCCCATGGGCGACAGCCGCGTCGCATGGCTGCTGCTGCAAGCCAACCTCGGCGGCGTCGCGCGGCTCGAACACACCAACCTCCGCCCCTTCGCCTTTCTCGCCCGCAAGCTGCTCGTCCTCTTCGGCCCCGCCAACGCGGAAGGCACGGTCAATCTCGACGGCGTCGAACTTCAGATCAAGGCGCCCGGCGCCAACAAGCCCCCGGCCGTGGAAACCCTCGACGATCTCGCCGTCGTCGTGCTCAACGAAGCCCAGGCCGACGCCGCCTACCCCTGGCGCGACGGCTTGGCGGTGGGTTGCTCAGGGCTTGACGATGCAGGCGAGCCGGTGCCCGCCAGGGGCTGGTCGACCATCACACTCGTCGGCCTCGACGGCTCGACCAGCCAGCGCAAGGCCGCCCCAACCCGCCGGCCCACCGCGCCACGCCTCACCCGCTGGCAGCACGCGGACCAGGCCGCCTGCCTCGACGGCACGCATCCCGGCTACGAAAAGATCGACGGCCCCGCCAGCCTCGAACAACTCGGCTGCAACCAGGGCTACGGCTGGTATCGCATCGGCGTCGGCTCCGCCAAGACCGCCGCGGCCGCCTTCGCCCCCGAGGCCGGCGACCGGCTCCACGTCTTCAGCGGTGGCAAGCGCCGCGCAATCCTCGGCCTCGGACCCGACACCCCCGGCTCGCCCGCCGCCGCCGAGCAGCCCACACGCCTCCAACTCGCCGGCGACGTCGTCCTCCTCGCCGACAACCTCGGCCGGTTCACCGTCGGCCCCCACATCGGCCAGCGCAAGGGCCTGTTCGGCCACATCCACGACGTCAAACCCCTCAAGCTCCCCAAGCCCGTCGTCCGCAACGAACGCCTGCCCGACCCCTTCCAGTTCGCCGGCTACCTCCATCACATGCGCCGCGGCGATCGCCCGCTCGGCGACATCTACCGCTGGAAGCTCAAGGCCAAGGGCAAACGCCCCACCATCCTCACCCTCCACAACCTCCCCGCCACCGCCCTGCTGCTGGTCAACGACACGCCCGTCGGCTTCTACCACGAACACGCCTCCGCCGGCCTGCTCCGACTCCTCCTCGAGCCCGGCCAGGGACCCGTCACCGGCGGCACGAACGAGATCGCCCTCGCCCTCTTCTCCCCGCTCGACCCCAAGGTCAAGCTCAGCGACCACCTCACCCTCTTCGACGTCGCCCAGACGCTCACCAACCGCGGCCAGTGGGCCTTCTGCCGATGGACCGCCCCGGACGACGACGCCTTCGCCGCCCTGCCCAGGTCGCTGCCCGATCAGCCCGCCTGGTTCCGCGCCCGGTTCGACGTCAAACACGCCGACGTCCCGCTCTGGCTCGAACCGCGCGGCATGAGCAAGGGCCAGATCTACCTCAACGGCCACAACGTCGGCCGATACTTCCTCGCCACCCCCACCGGCAAGGCCGTCCCGCCCCAACGCCTCTACTACCTGCCCGAGCCCTGGCTCCACACCGACCAGCCCAACGAGCTGACCCTCTTCGACGAGCATGGCAAGACCCCCACCCAATGCCGACTCGTCTACAACCCCATGGGCCCCTACGGCAAGTAACCCGCGCGAGGCAGGGCGACTTCAGTCGCCCTGCCCGGCCGCCACACCACGCCCGGCACACCCCTTGCACCATGCCCCGGCATGGACACCATCACCCCGAGCTGGCAACGCTGGTACTTCCGCGTCGCAGTCGTCTTCTGGGGGTTCGCGCTCTGCGCCATGATCGCCGCGATGGCCTGGGGCCTGCTCCAGCAGCCGTCCGCCGCTTTGCTGTTCACCGGCGTCGCCGGCGGCTGCATGGGCGCCATGATCCTCTGGCAGGCCTGGGTCTTCCCATGGTTCCGCGCCAAGGATGGCCCCTCCGAAGCCGCCGACACCCCCCGCCAGGAGCTGCGCGACCTGCGCTTCGTCATCTGGCTGCCCATCGTCAGCCTCGCCGTCATCGGCCTGCTGCTGGCCGTGGGCGAGCCGGCGCTGCGCTACGTCATGCAGGGACAATGGCAGTGGAGCGCCGCCATGACGCTCGGCTTCGTCCTGCTCGGCGGCCTCGGCCCCGCCTGCCTCTGGTGCCACTGGCTCGCCCGACGCGTCACCCGACGGTTCCAGCAGCGCACCGCCGACATGCGCCTCTGCTTCCACTGCGGCTACGACCTCCGCGGCTCGCCCGGCCCGACCTGCCCCGAATGCGGCGGCGACCGAGGAGCCTTCACCCGTTGAAAACTTGTATAGAAAATGTTTAGGCCCCGCGCCCACGCGGGGGCCGGCCCCGCCGTAGGCGGCGGGGTTAAACGCAACACATGAAATGGATCTGCCACACGCTCACCCCACCGCTTCGGCCGAAGCGGAATCCGCCGGCCCGTCCACGCCCATCCGCTCCGCAAGTTGCAGGCGCAGAGACTCGACCTCCTGTTGCAGGCGGGCGAGCGCTTCGTCGGGCTTGAGCTTCAGCAACTCCTCGGCGGGGATCGGTTGGCCGTAGATCACGCCCATCCGGCCGAACGGCCGCGGCCACTTGCGCCGACGGGGCCAGACGTGGTACGCCCCTTCCAACGCGACCGGCAGCACCATCGGCTTCGCCCGCTTGATCAGCAGCATCGTGCCGGTCTGAAAACTTTCCGTCCGGCCCGTGGTGGTGCGTGCCCCTTCAGGGAAGATCAGCAGCGCGTGGTTCCGCTTGAGCACATCGAGGCATTGGCGCATCGCCGCCGTGTCGCTCGTGCCCTGTTCGACGGGGATGGCGTTGAGCAGGCGGATCAGCCCGGCGAACAGCGGATTGCGGAACAGGCTCGCCCGCGCCATCGCGTAAAACTGCCGGCGGTGCGCCCCAAGCCCGACCAGAATCGGATCGTAATACGACTGATGGTTGGAGACGATCAGCACCGGCCCCTCGGCGGGGATGTTGCGCACGCCCCACGCCCGGAAGCGGTAGCAGCAGAAGAACCAGACGTAGCAGAACGACATCATCACGTACCAGGCGAAGATGCGCCACAAGGGCGAGCCCGGCTGCCGTCGGCGAAGGCCCTGCATCATGCCGTCGCCTCCACCGCTTCGCGCACCCGCCGTTCGAGCAGGTCCACCACGTCGTCCTGCGTCATGTCGGACGTGTCGATCCGCTGCGCATCGTCGGGGCAGATCAGCGGGCCGTCGGCACGGGTGGAGTCTTTGTGATCGCGGGCGGTGATGGCATTGCGGATCGCCTCGACGTCGGCATGTCGGCCGGTGGCGCGGATCTGCTCGGCCCGGCGCTGGGCGCGCACCGCCGCGCGGGCGTCGAGGTAGAACTTCACATCCGCATGGGGGAAGACGACCGACCCCTGGTCCCGCCCCTCCGTGACCAGGCGGGGATGCGCTTCGCCGATGGCGCGCTGCGATTCGACGAGCACCTGCCGCACGCCCGCCAGGGCCGAGACGTCGCTGACGTGCTCGGTGACGTCGTGGTCGCGCAGGCGGTCGGTCATGTCGTGGTCGTTGATCAGCAGCCGAGGCGGGCTTTGCGAGAAGTCGAAGCGGATCGTGCAATGGCGGGCGAGTTCGACAACGGCATAGCCTTCGTCGACCGGGTTGATGCCCCGATCGAGCGCCTTGGCGGTGATGCCACGATACATCGCCCCGGTGTCGAGAAACTCGACGCCGAGGCGGTCGGCCAGCAGGCGGGCGACGGTGGACTTGCCCGACCCTGCCGGGCCGTCGAGGGTGACGATCAGCCGCTGCATGGCAGGAAGTGTAACGAAAACCGGGGTTCGGGGTTTGGGGATCGGGGATCGGGGATCGGAATGATGGAAAGCCGAGGGCTGAGTCCGCGAAGCCCCGGATCAGGGGGGAGCTGATTGCTGATTGCTGATTTATGATTACTGATGTGTCGATCTGCGCACCCACATCAGAAATCAGACATTATCAATGAGAAATCTCTTCCCCCTGATCCGGGGTTTCGCGGACTCAGCCCTCGGCTTATAGAATCTTCATTGATCCCGAACCCCGAATCCCCAACCCCCAATCCCGAACCTCGCCTATGTCTTTCCACTCCGGCCGTGTCAGCTTCTGCCGTTTCCACGTCACCGGCGACGCCCCGCCCGCCGTCGACGAGACCGCGCTGTCCATCCTCAAGGAACACAAGTTCCAGGAAACCGAGATCGGCGCGCCCGACGAGGTCGAGGTCGGCTGGATCACCGGCGAACACCTGCTGGACACGCAGTTCAGCTTCGAGAAAAACGGCTACGGCAGCCCGGCCGAGCCCATGCTGCTTCTCGCCATGCGCATGGACACGCACAAGGTGCCCGCCGACGTCAAGCAGGCCTACCGCAAGATCAACGAGCAGGCCGCCGCCGCGGGCAACCCCTCCGGCTTCGCCTCCAAGGCGGACAAGCGCGACGCCAAGGACACCGCCGGCCGACAGATTCAGGAAGACCTCGCCGCGGGCAAGTATCGCCGATCCAAGCAGGTGCCCGTGCTGTGGGACCTCAAGCGCAACGTGGTCTACTGCGGCGCGTCGGGCAACACGGTGATCGAAGAGCTGGCGAGCCTGTTCCGCCGCAGCTTTTCCGTCGAGCTGGAGCCGATGAGCTCCGGCACGCTCGCCGGGCAGGTGATGCGCAGCGAGGGCAAGTCGCGCGACTGGGAAGACCTGCACCCCTCGCCTTTCACCAACCCGCCCGCCGAGGCGCACGCCGACCACGAAGAGGCCGAGGGCCCGGGCGACGTGACGGTCCCCAGCATTCCCTGGCGGGCGCAGGCGGTGGACCTCAAGGACTTCCTGGGCAACGAGTTTCTGCTCTGGCTATGGTGGAAGTGCGCGACGGCCGAGGGCATGATCGATGTGAATTGGCCCGGTGGGCGGACGGGCGAGGTGTTCGTGGCGATGGACAAGACGCTGGACATGGACTGCGCCTGGGACGTGCGCGGCAAGCAGAGCCTGCGCGGCCACGCGCCGCAGCGCTTAGGCGAAGCGGGCGAAGCGCTGGCGACCGGCAAGTGGCCGCGCAAAGCCGGGCTGATCCTGTCCGACGGCGAGCATCAGTGGGAGCTGTCGTTGCAGGCCGACCGCTGGCAGGTGGGCTCGGCGGCGCTGCCGGAGATTCCCGACGCGCAGAACCCGCGTGAGCTGACCGAGGCGAGGCTGGAACTGGTGCGCGCTCTGGCGGCGACGCTGGATGCGATGTACCAGGCGTTTTTGCACCGGCGGATCGGCGGCGGGTGGACGAACGACCGGCAGGCGATGCGCGACTGGATCAAAAAGCAGCGGCCGGGGCGGCCGGCGGCGACGGTCGAGGCCGTGGCGGGAGTGTGAAACGCGGTGATCCGGATTGAAAGTGACACATGATTATTGGCATTCCCAAAGAGACGAAGTCGGACGAGTATCGCGTGTCGATGCTGCCGGTGGGCGTGGAGCTGCTGGTGCAGCAGGGCCACGACGTGCTGGTGCAGCGCGAGGCGGGGGTGGGCAGCGGGTATGAGGACGGGCAGTACGCCGCGGCGGGGGCGACGCTCGTGGAGGAGGCGGGCGCGGTGCTCGAGCGGGCGGAGCTGATCGTGAAGGTGAAAGAGCCGGTGGGCGATGAGCCGGCGATGCTGCGGCGGGGACAGGTGGTGTTCACCTATTTTCACTTCGCGGCGGACAAGGCATTGACGGAGGCGTGCCTGGCGGCGGGGGTGACGGCGCTGGCGTATGAGACGTTGACGGACGCGCAGGGGAAGCTGCCGCTGTTGACGCCGATGAGCGAGGTGGCGGGCCGGATGGCGGTGCAGGAGGGGGCGAAGTACCTGGAGAAGCCGCAGATGGGGCGGGGGATTCTGCTCGGCGGCGTGCCGGGCGTGGAGCCGGGCAACGTGCTGGTGCTCGGCGGCGGCGTGGTGGGCACGAACGCGGCGCGGGCGGCGGCGGGGCTGGGCGCGCAGGTGACGATCACGGACATCAACCTCGACCGCCTGCGCTACCTCAGCGAAGTGATGCCCGCCAACGTCTACACCGCCTATTCCGAGCCGCACGCGGTCGCCGAGCTGGCGGTGCAGGCGGACCTGGTCATCGGCGCGGTGCTCATCCCCGGCGCCCGGGCGCCGATGCTGATCAAGCGCGACCTGCTCAAGCAGATGAAAAACGGCGCGGTGATCGTCGACGTCGGCGTCGACCAGGGCGGCTGCGTCGAAACCACCCGCCCCACGACGCACCGCGACCCGACCTACGTCATCGACGGCGTCGTGCACTACGGCGTCACCAACATGCCCGGGGCCGTGGGGCGCACTAGCACGCAGGCGCTCTGCCACGCGACGCAGCCTTACGTGCTGCGGCTGGCGAAGCATGGCGTGGAGAAGCTGGTGCGCGAGGAGAAGGCGTTCGCCGACGCACTGAACATGCACGACGGCAAGCTGACCAACCGCGCCGTGGCCGAGGCGCACGACATGGTCGATCGGCTGGCGCTATAGCAAGCAACGCCCGCGGGGAGAATGACAAATGACAAAGCTCAAATGGCAAATGAAAGCATCGGAAAGCCGGTTCTGACATTTGTCATTTGGATTTTGTCATTTGTCACTCCTCCGGGGGCGTTGGTGCGGTCACAGCACGTCGGCGGTGCGGAGCACTTTTTCCAGTGCGGCGGCGCTCTCGTCGCTCATCTCGCACAGCGGGAGGCGCAGTTCGCCCGTGTCGCGGCCGAGCAAACGCATGGCCGTCTTCACCGGCACGGGGTTGACGTCCAGCGACAGCATGCCGCGGAACAGCGGGAACAGGGCGAGATGCTGCTTGCGGGCTTCAAGGAAGTCGCCCTTGAGCGCCGCGTCGACCAGCGCCTTGACCCGCGCGGGCAGGATGTTGCTCACCACGCTGACCACGCCGGTTGCGCCAATGCTCATCAACGGCAGCGTCAGCGAGTCATCGCCGGAGAGAATGTCCATCTGCTGGCCTTCGCAGCGCATGGCGATCTCGGACGCCATGTCCATCGAGCCGGTCGCCTCCTTGACCGCGACGATGTTCGCATGCCGGGCGAGGCGGGCGATGGTTTCGGCGGTCAACTGGATCGCCGTGCGCCCCGGGATGTTGTAGAGCACGATCGGCAGGTCGACCTGGTCGGCCACGGTCATGAAGTGGCGGTACAGCCCCTCCTGCGACGGCTTGTTGTAGTAGGGATTGACCATCAGCGCCGCATCGGCCCCGGCCTGCTTCGCGTGGCGGGTCAGCTCCAGCGCTTCCTGCGTCGCGTTCGACCCGGTGCCGGCAATCACCTTCACCTTGCCGCCCGCCGCCTCGATGGTCTTCTCGATCACGCGCCGATGCTCGTCATGCGACAGCGTGGGCGACTCGCCCGTCGTGCCCACCGGCACCAGGCCGTCGATGCCCTGCTCGATCTGAAACGCCACGTTCTGCGCGAGCTGGTCTTCGTCGAGCCGGCCGTCGCGAAACGGCGTCACCATGGCGGTAAAAGCACCCTGCAATGTCATCGCTGATCTCCGCTGAAAATCGAAAGAGCCCGCCACTGTAACGCAATCCCACGCCCCACGCCCAACGCCCAACGCCCCACACTTCTCTACGTCTGCCGCAGCGCCAGCACCAGTTCGACCTTGCCCTGGTGCTCGTTCAACTCCCGCGCGATCTCCAACGGCTTCAGCCCCGCATCCGCCAACTTGTAAACCGACTCCGCCAACGCCCGCTCATCGCCCGCCGCATCGTCCGCCGCCGGCTCGGGTGACGATGAAACGCTTGCTGCCGGCTCGCTCGCCTGCGGTTCGCGCGGCGGGGGAAACGCCGGTGTCTCACGGCCGCTGCCGACCTGCCCCTGTCGCCGTTCCAGCTCCGCGATCTTCGCGTCCGCATCCGCGAGCAGCCGTTCCAGCCGCATCGACTTCGCGTCAAGCTGGGCGCTCATGCGCTTGGCGAGCTGTTCGATCTCGACCATGATCTGCTCGAGGTCGCCGCGCACCGCCTTCTCTTCCCGCATCTGGTGAAACTGCTCGCGCGCGGTCACGCGCGTCTGCCCCATCCGCGCCCGCTTCTTCCGGCCCCACATCAGCAGCGACATCACGATCATCATCAGCCCCGCCGGCAGCAGCAGGTTCACCAGCCATGTCGGCTGCGCCAGCGTCCACACCATCGCCGTGGCGTGCATCATCGCTCACCCCCCTGCCGCGCCGGCTCACGACACGCCCCGGCCCGCCAGCGCTCCGCCGCCGCCGTCGCCGCGCCCATCGCCTCGCGCACGTCTACCCCCGCCCGCGCCGCCAGCGATCGCACGTCCTCATACTCCGGCCGGGCCACCACCACCTGCCCGTCCAGCTCACCGACCTTCACCCGCACCGGCCCCCACGCCGTCTCCAGCGTCACATGCCGCCGATCCACCACCAGCCGGTCCCACGTCCGCCAGCGCACGCCGAAGCTGCCCGTCAACGCCACCACCCGCCGCGCCAGCGCTGCCCGCTGGTCCACCGCACACAGCAGGCAGAGCATCACGCCCGGCCGCTGCTTCTTCATGCCGATCGCCACCGTCCAGACGTCCAGCGCCCCCTCGGCCAGCAACGCCGCCGTCGCCGCGGCGATCACCTCCGGCGTCACGTCGTCCAAGTTCACCGCCAGTTCCACCACCTCCGTCGGTGGCCGGTCCGAGGCAGACGTCGGGTTCGGGCGGGTGGCATCGCTCATAAGCCTGCGAGTTTACCGTATCGCAGGGGCACACCGGAAACGCCGGCCGTGCAGAAAATGCCCGGGGCCGGCCGCGTCACGAACTATTGCTGCGTTTTCCGGCAGTGGTGCATTTGTCTTTTCCAGTGGGGCGGGCGTCTCGCCCGCCAAGAGAAGCAGGTGAGCGAGACGCCCGCCCCACTTTGAAAGTACCCCACGACCCGATTTCCGCATTTGCTGCGACGCCCGCCGTTGTTCCCTATCATCGACCGGATGAGCGAGCCGGCTTCCAATGCGACGCAGCATCCGCTGGTGCGGGCCGTGGCGACGGCGCTTCGCCGGCAGTGCCGGGTTCGGCCGCCGGCGCGGGTGTTGGTGGCGGTCAGCGGCGGCGCCGACTCGGTCGCCCTGCTGCGAGCCCTGGCGCTGCTCGCCAAACGCCGCCGGTTCAAACTCGACCTCGGCGTCGGCCACATCCAGCACCACCTGCGCGACCCGGCCAGCGAGGAAGACGCCGACTTCGTCGAAGCCCTGGCCGACACGCTCGACCTGCCCTGCTTTCGCGTCGACCTGCGCCTCGGCCCCATCGTCACCGGTCCCGGCCAAACGCCCACGCAGCAGGCTGACACCAACCTCGAAGCCCGTGCCCGCCGCGAACGCTACGCCGCGCTCGCCACCATCGCCCGCACTTTCGAGACCGACCTCATCGCCACCGCTCACCACGCCGACGACCAGCTTGAAACCATCCTCATGCGGCTGCTGCGCGGCACGGGCGTCGCCGGCCTGCGCGGCATCGCCTGGCGACGGCCGCTGCGTGCCGTGGTGGATGAGTCACACGCCGACGCCGATTCAACGCCCCACGCCCCACGCCCCCCGCAAAACGTGCATCTGATCCGCCCCATGCTTCACGTCACCCATGCCGACGCGCTCGACTTTCTCAACCAGCTCGGCCAGGCGTGGCGGGAAGATCACACCAACGCCGACGTCACCCGCCGCCGGGCCCGCCTGCGCCGCGATGTGCTGCCCGTGCTGCGCGACATCCGTGCCGACGCGCCGAGCAAGGCGGTCGCCCTGGCGGACCATGCCCGCGACGTGCATCGGTTGATTGAAACGGAAGTCAGCCGGCATCACGAGCGGGTCGACCGCAACAGTGTCTCGGCCACACTCGACCGCGGCGAGGCGCGGCTGATGCCCCGCGTCGTGCTCGCCGCCCTGCTTCGCCGACTGCTTGAAGAACTCGGCGTCCCGCGCGACCGGCTTGGCCGGCGAACGATGAGCCCGATCGTCCGCGCCATCCGTGACCGCGCCGGCGGCCAGCGCCGCTTCGAGCTCACCAGCGCCCTGCGCGTCACCATCACCCGCGGCGAAGTCACGCTCGGCCCCGTGTAACCCCGCCGGACCATCACCCCCAGGCCGAGCCCTGAGAAGCGCAGCGCCGAACGGCCGGATCAGTCAACCTTCAACCCTTTCACCGATCACACCGCCTTTTCCGTTCACGCCATCTAAACCGGCTGGGCAAACGGGCCGATGTTCGCACTGGCGACTGACCGCCACGCCGTGCGGCCATTTCGCCGCACAAGGAGCCTGTCATGCAAGACCCCGCCCCCGGAACCGATCCCGCCGCCCCCCTCGCCCGCATCGCCGAGCACCGCGCCCAACCAAGGCTGAAAGTGCCCGCCATGTACACCCTGCTCCGCGCCCGCCTCACGGGCGACGAACGCTACCGCTGGACCGGCTACATCTACGACATCAGCCTCGACGGCATGCGCTTCGAGCTGGACGAGGCGGTGGAACCGGGCACGGAACTCGAGTTCCGCGCCATGCTCCCTGGCCAGTCGCAGGTGATGTTCCGCGCCGCCGGCCGGATCGTTCGGCTGCACGATCACGAGCCGGACGAACGCACGCAGGGCCCGGTCCGCATGGGCATGCACTTCGACCGTTTCGTCAGCCTGATCGATCACCGTCGCCTGCGCGACTACCTCACCGACCGCATGTTCGCCAGCCGCCCCACCCGCCGCGCCGCCTGAAAAAACCGAAGCCCACGCATTTCATGCGTGGGCCTCTCATCAGCCACCTCACAAATCACAAGCTTCAGCGCGGAAACAGCAGCGTCGCGATCGTCGCCCCCTGCACGATGATGCCCGCGCCGATCCAGCGGAAAAACAGATCCGTATCCCCCGCCCCCATCCACAGTCCGCCAAGCAGGCAGACGCCCGCCACCATCTGAAGCACGATCGCCAGCACCGTCGCATACGAAAATCCGTGCGACGCGTCGCGCTGATGCCGCAACTCGTGCAGGATCTGGCGCAGCGTCGTTTCCGCAGGCACCTTCGATGCACCCGCGTCACCGGCCCGGTCATGGTCCACCGCCGCGACGGCCGGGGACTCAGGCTCGCGATGTGATCCGGGCTGCCTCACCGCCGGCGGCGCAGCCGGCTCGGCCACCGCCGTCGACTTCGCCTCCGCCTCCACCTCAAACAACGGGCTCGCTTCGCTTGAGCCGGCATCCGCGTCGGCCTCATCATGCCCGCGCGCGTCCCACGGCCGAAAACCGCGCCGCGCCTCACGTCTGGCCGGCTTGCTTGGCCCCGCCTTCGGCTCGCGCGGCGCCGCCGGCTCATCGCCCTCGCCTCCGTCCTCTTCGCGGCCCGGCTCCCCCGGTTCCGGCTTCGACGCCTGCTGCAACTTCGCCACCGCCGCCGCGTCCCACCGCCGGCTCGCCGCCGCTCCGACCGAACGACGCTCCGCCTCTTCCACCGATTCGGGGTGACGCTTCTGCGCCACGATCCGCACCGCCTCGATCAGGCTTCGCGCCACGAAGTCCGGCCGTTGCGCGTCGGGCAAATCGGCGGCCGGCAACTGCCCGGCGGGGTTGAGCAGAATGGTCCGCGTGCCCGCCGCCCGGCCCGCTTCGATGTCGCGCAACTGGTCGCCGATCGTCCAGCTCTGCGACAGGTCAAGCTGCATCTGCTCCGCCGCCTGCAGCAACATGCCCGGCTGCGGCTTGCGCGTCGGATGCTCCTGCTTGTAGCGGTGCACCGAGCCGTCGGGGTGGTACGGGCAGTAGTAGAACGCGTCGATGCGGGCGCCGTTGGCGGCCTGGACGACCAGTTCGTGCAGGCGGTCGTGCACCTGGCGGACGTCGTCTTCGGTGTACTTGCCACGGGCGACGCCACCCTGGTTGGTGATGACGACGATCTTGTACCCGAGGCCGCACAGCGAGGCGATCGCCGAGCCGGCGCCCTGGATCAGCCGCACGAGCGCGGGGTCGCCGAGGTCGCCATCGTTGTGAATGAGCGTGTTGTCGCGGTCGAGGAAGACGGCGGGTTTCATGGTGCTTACAGGGTATCACGAAATCGAGAAGATGCGGGGGGGAAGATGACAGGGTGGCAAGGTGAGGGGGTGACAAGGTGACCTTCGTCTTCTTCACCTTGTCACCTTGTCACCTTGTCATCTTCACCCCCGCCGGGCGAGTTCGGCGCGGATGATCCTCACCGCCTCGGCGACAGCTTTCTCCAGATCATCGTTGACCAGGAACACGTCATACGCCCCGCTGGCGCGGGCGGTGGCGATTTCGTGCTTGGCCTTGGCGAAGCGGCGCTGGATGACCCGTTCCGCCTCGCGCTTGCGGTTGCGCAGACGGGTGAGCAGCTCGTCCTCGCTGGGCGGGAGCACGAACATGGCGAAGGCGTCGGGCATGTTGCGCTTGACCTGGATCGCCCCCTGCACGTCGATCTCCAGCAGCACGATGCGCCCCTTGGCCAGGTTTTCCTCGACCGGCTGGCGTGGCGTGCCGTACTGGTTGTCGAACACCTCGGCCCATTCCAGCAGGTCGCCGGCCTCGCGGTGGCGAGCAAACGCGTCGGGCGTGACAAAGTGATAGTCCACCCCCTCAACGTCCTCCTCGGTCTTGGGACGGGTGGTCATGGAGACGCTGAAGACGGTGTCGAGCTGGCGTTCGACGGCCCGCGTGATCGTGGTCTTCCCGACGCCGGAGGGGCCGGAGATGATCAGCAGCATCCCGGGGGGGCCGGGGGGGCCGGGGGTGGCGGGGGAGTTCGTGGGTTGGTCTGCCATCCGGCCGTTATACGAAAATCGTTCGCGGTGTGCAGAGGGGGGAGTGGGAATTGCTGATTTCTAATTTTTGATTGCTGATGTTGCGATCCGTCACCGGCCGCTCATGCCAATGAGAAATTAGAAATCATCAATCAGCGATTCCTCACCCCCCGGCGGTGACGAGGTAGAGCACCGCCATGCGCACCGCCAGGCCGTGGGCGACCTGTTGCAGGATCGCGGAGTTGGGGCCGTCGGCAACGGCGGACTCGATCTCCAGGCCGCGGTTCATCGGCCCCGGGTGCATCACGAGAATGTCGGGCCGGGCTTTGGCGAGACGCCGCTGTGTGAGGCCGAAAAAGGTGGCGTATTCGCGGACGGAGGGGAAGGCGGGGCTTTTGAGGCGTTCAAACTGCACGCGCAGCATGTTGACCACGTCGACGCGCGGCAGCGCTTCGTCGAGGCTGTGGCAAAGCTCGCAGCCCATCTCGCGGAACGTGGCGGGCAGCAACGTGGGCGGGCCGACGAGGATGACCTTCGCGCCGAGTTTCGTGAGGCAGTGGATGTTGGAGCGTGCGACGCGGGAGTGCGTGATGTCGCCGACGATCGCCACGGTGAGGCCGGCGAAGTCGAAGCTGTCGAGGCGGTCACAGCGCTTGGCGATGGTGTACGCGTCGAGCAGCGCCTGCGTCGGGTGCTCATGCTGGCCGTCGCCGGCATTGATGACCGAGCAGTCGACGGCGCGGGCGAGCTGGATGGCGGCGCCGCTGAGCTGGTGGCGGACGACGATGGCGTCGACGCCCATGGCTTCGATGTTGCGGCCGGTGTCGCGGAGCGTTTCGCCCTTGGACGTGCTCGAGCCTTTGCCGGAGAAGTCGAGCACGTCGGCGCTGAGCCGGCTGGCGGCAAGGTGGAAGCTGGCGCGGGTGCGGGTGGAGTCTTCGAAGAAGAGGTTGACGACGACCTTGCCGCGCAGGGCGGGCACCTTTTTCACGCTGCGGGTCGAGACCTGCTCGAACCCGCGGGCGGTGGCGAGCAGGAAACGGATGTCCTCGGCCGACAACGCTTCCAGCCCCAGCAGATGGCGGTGCGGCCAGCGGTAGTCGTCAGCCTCGGTCACGCGTGATCTCCCCTTGTGCGGCGGCCGGCGGTTCCGGGGGCGGGCGTCGCGTCGTCCGCCTCGACCACGATCGCATCA
This sequence comes from Phycisphaeraceae bacterium, assembly GCA_040876735.1. Lineage (GTDB taxonomy): Bacteria > Planctomycetota > Phycisphaerae > Phycisphaerales > Phycisphaeraceae > Natronomicrosphaera. The sequence continues at coordinate 1,358 of JBBDPC010000013.1, read as the reverse complement.
CGATCATCGGTCGGCTTGAGCTGCACCTTCACCTGCTCGCCACCGCTCAACTCGTCCGCAAGATTCAATGCCACCTCATCCGGCGCAATCGGCAGCTCCCGACCCCCGCGATCAACCAGCACCGCCAACCACACCCGCCGCGGCCGGCCAAGGTCCATCAGCGACTGCAACGCCGCCCGCACCGACCGCCCGCTCATCAGCACATCGTCCACCAGCACGATGTTCACGCCCTCCACATCAAACGGAATCTCCGTCGTCCGCACCACCGGCTGCGGCCCCGCCTCCGACAGATCATCCCGATACAACGTGATGTCCAGCGACCCCACCCGATCGCCGAACCGTGCCTTGCCGATCCGCTCCGCCAGCCGACGCGCCAGGTCGTCCCCCCGGCTGCGAATCCCCACCAGCGCCCACGGCGCATCCGGGTCGGCCGACAGCCGCCGCGCCAGCCGCTCGGCCAGCGCGGCAATCAGTTCGTCCACCCGTTTCTCGTCGGCCAGCACACGCATGGCCGCAATGGTACACCGGCCGCGCCGACGGGTCATCTTCTGAGCCATTAGCTGTTAGCCGTTAGCTTTCAGCCATTAGCCAGCAGCAGGCCGCACAGATGGGAACACTCTGGCTAAAGGCTAAAGGCTAATGGCTGAAGGCTCACTCTCCCAGCCCCAGGTCTTCGTACACCGCCGACAACACGTCGCGCACACGGCGCTGATGCCTCGGCTCGCCCGGCATGCCGTTGAAGACGACCGCCACCACCAGCCCATGCGCCGGGTCCGCAAAGCCGGCTGACGACTGGTTGCCGCTGTGCCCGAACGCCTGTTCGCTGGCGTGGTCGCCGAAGCCGTAGGGCACGGTGTCCGCCCCGTGGCGTTTGGAGTCGACCATGAAGCCCAGACCCCAGTCCATCGTGTGGCGGAACGTGTGGTCGTAGGTGTTCACACGGTGGCGGGCGGTGAAGGTGGCGATCGTGTCGGGCTGGAGGATGCGCTGGCCGTGGCGTTCGCCGCCGGCCAGCAGCGCTTCATAGAACCAGCCAAGCTCGCGGACCGGGCCGTAGCCGTTGCCGCTCGGGCGCGGGTGGGTGACCCATGCCTTGAGGTCGGCGGAGTCGATCCACGGCTTCGCGTCCTCCTTGCTCGTGTCCATCATCACGGCAATGCGGTCGCCGTACGCGTCGTAACGCTCGGCGGGCATACCGATCCATGAATCGTTCATGCCCAACGGCTCGAAGATGTGCTGTCGAACGTAGCCGGGAAACCGCTCGCCGCTGGCCCGCTGCACCAGTTCGGCGAGGAGGAACCAGCCGGTGTGCACGTGGTAGCCCGCCTTCTCGCCCGGCTGCCAGTCGCGCTCGATCG
>JBBDPC010000012.1:5603-7747 GCA_040876735.1 Phycisphaeraceae bacterium | reverse complement strand
GTCATTTGTCATTTCCCCCACCCCCTCACAACACGGTCGGGCTCTGGCGGTAGCGGCTGGGGCTGACGTGGGCGTGCTGCGTGAACCAGCGGGAGAACGTCGCCACCGAGCCGAAGCCCAGGGCGTCGGCGACATCGCTGACCTTGAACTGGTCCTGCGTGAGCAGTTGCCGGGCCAGCGCGAATCGGCGGGCGGTGACGTAGGCATGCGGCGTGCACCCACACAGTTGCCGGAACCGGCGGGCGAAGTGGCGCGGCGAAAGGTGCGCCACCTGTGCCAGCTCGTCCAGCGTCGGCGGCGCGTGCAGCCGCTGCTCGACCAACTCGAACGCACCGCTCATCCGCTCGTCAAGCCGCACCTGCTCGGCCATGCCCAGCGGCGCGTGGTGCGCGGCCGGCGCATCCGACGCGCTCGGCCAGAGGCAAAGCAACTCCGCCAGTCGAACCAGCAGCAGCGGTGACGAGCCGGTCGGATCGACCAGCCCCAGCCGGGTGACAGCCCGAAACGCGGCCACCAACGGCGTGTTGCCCGGCAAGCCCGTGACCGGCTCGGCGAACAGCCGGTGACGGACCCACGGCGTCGCGGGGTCGATGGCGAGCTTGAGGTGGTAGACCCGCGCCTCGCCCGCGTTCGCCGGCGGGTCGAGCCGGTAGCCGTGCGACTGCCCGGGGTAGGCCACCAGGGCGGTGAGCCCTTGCAGCGGAAACAGTCGACGATCCTCCAGCCACGCCTCGCCCGCGCAGTCGACCAGCAGGTCCAGTTGCAGGACGTCGCGGTGGACGTGAGGCGTGATGTGGAACGGCTCGGTGATGGCGTGCGTAAGCGTCTGCGTCAACCGTTCGGGCTCGACGAACAGCCGGCCGCACAAGGCACGCAGCGCCCGCTCGCGCGGCGACGACGCCCGCCCGCCCCCGGACCCGCCCCCGGACCCACCCCCGGTCGGCCGGGCGGTGCGACTCGCCCGACCCTGCGGAATGACGCGCTGCTCGCCCATGAACTGGCCCAGATGGTAGCACACCGACGCACCGAGCGGCCCCCAGCCAGGCCGCACGCTCGCATGACAACCTTTAAAGCAGGAAAGATGGGGGAAACACAGAACATCGACCCCGGAAAACTTTAAAAAAAAGTATGCGGGATTCCCCTACCTGTATCCGTGATGCAACGCGTGCATCAATGGGCATTTACCTTCTTCCTGGAAGGCGGTTATGTCCCCTTTCGAGACCGGGAATCGTGTCGGGGGCTGAAAAGGCTATTGCATCTTCCCGAACCGAAGGTATCTTTGAGCGTTGGGAGTGGAAATTGTTCCAGCCTCCCTGCACGCACACCTGCCTGACCCGATGGGGGGTCAACGGAGAACTGAGATGAAAACTTTGGGGAGAATCGGCGATCGTTGCGTGGCGACGGCGGCCGTTGCCATTGCAGTGACGAGTTTGACGGTTGGGTCAGCTCACGCGGCCACAGTCACGTCGCTTCAAATTGCTGGGGACGCTGGACTTGAGGGCACTGGCGCCTTCAGTGGCAGCATCAGCTACAACCAGATCAACCAGCAACTAACGATCCAATTGCTCAACGAGGCGTCGGACACGGGCAACTATATTGTTGGTTTCGTCTTCAACGCGGCAACTGACGTGGCAGTCGACGATCTGTCCTCGGCTCCGTCGAACGACTGGATCGCGTGGACGAACCCGGACCAGAACGTCTCGTTCGGCACCTACGAGTGGGGAGCCGGCCTGGACAGCAATCCCCCCGGCATCGGGCTCAATCAGATTTCCCAGCCCACCCGCGGTGTGGCGTTCGGCGATACCGGCACTTGGATTTTCGACATCATCGGTAACGATGCCGCCACCACGGTCGCCAGTGATTTCATGAGCGTGGACTCGATCGGCAACAACGGCATCGAGACACCGTTCGTCGTCCGCTTCATGGGCGGTGCCTCGGACACCGTGCCCGGTACCACCGTCATCGTCCCCCTGCCCGCCGCGGCGTGGGGCGGACTGGTCCTCCTGGGCATGCTCGGCGTCGGGCAGACCCTCCGCAAGCGACGCCTCGCCCAACAGGTGGTCTGAGCGAACGCGACCGAAGCACACAACGCAATCCATTCCCCGGCCGGCCCGGCGAGCATCACCCCCGATGCCCGCCGGGCC
>JBBDPC010000012.1:0-5593 GCA_040876735.1 Phycisphaeraceae bacterium | reverse complement strand
CCCCCGCCCCCCCCGGCCGCTTTTACCCCCCCTCCCTTTGTTCACCTCCCTTTGGGAGGCTGGGGGAGGACACGGGCGGCTGCGCCGCACCGCTACGCAAAGGGTATGGCTCGCCTGCGAACAAACTACCTCACGCCCCACGCCTCACACCTCCCCCCCCTACGCCTCACGCCCCCGCCACGTCCCCTATACTCATCCGACATGACCTCTGACACCACCGGCTCATTCCGTCTGTTCCGCGCCTTCGGCATCAACGTCTACCTCCACTGGACCTGGTTCCTGCTCGCCTTCGTCGTCTACTACCTCGGCGTCTTTGCCGATCCGCTGTGGAGCCTGGCCATCTTCATCACCCTCTTCGCCATCGTCCTGCTCCACGAGTTCGGCCACGCGCTCGCCTGCAAGTCCGTCGGCGGAAAAGCCAACCGCATCGTCCTTTGGCCCCTGGGCGGCATCGCCTTCGTCCGGCCGCCCGAACGCCCCGGCGCGATGCTCTGGACCATCGCCGCCGGCCCGCTGGTCAACGTCCTGCTGATCCCCGTCACCCTCGCCATCTTCATGGCCGTCGCGGGCAACCCCCTGGCGTTCGGCTTCAACACCGCCAGCGACCTCGAACGCTTCGTCTTCGCCATCGCGTCGATGAACGTCGGCCTGCTCTTGTTCAACCTGCTGCCGATCTACCCGCTCGACGGCGGGCAGATCTTCCAGGCCCTGCTCTGGTTCGTCATCGGCCGCGTCAAAAGCCTGCAGGTCGCCGCCACGATCGGCCTGGTGCTGGCGATCTTCGGCGGCCTGTTCGCCTTGTTTGCCATGGAGCGGATCTGGCTGACGCTCATCGCCGTCTTCGTCGGCATGGAAGCGCTCAACGGCCTGCGCATGGCCAAGGCCCTCGCCGCGCAGGAAGCCTGGCGGATGTAGCGCGGGCGCCCATCAGAAGCCCACGCGTCACGCCGTGGGCCTCGTGGGACCATTCAAAACATCAAGTACACGCACCATGAACCCACCCCCCACCATCCCCGACTTCGTCCCGCGCGAGCTCGAACAGCTCGGCGTCACCCTCGCGCCCGACCGGCTCGACACGCTCGCCCGCTACCTCGCCCGTCTGCTCGACGCCACGCAACGCGTCAACCTCACCGCCATCCGCGAGCCCGACGCCGCCTGGCGACGCCTCATCATCGACAGCCTCACCCTCCTGCCCGGCTTCGACCCCGTCCCCGCCGGCGCGGCCATCATCGACATCGGCACCGGCGGCGGGCTGCCCGGCATCCCGCTGGCGATCGCCCGGCCCGACCTGCGCGTCACGTTGCTCGAAGCCACCGGCAAAAAGGTCCGCTTCCTCAACGACTGCATCACGGAACTGCACCTCGCCAACACGCAGGCGATCCAGGCGCGGGCCGAGGCGGTCGGGCAGGATGCGGCGCACCGGCAGCGGTATGACGTGGCGGTCAGCCGGGCGGTGGGCCCGATGCCGGAGGTGCTGGAGTATTCGCTGCCGCTGGTGAAAGTCGGCGGCCGGGTGCTGGTGATGAAGGGGCCGAAGGTCGAGCAGGAACTGGCCGCCGCGGGCGATGCGTTGAACATTCTCGGCGCGGGCGAGCTGGAGGTGTTCGAGGCCTATCCGCCGGCGTTCGGGCAGGACCTGGTGATCGTGAGCCTCCTCAAGGACCGGGCGACGCCCAAGGCGTATCCGCGCCGCCCGGGCGTGCCGCATCACGAGCCGTTGTGAGGCGCACGAAAAAGGCAGTGCGACTTCAGTCGCACTGCCTCGGGGTTGAGCTTCTTGATACATCAATGCGGCATGACGAACTGCTTGCACAGGTCGACGATTTCGCCGCGCACTTCCGCGGTGACCTTCGTCTCGCCGTTGGCGGCGAGCACGCGGTCGATCCACTGGGCGACCTGCTTCATCTGCTCGCGCTTCATGCCACGCGTGGTCAGCGCCGGCGTGCCGAGGCGCAGGCCGGAGGTGACCTTCGGCGGGCGCGGGTCGTTGGGGATGCCGTTCTTGTTGGCAATGATACCCGCCTCCTCCAGCCACTTCTCGGCATCGGCGCCGGTAAGGTCGGCCGAGCGGGGCTGGAGGTCGACCAGCATCAGGTGGTTGTCCGTGCCGCCGGAGACCAGGCGGTAGCCCGCTTCGGTCAGGGCTTCGGCCAGGGCGTTGGCGTTGGCGACGACCTGCTTGGCGTACTCCTTGAACTCGGGCTTGAGCGCTTCGCCGAAGGCGACCGCCTTGGCGGCGATGACGTGCATCAGCGGGCCGCCCTGGCTGCCGGGGAAGACGCGCCGGTCGATCTTCTTGGCCAGCTCCGCATCGTTGGTGAGGATCATGCCGCCGCGCGGGCCGCGCAGCGTCTTGTGCGTGGTGGTGGTGGCGACGTGGGCATGGGGGAACGGGGAGGGATGCACGCCCGTGGCGACCAGGCCGGCGATGTGGGCGATGTCCGCCAGCAGGTAGGCCCCGACTTCGTCGGCGATGGCGCGGAACTTGGCGAAGTCGATGGTGCGCGGGTAGGCGGAGTAGCCGCAGATGATGACCTTGGGCTTGTGCTTCTGGGCCTGCTCGCGAACGTGGTCGTAGTCGATCTGTTCGGTATCGGGATCGAGGCGGTAGTCGACCACGTTGTAGAAGTGGCCGGAGAAGTTGACCTTGAGTCCGTGGCTGAGGTGGCCGCCGGAGGCGATGGGCAGGCTGAGCACGGTGTCGCCCGGGCTCATCAGGGCCATGAAGGCGGCGATGTTGGCATTGGCGCCGGAGTGCGGCTGGACGTTGGCGAACTGGCAGCCGAACAGTTCCTTGGCGCGGTCGCGGGCGAGGTTCTCGATCTGGTCGTGGAACTTGCAGCCGCCGTAGTAGCGGGCGCCGGGGTAGCCCTCGGCATACTTGTTAGTCAGCACGGTGCCCATGGCGGCCATGACGGCGGGGCTGGTGTGGTTCTCGGAGGCAATCAGCTCGAGGGTCGACTCCTGTCGCTCCTGCTCGGCTCGGATCAGCCGCCAGAGCTCCGGGTCCTGCTCCGTGATCGCAGGATTCGGGCCAAGGCTGGTGGTTTCGGTATCGGTAGGCATGGTGTCGCTCGCTCCTCACGTGCGTTTTCAGGGAAACACTTATCGTAGTCGCAGGCGAGCAGATGACAAGGCGGGGCCAAGGCAGAGCGGCTTCAGCCGCTCTGCAACCACTTAAAGCAGCAGTTCCGCGATCTGCACGGCATTCAGCGCCGCGCCCTTGCGGATCTGGTCGCCGCAGACGAACAGCGACAGCCCCCGCCCGTCCGGCAGGCTGATGTCGCGGCGGATGCGGCCGACGTAGACGTCATCCCGGTCCGACGCGTCCAACGGCGTGGGGAAGTGATTGTGCTCGCGGTCGTCCGTCAGCGACACGCCGGGCGCGTTGCGCAGAATCTCGCGGGCGGTTTCTTCGTCGATCGGCTGCTCGAACTCGATCGTGATGCTCTCGGCATGAGCCCGCATCACCGGCACGCGGACGCAGGTGGCGTTGACGCCCACGCTCGACTCGCCCCAGATCTTGTGCGTCTCGTTGACCATCTTCATCTCCTCCTGGTTGTAGCCGTTGGGCTGCATGTCGGAGTTGTGGCTGAAGAGGTTGAACGCATACTGGAGCGGGAAGACGTTCTTCGTCGGCTGCTCGCCGGCGAGCACCTCGCGGGTCTGCTGCTCCAGCTCCGCCATCGCCGCCGCGCCCGCGCCGCTGGCGGCCTGGTAGGTGCTCACCAGCACGCGCTTCGCCTTCACCGCCCGGTGCAGCGGCGTGACCGGCACGAGCATGATGATCGTCGAGCAGTTGGGGTTGGCGATGATGCCCGCCTTCTCGCCCAGCCTGATCCCCGCCGCGCCAATCGCCTCCGGATTCACCTCCGGCACGACCAGCGGCACGCCCTCGGCCATGCGGAACGCCGACGAGTTGTCGACCACCACCGCCCCGGCCGCCACCGCCGCGGGCCCGTACTGCTTGCTGATCGACCCGCCAGCCGAGAACAGCGCCAGGTCCACGCCCTTGAAGCTCTGCTCGGTCAGCTCCTCGATGGTGTACGTCTTGTCGCGGAACGAAACGGTCTTGCCCGCACTGCGCGCCGAGGCGAGCATCTTCAGCTCGCCGATCGGGAAATCGCGCTGGGCGAGCACGCGGAGAAACTCCTGGCCCACCGCGCCGGTGACGCCGACGATGGCAACGTTGGGCGCGCTGGTGCGGCCGCTGGAGCGGGGCTGGGCGGAGGCTTGGGGTGCGGAGGTCATGCTGGAGTCCGAAAGCAGAGGTTCCGTGGGCGGGCAAAGGGGCCATTATAGCAGCGCCCTACCACGATTGGGGCGGGGATCGGGGATCGGGGATCGGGGATCGGGGATCGGGGATCGGGGATCGGGAAGATTTTATTCAGAAGCCGAGGGCTGAGTCCGCGAAGCCCCGGATCAGGGTGGCGAATTTCTGATTGCTGACTGCTGACTGCTGACTGCTGACTGTTCAAATCAGAAATCATCAATCAGCAATCAGAAATCTCCCCCCCCTCACCGCGGGCCGCGGGCGACCAAAATCTGGCCACGCCAGCAGGGGCGCGGGTGGGTCTGGATGTTGATGTACGGCGGCAGCTCGCCGTCATACGCCGCGTGAATGGCCGAGATTTCCTCCGGTGTCAGCGGGAAGATGACGTACGGCCGGGCCAGCGCATTTTCAATCTCGCTGTAATACCGCTTCGCCGCCTCCTCCACCCGCGCCGCGTTCGACAGGTCCACCGCGATCGGGAAGTAGACCCGCCCGCCCGGCGCCAGGTAATCACGCGCCCGGTCGAGCATCTCCACCAGCACCTCCGCCCCGTCCCCGCCACCCGTCGGCACGTCCGACCCGTACCAGCCCAACGCCCGCGCCACCCCGTCGGCAATGCCCGACACGTCGCCGATGATCACCTGCGCTTTGAGCCCTTGCAGTTCCGGCTGCGTCTCGAACGGCTCGAAGAAACGCCCCTGATAAACCGACACACGATCCGCAAGGTCGTACCGCGCGACGTTGGCCCGCGCCAACTCGCAATGGCACGCCACCGGGTCCACCGCCACCACCCGGCCGGCCCCGCTCATCGCCGCCTTGATCGCCAACGGCCCGATGCCCGAGCCGATGTCGAACACCGTCTCGCCCGGCGACACCTCCACCGCCCGCGCAAAACGCACCGTCGTCGGGTTCGGCCGAAACGCCTCGCGACAGATCGCCATCTGCAACGGCGGATCCATCACCCGGCTTTCAATCGTCTGCCAATCCGCATTCATGATCTGTTCCATCAGGAGCACCCCTCTCTCAGGCAAACCGGGTCATCGCCCGGGCAGACCACCCGAAACATCCGGACGAACACGCCACGCGACGCAAACAACAGGGAAACCCGACAGCCACACCAACATCCATAGAACACAAACTAGTCTTTATATCCTAACAAGCGGCCTGCCGCACCACAAGCGCCGGGGGACGGGACCCGAAACCAGCGCGTTCGCCTTCCCATTTTACCCATCCACCTCCAGATTCCGAAGAGATGGTCCACGATTCACTGGGTAAGCGCATTTGGATTGGGGGTGGGGGGGGGGGGGGGGGCCCCCCCCC
>JBBDPC010000011.1:0-39998 GCA_040876735.1 Phycisphaeraceae bacterium | reverse complement strand
TGGCGGGCGAGACGCCCGCCCCACTTTGAAAGTATCCCACGACTTTCCGTTGCTCCCATCCGAATCTGTCGATATACTGCCCTGTCATGCAACCACGGGCCCGCATCCTGACCACCCTGCCCCTGTCCGCGCGGTCGTTGCGGACGGTCGGCGTCGTCGTTAGCTGAGCGGACGACCCGCACGTCCATCGCCAGCGACCTCCCCTCCCTCACGACCGCCGTGGACCGATCGAATCCAGAACATCCCCCGGAACCCCGCCCGGGCTTCGCCGTGTGCCTGACCGCACCGCCTGCCCGGCCGGACGTGCAACCGCACCAGGACGACTCGCCATGCAATCCAAAGCCAACCTCACCGCACACGACATTCACGCCAGCCAGCACGGCACGCCCACCGACAAGTACAAGGGCCTCACCGGCGCTCAGATCTTCCATGAAATGATGCGCGAGCAAGGCGTCAAGCACGTCTTCGGCTATCCCGGCGGGGCCATCCTCCCCGTGTTCGACGCCATCTTCGAGTCCAAGCACTTCGACTTCATCCTCACCCGCCACGAACAAGGCGCCGGCCACATGGCCGAGGGCTACGCCCGCGCCTCGGGCAAGGTGGGCGTCGTGCTCGTGACCTCCGGCCCCGGCGCGACCAACACCGTGACCGCCCTTCAGGACGCCCTGATGGACGGCACGCCCATCATCGTCTTCTCCGGCCAGGTCGCCACCGGCGCCATCGGCACCGACGCCTTCCAGGAAGCCGACGTCACCGGCATCACCCGCCCCTGCACCAAGTGGAACACGCTGGTCAAGCGCGTCGCCGACCTGCCCCGCGCCATCAACCAGGCCTTCCACATCGCCACCACCGGCCGGCCGGGCCCCGTGCTCGTGGACCTGCCCAAGGACGTCACCGCCGCCGTGCTCCACGAAGCGGTCTACGACCAGGTCCACCTGCCCGGCTACCACATTCGCGAGGCGGGCACGAGCAGCGAAATCGAACGCGCCGCGGAAATGATCAACCGCGCCGAGAAGCCGCTGCTCTACGTCGGCCAGGGCGCGGTGCTCTCCGGCGCCCACCAGGTGCTCAGCGAATGCGCCCGCAAGGCGAACATTCCGGTGACCACCTCGCTGCACGGCCTCGGCGCGTTCGACGAAACCGACCCGCTGGCGCTGCACCTGCTGGGCATGCACGGCGCGGCCTATGCCAACTGGGCGGTGCGCGACGCGGACGTGATCATCTCCGTCGGCGCCCGCTTCGACGACCGCGTGACGGGCAAGCCCGCCGCGTTCGCCCCCACCGCCCGCGCCGCCGAGCGCGAAGGGACCGGCGGGCTGATCCACTTCGACATCGCGCCGGAGAACATCAACAAGGCCATCCCCGTCACCATCGGCGTGGAAGGCGACGCCCGCAAAAACCTCGAACTGCTGCTGCCGTTGCTCGAACCGCGCGACCACCAGCCCTGGCTCGACCAGCTCACGCAGTGGAAGACCGAGCACCCCTTCCGCTACAAGAGCGACGAGCGCGAGTTCCACATGAAGCCGCAGGCAGTGATCGAGGAGCTTTACAAGCAGACCGGCGGCGACGCGGTGATCTCCACCGGCGTGGGCCAGCACCAGATGTGGGCGGCGCAGTTCTACCAGTTCAAGCACCCCCGGCAGTGGATCACCTCCGGCGGCTTGGGCACGATGGGCTACGGCGTGCCCGCCAGCGTCGGCGCGAAGCTCGCGGTGGACGCCTTGGGGGATGGCCGGCCGGTGATCAACATCGACGGCGACGGCAGCTTCTGCATGACCTGCATGGAGATGGTGACCGCCGCGCAATACAAGATCGGCGCGAAGACCATCATCCTCAACAACGACTTCCAGGGCATGGTCAAGCAGTGGCAGGACCTGTTCTACGAAGAGCGCTACAGCCACACGCAGATGCACAACCCCAACTTCGTCGCCCTGACCGACGCGATGAACTGCAAGGGGTTCCGCGTGACGAAGCTGGCCGACCTGCCGAAGGTGATGGCCGAGTTTCTCGCCCACGATGGCCCGGCGGTGCTCGACGCACTCGTGGAGAAGCACGAGCACGTCTACCCGATGCTCCCGGCCGGCAAGACCGTGGACGACATGGTGCTCGGCCCCGCGGGCGGGTGGGATTGATCGACGCACCCGGCCGGCGAGCAGGCGCGAAACATCGTGACTCATTCCTCTGTTTTTGAGGGGGCGGTATGACTACCACGAATGCTTTTCCATCGACTGAGCCGCCACAACCGGCCGTGCCGGCCGCGATTCGGCTGCACACGCCGACCGCGGCCGGGCTGGCGACATTCCTCGGCGGCTCGCTGGCGGGGACTTGGATACTCGCGGTGAACTACCACCGACTCGGCGCGACGCGCGAGCGGACCATGGTCATCGCGATCGGTCTGTTCGTGACCGTGGCGGTCTTCGGGTTGGCGATGGTGGTGCCCGACACCGTTCCCGGCGCGGTGTTCTATCTGCCCTTGTTCCTGGGCTACTACTATGCGGCGAAATCGGCACAGGGAGAAGCTGTCGAGCAGCATCGCGCCGGCGGCGGTCAGATCGCTTCGCTGTGGGCGGCGGCCGGTGCGGGCGTCGTGTTTCTGATCGTTCAGGTCATCGTCGTCGTGTTGCTGGTGGTCATGGCGTTGGCGCTGTTCGGCGATGGCCTGGGCACGCCTGTCACGTTCAACGGCGGCAACACGATCTACTATGCTGATGACGCCACCGACAGCGAAACACGCCATCTCGGGCAAGTGCTGACCGACGCGGGTTACTTCCCGCCTGACGGGGCGGCGACCGTCGTGCTCCGGCGAACGGACGGGCAGGCTACAGTGGCATTTATCATTCAGAGTGGCGTGTCTGACGACCCGGCGGCCGTCGACCTGTTCCGGGAGATGGGGCAGCATATCCGTCGAGAGGCCATCGCCGATCTGACAGCCGTGGAACTGTGGGACGAATGGTCTACTGTTCAGAAAACGATCTCGCTTGATTGACGGCCACGTCGTGGCTGCGGGGGCGGCTGCCCCCGTCTATTCACCACCAGACCCTTGTGCATCGCCAGATGCCATCGCTTCACCGGAGTCAACCTTGCCTTACACCAGCGACATCCACTTCGAGCCTGAGCGCATTCACGCCGCGGCGGTCTACTGTTCCGACGGGCGGTTCGGCGATCAGTGCGATCAGTTTCTGCATGACCACCTGCAACTGCCCAACTACGACCGCGTCGCCCTGCCCGGCGGGCCCGGCGCGCTGGTCGGCCATGCCAAGGCGACGATCGACCATGCGTCGATCTTCGGCGACCTGCACTTTCTCATCGAAGCGCACAAGCTCGAACGTGTCGTGCTCATCGCCCACGAGGCGTGCGCCTTTTATGCGATGCGACTGGGGCTGAGCGCCGACATGGTCGAGCAGCAGCAGCGGGCCGACCTGCACCTGGTGTCGCAGGAGCTGCGGCAGATCGAATCGCTTAAAGAAGTGTTGACGTACGTGGCCCGCGTGCGGGACGGCAAGGTTTACTTTGAGCCGGTCAAGGCGTGACGCGCATCGGTGGCGCGTTGCAGGGCCTGTTCGACGGTGTCGCCGAGTGCGGTGAGATGGCCCATCTTCCGCTTGGGGCGCGGCTCGGCTTTGCCGTACAGATGCAGCTTCACTTCGGGCCAGGCACACGCCCGGGCCCACTGCGGCTGGCCGGTTTCCCATAGATCGCCGAGCAGGTTCGCCATGACGGCCGGGCCGAACTGGCGTGTCGAGCCCAGCGGCAAGCCACACACCGCTCGCACCTGCTGCTCGAACTGGCTGGTCACGCAGGCGTCGATGGTGAGGTGGCCCGAGTTGTGCGGCCGGGGGGCGAGCTCGTTGATGAGCACCTGCCCGCCACGCGTGAGGAACAGTTCGACGCAGAGCACGCCGACGACATCGAGCCCTTCCATGATCGTGCGGGCGATCTCCACCGTGTCGCGGGCCGCCTGCTCCGGCACGTCAGCGGGGGCGAGCGAGAGGTCGAGGATGTGATGTTCGTGGCGGTTGTCGCTGAGGCCGTAGTGGGCGAACGAGCCGTCGGCGCTGCGGGCGACGACGATCGACAGCTCGCGTTCGAAGTCGACGAAGCTTTCGAGGATCGCTTCGTCGGTGTCGAGCGATTGCCATGCGGCGTCGGCCTCGGCGGGCGTGTCGAGGCGGACCTGCCCCTTGCCGTCGTAACCCCAGGCGGCGGTCTTGAGCACGGCCGGCGTGCCGAGGCGGTCCAGTGCGGTGCGAAGCTCGGCGAGGTTGTGCACGGCCGCGAAGGGCGTGACGGGCAGGCCCATCCGCTCCAGCGTCGTCTTCTCGCGCAGCCGATGCTGCGTCGTCTCCAGCACGGCCGCGCCGGGGTGCAACGGCGTATGTCGTGCCGCGGCGGCGAGCGAGGCGGCAGGCAGGTTCTCGAACTCCAGCGTCAACACGTCAACCCCGCGGGCAAAGGCGGTGACGGCGTCGAGGTCGTGGTAGTCGGCGACGATCGTGCGGTCGGTCACCTGCGACGCGGGGGCGTCGGCCTCGGAGACGAACACCTGCACCTCGTAGCCCATCGACCGGGCCGCGAGCGCGAACATCCGGCCGAGCTGGCCGCCGCCGAACATGCCGATCCTGGAACCGGGCGGGAACAGCCGGCTCATTCCAGCGTCTCCTGCTGCACGCGGTCGGCTTGGGATTTGCGGAAGGCATGCAGCTTTTCACGCAGCGCCGGTTGCTGGTTGCCCAGAATGCTCACCGCCAGCAGCGCCGCATTTTTCGCGCCCGCTTCGCCGATCGCCAGCGTGCCCACCGGCACCCCGCCGGGCATCTGCACGATCGACAGCAGCGAGTCCAGTCCGCTCAGCGCCCGGCTCTGCACGGGCACGCCCAGCACGGGCACCACGGTCTGGCTGGCCAGCATGCCCGGCAGGTGCGCCGCGCCGCCTGCGCCGGCGATGATCACCGCTAGGCCGCGCCCCTCCGCCTCGCGGGCATAGTCGTTCATCACGTCCGGCGTGCGATGGGCCGAGACGATCCGGCATTCGTGCGGCACGTCAAACTCGCGCAGCACCGCCGCCGCCTGCGACATCGTCGCCCAGTCCGACTTGCTGCCCATTACCACCCCCACCAGGGGCTTCGCTTCCGCGTTCACGCCGTCTCCTTTCATCGTGGCCTTCGCGATCCGCGAGCACACTATACAACATCCGCCCCCCGCCCTGCCCCGCCGCTTGCGGCTTAGCGGCTTTCCCTCTGTTCATCCATCTTCCCCAATCGTACCCGCTTTGCTACGCTGCACCACGATGGCCGACGACACTTCCACCCATGCCGTTCGCCCCCGCCCGGGCCTGTTCCGCGCGCTGGGCGATGATGCGCCACCTGAGCAGATTGATGTGGCCGGGCAGACCTGCCAGCGCCTGGCGATTCTCAAGCATGACTCGTTCGCCGCCACCGCCTTGTACCAGGGGCGGGACGGCAAGATCATCGCCAAGTTCAATCGCATGGCCCCGATCTTCGGCCTGCCGATGCGCTGGCTCGGCCGGGCTTTGGCGCGGCGCGAGTCGACGGTGCTCGACCGGCTGCACGGCATCGAAGGCATCCCCCGCTCGGCCGGGCCGGTGCGTGTCGCCGGCCTACCCGCGCCACACGCCACCGCGCATCATTACATTGAAGGTCATCCCCTGGCGGGGGGGGAGCGGGTCGACGACGCCTTCTTCCCCACGCTCGTCGACCTGCTGCGCCAGGTGCACGCGCGCGGCGTCGCGCACGTCGACCTCAACAAGCGCGAAAACATCATCGTCGGCGACGATGGCAAGCCCAACCTCATCGACTACCAGATCCACTTCGCCCTGCCGCGGCGATGGCCCGGCAACAGTTGGCCGATGCGCGTGGTGCTGCGGCTGCTTCAGCGCAGCGACGACTACCACCTGCTCAAGCATCGCGTGCGCCTTCGGCCGGACCAGATGCCGGAGGGGCAGCGCGACATGGACGCTTTGCGCCCCTGGTGGATTCGCGGCTGGCGGTGCATCGCCACGCCCTGGCGGCAGGGTCGGCGTCGGCTGCTGGTGGCGCTGCACGTGCGCAGCGGGGAAGGCCGGGCCGAGAGCGAGCACGAGCCGGAGGCGGCGTTTCGTGGCGGCGGCGATTCGCAAACGCCTTCGAGCCATGGCTGATTTCCACCGTGCGGCCGGCTATCATCTGCCCCGTTCCGACCCGTAAGCGAAGCGCTCGGCAAACCGCCCATGAACCAGACCAGCCGCCACACCGACACTTCCCGCCCGCACCACGACCCGCTCGAAGAGCTGGACGAACTGATCCGTGACACCGGCGGCGACCCGGAGTCCGATGCCGGCATGCGCATCCGCGAGATGATGCACACCGCCATCAAGCTCCAGCGCGACGGCGCGGATCTGGGCGAGCTGAAGCTCATCAGCCGATCGTTCAAGGAGCTGCGCTACGCGCTCAAGGTTTTCCGTGAGTATCGGAAGGTGCGCAAGGTTTCCGTCTTCGGCTCGGCCCGGACGGTGGAAGGCGATCCCTGCTATGAGGCCGCCGTCGAATTCTCCCGGCAGATGGCGTCGGCGGGTTGGATGGTCATCACCGGCGCGGGCGACGGCATCATGCGTGCGGGCCACGGCGGCGCGGGCCGGGAGGCGAGCTTCGGCGTCGCCATCCGCCTGCCGTTTGAAACCAACGCCAACGAGTACATCGTCGGCGATCCGAAGCTCATCACCTTCCGCTACTTCTTCACCCGCAAGCTGATGTTCATGTGGCAAAGCCACGCGATCGCCCTCTTCCCCGGCGGCTTCGGCACGCATGACGAAGGCTTCGAAGCGCTCACGCTCGTCCAGACCGGCAAGGCGCCGCTGCTGCCGATCGTCATGCTCGACAAGCCCGGCGGCGTCTACTGGAAGGAGTGGGACCAGTACGTCCGCCGGCAACTGCTGGCCAACGGCATGATCAGCGAGGAGGACCTCAGCCTCTACCACGTCACCGATGACCCCGCCGAGGCCTGCGCCCACATCACCCGCTTCCACCGCAACTACCACTCGCAACGCTTCGTGCAGGACACGCTCGTATTGCGGCTGATGCGGTCGCTCACCGATGAGCAGGTCGCGCAGCTCAACGACGAGTTCGCCGTGCTCGTCGCCGACGGGCGGATCACGCAGGGCCAACCCCTTGAAGAGGAGGACGACCACCTCGAACTGCCCCGCCTGCACTTTCAGTCCACCCGCCGCAGCTATGGCAAGCTGCGTCAACTGATCGATCGCATCAACGCGTTCGACGAGGTCAACCATCCCTCGCCCGAACAGCCACTGCCCAGCGAACCGCCCTACTCCGACCTCGCGGACCAGACCAGCGCCAGTGGGGAGTGATCGATTCCGGGGACGGGTTAGAGCGTATGAAAAACCACAGAGACACAGAGGCACAGAGGCACAGAGAAGAAGATGAAACCACGGATGGACACGGATTCACACGGATCGGCGTTCATCCGCGTTCATCTGCGGTTTCAACTTCTTCTCTGAGCCTCTGTGGTTCATCACGCGGAACGCAGTTGCTAAACGCGCTCAGCGGATCGTCGACGGGGGGCGATCCATCTTGCTGATCAGCCAGGGGATGTCTGCACCGCCGGCGGCGAGGATGCGGTCGCGGTAGATCGGCAGGTAGGGCCGTTCGGTCTGCGTGTGGCCGGCGAGCACAACGGCAACGCCCTGCGCCAGCGCGGCGAGCAGGTCGTGGTGGCGCATCTCGCCGGTGATGAACACGTCCACGTCCCCCGCCTCGGCCAGCAGCGATCCACCCGCGCCGGCACACAAGCCCACCCGCCGCACAGACTCGGACTTGTTGGCCGACCGCGCGACTTCCAGGTGCTTCACCGACAGGTGCTGCTTCAGTCGGCGGACTAGTGTTGGCAGTTGCACGGGCCGTTTCAGTTCCACGACCCGGCCCTGGCCTTGCGTGGCGGGCGTGGTGGCGGCGGCGACGTCGTGCAGCGGGTAGACGTCGAACGCCGGCTCTTCGTAGGGGTGTTCTTCGTGCAGAACGTGGACGGCTTCGGACAGCCGCGCCGCGGGCAGCACCATCTCCATCCGCAACTCCGGCACGCGCTCGAAGCGTTCGGCTGCGCCGACGGCGGGGCTGGTCGTCTCGTCGCCGCGGAACGTGCCTTCGCCCTTGAGGTTGAAAGAACATTCGGTGTAGTGGCCGATCACGCCGGCGCCGGCCTGCGACAGCGCGGCGCGCAGGTGGTCCGCCACATGCTCGGGCACGAAGGCCACGAGCTTGAAGAGATGCGCCGTGTCGTGCGCCGTCGGCCGGATCGGTCGTACGTCGCCCTCACCGATGCCCGACGCCAGCCAGTCGTTGACGCCATCGGCCACGGCGTCCAGCGCGGTATGCGGGCTGTAGATCGCCATGCCCGCCCGCGCCGCCCGCAGTGCGATCCGCTGCTTCGCGTCCGCATCCGTCAGCGCGGGCAACGGCTTGAAGATCGGCGGATGGTACGCGACCACCAGGTCCGCCTGCTTCGTGATCGCCTCGTCCAGCACCGGCTCGGTGAGATCGATGCAGAGCATGCCCCGCGTCACCGTCTGCTCGGCCGAGCCTATCTGCAACCCTGCCGCGTCCCACGGCTCGGCCAGCCGTTCCGGCGCCAGCGCCCGCAACACTTCCAGAACCTGTGACAGCTTCATGGCTTGCAGGATATCGGGCCTTGGGCGTTTATGCAGCCCCCTTCCCGGTTACGCCGATACAGCCTGATGACACGCCGCCTCGTCGCGGCATGACGTTGAACCCACGAGGCCCACTATGAGTCGTCAACCCGTCACCACCACGGCCCGGAGCGCCCCCCGAACCACTGCCCGGAACATCGCCCACAATGGATCGCTGCCCAGTGCGCCGCGGCCGTTGAGTCCGGAGCAGCAGTTGGAGGCGGTTCGCCGGGTGCAGGCGCAGGTGGAGCAGCGGGTCAAGCTCGGTGTGCAACTGTTCCGCTCCGCCGAGGTGCAGTTGACGCAGCAGCAGGACCTGCTCGCCGAGGCCCGGCAGGAGCAGGCTCAACTCCGCGAGCAGCTTGAAGCCGACGTCACCCGCAGCCTTCGCGCGTATGACCAGTGGATGGGCCACATGGACGACCGCCTCACCCGCACGGTCGACAAACTCGAGCAGCGCCTCGACACGCTGCAAGCCCAGTGGGAGCAGACCGAGAGCCGGCTCGAGCAGATGGTCCGCCGGTCTGAAACCTTGCTCAACCAGAGCCGGTCGATGCTGGAGACCGGGCAGACGCGCCGGCCGAGCATCCGGACGTAACGGGGGCATCGGCAACCTGCCAATATTTCAACCGCCCTCACCTCCGCGCTTCGGCGGACGTGACTTCGTTCTGGCCCGACGGCCTCGCCTCCGCCAGGTCGATCGCCGGCTCGTACTGCTCCACGTCGCGAATGCGGCGAAGCAGCCGGTCGCGCATCACCTCCCGCACTTGGGCATGAGCCTTGGAAGTGACGAGGTTGCGCAGCTCGTGCGGGTCGTACTGCAGGTCGTACAGGTGCGTTTCCACGTAGCGCTCGCCGCGCGGCAGCTTGCCGCCCACACCCGCCTCGGGCACGGCCACGGCATACTTCCAACGCTTTGTCCGCACCGCCCGGCCGGTCTGCGACTCGCTGATCTGCACGAACACATCGTCCGGCCAGTCCGTCGCCTGCCGACGCACGAGCGGCATGATCGACCGCCCTTCCATCGTCTCCGGCACGTCGATGCCGCAGGCGTCCAGCAGCGTCGGCGGCAGGTCGACCAGGCTCACCAGTTGCGGCAGCGACCCGCCCGCCTCGAAGCCGGGCCCGGCCAGTAGCGTGGGCACGCGGATCGAGCTTTCGTGGCAGGACCGTTTGTACTCGGGGTTGCGCGTCTTGAAGTGGCAGGCATGATCGCTGGTGAACAGCACGATCGTGTCACGGTCGAGGTCGAGCGACTTGAGCGCGTCCATCACCCGGCCGAACGCTTCGTCCAGCCGTTTGACCATGCCCCAGTAGCCGCCGAGGTGCCGGTGCGTCGATCCGCCGAGCGTTCGCCGGTTCTCGTCGCCGTCTTCGAAATGCGCATCGGGCAACGCCGCGAGGTCCGGCGGAATCCAGCGGCCGTCGTACATCTCGCGATAGCCGTCCGGCGGCGGATAGTCGTCCACGTTGTTCTGATGATGCGGTTCGATGAACGACATCGTCAGGAAAAAGGGCTTGTCCTGGTGGCGGTCGATGAACTGGATGCCCGCATCCGCCACGGCGTCCACGCGGTAGCCGGGCAGCCGCACCGGTTCGTTGTCGTTGTCGTAGAGCACGGTCTTGTACTCATGCACGCTGAACTCCAGCGCCTCGACCGCCAGCCACTCCTTGTAGCCGCCGCGCGCGACCTCGGGCACGGGGCCGCGCTCGCCGATGAGCGTATCCTTGTGTTCACCGGCGAGATGCCACTTGCCGATGTATCCGGTGTGATAGCCCGCGGCGTTGAAGCAGCCCGCCAGGGTGGTCGCATCCTCGGCCAGCCCGAAGCCGTTCTTCCAGACGCCCGTGGTCGTGGCGTACTGCCCGGTCTGAAGACACGACCGCGCGGGCCCGCAGACTGGCTGGCAGGTGAAGCTGTTGGCCACATGCG
The DNA here is from genome assembly GCA_040876735.1 of Phycisphaeraceae bacterium. GTDB lineage: Bacteria > Planctomycetota > Phycisphaerae > Phycisphaerales > Phycisphaeraceae > Natronomicrosphaera. The sequence goes on along the minus strand of JBBDPC010000011.1, from coordinate 29,370 downwards.
TCTGCTCGCGGGCCAGGCGGTCGAAGTTCGGCGTCAGCCCCAGCGGGTTGCCATGCACGCCGGTGGAGTCGTGACGCTGCTGATCGGTGAAAAAGATCACCACGTTCGGAGAACGGTCTACCATGGATTCAAGTCATCCTCTCATTGCGTCTTCAAAATGGCAATGGCGGCAATACCAAGGCCAGCAGCACCGCCCTGAAATGGATCGGCTTGTCGAGGCGGTATGATGACCGATCTGGCGAACGCCTTCAACATCGAGAGCTGCGTGAACACGATGGGGGGAGGCCTTGCGGACCTCGTGGAAGTTGAATCATGCGATGCCTCCCGGACCAACAGGCAGGCGGGACGATGGATCATCATCCCCGCCCCGGCTTCTTAAGCGTCGTCGGTTTCGGTTTGCATCTGGCGATCAACGGCCCGGCGGGTGGACTTCACGGTGGGCAGACAGCATCACCTTGATCGGCGTTTCCGTGAACATCACCGTGTCTTGTGCAAACGCCGGGGATGCGCAGAGGTCCGCCATGAGCTGGCCCACCGCCTCCTGAAGCGCCGACCGGGTGCGGTCTGGATCGAACTGGTCGCGACGCAGGATCTTTCGGTAGACGCTGGTCCCTTCCCGATCGCCCCGCCAGACGCCGGTGAGTCCCTCGAATCGCGTCGCGCCCGGGTCGATCGCATCCAGCCGTTCGATGAACCGCTTCACCGACGGCAACTCCCATATGAGCGTGGGAATGTAGAAATCATACTGAACCGCTTCGTAGGCTCTGTGAGTCACGGCGACATGCGATGCCTGGCCTTGCGGCGGCTGAATCGCGTGGTTCGTGATGACCTGCGGGTCATCCGGCGTGGGCGGTGGTTGTTCGCACATCGGCTTCATGAAACGCGGTTGCGACTTGTCGTGAGCGGCCTGCGGGGCGGGCTCGACACCCGGATGATAGCATTCGCCAGTCCGGCCGGTTCGGCGGCAGACAGCAATTCGTATGTTGCAACGGCTAACTGTTCAGTTCGCCGGTAACATGTTCAGCATGCAGATCCCGATCGACAGCTTGAGTCCGGAGACGCTCCGCCGCGTGGTCGCCGAGTACGTCACGCGTGATGGCACGGATTCGGTCGACGTGGACGTCAAGATCAAGCAGGTGCTGCGGCAACTTCGCGCCGGGCATGCCGCATTGCACTTTGACGAGGAAGACGAAAGCACCACCATCGTCAAGCACGATCCGCGTGAGGGGACGAGCAGTCAAGGGTGACCTGGGTTCTGAGCCGGTCGGGCGTCTGACCGTGGCATGGGCCATGCCGGGGCCGAGAATGTTCCGCGACAGCGTGACACGTGAGGGGGAATCATGTCCGAGCCTGCACCGCCGCCGCTGACGTTTCCGCAACCGACCGATCCGAAGCAGGCGTCCCAGCCGCCGCGGTGTCGGCGTTGCGGGTACATCCTCGAGGGCCTGACCGAGCCGCGCTGCCCGGAGTGCGGGCTGGCGTTCAACCCGGCCGACTCGTCCACCTATCGCCGACGGCCGCCGTTCCTGCTCGGCCTGTTCCTCCTGCCGGGGGCGGCGCTGGCGCTGGTGGGCGGGCTGGTGTGGGCGACAGCCTTCTATACGATGGGCACCTTGGGCTGGGGGCTGGTGCTGGGTGTGCCTTTCGCCATGGGCGGCCTGCTGGGGTACGCGGTCAAGGCGCGCTGGGTGGTGCTCGGCGGCCTGAGCCTGATGGTGCTGGCCGGGCTGGGGATGGGGCTGTTGGCGCTGGATCTGGTGGGGGTTTACTGCGGGCTGATCCTGGCGGGCATGTTCGTCGTGCCGGGGCTGATGGGCGTGTTGCTGGGCTGGGGGCTGCGGACCTGTCTGAAGTTCACCCGCTACAGCCAGCGGTGGTACCTGCCGATGTGGGCGATGCTGCTGCTGCCGGGGCTGGTGCACGTGGCGGAGCAGATGGCGGGGCTGGAGCCGAGCCATGAGGTGGTGGTGACGCGTCGCGTGCTGGCGGTGGGGCCGGCGCAGGCGTGGGAGAGCCTGCTGTTTTATGAAGACGTTGAGCACGCCCCATCGGTGCTGCTGCGACTGGGCCTGCCCCGGCCGCTGCAGACGCAAGGCCAGGTGCAGGGCGTGGGCGATGTGAAAGTCTGCATCTATGACAAAGGCCACCTGAGCAAGCGCATCACGGTGCACGAGGTGGGCCGGCGACTGGCGTTCGATGTGACGCAGCAGGTGGGCATCGAGGACAACTCGGTGCGTCTGGTGCGGGGCAGCTTCGATTTTGAGCCGGCGGGCGCGGGGCGGACGCAGGTGACGCTGAGCACCGAGTACCAGCCGCTGTTGACGCCCCGCTGGTACTGGCGGCCGTTGGAGCAGATGAGCGCCCACGCGCTGCACGGCCATGTGCTGGAAGGCATGTCCCGGCGGGCGGGGGCGGAGGCGGGGGCGGGGGCGGAGCCGTGACGCGGGCGGAGGTGGACCGGCAATGGCGGGTGCGGGTGGGCGTGGACGTGGCGCTGCCGGTGTCCGCGGCGTGGGCGTGGCGACGGATGCAGCACTTGGCATGGTTCGCGACGCTGGACCCGTTCCACGAGCGGATTCACCTGCGGGAGAAGCCGGCGCGGCCGGGAACACCCCTTGCGATCGAGCACCGGTATGCGGGCATGGGGCTGACGCGGGTGGGCCGGGTGCTGCAGTGGCGGGAGGGGGAAAGCTACAGCTTCAGCGATCTCTCCCGGCGGGGGCGGCAGGCAGGATTTCCGCACGTGTACGTCTATACCGTGCAGCCGCGGGGCGAGGCGGCATGCTGCGTGTCGGTGACGGTGCGGGGGCGGTGGACGCTGCGCGTGCTGCCGCGCTGGCTGGTGCGGGCGTGGCTGTGGTGGGTGATGATGCAGACGGGCCAGCGGATCCGGCATGCCCTGCTGGCCGAGGCGGTGGCGGGGGAATGGAGAATCAAATGAAGCGACCTGGTGGCAGGACGGTGGCAGGCGCGGTGGTTGTTCTGATGCTTGGGGTTATGAGGCGTTCGACGACCAGCTCGACGCATTGCGCGCCGCGGTCCAGTCGATCCGCTTTCGATGAAGCATCTACGGCCCCTCGGCATCGCCGTGGACCGCCCGTCCTGCTCGAACACGGCTGCCGCGCTTCAGAGCCACAGCAACGCTTCCACCGCTAGGCCGGCAGCACGTCGTGGAACACGGCCGTGACATGACAACCGCTGCCGGCGATGACGAACAGGTGCCAGATCGCATGGTTAAACGGCAGGTGACGGCAGAGGTAGACACCCACCCCCAGGGTGTACGCCAGCCCGCCGGCAACGATCCAGACCAAGCCCGGAACGCTGACGGCCTGGATGACGGGCACGCTGAATAGCACGGCCATCCAGCCCATGGCAACGTAGATGCCCGTCGAAACCAAAGGGAAGCGATCGCAGAACCGCAGCTTCAGCAGCACACCGGTGATGGCAAGGCCCCAGACCACCCCGAAGATGCTCCATCCCCACGCCCCGCCAAGCGCAACCAGTACGAATGGCGTGTAGGAGCCGGCGATCAGCAGGTAAATGCAGGCATAATCGCAGGTGAGCAGAACCCTTCGCCAGCGCGGGTGACGCAAGCCGTGGTAGAGCGTCGAGGCAAGGTAGACCGCCACGAGCGTGGCCCCGAAGATCGCCAGGGTCCCGACCTGCCAGGCATCCCCACGCTCAAACGCACCATGCAGCATCAGTGCCGTCGCGGCGATTGCCAGCACCACGCCGAGGCCGTGCGTGAGCGTGCTGGCCCACTCTTCCTGCGGCGTATCTTCGTAAAAGGATCTGGCCTCGTCTCTCATCATGGCGGATTGTACCGGGCTTGCTGAACCGGTGTCGCCTCGCTGACGACACGCAAGCGTTTCCAGGCAACTGCCGCCACGGTCTGTGCATCATGACCGGCCATGGGGATCTTCGCCACCATCGCATGAGCCAAAACGCCATCAAACGGATCCACCTGCTGCGATGCCAGGTGCTGCACGAGGCGGCGAACCTGCACGTCCTGCGGCAGGAAGCGCTGGATTACGCCGCCGGCGTGTGGAACAACAGGCGCGACCGGGCTCAGGTTTGCGAGCCGGGCTTGCGTTTTCTGCCCGGTCGCACGGGGATGTGGGGCTCGATGATCGTCCATAACTCGCCGGAAACCAGTGGTTTGGCCATGGCGGCACCTGCTTGTGGTATACAAGAAGATGCAGATGCTGTGCCATTGTGTTAGGCGTTCTTAACATGTTTCCATCACTTGCCGATGTTCCTTCAAGCAGATGTTCATCCCGCTGGAGCCTGTTCCGCAAGCGAAAGCCGGGAGCAGGCTCCGCGATGGCATTGGCTCACCCCTGGGTCGGGTGAACGAGCAAACCGGGAATGGGGCTTCAATGTCCGAACGTTTTGGAAAATCTGTCGCACCGGAACGGTCACTCGCCTGGCCCGTCTGCGCCTCGCGCACGGCGGCGGCACTGGTGGCCGCGGTGGCGGTGGCGGTGCTGATCGGCTGGCAGTTCGACGTGGAGTGGCTCAAGCGGATGCTGCCGTCGCTGGTAGCGATGAACCCGGCGACGACGGTGGCGTTCCTGCTCGCCGGGGCGTCGTTGTGGCTGCTGACCGGCCTCGAGCCGACGCCGCGGGCGCGACGGATCGCGATCGCGCTGGCAGGCGCCGTCGCGCTGCTGGGTTTGTTGAAACTGCTGGCCTACCTCGGCGGGTGGGACATCGTCATCGACCGGCTGCTCTACGCCAGCCGGCTTGACGAGGGCGGTCCGGTCACGTCCACCGGCGTCACCGTGCCCAACCGGATGGCGCCGAACACGGCGGCCCTGTTCGCGCTGACGGGTGTCGGCCTGATACTGTCGGGTCTGCCGTCGCACTGGGAACGGCTGGCGGGCAAGGTGGCGGGGCTCGCCGTCGCGCTGCTGGCGATCGTGGCGATCATCGGATATCTCAGCGACGTCACCAGCCTCTACCGCCCCACCGCCTACATCCCGATCGCCCTGCACACGGCCGGGGCGTTCCTGCTGCTGGCGGTGGGCCTCACCCTGCTCGGGGTCAAGCCCGGGGGCGACGCCGCCTCGGACCGACGCCTGGTTCGCATCGTGGAGAACAACATCACCGCCGGCTTTGCCGCGGCGCTGTTCCTGGTCGCCGTGATCGGCATTGTCTCCTACGCCAGCATCCGCGACTTCGCCGGCGACAGCCGACTCAACGAGCACACGCGCCAGGTGATCACCACGGTCGCCGAACTCGCCTCGCACATCAAGGACGTCGACGCCGGGGCGCGAGGCTTCGTCATCACCGGCGACGAGACGTTCCTTGAACCGTATCACGCGGCGGCGGCGCATGTGTTGCCGAAGTATGCACAGCTTCAGTCGCTGACGGTGGACAACCCCGAGCAGCAGGACCGGCTCGCGGAGTTGTCGCCCCTGATCGAGGGCAAGCTCACGTTCCTCGAGCAGGTGATTGAGACGCGCCGTCGTGACGGGTTCGAAGCGGCGCAGCGGATGATCGCCAGCGGAGAGGGGGAGCAGCAGATGGATCGCGTCCGGGTGGTGCTGAGCCAGATGCGCAACCGGGAGCACGACCTGCTGGCCGTGCGTTCGCGATCGACCGCGAGCAGCGCGGGCGTGGCGGTGACGGTCATCACCGTCGGCAGCCTGCTCGCGTTCGCACTGGTGACCGGGTCGGGCTGGCTGATCCGCAAGGACATTGCGATGCGTCGCCTCGCCGAGGCCGACCTTCGCCGCACGCGCGACGCTGCCGAGGCCGCCAACCAGGCCAAGAGCCAGTTCCTGGCCAACATGAGCCATGAAATCCGCACGCCCATGACCGCGATCATCGGCTATGCCGACCTGCTGCTGGACACACGGCAGAACGACAGCGATCGGTTGAACTACGTCAACACCATCCGCCGCAACGGCGAGCACCTGCTGACGCTGATCAACGACATCCTGGACCTGTCCAAGATCGAAGCGGGCAAGGCGGCGGTGGAGCGTGTGCCCTGCTCGCCCTGCCGGATCATCAGCGATGTGACGTCGCTGATGCGCGTCCGCGCCAGTGAGAAGAACCTGGTCTTCGAGGTTCTCTCGCATGGTCCGCTGCCCGAGACGATCCAGAGCGACCCGACGCGGCTGCGGCAGATCCTGATCAACCTGATCGGCAATGCGATCAAGTTCACCGACGCCGGGTGGGTGCGTCTGCACGTGAGGATTGAGCCGGACGAAACCGGGCGCGAGTTGCTGCGCTTCGACGTGATCGACACCGGCATCGGCATGACCGAGGAGCAGATGGGCAAGCTGTTCCGCCCCTTCGACCAGGCCGACTGCTCCACGACGCGGCGCTTCGGCGGCACGGGGCTGGGGCTGAGCATCTGCAAGCCGCTGGCCGAGAAGCTGGGCGGTCGCATCGCGGTCGATTCCGCACCCGACCGCGGCAGCACGTTCACCATCTGGATCGACCCGGGCCCGCTCGACGACGTCACCCGGCTGAGCGCCTGCACCGAAGCGGTTGAGGCCGACCCGCCGAGCACGCCGGAGGATCTGCCGCTGCCGGCGCTGCACGGACGCATCCTGCTGGTCGACGATGGCGTGGACAACCGGCAGTTGCTTTCGGTTTACCTTCGTCAGGCCGGGGCAAGCGTCGCGCTGGCGGAGGATGGCCAGGCTGGTTGCGAGAAGGCGCTGGCGGCGATGGCGGACGACAAGCCGTATGACCTGGTGCTGATGGACATGCAGATGCCGGTGCTGGACGGCTACGGCGCGACGGCCCGGCTGCGTGCCAAGGGCTACACCGGGCCGATCATCGCCTTGACCGCGCACGCGATGGCGGAAGACCGCATCAAGTGTCTCCAGTCCGGTTGCACCGATTACCTGACAAAGCCGATCCGTCGCGTCCAGTTACTGCAGGCGCTGGCGGAGCATCTGGGGCTGGATGAAGTCGACGCCAGCGAACGTGTCGCGGAGCGCGCGGATCGTGGCGCGGCAGGTGGCGAGGCATCACCGACGTCGGAACGTGCGATGGAAGGGGCGATCCGGCCCGAGGGTTTGGACGACTCGGTGCAGCCGTTCCTTGAAGCGTACATCCGTCACCTGCCGGACCACGTGGCGCAGTTGCAGGCGTTGCTGGAGCAGAAGGAGACCGAGCCGCTAGCCGAACTGGTCCACAAGCTTAAAGGTACAGGCGGGCTATACGGGCTGATGCCGATTACGGAAGCGGCGGCGGACGCCGAAGCCCGGCTCCGCGCCGCCGACTCGTTCGACGGGATCGCCGAGGAGGTGAACACCCTGATCGCGCTGATGCGCCGCGTGGAAGGCTACGATGCCAAGCGTGAAGCGGCGCGTCGCACGTCCGCCAACAAGGTGACCTGACCCGCTCGGTGTCTGGCTGGCAGTGCGTGTTCATGCAGGCCGGGCGTGGCGGTTGCGTGTCACGGTTGGTCGCGGCGTTGCCGTGGTGCGAGCGTGCCGGTGAGGTGCAACTGGATCGCCGGCCGATCGACGTGATGCAGCTCCACGCGCTCCAGTTCGGCCCGGCGCGACACGACGGGCCAGTCCGCCGGCATGGTTGTCTCGCCCGCAAGCTGGATCCGCCGGGTATTGGGCAACCCGGGCACCCGCGCCACGTCCCCCGGCCAAAGCTCCCGCGACACCGCCAGTTCCACCTGCCACCGCCCCGGCTCGTCCGTCGACTGCATCCGAAGCCAGCGATACGCTTCCACGTTTTCCGAGCGGTCCAGCCAGGGCAGATGCCATTCGTGCTCCCGCTCGTCCTGCCCGCGCCCCAGCACCGTCACCGTGCCGGCTTCCTCGAACCAGACGGTCTCTTCCAGGCCGAGCGTGACCGCCTCCGCCTCCGGCTGCTGCGGATCGTGCAGATGCACCACCGTCGGCGTCGGGATATGCACGAGGCAGCCGGGTAGCATGGCGAGCCACATCGACAGGGCCGTCAGGCGAACGCATCGAGACAGGGTGTGCAGCTTCATCTACGCAGCATAGCGCCCCGCGAGCGGTTCGTCACCCTTGGCCTACATCGCCCCGAGGTTGCGGGAGAGGAGGGGGTCGGCGGATCGGGAGTCACATGGCCAGGCGGTCGGCCAGCGTGTCCAGCAGCACGTCGATGTCGAAATCACCCTTGACGAAGTATCCCTCGGCCCCGAGGCCCAGGGCACGGTCACGCATCGCTTCATCCGTCATGGCGGTCATCATGTAGACCGGCGGCGGACCATCGCCGATCGCGTTGAGTGCCTGCAACACCTCGAAGCCGTCCATGTCCGGCATGCTGATGTCCAGGAGAACCAGATCGGGATCATGAGCGGTGACGGCGGCCAGCGCTTCGCGGCCGTTCGTGGCGGTGAGGGTTGAATAGCCGCCAAGCTTCACGATCCGCACCAGCAGGTCGCGCACGTCCTTCACGTCGTCAACGATCAGCACGACAGGCAATCGCTTGTCCTCATCTCCCCCGGTTGCACGATGGATCGCCAGACTGACGGCGATCGATCAGGTTTCATCGCCGGACACATTGTACGACCCGTTGCCCCCACTCTCCTGAACCAGTTGCGCCACCGCGTCCAGCAGCGCCGCCGGTTCGACGGGCTTGGCGAGGTGCACCTGGTAGCCGGCTGTCAGCGCGTGCCGGCGATCTTCGGTGCGGGCGAAGGCGGTCAGCGCCACCGCCGGGATGGTCCCGCCGCGCGTGGCCGGCCGTTGCCGCACGGCGCGGATCAACGCGTAGCCGTCCATCTTCGGCAGCCCGATGTCGCTGATGAGCACGTGGAACGTGCCGGTGTCCAGCCACGACAGCGCCTCCATCGCCGAGTCGGCCGTCACAACCTCGGCACGGGTGTCATCGAACACGCGTGCCAGCAGGGCGCGGGCGTCGGCCTGATCGTCCACGGCCAGTACTTTTACGCCCTCCAGCAAGGGCGGTTCACCGAAGGCCCCTTTCACCGTCGGCCGGCCCAACGCCCGCACGTCCAGCGCCGTGTCGTCGGGCTCGTCGTCGGCGGAAGGCGTCGCGCCGCCGACGGGCAACGCCACGATGAACGTGGCGCCCTGGCCGAGTCCGGGACTGTCGGCACGGATCGTTCCGCCATGCAGTTCCACGATGTGCTTGACGATGGACAGGCCCAACCCCAGGCCGCCGTGAGAGCGCGTGGCGGAAGCGTCGGCCTGGCGGAAACGGTCGAACACGTGGGGGAGGAACGCGAGGGGGATGCCCTGGCCGGTGTCGGTGACGATGATCTCGACGTGATCCGCCTGCGCGCGGCGAAGCGTCACCGTCACCTGCCCGCCGGCGGGGGTAAAGCGGATGGCGTTGGACAGCAGGTTCCACATCACCTGCTGAAGTCGGCCGGCGTCGCCGCGCACGAGGCCGACGTCGGGGGCGACGCGGGTCGTCAGCCGGATGCCTTTGGCCTCGGCGGCGTGCTGGACCGTTTCCACCGCCGCCTCGATCACGCGCTGCGGCTCGACCGGCTGGACGTTGAGCTTGAACTTGCCGGAAATGATCCGGCCCATGTCCAGCAGGTCGCCGATGAGCTGCGCCTGCACGCGGGCGTTGCGTTCGATCGCCAGCAGGCCCTTCTTCGCATCGTCCGAGCAGCTCATGTCGCGGGCCAGAAGTTGCGACCAGCCGAGGATCGCATTCAGCGGGGTGCGGAGCTCGTGGCTGAGCGTGGCGAGAAACTCGTCCTTGACGCGGTTGGCGCGCTCGGCCTCGCCGCGGGCAGCGCGTTCGCTGTCCAGCAGCCGTTCGCGATCCTGCTCGGCCTGCGTGCGAGCGGTGATCTCGGTGTGCAGCGCGGCGTTGGCCTGAGCCAGTTCGCTCGTCCGCTGCTGCACGCGCTGTTCGAGCTGGCTGGGGCTGGGCAATGCCAGGGCCTGGGGGATCAACGGCCAGAGCGCGACTGCCGTGGCGACGGAGATCGCCGCGGTGACAAGCTTGACGATGCCGTCCAGTCGATAGAGCGGCTGCCAGATGTTCCAGACGCCGATCAGGTGCGTCGTGCCGCAGGCGACGATGAACGCGGCGAACATCCAGAACATCCAGTGAAACGCCACGTCCGTGCGCTTGCGGACGAAGTAGATCAGGGCGATGGGAATAGAGAAGTAGGCCACACCGATGAAGAAGTCACTGATGACGTGCAGCCAGATCACCGGCGTTTCGTAGAACATGCAGACCTGGCGCGGCGTGTAGACCTTGAGCAGGTTGTCGAAGAAAGGCGTCGCCTCGCCGTGCAATTCGGCGTGGTCCTGTGACGCGGGTTGCGCGTGATGCTGGTGGGCGTCGGCAGGTACTTCGTCCGGCGGCAGGTCGTCAGGCCCGAGCGGGGCCGCGAGAATCAGATAGAGAGCAGATGCCAGCACGCTTGTGACAAGCACTGCCAGGAGACCGCGGCTCCAATATCGTCCCTGACGGCTGAGCAATGGAAATCTCGCAGCGGCGGCCATCTCGGGCCAGGAACAACGTCCATGCCATCGTACCGATGCGGCCGCACGGGCGAGTCGCAGGTCACGCTGGCCTACCTGCAACGACCGCGCTCGATGAGTTACATCCTAGGCAGCCGGTTGCGATTATCTACAAGTCCAAGGGCAGGCATTACATAGCTCCGGGATTGCCTGGGGCTATATGACAGAACAACAGGCGCCATGGGCATCCCTCTGCTTGCCCATGACGCCTGTTGTTGCGGGTCGATGCTGGCCGACGATGAACGCGTCTTGCTTACGACTGCGACTGGTCGCCGCCGGGGCGTTTCGACTGTTTCTCTTCGCCGGTCAGGCCCTGCTGCTTCGCTTCCTCACGAGCCGCTTTGCCAGCCTCGGCGGCCACGTCACCGGCGCGACGGGCGACGTCTTCGCCTTCCTTGCTGGCCTGCTCGGCGCTGAGCCCTTCCTCGCTGGCGGCTTCCTTCGCCGCTTCGGTGGCGCGTTGGGCGACAGCCTGGCCGCGTTCGGCCAGATCGCTGCCGTACGTCTTCGCCTGGCGGAAGAGCTTGTCGCGCTGTTTGCCGAGCATCTCATTCTCCCGGCGCGTCGCGGGCAACAGCATGCCCAGCGCCAACCCCGCCGCCATGATGCCCAGGCCGACGCTCAGCGGATGGCGTTCGAACAGGTCACTCGCCTTCTCCGACACTTGATGCGTGCCGGAGCGGAGATGTTCGCCCATCTCCCCGGCCTGTTCGCGGATCTGCTGGCCGTACTCGCCGGCCTTCTGCTTCGCCTGTTGGCCGTACCGCTTGGCCTGCTCGCCATACTCGCTGGCTTTTTCGCGGGCCTGCTCGCCATACTCGCTGGCCTTCTGGGTCATGCCCTCGGACCGGCCTTCCGAGGGATGTTCGGACTCGTAGGCGTACTGCTCCGGCGGCGGATAGGCGGAGCCTTGCGACTCCATGCCGGCCTCGTAGAGGTTCTGCCGGGCGCGAACCTCGGTGTCGTAAGGCGTCGCGGGTTGTCGGCCGCCGCGTGGCTGCGAGCTTTTACGGCTGCGCATGCCGGCGCCGATCAGCCAGGCGAGGCCCAGTCCGGAAACCATTGCCGGCATCGGATTCTCGCGCACGAGACGCGTGAAGCGGTTGCCGGCCCGAGTGCTGCGGTGCTTGATCTTATCCATGGTTTGTTGCGCCATGTAGCGGGGTGTCAGCCGAAGCTGGAGGGTGTCGATCGTCTGGTCCAGCCGGGCCCGGGTGAGGTTGATGTCGTCGCGGATTTCGTCAGAGCTTTCCTCATGCTGCGCCTTCCGCTCACGCTCGCGCCGTGCCTGCTCCTGGGCGTGCTCGCGCTTTTGGGCAAGGTGGGGCGTTAATTCGCGTTCGCGCTCACGGTCACGCGCGTCCACGGCAATGTGTTGCGGATGCTCCGCGTCCGTCTCGCGCTCGCGCCCGGGTTGGCGTTGCGTGCTGCGCTGAACGTCGTGCGAAGCTTCATCGCGGTACTGCTGCACACGTTCGGGCAGATGCTCGCGGGCGCGCTTCTCCTGGCGCTCACGATGTTCCGCCAACTCTTCACGCACGTCGTCGGCGGGGGCGCCGCGGGGCGGGGGGTTGTTCTCGTTCAGGAAACCTTCTCTTGCAGCCATTGTTGATTCTCCTGCAGGCTGTCGGCCGTCTGGTCAGGCCGCATGCGCTGCGCTTGGAGTCGTTTGAGGCCGGCGCGGATCGCAAGCCACGCCGCCACGCCCAGCACGATCGTCAGCACCAGCGGTCCGAGCCAGATGGCCACGGCCACGGGTGTGAACAACGCGAACAGGGCGAAGGCGGCGGCGGCGAGGGTCAGGCACAACGTCAGGCCTGCCATGATCCCGATCGCCGCGCCGGCAAGGATGGCCTTGCTGTGTTGCACGGCCTGTTTACTTTTTTCCGTCATCTCCGCTTTGGCGAGATCGATCTCCCGACGCACGAGATGCGTGGCCTCGTAGCGCAGGTCGGTCAGCAGCTCGCCGAACGAGCGCAGATCGGTGTCGATGATGCGTCTCATGGTCGCTCCTTCCCTTCATCCCCGGGCGGGTAGCCGGGCGCTTCCGGGCCGCCGGGCTCCTGGCCCACGTCGGGCGACTCGGGCGAGAACGACGACGGGACGTCCTCCGGCCGAGCGGGCTGGTCAGGACTGCGGCGCTCGCCGCCGAGGGTCCCTTCCACGCCGCCGAATTCTGCCTCGGTTTCGCTTTCCAGGAACGACGTCTCCTCCGCCGCCGCATAGGAAGGCGCCGAAGCGCCCGTCTCCGGCTGACGCGATCCACTCCGCCGCTTGCTGCTGCGCTCAGAGGAACTGCGCAGGAACCGAGCCGCGATCAGCCCGGTGGCGAACGCGGCGCCGAGGAAGATCAACGGCTGACGCCGGGCCATGTCCTCCGCCGACTCGACAAGGTCGTTGACGTCGTGCTGCTCGAGATAGCGGGCGACGCTGTCGATCTGGTCGGCGGCCTGGTCGACGTAGCGGGCGGGGCCTTCCTGGTTCTCATCGTGCAGCTTGTGCCCGGCCTCGCGGATGGCGGTGGCGATGTCGCCGATCGCCTCCGCGGCGCGGTGCTTGCCCTTCTCGCTGATGTCATGCGCCTGGTGGCTGACACGATCGCGCGCCGAGGCGGCGGCGGAGCGGGTCTTGTCGGTGACTTCGCTGGCCTTTTCGCGGGCCTGCTCACGAAACCCGTGCTCCGGCTCGCGGCCTGAAGATTCGGATCCCCGGTGCTCCGGGTTCTTGATATCGGCCATGGGGGGGCTCCTTTCCAACGGTCATCAGCCCGGCCCGCCCGACCAGAGCTACGGCAGCCGGCGCGGGCAAGGCGGCACTGTCCACCCATCCGATATGCAAGGCCAATGCCAGAGCGAGCCGGCCGTCGCACGTGGCCCCAACGCCATCGCCCACAGGCGGTTGCAAGTCTTACAACGCGTCGCGGTCGATTGTTACCCGTTGGAATGGAATATGTTAAAGAAGATGGCGAAGACGAAGCGACGCCCGGCGGGAAGTGCTCACAACGGGTGGTCCGGCAACGGCGCCAGCCGGTCGCCGGGGGCGAGGTGGTGGCCGCGGGTGAAGGCGTCGGCCTTCATCGGGCGCGTGCCGGGGGCCTGAAGCTCCAGCAGCTTGATCACGCCCTGCCCGGTCATCACCAGCAGGCCGTCGAGCACCGTGCCGGGCGGGGGCAATGGGTCGCCAGCGTCTTCGGCGCGGTGACGGATGAAGTCGGGCGGATTGGGCATGGCCTCGGCGCGGCGGAGGGTGAGGGTCTGCGTGTCGCCGGTGTGCTGACACTGCCAGGCAACGCGGCAGCCGGGCCAGGGCGTGAGGCCGTGGATGCGGTTGCGAACCTGCTCGGCGGTGAGGGTGAAGTCGACCGTGCCGTCGGTCTTCTTGAGCTTGGGGGCGCGGGTGGCCTGCGTGTCGTCCTGCGGCTCGGGGGTGAGCGTGCCCTGCTCGAAGCGGTCGAGCACGCTTTCGAGCAGATCGGGGCCGAGCTGGGCAAGGCGGTCGTGCAGTTCGCCGGCGGTTTCGGTGGGGCCGATCTCCAGCGAGGCCTTGCCATACATCGCGCCGGCGTCCATGGTCTGCGCGAGGCCGATGACGGTGACGCCTGCGGTCTTCTCGCCCTGGATCATGGCCCAGTTGATCGGCGCGGCGCCGCGATACTTCGGCAGCAGTGAGCCGTGCAGGTTGACCACCAGCTTGCCCAGCGCGGCGATCAACGCCGGCGACAGCTTCTGCCCGAATGCGACGACGACGCCGACGTCCGGTTTCAGCGCGGCCACCTGCTGAACGAACGCCTCTTCATTGGCGTCCTCCGTCTTCAGGACGGTGAGCCCCTGTTGCTGCGCCCACTGCGCGATCGGCGTGGGCGTGAGCTGCCGCTTGCGCCCCGCGGGCCGGTCGGGTTGCGTGACGACGGCGACCACGTCGTGGCGCTGGTGCAACCGTTCGAGTGTGGGTTGGCCGAACGCTCCGGAGCCGAGGTAGACGATTCGCATGATGCCACTACTTTACGAGCGCGCTGAAGTCAGGAAAGCGAACGGCTCAAGGCTCACAGAAAAGAAGATGGATCGCAAGAGGAGCCGGTTGCAGCCGGCCACCGACTTTTGACCGGATGACAGGATCGGTGGGATGGACAGAATGGGGACTTTTGTTTCTTTATTCCTGTCTTCCTCCCTGTCTTTCTGTCTTGATCCCTGTCGATCCCGCCGATCCTGTCATCCGGTCAAAACCCGATCACCGTCGATCAACGAACGCGCAAACATCTTTCCCGATCCGTGTTCATCCATGTCCATTCGTGGTTTCGTCTTCTTCTCTGTGCCGCTGTGTGTCCCACCGCCACTGGTCGGGGAACAGGAACAGCAGGTTCGGCGGACGGTCGTTCATGGTGCGTGTCCCGGCTTGTGGCAAAGGGGAGTCTGGCTGTTGCAGCCGCCGGCGTCAAGGCGATTGCGCGTGCCGGCCTCCGCCCCTGGCAGTGCCCTTTTCCTGGATTTGGCGATTGTCATGGCAACGGTCGCGGTGCGCGCCGGCGACGGGTCACTGTTCGGCCGTGCGCCGCGTCGTGCCAGGCGCTTACCACGACGGCATGCCTTCGTGATCCCAGTAGGCCGTCACCTCCGCCTCGTCGAGCAACCGCTCCTGGTTATGGGCCACGGCGTGGCCGTCGGCGTACAGCCCGTTGGCCCGGTCCCCGGGATGCGCCATCCAGACCGCGACGATCTGCCCGCCGGTCCACGGTTGCGTGCGGACGAACCGCGACGATCCGCGCTGGCCCGGATTCTGCAGGATGATGCCCTCGCCGGTGTTCTGCATGCCGGTGTCCATGACGATGGCGAAGCTGGACGCGCTGGGGATGGCGTCGAGCTGGATGCCCCAGAACGTGAAGGGGCTGGACATCGACGTCCCGTAGGGGTTGGAAGTGAACGCTCCGTCCTCGTCCTCCCGCCAGACCATGCCGTGGGTCCCCTGCTCGACGTTGGGGCAGCGAAGCGCTTCGATGGCGCGGCGGTCGGCATCGGTGTAGTAGTCGAGCCAGACGTCGAACTCCCATCCGCCGCTGGGCCCGCGACCTTCGCTGACGCCCTGGGGGAAGACGCCGCGGTGGTCGCCGGCATACGTGTGCACCAGCAGTCCGATCTGTCGCAGGTTGCTGAGGCAGGCCACGGACCTGGCTGATTCCCGGGCGGCCTGTAACGCGGGCAGCAGAAGTGCGATCAACAGGGCGATGATGCTGATGACCACCAGAAGTTCGATCAAGGTGAAGGCGCGGGAGTTGGACATGGCGGTTGCTCACAAATGTGCTGGCCGAACGGCGCGCGGACAAGCGTTTTGCCGTGATGCGGGTCCACGAGCGGGGCCACCGATCGCGTCACGGTGACGACACCAAAAGACGGCACGCCGCCGTTGAGCGGCGTGCCGGAAGCGATGCGTCGGCGTCAGCGTCGACGACGCGTGAGCATCAGCAGGCCGCCCGCGCCCAGCAGCGCCAGCGAGGCGGGTTCGGGGACGGCTTGCACTTCAAAGCTGTGCATGCCGGCTCGTCCGTTCTGATTGCCCCACGCGCCGAACATGGCGTAGGCCGTGGCCGACTCGGTGAACGCCGAGGTGGAGAAGCCATCGTAAGTGGTGCCGTCGCCATTGAGGGTGACGTTGGCGATGGCGCCCGTGGTGGTGTCCACGTCATAGGAAAGCGTGTGCGGGACGTCCTGCGCCAGGTCCGAGCCGGTGATCGATGTGCCCTGCGAGCCATTCTCGTAGAGAATCATCGTCCCGTCGGTCAACAGCCGCAGGCCGGTGAACGTGTTGCTGATCTCGCCCGCGAGGTTGTTGGAGGCAGATGAAGTGCCCGCACCGTCCGGCGGCGTCGCGTAGAAGCCGAGCAGGAAGCCGCCGGTATCCGTCTCCCCCTGTGAGCCCCAGAACTCACCGTCGGCCGTGATGTGGGTCACGTCATAGCTGCCGGTGGTGATCGCCAGGCCGGTGTTGTTTTCGCCCATGTTGGCAAAGCCGCCCGACGCGCTTGGATGCGCCCAGCCGAACCCGGCCGTCTTGGCCCAGGACCCGCCGGGCAGGTTCACGCCGTCAGGCGATGCTCCGTCCAACGCTCCATCGTTCGTGAAATCGTCCTGAATGATGACTTCGGCGTGCGCCGCGCCAGGGGCGAGCCCCACCGTCAGGCAGGCCGCCATCCCGGCAGCACCCAGTATCGCCTGAAGTCCCGACCGCTTGATTTCGTTGACCTTCAACATATTCCATCTCCAAAAACATGAAAAACGATGTGACAAAAAATTCTGGTTGCCAGCCGTCCGGCCGACACACACGGCAGTTGCCGTCACGTCCCCGTCTCTTCTTTCACTCTTTTTCCTCCTTCATTTCGCGGTTACGGGGAAAGATCGTTGCCACGAACCTTGGCGCGAAACGACGTCGTCGACTCGCGTGCTACGGCGGCGATCTCGCCCGGCTGGACCCGCAGCGAGCCGGTCCACCGCCGGTTGTTGCCGTCGAGCATCCACGCCAGGGCAACGCCGAGGTAGGGCTTGGGGTCCGGCGCTTCGAGCGAGGTCAGCGACGGCATGTGGTAGGCCGCGCGCATCTCGCCGTCGATCGTGCACACCGCCACGTCCCGGCCCGGTTCGATACCGTGGTCGATCATCGCCCGCATCGCGCCCGCGGCCGCCGGCTCGGTGGTGCACAGCAACGCCGTGCCGTGGGCCTGGCCGGCCTCGATCCGCCGGCTCATCACGGCGTAAGCGGCGGCGATGGCGTGGGTGTACGCCTGCACCGGCTCGTCCACCAGTTCGCCCTCGAACCCCCGGGCCGCCATCCAGATCTGCCACTGCGCCATCCGCGCCGCGATCACCGTGTCCGTCGGCTGCACGTTCAGGCAGTCGATCCGCTCGTGGCCCTGCTCGGCCAGGTGGTCCAGCAGCTTCTGCACGAACACCGGCGGATAAAGCTGCACCGAGGGCACACCGTGCTGGCTCCAGTCGACGTCCAGCACCGCGATCGGCCGATCCAGCTTGAGAAAGGCAGGGAGGAAATAGGCCGGCATCGGCTCGGGCACGGGGAGAAAAAATGAGCCGTCAAAGCGCTCGAGCGCGCTCAGCAGGGCCGGGTCGTCCCAATGGGCGTAGTAGACCAGGCGCACCGAGCAGGGATGTCGCGTGCCCAGTTCCGCCAAGGCCAGATACCAGTTGCTCACCTCCGCCGACTGCCAGGCGGGCACGACCAGGGCGATCTGCGCTACGCCGACCCCGGTCGCGTCGCCGCGCTGCACTTCCAGCCGGCCGTTGGTCTCGCGCCGCAGCAGGCCTTCGTCCAGCAGCTTCTGAATCGCCTTGCGGACGGTGACATGGCTGACGCCCACCTCCTCGGCCAGCTCCCGCTCGGCCGGCAGCCCATGGAGGTGGTAGTCCCCGCTGAGAATCCGCCGCGAGAGGCGCTCGGCCACATGCAGGTACTTGCCGCGGCGAAGATAGGGACTGGCCTGGCCCATTTATACGAAAAATATATCATCTTGTATCATCAAGTCAATCTTTTTGATCTTTGCTTGCTATCTTGTCTCCCGACTCTCAACGCGTGGGTGGAGGGGAGCGGGGCGCATGAAAAAGGGCGGCGATTCGTCCTGAATCGTCGCCCGGAGGGAAAAGAGAGACGCCTGTTGTTGGACCATGGCGTCATGCCACGGCACCCCCCGGCGTCCCCTCGGAAGGTTGTTGCGTCGGCGGACGGAATCGGCATGGCCGACCGGGTCGCGGCGGACGCAGGCGTGGCGACCGACAGTCATCGGTCAGGCGATGGCGTCGGAGAAGAGGGCTTGTGCCTCATCCACCGCTTCGGGCAGCGCCTGACATACTTCATCGAGCGAGGCGGAGGTCAGCTTGAGTTGTTCAAGCAGATTCGGTGAAATTTCGCGCGTTTCGACCGTGCCGGTGAAACCCATCTCCATACGGGCCGCGAGCACGTCGGCGAGGTGGACCAGGCTGGTGAGCGTGCGGTTGGCGGGCTGGAGTTCCATCGGGCGATGGTGGAAGCCGGTGACGTAGGCGAAGCTGGCGGGGAATTTCCACGTGCGGCAGAGCGCGGCGCCGAACTGTTCGTGGTCGGCCCCGAGCACGCGGCGCTCGGCTTCACGCAACGTCATGTCAGGCGTGCGCTGGCAGAGTTCGAGCACTTCGACGAACTTCGGCCGACGGGCCTGGATCTCGACGAGGATGCCGATGTCGTGAATCAGCCCGGCGAGGAAGGCTTCGTCAGGCAGGCCCAGCCCGGCCCGCTCGGCGAGCAGGCGGGTGCCGGAGGCGACGGCGATCGAGTGCGTCCAGAGATCGCGGGCGTTGAAGTTGGGCGCGATCCGGCCGCCGCGGAAGAGCTTGGCGAGGCTGGCGGCGATGGCGATGTTTTTCACCGCATTGAGCCCGAGCAGGACGATGGCCCGGTTGATCGAGCCGATCTGCCCCGGCAGGCCGTAGAAGGCGGAGTTGACCACTTTCAAAATGCGTGCGCCCAGGGCGGGGTCATTGGAGATGACCGCGTTGAGATCGCGGGCGGTGGAGTCGGGGTCCTCGACGAGCTTGATGATCTTCATCGTCACCTCGGGGAGGGTGGCGATGTGGCTGATCTCGGCGATGGCGGCACGGGTCACCTGGTCCGGGTTGTCCGGGGCTCCGGGGGTTCCAGGGGCTCCGGGGGCTCCGGGGGCTCCGGGGGGTGATCCGGCGTTGGTGCTCGAGGGGGCTTGGGACATAGAGACGGTCTCCGCATGGGCGTTGTGGCGGCACTATGGGGCTATATCGGCGGCGATGGGGAGGCACTTGATGCGGGAGTGGGCGAGGAGGCGGAAGAAGATGCGAATTTCGGCGTCCGGTTTGTCGCAGACAGGGGCCGAGTCTAGGATGAGGTCTATGTTCTGGAAGATGCATCTGCAACAGGATCCCCGGTTCAGTCGCTGGTACCGCCGCGTCGAAGGCCGGCCCGGCTGGGTCTGGACCGCGACGCTGGGCGCGGCGGCGGCGGTGATCGTCGTGCCGTTGGTGCTGCTGACCCTGGCGGCGCTGCTGGTGGCCGCAGCGGTGTTCGCCGTGCTTTCGCTGGTGGCGGCGGGGCTGCGGTTCATCCACCGGCTGGGCGCGAGCTTGACGGGACAGGGGACGGGTCAGCGCCGCTGGCCGGCGCCGTTCGAGCCGGACGACGGCCGCCGGAACGTCCGCGTGATCGACCGGTCGTGACGGCGGGGGTGGCGCGCTACGTGAATACCAGCCAGTCACCATAAGTGCAGTTTTAGCCCCGCAGCGCAGCGGAGGGCGCAGGCACCGTGCGTCACCGGCGGCGCGCCCTCCGCTGCGCTGCGGGACTAAAGGAAGGCATGACGGCCTGCGCTCTTGGCGGACTCTGCGCAAAACTTTTTTGCCTCGGCGTCAGGGCGGCCAGCGCGTGCCATCTCTTGCCGCTGGCGATGATTCCGCTACATTGCACGGTTATTCCTCCCTTGGCCTGACGGCTCTGCCACGGACTGGTTGACCATGCGCTACACACGATCGCTGTTGGTTTCGTCGTTGCTGTTCATCTTTGCGCTGCTGCCTGCAACGGCCGGCGGTGCGGCATCCACCGATCCGGCGGCAGAGGAGATGGGCCCGCCGATCACCTCGCCGGAGTTGGCGGTTCGGCCGGACGCGCCGCAGATGGATCTGGACCTCGGCTCGCCGCGTGGCACGCTGCTGCGGACCTTCTTCCCGGCGATCAACCGCATCAACCGCGGCGAGGGCGACATCGAGCAGGCGTGGGCCCACGTGCTGGCGACAATGCAATGGGAGGACGTGCTCAGCGAAGCGGAGGCCCGCCGCGCGGCGATGCAGTTGCTGGAGGTGTTCGACAAGCTCGGCGAGATCACCGAGGAGCAGTTGCCCAGCGATCAGGTGCTGCGTGATGCGGACGTGAGCCGCTTCGTGTTCTTTCCCCAGCCGGAGCATCACGCGGACCTGTGGGAGGCGTTGCGTGCGTTCGACCGCTGGCCGGACGGACAGATCGTGCTGGAGCGGACGGAGGCGGGCTGGCAGTTTTCGGCGCAGACGGTGGCGGGCATCGACCGGCTGGCCGAGAGCATGGCCCCGCTGCCGCCGAAGCATCTGGCGGCGCAGGTTGTGACGGATGACGGCGTGGCGCAACTGCTGGGGCTGCTGGGGCCGACGTTCGAGTTCACCCCCTGGTGGGGCTGGCTGGCGCTGCTGGGGTTGATCTTCGCCGGCCTGGCCGTGGGCAAGATCGCCGGGGCGGTGCTTCAGAAGATGGCCGACCGGCTGCGGCGGCGCGGCTGGGCGGTGCGGGCGGTGGTGTTTGAAGACGCCGCGCGGCCGTTGAGCCTTGCCTGCCTGACGTTCGGCCTGACGTTGGGCGTGCAGGTGTTCGTCCACATCGAGGACGACAGTTCGCTCGAAGCCTTCGTTGCCAACACCCTCACGCTTCTCTACCTGATCGCGCTGGGCTGGTTCCTGTTCAACCTGGTCGACGTCATCGACCTCTCGCTGCGCCGGGTCACGGAGACCACGCACAACAAAGTCGACGACATGATCGTTCCGCTGATCCGCAAGGCGCTGCGGATCTTCATCGTCGTCATCTTCATCATGGTCATCGCGCAGAACGTGTTCGAGCTGAACATCACCGGCTGGCTGGCGGGCCTGGGCATCGCGGGCCTGGCCGTGTCGCTGGCGGCGCAGGATTCGATCCGCAACCTCTTCGGCTCGCTGACCGTTTTCTTCGACAAGCCGTTTGCGGTCGGCGATATGATCACCTTCAACGGCACGACCGGCACGGTGGAGGAGATCGGCTTCCGCTCGACCAAGCAGCGGCTGTTCACCGGGGCGGTGGTCACCGTGCCGAACATGAAGTTCATCGACAACGCGGTGGAGAACGTCACCCGCCGACAGACCATCCGCCGGGTGATGAACATCACCATCACCTATGACACGCCGGTGGAGAAGATCGAGCAGGCGGTGCAGATTCTCAAAGATATTCTGCACAGCGAGGCGATCGCCGCGCCGTTCGACATGGAGGAGACGCCGCCGCGTGTGTTCTTTAACGAGTTCAACGCCGACAGCCTGAACATCATGGCGATCTACTGGTACGTGCTCGATGCGGACAAGGAGCAGGACTGGTGGGGCTACAACGCGCACCTGCATCAGGTGAACGTGCAGGTCTTCCAGCGGTTCCAGGAGGCGGGCATCGACTTCGCCTTCCCCACGCGCACGCTCTATCTCGCCGGCGACAAGGACCGCCAGCTCTCGTTTCGCTTGCTGCGCGGCCGCGACCGTGCCGAGGGCAACGGCGAGCCGGCGGTGCAGTGACAACAAAGTTGAAACCACGAATGGACACGGATCAGAAAAGCGAGTAAACCGCTTTTCTTCTTGGCGCCGCTGTGTCTCTATCATTTTTTTAAGCGTCCACAGATCCCGTAGACCCTTGCCGCGACTGACAACCATGCCCCAGCCCAACCTCTTATTGATCACGTCCGACCAGCAGCACTGGATGACGCTGGGGGTGAATAACCCCAAGATCCGCACGCCCGCCCTCGACCGGCTCGCGGCGATGGGCGTGAACTTCACCCGCGCCTACTGCCCCAACCCCACCTGCACCCCCACCCGCGCCTCGATCCTCACGGGGCAGTATCCCTCCACGCACGGCGCATGGACGCTGGGCACGAAACTGCCCGAGCACGTGCCCACGCTCGGCGATCACCTGCGACAGGCCGGCTACCGCACCACGCTCGTCGGCAAGGCCCACTTCCAGCCGCTCAAAAGCACGCCCGACTGCCCGTCGGTCGAAGCTTACCCCACGGTGCGCGACCTGGATTTCTGGCGCACGTTCAACGATACGCACACGCCTTGGTACGGCTTCGACCACGTCGAAACCTGCCGCAACCACGCCGACGAAGGCCACGCCGGCCAGCATTACGCCCTCTGGCTGGAAGAACAGGGCGTCGACGACTGGCGGGCCTACTTCCAGCCACGCCAGGACGGCATCCGCGACACCGATCACGACGGCGCCAAGGCTCCGGCCCTCCACGGCGGCCCCGGCTACGGCTGGCGGGCGGACATGCACTGGCAACTGCCCGAGCAACATCACTACACCGCATGGACCGGCCAGCGCACCCTCGCCGCCATCGAACGCGCCCACGCCAACCGCCAGCCGTTTTTCATCTGGTCCAGCTACCACGACCCGCACCCGCCCTACTGCGTGCCCGAACCCTGGGCCTCGATTTACGATCCCGCTGACATGGACCCGGGCGAATTTGTCGCCGGCGAGTTCGACCACATGCCCCCGCCGCACCAGATGACCCGCGACCCCCACGCCGACTTCAAGCCCTTCAACCGCGACGGCTACGGCAACCACGGCTACCACCCGCACATCGGCGTCAGCCGCCGCGACCTGCAGGAGGCCATGGCGATCTACTACGGCATGATCAGCTTCATGGACCACTGGATCGGCCAGACGCTGGACCGCCTCGAACAACTGGGCATCCTCGAGAACACGCTGATCGTCTTCAGCTCCGACCACGGCCACTTCCTCGGCCAGCATGGCCTGGTCGCCAAGGGCCCGTTCCATTACGAAGATGGCATCCGCGTCCCGCTGCTCGCCGCATGGCCGGGGCAGCTACCCGCGGGTGTCGAGTCTTCGGCGATCCAGTCCTTGGTCGACATCGCCCCGACGTTCCTCGCCGCCGCGGGCCTGGACCTGCCGCTGGCGATGCAGGGGCTCAACCAGCTCGACGCGTGGCGCGACGCCGGCTCGGCCCGGGATCACGCCATCGTGGAGATGCACCACAACCGCGGCGTGGTCCACCTGCGCACGCTGGTGACCGAGCGCTACAAACTCACCGTCTACCGCGGCCAACCGACCTGGGGCGAGCTGTTCGATCTCAAGCAGGACCCGGACGAACGGCACAACCTTTATCACGCCGCCGAGGCCAGCCAGCTTCGCGCCCGCTTGACCGAACAATTGCTTCAAGCCGACCTCGCCCGCGAACCAGCGCCGACCGAGCGGGTCACCGGCGCCTGAGTCGCGACCAGAGCCCATCGGCATGACCGACGGCAGCGGCCGGTTTGAGGCCCTTCCGCCAGACGGTGACGAGGAAAATGCTCCTTACCGCTGCCCCCCTGAAAAGGACGGCTGGTGAAAGGGTATCCGTGTTCATCCAGGGCTATCTCCCGGTGATCCTTGAGGCACCTTCCGATTGATCACCCGCCAACGCCACCACCGCAGCGCGGGCGCGGTCGGCGATCTTGCTCCAACCCTCGCGGCGGTTGCGGATGCCGGCGAAATCCAACGGCTCGCCGATGCGCATCACGATCTTGCGCGGCCGGGGCACGATCGCATCGCGGGCCCACGCCTCATGCGCGCCGCCGAGCCAGCAGGGCACGACCGGCACGCCCGTCTCGGCGACCATCATGCCCAGACCCGCCTTGAACTCCAGCAGTGAGCCATCTTCGCTTCGCCGACCCTCGGGGAACAGGATGTAGATGCACGGCTGCTCGACCAGCCGCTTGCGCAGTTCGCCCAGCGCATGCCGGCCGCAGTTGTTCCGCCAGACCGGCAGCGCGTTGATGCAGGCCATGGCGAACGTGGCCAGCACAGGCGTCTCGAAAAAAACGTCGCCCGCCGCAAGCGGAAAGATGCAGTCGCGATGCCGCCAGGGCAGCGGCGCCGCCATCGCCAGGGCGTCGAGATGGCTGGCATGGTTGGCGATGAGCACAAACGGCGGCTTGGCGGGCAGATGCGACCGGCCTTCGACGCGCATGCGGTGGTAGAGGCGGAGGTAGGTCCGCATGAATCCCCACCAGCCCATGTGCAGGCCGGTCTCGATCAGACCCGCTTCGCGGTTGAGCGAAAGCGTCCGCTGGCGGTGGGTGAGGCCGAGGTCTTTGGCGGGTTCGAGGCGGAAGTCGACCATGGATGAGCGCTCACGGTGAGATCAGGGACGTGGCCCACGCGGCGGCCTCGGTGAAGAGATTGGTGGGCTGGTCGAGGCCGACGCCCTGAATATAGCCGACGTAATGGTAGACGGTGGGCGCGACGAGCAGCAGGCTGTCGAAGCGGTCGAGCAGGCCGCCGTGGCCGGGCAGCGTATGGCCGATGTCCTTGACGCCGATGTCGCGCTTGACGGCCGAGAGCATGAGGTCGCCGAACTGCCCGGCGACGCTGATCAGCAGGCCCAGCGCGAGCAGGTGATGCCACTGGCCCATCGGCTGGTCGGCGAAGACGAGCCGGCCGAGGAGGCAGACCAGGGCCGTGGTGAGCACGAGTGCGCCGACCGCGCCGCCGATGGTTTTGTTGGGACTGGTGTGGGGGCAGAGGCGCGGGCCGCCGATGGTCTTGCCGCTGAGGTAGGCGAAGACGTCGTTCAAAGCGACCGCCACCAGCAGCAGCACGAGGATGGCGCGGTAGTTCGTGTCGTTGGCGAAGTAGGCGAGGTGGCCGAGCCCGATGCCGAACAGCGCGAAGGCGAGCACCGCCAGGGCGAGGCGCTGGATGTAACCTTGCGGCCGATCGCCGAGCAGCCCTACGGCGGCGATGGTGGCGACGCCCAGCGGCGCCAGCGCGGCGAAGAAGCCGTACCAGTGATCGAAGATCGCAAAACTGACGAGGACGATGCCGACGACGACGACGAGGCTCATCATCTTTTCGCGAAACAGGCCGGTAAGCCGGGCATATTCGCGGTAGCACAGCAGGCTGAGCGCGAGCACGCCGAGGATGACCCATGCCGCGCCGAGCAGGATCGGCCCGAGCAGGAGCGGCATCAGCAGCGCCCAGGTGAAGATTCGCAGGTAAAGCTCGCGCCTTGTTTCAGGTGCGAGCCGGCCGGCGCGTGCGAGCAGCCAGACTGCCAGCGGCGCGATAAGCAGTGCCGCCGCCGCCGCCACGACGACGCCGAGGACGACCGGGTGATCGAAAGCGGAGTGGACGCCGAACAATCGTTCGCGGACGACTGGATTCATGCCCGGGCTCCGCGCAAGGCACGGGCGACGCGCGCCAGCCGACGGCCGACGGTCCACACCCCTGCAACGATGATGATGACAAGCACGCCCTGCGCCACGCCCCAACCGCCGGCGGGCCCCCACCACGGCACATGCCAGGCGGTCGGCGTCAATGCAAAGAAGAGCGCCGCGGCGATGACGAGAAACATGCGCTGCGGCTTCGCCATCGGCCCGGCATAGTCATGGGCGGCCCCGGCGGCCTTGCCGATCACGCGGGCATACGCCACCAGCAGCGCGACGCAGGCGGCGAGGTAGCCAAGCTCCGGCGTGCCCCCGGCACCCCCGGCCGCATAGCCAAGGCCGACGAGCATGGCGACGTCGGACACACGGTCCGGCACGTCGTTGTAAAGTTCGCCCACCGCCGACGCTTTGCCGGTCTCGACCGCGATCATGCCGTCGAGCAGGTTGCAGACGCCGCGCATCAGCACCAGCGCCGCCGCCGCTAGCCAGAGCAGCCGTGCCGTGACGCCCTCGCTACCGGCCGTGCCCGCCATGGCCAGCCCCGCCATGATGCAGCAGACTGCACTGGCCACCGACACCGCGTTGGGCGACACCCCCGCGCGCGCCAGCGCCGAAGCGGCCGCACGCATGATCGCCCACTCGCGCGGCTTCATCGGCCGCCGCTCCGTCACCTCGTAACGCTGCGTGGCATCGCTCATGAAGCACCTTTACTTATTCCGTGGAGTCGGCCGCCTGAGTGCGCAGGTGTAGTTCCGCCATCACTCTTGCATCTTCCATTGACTCGGCCTCTCCAAGATAGTGAGTTCGGTGCGTCACAACCGCATCGTCATCAGAATAGAAAAACACGATGAGTCTCGAACCCATTTCGCGATGACGCTTGGCTTCGATGGCATCGGGAATGAAGACGAGTTCCGACATACCCAACGTCAGACCGGCGGCCATCCCCAACGCCTCACCCTCAATCATTGGCAGCTTCAAAGCACCGCGATGCAGGTACCACGCCTTCAAATCGACCATGATATCGGGGTCGGGCCGGCTCTGTTCGATGTGCGACATTGTGCTTTCATACATCCAAGCGAGTTCCGGCAAATCCCCAGCCGGGGTCGGTTCAGCCAGTCGCTCCAAATGCACAGGCTCACCGAGCACGCGTTCGACCTGCTCCTGCGTGCGACGCTTATCGAGCTTCAGATTCTCGCCGGACAGATAGATGGGCGTCGCCGCACACCCGCCAGACACAAGTGCAACCAGGATGATCGTGTAGCCCCATAGGTGTGACATGATTCCCCCCTGTGTTCATCGATCACGTCAAGCCGCGTCGCATTTCAATGGTCGCCAACGCTGGCATCCGCCGCCTCCACCACCGGCCGTGTGGTCGGCTCGTCGCTGCCGTGCCGCCAGATGTCGTGGACGCGGAACGCCTCGTCCGGCTCGGGGTGGTCGACGCGGAAGTGCGTGCCCCGGCTCTCGGCCCGCCAGCGGGCGGCGCGCGTGATCAAGGCGCCGACGGTCAGCAGGTTCTGCACTTCCCAGCCGGCCTGGTCGTCGAAAATCTTGTCCATCGTGTACCGACCCCAGAACTCGAACATCTCCGACACCTCGGCCAACCGGTTGCCCTCACGCTCGATGCCGACGTGCCGCCACATCACGCTGCGCAGGCTCGACCGCACGTCGGCGAGGTCCAGTTCCGAGCGGTCGGAGGGGCGGATGTCGGCGACGATCTTGTGCGGCGTGCGGCCGTTGGGCGTCAGGGATTTGCGGGCGTGCTCGCCGGCGAGCGCGCCGAAGACGTGGCCTTCGAGCAGGCTGTTGGAGGCGAGGCGGTTGGCGCCGTGCAGGCCGGTGCAGGCGACTTCGCCGGCGGCATAGAGGCCGGGGATGGAGGTTCGGCCGAGGTGGTCGGTGCGGACGCCGCCGATCATGTAGTGAGCCGAGGGATGAACGGGCACGGGCGACGCGCCGGGGTCGATGTCGAACTTCGCCAGCAGTTTCGCGATGCCGGGGAAGCGTTGGTTGAAGCGTTCGCGGCCGAGGTGGCGGACGTCGAGGTAGACGTGGGTGTGGCCGGTCTTGCCCATCTGCTGGAGGATGGCGCGGGAGACGACGTCGCGTGGGGCGAGCTCGCCGCGTTCGTCGTAGTCGAACATGAAGCGGTGGCCGTGGCGGTCGATGAGGTAGGCGCCTTCGCCGCGGACGGCCTCGGTGATGAGGGATCGGCTGGCGCCGGCGATGTAGAGCGTGGTGGGATGGAACTGCATGAACGCGAGGTCCATCAGCTCCGCGCCGGCGCGGGCGGCCATGGCCAGGCCGTCGCCGGTGACGGCACTGGGGTTGGTCGATTCGCGGAAGACCTGGCCGCAGCCGCCGGAGGCGAGGATGGTGGCCTGGGCCCAGATGACCTGGAGGCCGTAGCGGGGGTGGTGGGTGATGGCGCCGAGGCAGTGGCCCGGTGTGCCGGCTGCGTCGGGCGCGTTCCGGGGGTCCGGGGTGTCGCTGGTGATCAGGTCGAGCACGAAGCACTGGTCGAAGTGGCGGACGCGCGGGTGGGCGGTGACTTGGGCGGCGAGGGTGTGGGCGAGCGCTTTGCCGGTGGCGTCGCCGTCGCTGTGCAGCACGCGGAACCGGCTGTGCCCGCCTTCCCGGCCGAACGCCAGGCGCTCGCCCGTCTCGCCTGCTTCGCCCGCCGCCGGCGCGGGCCGGTCGAACGGCATGCCCCATTCGATCAACTCGTGGATGCAGCCCGGCCCGGCCTCGACCACCTGGCGCACCACCGGCTCGTCGCACAGCCCGGCCCCGGCTACGAGCGTGTCGCGCACATGCTCGTCGACACTGTCATCCGCCGCCAGCACCGCGGCGATGCCGCCCTGCGCCCAGTAGGTGCTCGAATGTTTCAATTCCCCCTTGCCCGCCACGATCACGTCAGGCCCTTCACCGGCCGCAACGTCGCCCGCCGCCGCCAACGCCGCCCGCATCCCCGCCACGCCCGTGCCGATCACCAGCACGTCGGTGAAGATCTGCGGCAGCAGCGTCGCGCGAAACGGAATCAGGTATCTTCGCTCGTCAAAGCTGTGCATAGCGAATATGTTCAATGTGGCATGGCGAATGTCGGATGTGATACGCCTTGCAGAACATCCCACATTTCAGATTTCACATCCGCCACGCGCGTTATTCGTCCACGAACGTGTCCAGCGTCGCCTGCCGGTCGAACGACAGGCTCGGCAGTGGAATCCAGTAATCGGTCATCAACTGCCGGATCTCGCCCGGCGGCTGGTAACGCAGTCGCCCGGCCACCCGCACCGGTCGGCCGACCAACGGCTCGTCGCTGCGCACGAACGCCGCGGGCAGCGTGATCGTCTGCTCGCCGCGCGGCGGCAGCGTCACCGGCGGCTGGTCGGTAAACGTGAACGTGCCGGCCTGGTCGACCGTCACGTCATACGCCGCCGACCGCACGGGCAGCGCCACGTCATTGGGGTTATGCACCTGCACGACCACCTCGATGCGCGCTCCCTCGGCCGTCTGCTCGGTCACCGCCACCGACCGCACCTCCGCCCGCGGCGCGCGCGTCGTCTGGCAGCCGGCCAACCACGCCAGCGCGACCGCCAGCACCATCGTATATCCCATGCGTCCAGTCATCGTCACTCCCCATGCTTCACGGCCGTCGATGATCCAAGCAGTGATCTTACCCGACCTCGGCGGGGAAAGCAGGGGGCGGGGATCGGGGATCGGGGATCGGGGATCGGGGATCGGAAAGAATTTTATAAGCCGAGGGCTGAGTCCGCGAAGCCCCGGATCAGGGGTGCTGATTTCTAATTGCTAATTGCTAATTGCTGATTGCTGATTGCTCACCTCAGCAATCATCAATCAGCAATTAGAAATCTCTCTCCCCCCCATCCCGCTCTTCGCTCGCGGACTCGCTCAGAGGCGGGCGTTTT
>JBBDPC010000010.1:0-1472 GCA_040876735.1 Phycisphaeraceae bacterium | reverse complement strand
CACCCGCCGATCCCGTTGCGGTGTGCACTCTAGAAGGACTCGAAAACATGAAGTTCGCGGACCTTCGGCTCAATGAGCCGATCCTCCGTGCTGTCGCCACCGAAGGCTACAGCATCGCTACACCTATTCAAGCGCAAACGATTCCTCACGTCCTCGACGGCCGTGACGTGCTCGGCAGCGCCCAGACCGGCACGGGCAAGACCGCCGCATTCGCACTGCCCGTGCTCCATCGCCTCACCGCGACGCCGGCCCCCAAGGGCGGCAAGAAGCGGGCCCGCTGCCTCGTGCTTTGCCCCACGCGCGAGCTCGCCCGACAGATCGCCGACAGCTTCGCCACCTACGGCAAAAATCTTTCGATCACCGGCACAGTCATCTTCGGCGGCGTCAACCAGAACCCGCAGGTGCAGGCGCTGCGCCGCGGCGTCGACGTCATCGTCGCCACGCCCGGCCGGCTCCAGGATCTGATGGGCCAGGGGCACGTCGACCTGCGTGGCATTGAAACGCTCGTGCTCGACGAAGCCGACCGCATGCTCGACATGGGCTTCATCAACGACATCCAGCGCATCGTCGAACACCTGCCCGCCAAGCGGCAGACGCTGCTGTTTTCCGCCACCATGCCGCGCGAGATTCGCCGGCTGGCGGACAGCCTGCTCGCCAACCCCGCCACCGTCGAGGTCACCCCCGAGCACGCCACGCTCGACACCATCGACCAGTCGGTCTACTTCGTCACCAAGAAGAACAAGCCCGCGCTGCTCGCTCATCTGCTTGAAGAAACCAGCATCAGCCGGGCGATCGTCTTCACCCGCACCAAGCATGGCGCCGACCGCGTGGTGAAGCACCTGCGAGCCCGCAGCCTGCAGGCCGAGGCGATCCACGGCAACAAGACGCAGAACGCCCGCGAACGTGCCTTGAAAAACTTCACGGTCGGCCGAACGCACGTGCTCGTCGCCACCGACATCGCCTCGCGCGGCATCGACGTCGACGGCATCAGCCATGTCATCAACTACGACCTCACCCATGAGCCGGAAACGTACGTCCACCGCATCGGCCGCACCGCCCGCGCCGGCGCGTCCGGCTCCGCCGTCTCGTTCTGCGATCACGACGAAACCGGCAACCTCGTCGCCATCCAACGCCTCATCCGCCAGGACATCCCCGTGCGAACGGATTGCCCGGCCTACACGGAAACGGCACAGTCGATGATGATCCACTCGCCCCTCCCGTCCACCGGCGGCAACCGGCCACGCCGACGACCGGCGGGCAAGGGCGGGCCGAACAACGGCAATGGCAAGGGCAACGCACGCGGGCCGCGCAACCGTCGGCCGGCGGCACGCAGCAGCAGCCCGGCGGAGCAGCAGGGCGGCAGCACCGGGCCGCGTCGGCGTCGTCGGCGGTATTGAACGCATCGTCCCATACCCCCCAAAAAAACCGCCGGCCCGACCGCGCCAAAAGCGCGGCCGGGGTCGGCGGATTGA
>JBBDPC010000009.1:0-40303 GCA_040876735.1 Phycisphaeraceae bacterium | reverse complement strand
GCATTTTCAATGCCGTGCTCTACCAACTGAGCTACCTGGCCGACCCGCAGGTGGGCGCTGCGGAAGGTAGATCGGTAAGCGTAGCAACGGGTGCGGGTGTGTCAAATAGCCGATCGGGACGCCCCCAACACCAGGGGCAGTTTGCATCGGGCGGGCGCAACCTTACAATGTTGGGCTCGCCATCCGCGAACTGGAGTGTCAGCCATGCCGAAGATGAAATCCCACAAGGGTCTGCTCAAGCGGATCAAGATCACCGCCAGGGGCAAGGTCAAGTTCAGCCGCGTCGGCTCAGGCCACCTGCTCAGCCACAAGAGCGGCGACAAGCGGCGCACGCTGCGCCAGCGGTCCGTGGCGGCCCGGGGCGACATCAAGCGCCTCGAGCGCATGCTGCACCGCCCGCTCACCCCCCGCGAGTAAGCGGTTTTTTTGAGGCCTCGATCGTCGACGCCTCACACCATTCTGCGAGTCGGGTCCGCCAAGCGTTCGGCCAACCGCCGAGCCCCCGCCGTCGCGAACAGGAGATTGACTCATGCCTCGTACCACCAAAGGTGCGGCCCGCCGCCAGGCGAAGGTCCGCTGGTTCAAGAAGACCAAGGGCAACCGCGGCGCCCGCCGCAACCACTGGAGCCGGACGAAGGAGACGGTTTTCCGTGCCGGCGTTTACCAGTACGAACACCGCCGGACGGTCAAGCGGGAATATCGCCAGCTCTGGATCACGCGCATCAGCGCCGCCTGCCAGATGCGCAACATCAGCTACAGCCGGTTCATTGCCGGGCTCAAGGGCGCCAGCATCGCGCTGAACCGTAAGATGCTCAGCGAGATCGCCATCCACGACCCGGCCACGTTCGACAAGCTCGTCGAGCAGGCCCGCGCCGGGCTGGAAGTGTCCGCTCCAAAGGAAGCGTGATCCGCCGCCGGGCATCCCCCGGCCGTCCTCCAGTGCTTTTCTTGACCGCCCTTCATCGCGAAGGGCGGTTTTTTTATGCCGACGCTGGCGCCGACCAGTCACGGACCGGTCCAGACATGGTAGATGTGTTTCTGACATCCGAACGGGGGATTTTCTGGGTTATCGGGCAGCCTGTACGGATTGCTCGGGTTCCATGGCGCAGGGTTTTCTGATGCCATCGAAAGCGGCGGGATAAAGTCCGTCCAGCGGCGTGACGATCAGTAGAGCCGGAGCCAGTCACTTTGGTCCTGGCATGTCCGAACAAGTCTACGAACCGTTGAGTGGGAGATTGACAATGCAGACAACCCGACGAAAGAAGGATGGCGGTTTCAGCCTCATCGAGTTAGTGATCGTGGTGGTGATCATCGGCATCATCGGCGCGATCGCGATTCCGCGGATGAGCCGTGGCGCTTCCGGTGCGGCCGACTCGGCGCTGGTCGCGAACCTGTCCGTACTGCGCAACGCATTGGACCTCTACGCGGCGGAGCATGGCGGGGATTATCCGACCGATGAAACAACGATCGCCGAACAACTCACCGGGCGCACCAACGCGGCCGGCGACGTGATGCCGGCTGCCGGTGACCCGGCGGACTACATCTACGGCCCCTACCTCCGCGCGGTGCCACCGCTGCCGGTCGGCGCTAACAAGGGGGAGACCGGATTCACCGACTCTGAGGGCGAAAGCGGCAGCGGCTGGCACTACGATGCCGGCGAGGTTAAAGCCAGCACCCTCCCCATGGAAGTCGATGAGGGGGGCACGGCCTACAGCGAATACTGAGTTCGACGCCTCCGATTAAAACCCAGAAAACGAACAGCCCAGGCATGCGCATGCCTGGGCTGTTTCTTGTTGATCGCAAAGTCTCACCCGCTGCGCGTTCCACTGCACGTGGGCCGAGAATAGGACGTTTACCGACGGTGACGGCGGAGCAGCAACGACACGCCGGCCAACGCGAACATACCCGCCGTAGCTGGCTCGGGGACGGGCACGCCGGTGCCGACGACATGGAAGCGGGTGACCGGCACATAGGACCAGTCCGGGTCCCGCTTGGTGGCATCCCGCTTTAGGGTTGCGTCAGTCACGGTCAGTTCCGGCCGTTCAATGGTTGCCTCCGATCCGTACAGGAAAACAACACCATCGGAAGGCAGCTTCTCCGAGGATGATATCGCTTGGAAGTTGACGACGTACTCATGGTCCTCATAGAAAGTGAAGTTTTGGGGGAGGTTGAAAGTTTGCCAGTTGAAATCCGCGAACTCAGAGGGAAGGCCATCGCCCCCCTCAGTGGTCGGTTGGATGTCGAGCCTTGCATCGTCGTTGAGTAGAACCTGCGCGCCGGTTACCGGATCGGGCCCGTAGATCTGCATTTCCGCCTCAACCTGTTCCGAGAAGGTGGCATAGAGCAGCAGGTCCACCGCCGAGACCGTGAACGTGGTGTGCACATCAAAGACCACCCCCCGGGCCGGGACACTGCTTTTGTTGCCATACAGCCACCCATCCTGTTCGCTGGTCCCGATTTCGATCGTTGAAGCGGTAGCCGTCGCCGCCATCCCCCCAACCGTTACAACCGATACCGTCAGCGCAGCGATTGCGCTTTTCCAGGATCCAATAACAGACATGTGCGTCTCTCCTTGGCGACAGCGTCCGTGCTGCACCGGTTTAAAGTGGATCGGACAGGCCGTGGCCGTTTCCCTCAAAACGGCCCATATCCCCCTGTAAGAAGCATAGATCTTACACATGTTTGTGAATTTAGGCAATCCCAATCCTGCCAGAGGCGGGGATGAAGTCGGATCGTGGCCGGACCGATGTTAAACAGGGAAATACAGGCCAAACAGGGGGCCACAAGAGCATGCTGCGCAGCGGTGGGCAATGCGG
Organism: Phycisphaeraceae bacterium; assembly: GCA_040876735.1. GTDB lineage: Bacteria > Planctomycetota > Phycisphaerae > Phycisphaerales > Phycisphaeraceae > Natronomicrosphaera. The sequence continues at coordinate 37,487 of JBBDPC010000009.1, read as the reverse complement.
GCGTTTGGCGGGCTTCTCGCTCGTTGAACTGGTCATGGTGACGGCGATTATCGCCGTGGTCGCCGCCGTCGCCGCGCCGCGCTACGCCACCATGCTGCACCGTTACCGGGCCGACACCGCCGCCCGCAGCATCGTCGCGGAGCTGGGCAAGGCCCGCGCCTTCGCCCGGCAAAGCAGCGAAGCGCACCGCGTGCAGTTCGACCTGACGGGTCACCGCCTGATCCTGCCCGACCAGCCGACGGATCACAGCGGCCTGCGGCCGGCGGTCTGGCTGGAGCGGCCGCCCTACGAGGCAAGCTTCGTCAGCGTCACCCTCGACGACGACGCCAGCGAAATCGTCTTCGACGGCCACGGCCAACCGTCGGTCGGCGGCGTCATCGTCATCCGCAGCGGGCAGACCACGCGCACCATCACGCTCCATCCCCTCTCCGGACAAGCCAGCTTCGACTGACCCATGCACACGCACCGCCCCAACCCGCCCCACCGCCACGCCGCCGGCTTCTCGCTGATCGAGCTGGTCATCGCCATCGCCCTCAGCGCGGTGGTGATGATGGCGCTGGGCTCGGCCATCGTGCTCGCCAGCCGGGCCATGCCCGGTGCGGACAGCCCGGCACTGACCAGCCACGAGACCGGCCGGGTGCTCGAACAGTTCAGCAACGACCTGCAACATGCCATTCACATCACCGAGCGCAGCGACCACGCCGTCACCTTCACCGTCGCCGACCGCGATGGCGACGGCTCGCCGCAGCGCATTCGCTACGCCTGGGCCGGCTCGCCGGGCGATCCGTTGACGTGGCAGCTTGACGAGCACGATCCTGTCGATCTGCTGCCAGCCATCGACGCGTTCGACCTCACCTACGAACAGGTTGCCCGCACCGAAACCTACCCCGGCCCGGCGGTCGAAGGCATCCAGACCGCCGTCTCCAGTCACGGCACACCCGCCTTCAGCGACCGCGACGAGTTCTCCATCACCTCCAGCAACTGGATCGGCCAGTTCATCACCCCTGACCTCACCGCCGACACGATCGCCTGGCGGCCAACCTACGCCAGCTACCGCGCCGCTCGGCCGTTGCTTTTCGCCGCCGATCACCAGGTCCGGCTTGTCGCCCCGGAACTCAACGGTACACCCTCCGCCAACGTGCTCGCCCACAAGACGCAGGACATCGGCCTGCTCGACCTGTCCATCAGTTGGCGACAGGCCAACTTCGGCAAGACGCCCATGCTCATGCCCGGCCAGCCGGTCAACCTCATCGTCCGCCACCCCGGCTGGGGCGGAACCGCCGCCTATGTCCAGTTCGACACCAACGCTCCGGCGGGCGGCATGACCCGCACCACCAACGGCCAGTCCGGGTGGGAAGCGATCCAGACCGGCCTCGCCCTCAGCCACGCGCTCTATGCCATCCCCTACACCGCCGGCCCCGACCAGTCGCTCACCCGCGAGCATCTCCAGCGCGTCACGTTCAACCTGCAAGTCACCGGTGCGGACATCGCACCAGTCAGCGGCGCCGTTCACCTGCCCAACCGGCCGTCGCTGCTGGCCGCCCATTGGGAACTCGACTTCCGCCACGACCCCACCGCCCTCGACACCAACGCCGACGGCGAACCCGACTGGCAGGTCGTCACCGGCCAGGCCTTCGCCACCGCCGATCTCAAGGCCGACGGCGTCTGGCAGGCCCGACAGGCGCTGCGCACCTGGCCCGACCATGACTTCACCGAGCCCACCATGGTGCATCTGCGCATGCGCCACACCACTGCTAACGCCGGCGGTGCCCTGGCGATGCTTTATGCCGACCGCAGCAGCAGCCTTGCCGGCCCCGTCGGCGCATTCGTGCAACGCCAGAGCGACGGCACGCAAACCGTCACCCTGCTCACGCTCGACGCTGATCACGACCCCGTCGCACTGGCGACGCTGCCGGGCTACCACGGCGGCATGCTCGACGTGCGCCTGCTCGTGTCGCCCGCGCAGCGCAGCGTGCATCTGATGGTCGAAGGCGTCGATCGCGGCAGTTACCGCTATAACCGCGTGAGCAACAGCGGGCTCAACCGAGCGTTGAACATCATGGGCTTTTATACGGACGCGGTGGAGTTTCAGCATGTGCGCGTCACGGTGGGAGGCACGCCATGAGCCAGGGGATGCCGACAACAGTTCGCACGGCCGGCAAGGCGACGGGGTTCAGCCTCGTCGAGGTGATCTTCGCGCTGCTGCTGGTGGGGCTGATCTACGTGGCGGCGATCAACACGCTCGGCGTCGCCCGGGTGAGCCAGGTGCGGACACACGAGCACGCCCTGGGTTACATGCTCGCCCAGGAGCAGATGAGCGCCACGCTCGCGCTGCCTTACGATCAGGTGGCCAGCGTCGGTAGCACCAACGTGCCGGGGCGAACCGACTGGCAATACGAAATTGCGGTCGAGCCTGTCGACCCGGCCGACCCCGCCGCAACGGTGGCACTGGATCAGGGCGCCCGGCGGATTCGCGTCGTCGTCTCGCGCGGCCCGGCCCCGATCGCCGAACTGGTCAGCGTGCGCACCCGCGCGATGCCCGCCATGCAGACCCGGCAGGAGGCGATCGCACCATGACCCCCACTTGCCACAACCATCCCCCCAAACCGAGCGATGTGCGAGTCCGCGAGCGAAGGGCCGGATCAACCACCAGCCTGCGCCGCCGCTTCCGCCCACCCCACCGCCGCGGCGCGGTCTACCTCGCCGTGCTCGGCACATCGTTGATCGTGACCATGATCGGCGTCTCCGCCCTGCTCACCAGCCGGGCCATCCACCGGGCTGGCGAAACCACCCACCGCGCCACCGAAGCCCGCTACCTCGCCCACGCCGGCGTCGAGCTCGCCCTGCTCCAACTCGCCGACGACACCGCATGGCGCACCAGCCACACGCACGGCCAGTGGTCCGCCTCACGCGACCTCGGCCCCGGCCAGTACCGCTATCGCCTGCTCACCGCCAAAGGCGCAAGCCTCACCAGCCACGACGACGCCCACGCCTGGCTCGAAGTCGAAGGCCGTGCCGGCGACGCCGTCCGCATCGTCCGCGTCGGCCTCCAGCCCCAGGCCCAACTGCCCCACCTGGAACTGATCCGCAACGGCGACATCGCCGACGGCACGCGACACTGGCAGCCCACGCAGCCCGCCGACCGCCTCGAATACACCCTCGCCGATGCCCACACCGGCGCCGGCTCGCTGCGCGTCCGCAATGACTCCGGCAGCGCCCCCGGCATCCGCCAGGACATCACCGACCACATCGAAAAAGACACGACCTATCGCGTTCAGTTCGCCGTCCGCGTCATCGACGATCCTCGCCAGGTGACCGCTCACCTCACCACCACCAATACCGACGGCGCCCAGCAGACCTTCAGCCACAGCCTCGGCAGTCTCGGCAATACGTGGCAACATTTCTCCTTCACGCTCACCCCCACCTGGACCGGCCAACTGGCCGAGGCGACCTTCCGAGTCGCCGCGCACAATCACACCGAGTTCCTCCTCGACAGCGTCACCATCGTCCCCGACAACGCCGCCCACACCATGGTCCCCGTCCCCGGCACCTGGCAGCAGGTCGTCCGCTGACCACCAGCCGTTTACGACTTAGCGGGCTTGGAGATAGCGCCAAGCCCCCAAGGGGCCAAGACGCCAAGAAGAGCAAGGCAAACCGCGAAGAGGCGAAGGGAGCGAAGAAAGATAGGAGAAGAAAGTAGTCGTAGGGCAGGAATTGCCCTGCCCTACGCGCTCTTTTTTTTATCACACGCTTCACTCTACGCTTTTCTTCGTGTTTGTCTTCGCGCCTTCGTGTCTTCGTGGCGCTGCCTTGCTCTTCTTGGCATCTTGGCGTTTTTCCCCGTGAACTTCCACGGTTTCCTCCCCCGCCCGGTTTCCAGCTAAACTCTCGGGCGTTATGAAGCTCAACATCACCCAACCGCCGTCGCATCCGCTGGTCGCGGTCTCCATCCTCTCGGCCGACTTCGGCTGCATGAAAGCCGAATGCCAGGACGTGCTGGCCAAGGGTGCCGACCTGCTGCACCTGGACGTGCTGGACGGCCACTTCGCGCCGAACCTCTCGATGGGGCCGGACATGTGCCGGGCGCTGCGGAAGCACTTTCCCGACGTCTACCTCGACGTCCACCTGATGGTCGACCAGCCCGACCGCTTCGTCGAGCCGTTCGCCGAGGCGGGTGCGAGCCTGATCTCGTTCCACGCGGAGGTGAGCCAGCCGCACAAGCCCGGCGGCGTGGATGCCGACGCCTTGATCGAGCGCATCCACAAGCTGGGCATGCAGGCGGGCATGGTCCTCAACCCGCCGACGCCCGCCTCGGCGCTGGACCCGTGGCTGGCGGAGCTGGACCTGGTGCTGGTGATGAGCGTGCATCCGGGCTGGTCGGGCCAGAAATTTCTGCCCGAAGTGCTGGAGAAGACCCGCCTGCTGCACGAACAACTGGGCCCACACCAGCGTCTGGAGATGGACGGCGGACTCAACCCCGACACCGCCCCACGGGCCGTCGCCGCGGGCGTGGACGTGATGGTCACCGCCTCGGCATTGTTCGGCTCGACCGATCGCCAGGCCGTGATCGACGCCCTGCACCGCCTGCCGCTGGCGCGGTAATTGTCGCCGAGCTTTCAGTCGCGGCGGGGTTTGACCTGCTGCCGGCAAACCCGTAGGATCGTTCGCCTGTCGTGGCCAGTATGACAGCCCGTGGCGACACGGATTGGGGATTGGTGTAACGGTAGCACGACTGACTCTGAATCAGTTAGTCCAGGTTCGAATCCTGGATCCCCAGTTACCCCCGAAGGCAAGAAAATGCAGCGGTTTGCAACGAACGCCGCCGAGCGCCACGCTTGGCGGTTTTTTCGTTGGTGCGCGGCGGGGGTCGAACGCCCATGGCGTGACGTTGTGCGCTTGGGGGTATGTGAGCCTCGGCGCCGACTACCAGTAGCTTTCGAAGTGGATCGTGCCCTCGGGGTGGTCGCGGTCCTTGGTGACGAAACCGCGTTCGCCCAGTTCGGCGGTGACCTGCTCGATCATGGCCGGGTTGCCGCAGAGGAAGACGTGGCATTGCTCGGGTGTGATCTCGCCGCCTTCGGTAATCTCTGTATAGCGGGCCGGTTCGAGGGCGATGTGGATGCGGCCGCGCAGGCCCTGCCAGTTGCTGTTGTTCGGCTCGCGGGTGACGGTGGGGATGTAATAGACCGAGGGGTCCTCGGCGGCGATGCGTTCCAGTTCGGCGCGGTAGCCGAGGTCGGCGGCGAGGCGCGTGCCGTGAATGACGACGAAGCGCCGCCAGCGGTTGGTGTGGCGGTACTGGTGGAGCATGGACAGGAACGGGGCCAGCCCCGTGCCGGTGGCGATCATGATCAGGTCCTTGCCCGGCGGGATGTCGTCGAGCGTGAACTTGCCGGTGATCTTGGGGCCCATGAACAGGCGATCGCCCTCGCGCAGCTTCCACAGCCGCGGCGTCAGCGCCCCGTCGGGGACGACGACCAGGAAGAACTCGAGGTAAGCTCGCTGCTTCGGCGGCGAGGCGATGGAGTAGGCCCGGACCAGCAGTTTGGGTTTCGCGTGCGGCTTGCCTGAGCGGGTGGGCATGACCTCGTCGGCCTCTTCGGGCGTGAGCGCGAGGCCGAGCGTCGTGTACTGGCCAGGCTCGAAGGCGGGGACTTCGCCCGAGTCGGGTCGAACGCGGAAGATCGCCAGTTCCTCATTGATGTCTTCGCGACTCACGAGGGTGGCGTTGAGCATCTGGGCGGGGAGCGTCTCAGCCATGGGCAATATCCTATCTAATCCGGACTTTACTGTCTTGTTCCTGTCTTGTGGACAGAATGTGATCGTGACCGAGGCCGGCCTCCGCCCGGTATTGCTGCTAACATGCCTGTTATGGATCGCATTCAGGGACAACCCCGCGCGATCGACGTGCTCCAGGCCCAGCTTGCCAGCGGCCGGCTGCACCACGCGTACATCCTCCACGGGCCGGTGGGCGTGGGCAAGTTCACCACGGCGCTCGCCTTCGCCCGCGTGCTGCTCTGCCATGAGCCGCAGCGCGATCTGACCGGCCGGGTGGTCGCCTGCGACAGTTGCGCCTCCTGCCGACTGCTCACCCGGGCCGTGCGCGATGCCCGCGAGGCGGGCGACGGCAGCGCCTCCGCCGACGAGCCGGCCGCCATGGCCGCGGCGCATCCCGACCTGCACGTGATCACCAAGGAGCTGGCCCGGTACAGCGACGAAAGCACGGTGCGCAACCGCAAGCTCACGCAGATTCCCGTCGAGGTCGTGCGCGAAGCGCTGATCGAGCCGGTCTACCGCGCCGCCCGGATGCAGCACGGCAAGGTGTTCATCGTCGACGAGGCCGAGCTGCTCAACCTCGCCGGCCAGAACGCACTGCTCAAGACCCTGGAAGAGCCGCCCGCCGGCACGACGCTGATGCTCGTCACTGCCAGCGAAGACCGCCTGCTGCCGACGATCCGCAGCCGATGTCAGCGCGTGCCCTTCGTGCCGTTGCCCAATGCCGTGATCGCCGACTGGCTGACGAAGCATGCGCCGGACGTAAGCGATCAGCATCGGCAGTGGCTGACGACGTTCGCCGACGGCAGCCTCGGCCGGGCGTCGCTGGCGATCGCGTACGGGCTGACCGAGTGGGCGGACGTGGTACTGCCCGCACTGGCGGACACGCTCCGCGGCCGGCCGCACGGCGAACTGGGCGCGCAACTGGCCGAGCGGGTCGACGGCTTCGCCAAAGCGTGGGTCGACCAGCACGCCAACGCGTCGAAAGAGGCCGCGAACAAACTGGCCGCGCAGCTCATGGCCACGCTGATCTGCACGCACGCGCGCCGGCGCATCGCCATTGCCGCCGAGCGATGCACCGTTGACGATCCCGCGGCCGCCGAGGCGGCCATGGAACCGTGGCTGGGCGTGATCGACGCGGTGCACGAAGCGATGGGCATGCTCGGCTCAAACGTCAACCTCTCCCTCGTCTGCGATCATCTTGCCACGACGATCACCACCCACCTGTCCCCGCATCAAACCCCGGTTTCTCCGGCCGCCCCGGCTCGCCTGTCATGATTAACCTGGCCAACGCTCTAACCGTCATCCTGGTGCTGCTGCCGGTCGCCGAGTGGGTGATCCGGGTCATCATGGTGGTCGTCGTGCTGCGGCGCGGCTTTCAGCCCAGCACGTCGATGGCGTGGCTGTCGGTGATCTTTTTCCTGCCCATCGTCGGCATGGTCGTCTACCTGCTGATCGGCGTGAACTACCTCGGCCGCAAGCGGGCGCTCGAACGGCGGAAGCTCGTGGGCGTGGGCCGGCTGCCCGAAGCCGTCGCCGAGATCGAGCCCTACACCGCCCACGCCGACCTGTTGCCCGAGCAGCGGAACATGATCGCCCAAGCCGAGCAGATCAGCGGCAACCCGATCGTCCGCGGCAACACGGTGGAGTTGATCGACGGCAATGAAATGTTGATTGACAAGCTGGTGCGCGACATCGACGCGGCCGAGCATCACGTTCACCTGGTCATCTACATCTTCTGGCCCGACGTGATCGGCCTCCGCGTCTGCGAAGCGCTCATCCGCGCCGCCAGGCGCGGCGTCGCCTGCCGGGTGCTGGCGGACGCCAGCGGGTCACGACCGCTGCTGCGCAGCGCGGTCGCCACGCGGATGACCGAAGCCGGCGTCCAACTCTACGGCGCCTTGCCCGTCGCGCCGTGGCGGCGAAAGCTGGCGCGGATCGACCTGCGCAACCATCGCAAGATCGCCGTGGTCGACGGCCGCATCGCCTACAGCGGCAGCCACAACATCGTGCAGGAAGAGTACGGCCACAAGCGGGCGGGGGCCTGGGTCGACCTCTCCGGCCGGTTCACCGGACCGGTCGTCGCCCAGTTCCAGATGGTCTTCCTCGAAGACTGGGCCTTCGACACCGGCGAGCGCCTGGAAAGCGATCACCTGTTCCCGCCCACCGGGGCCACGGGCGACGTGGCCGCCCAGGTCGTGCCCACCGGCCCCAGCCATGAGGCTGAAACGTTCCGCCGCGTGCTCATCACCGCCCTCAACGCCGCTCGCCATCGCATCGTACTCACAACGCCCTACCTCGTGCCCGACGAGCCGACGATGCTCGCCCTGGCCATGGCCGCCGACCGCGGGGCGGAGGTTTCCGTCATCGTGCCCGAAAAGTCGGACCACCCGATTGTCCACGCCGCCGGCCGGTGGTACTTCGACAAGCTGCTCGAGGCCGGCATCGACCTCTACCAGTACCACGGCGGCATGCTGCACGCCAAGACCATCACCGTCGACGACACCTTCGCCCTGCTCGGCTCGGCCAACATCGACATCCGCTCGTTCAATCTCAATTTCGAGATCAACGTCATGCTCTACGGCCCCGAGATCACCTCCGAGCTGCGCTGCGCCCAGCAACGCTACCTCTCTCGCTCCACGCCCATCACCCTCGACCGCTGGCGGCAGCGCCCACTGACCAAGCAATACCTGGAGGCCGCGGCGGCCCTGCTGTCGCCGTTGCTGTGAGGGATCGGAGAGTGGGGAGTAGGGAGAATTTTTTTAGGCTTGAGCCGTCAGCTTTCAGCCATGAGCCAGCCACAGACCGGTCGGACGGGGCATTCGGACGGAAGGCTGAAAGCTAAGAGCGTCTAAAAAATCCTTCTCCCCTCAGGGCAGAAGATGCCGGCGCAGCCGGCGCCCCCCCAGAAGATGAGGGGTGAAAGTGTGGAGGTCGATCACCTTCCGGGCTTGCCAAGGGCACAAGGCAACAGAGCGCCCCACCCTCACCCCGACCCTCTCCCTGGAAGCGAGAGGGAGTCAATTTAGACGCTCTTAGCCATAGAACAGGGCTTGACTTTATGGCCAAATATGAGCAATTCGCGAACGTTATGGAAACCCGCATTCGCCGGGGCGACTACACGCTTGGCGGCCTGCCTACCGAATAGGAGTTGGCGAATGAGGCGCGGGCGTCGCGGCCTTGCACGAGCAGGGGCTGGCGGTTGGCCGGGACATCTCCGTCTGCGCCGTCGACGGCGCCAAAACTTCACGCAACGCAATCCCGTCGCGCGCCGCCTTTGAAGTGGCCGATTGCGATCCCTACGTCGAGGCGTGCATGCGCTGGCTCACCTCCGACGCGGGCCGTGGGAAGGTCCGCTGCTCATTCAGCCGGGCCGACTGGAGCTGTTCAAAGGCGAATCCACCGGGCCTTTGGGTGATTCGCTTCTTCGCGGATCCCAAACCCACCGGCCCCACACCCGAAGGTCTCTACCTGAACTACCTGCCCGACCAGCCGTGGGCGAGCGGCACGGTTGAGGTCATCGGCGAAGACGAGGGCATCTGATGGGCTGTGGGTGCAACAGCGGGAAGCAGGTGGTGCAGGGCGCGGCCCGGCTCGCGCAGAGCGTGGCGGGTGTGGGTCTGGCCGACGCGGCGCCCGGTGGGGAAGTGGTGATGGGGTGAAGTGGGTGGTACGGGTTGAGTCGAGTGTCGGGTTGCACAGCGGGAGGGCTTCGCGCTCCACGATCAACTGCTGAAGTGGGTCGCCGTCCTGCCGGCCACCTTCTCGCCCCATCGTCCGAGGGCGTTGCAGAGATTTTTGTTTTGCGGCAGGAATTTTTCTTGAAATGCCGCACTTTCAGCGTTACTTTCTTTTTATACATGGTTTTTAATGTACTTTCTGGAAATTACGGCGAGTCCTTTGATGGCCAAAAGTGTTGACATTGCGGAGGTGGTGATCCAGCGGATCCGTCAGGGTGACTACCGGTTGCGCCCGTTCCCGTCGATCAATCAGTTGGCGGAGAACTTGCGCAGCAACCCGCGCACCGTGACCAAGGCCGTGGACGACCTGGTCAAGCAAGGCGTTCTGAGGCGGACGTCGACAGGACGGCTGCATATCCGCGCCGACGGCCGAAATCAGACGCTGCAGGTGGCGTTGCTCCAGCCAGCCTTTTCCAGTTCGGTCTACGAGCGGATCGAGCAGGTTTTGCAGCATCTGGTGAGGGCGCGGGGGTGGCGCATGCGGCCGGTCGGCTACACGCACTGGCACGACCCGATGATTGACGAAGCGTTGCGCGGGTTCGACGGTGTGCTGTTCATGCCGCTGGCGGAGGACATGCCATCAGCGGTGCTCGATCAGATTCGTCGAGCGCCCGGCCCGGTGGTCGTGCTTGACCAGGACGTTTCGGAGCATGGCATTCCCTGCCTTCGTTTCGACAGCCCCGACGCCATTGCCGCGATGTTGGACATGCTTGCCGTCGACGGCCACGAACGCATCGCCTGCCTGAACTGTCAGCCAACTGACGTCGTTATTCGAGAACGGATCGAGCGGTGGCAGTCCTGGACCCAAGTCCACAAGAAAGCCGGCCATCTGATCGACGATCATGTCGCCCCCTTCGAGTCGCCGGTGATTCGCGCCCACAAGGTGGTTGGCGAGCAGTTGCGCGCCGGGCATCTGCGTGATACGGCGGTGTTCTGCGCCACCGGGGCCGTGGCGTTGGGTGCGATGCGTGCTTTGGACGACCACGGCCTTGAGCCGGGGCGTGATGTGGCAGTGTGCGCTGCGGATGATATGGGTGGCTTGGCGCCGTTCCTGCGTCCCTCGCTGACGTGCCTCGCGGACCCGGACTGGCGGCCGTATCTCGACGTGTGCCTCGACTGGTTCGCCAAGGGGGGGGAACGGTGGATCGGGCCCCATCTGATCCACCCGCCACGCATGCCAGTCTATGTCGGCGAATCGACGTCGCAATTCGCATCTACACCAATCGACAGTTCGCAGTCCAACGGGAACACGAACAGGAAAGGAAGCGTTAAACGTCGGCGGCATGGACGCACATGAACGCGGCCCCGGCTGCGTCAGGTTGGCGACGCGACGGCGGGCCGTGCCGAATCAACGCAGACATGATCGTAAGCACGTGCATCGATCGGAAGAATTTCAGGCTCACTTCATTTTTCAAGAGGAGATCAGGCATGTCATGTTCAATTCTGAGCAAGCGGTTCGGGTCGCGAGGGGGCGTGGCGACGCTGTGCGTGGCGGCCTTGCTGGCCGGCGGGCTGGCGCCCACCCCGGCGCGGGCCGATGTGGTCATTATTCAGGACGATTTTTATGCAGGTGAACCGAACTCGTGGATACGGACGAATCTGGCAGGCACCGCGCCGGCCATCACGAACCTGCCGGGTGACACATGGACGAAGACCGCAGGCAGGTGGGGCGATGTCCGCAAGCAATCGGTGGACTGGGGCCAGCCAGCCAATGCGGCGGACTTCGGCGACAGCTCACTGGGCTTGGCCATTTCGCTGGGTGGCTATGCACCGACGGCAATCTCGGCGGACGTTCAGTTTCGTGGTAGTCATGAAACAACGAACACCGGAGGAGTGGCGCTGGGCTTCTATACCTCAACGCTTCCTCCCGCCGACGTCGAAGGCGGTGTCATGGCTGGGTTCAGTGGTATTCATGTGAGCGAGGCAGGACTGACATTGTACGAAAATGGCATTGCAGGCCTTGCCATCGCCGCGCCGACCACGCTCACCTCAGGCGCGTTTTATCATTTGTCATATGACGTTGACACGACCACCGGCGAGATCTCCAACGTCAACTTCGATGGCGACACCACCACGTATAGCTGGTCCACCACCGCGTTCACGACATCGGCCACGGCATACGCCGCAGGGGTGTCGAATGGTGGCCAGAACGGACGCGCGGGCATCGACAATTTCGTGGTCACCGCCGTCCCCGAACCCGCCTCGCTGGCGCTGCTGGGCGCGGGCGGCCTGCTGATGCTCACGCGTCGTCGACGCTGACGCCGACGCATCGCTTCCGGCACGCCGCTCAACGGCGGCGTGCCGTCTTTTGGTGTCGTCACCGTGACGCGATCGGTGGCCCCGCTCGTGGACCCGCATCACGGCAAAACGCTTGTCCGCGCGCCGTTCGGCCAGCACATTTGTGAGCAACCGCCATGTCCAATTCCCGCGCCTTCACCTTGATCGAACTTCTGGTGGTCATCAGCATCATCGCCCTGCTGATCGCACTGCTGTTGCCGGCCCTGCGCAGCGCCCGCGAGACCGCCAAAGCCGTGGCCTGCCTCAGCAACCTGCGACAGGCAGGTATCGGCATGAACCTTTACGCCGCGGATGCCAAGAATGTCGTGGCCCTCCTGGACGGGCCGGACAACTGGACGAACCCGCGCACCCCATGGGCGAATTTCCTGGTGGGCGATTCCAGTCACGCCGGCAGCTACCTGCCGAACACCCCGGCAATGAACTGCCCCAACAACCTGGATCCGGCCTGGTACGGCCCGCCAGAAGGCGGCGGCTTATATGCCTCCGTTCTGCCACGCACGCCATGGGATGAGCCCGGCCTGGATGGCACCATCCGTGTGAACTGGACCGGCTCCAGCGGCAACCTTCGCTTTCTCGGTATTCACGTCGACAACGTCCGCCAGCCGACCGGCCAGGCACTGCTGGTCGACAGTGCCGTGCAGGACGGATCGCTGGCCCCCCTCGCCGCGAGCAACCCCGAAGGGTCGTATGCAATCAATACGTCCGGTGGCTGGAGTCCGACCGGCGGCGGCCAGCGCGCTGCGGCGTGGATGGCTCACCCCAATGCCGCGAACACCGCCTTCATCGACGGCCATGCCAAACCGCTCGATGAGGACGGGCTGATCAGCGTGAATAACTACAACCCCAGCGCCCCCTCCCTCCTGGGCATCACCACTTACTGGGACAACGCCGGCCAGATTCACGGGTTCTGAGGCAGAGCCATCGCCTCTGACGGCAGCGTCGATTCTGACGCAGGCAGACTGGAACATCTGACATCGAACGAAAGGCGAGTCGCATGACAGGACGATGCTTCAGTCAAACGATTGGGCTGGTGCTTGGCTTCGCTTTGGCGGGCAACGCCACGCCGGCACTGGCCGATGAACCGGACGCGGCGACGGAGGGCCGGGCGTTCGGGATCGCGTTCGGGGCGGACACGTCGGGCGACACGGCGAATCTGTTTCCGATGCTCGAAGAGGCCGGGATCAACTACGTGCGGATGTTCCCGGAATGGAACAGCGTTCAGCCGGCGGAGGGCCAGTGGAACTGGGAGCGGGCGGACGAGATCGTGGCCAACGCGAACCGCCACGGCATCGAGATCAGCGGGATGTTCCAGTACTTCGCATCGTTCGCTTCGTCGCATGATCCCAGCGACGCCGGCGACCACGGCGCCCGCACGCGAACGTTCCCGATCCGCGACATTCAGCGCTGGCGAGACTACGTCCAGGGCGTGGTCGAACGCTACGGCGACGATATCCGCTACTGGGAAGTGTGGAACGAGCCGAACTCGGGGGTCTTCGCCCGCAACATGTCGCATGCCGACTATGCCCAACTCGTACGCGAGGCACACATCACCGCCAAGGCGATTGACGAGCGGATCAACATCGGGATCACCTGCGCGAATTACGATCTGGCGTTCTTGAGTCGGGTGATTGAGGCCGGCGCGGCGGATCACTTTGACTTTGTTGCAGTGCATCCGTACGAAAACGTCGGCTCGATGCTCGAAGGCGGGGAACGGGCATTTCTGGAGTTGGGGGAGAACCTGCGGCAGATGCTCGCCAGCCTCAATCAGCCGGCCGACCTGCCGCTGTGGATCACCGAGATCGGGCTCACCAGCACGAATGACCCGGCGCAGGAGCGTCGCGCCGCCGACGCGCTGGTGAAGACGTACGTGCTCGCCTTCGCCGCCGGCTTCAAGCGCGTCGCGTGGTTCGAGGCGATGGGGCCCGACTACGGGCACGGCGACCACGGCATCATCCGCATGGATGGCAACTACACCAAGCGACCGGCCTACCACGCGCTGCAGACGATGACCGCCCTGCTCGGGCCGGGGCCAGATTATCGCGGCTGGCTGAACCTTGAAGAAGGCAGCTATGGCTTCGTCTTCGACGGCAGCGCGGGGCCGGTGTTGGCATTGTGGTCCGTTTCGCCGCAAGGCATCGACGTGCATTTCCCGCAGACGGTGCAGGTAACGGAAGTCGAGGGCAAATCGCGCACATTGGATGCCGGCGACGCGCTGACGCTGGAGCGTGAGGCGGTCTTCGTCACCGACCTGCCGGCGGAACTGATCGAACAGGCGACGGCCAACCGCGACCAGTCGTTCCCCTGGGGTGACGATTACAGCACAACCGACCGGGTGTCCGTCCGGCTCGGAGCACAGAACGTGGATGCGGGCCTGGTACAGACGAAGATGCAGACCAGTGAGCCGGGCATCGTTGACCTCGACGCCGCGCGGCGAACGAAAGTGGGCGAGGGCGGCGAAGGCCAGTACATGTACTTCCGCGCCGACCCGACGTTCGTGGGCTTCGGCGATGAGAAACTGAAGATCACCGTGGTCGCCCGCCGGGTGGACAACGATCAGCGCGCGGGCCTGACGCTGGATTATGAATCGCTTGACGGCTACCGCAACACGGGCAACTGGCGGTCGATCCCCGCCGGCGACACGTGGCAGGAGTTGACGTGGGAGGTGGAGGATGCGAATTTCGTCGGCGGATGGGGCTGGCACTTCCGCACCAGCGCCGCTGGCTCACCCGGCGAGTTCTGGGTCAAGGAAGTGCGGGTCGAGAAGATTCCGTAGCGGGTATTCGAGCGCGGGCAAGGACGCTCACGGCCTCAGGTTGTGGGCTTCGGAGGGGGTGTTGCGGCGCGGTGGTTGCTTGAGAACCCTGGAAGGATCGCCAGTGCACTGGTTTGATCGGATGTGTTACAGGCGCTGGCTGTGCGTGGCGTGGTTGCTGGCGGTGTCGCCGGCGTACGCAGCGCCGGCGGCGTGGGACTTCGTGACGCCGGAGGATGCGGCGCCGACGATCACCTGGGAAGCGGATTGGGACGCGACGCTTGAGCAGAACCTGGCGCGGTGGAACGCCACGCTGGCGGAGCGGCCCGAGCCCGAGCGGACACGACGGCGGGCGACGCTGGAGGCGGCGCTGCTGGAAGCGATGATCGAGCGGTTCCCCGACACGGAGAGCCGGCACGACAAAGCGCGGCGGCAAATCGCGGAGTTGCACTTCACACTCGACCCGGACGGGGACGCAGGTTTCACGGCGCTGGCGGACCTGCATGCCGACGAAGCGGCCGGCTCGGAGGCGGCGGTGGACCTGCTGGCCACCATGCTCGAACATGCGGCGGATCATCCGCATCGCGAGCGATGGGTGCTGCACGTCGCCGAACAGGTGCGGGCACTGCGCGAGGCGGAGGCGCTGGCGTCCAACCATCGACTGGTGCAGCGGACGGCCTCGGCCCTGGAGAGTCTGCATCGTGCCCGCCGACAATGGTTCGATGCCGACGAGGCACATGTGTCACTGGGGGCATGGGACCATCTGGAAGCTGAGACGGTGGCGTTGCAGAGGATGCTTCGTCGCGCCTCGCTGGCCATCAGCGCCGGGCATCACGCCGTGGCCGTGCGGCCGCTGGAACAGTTGCTGGCGACGGCCGAGCCCGGTGACAGCCGGCACAACGAAGCCACCTGGCGTCTGAAGTCGGCACGCGGCGCGGCAAGTGACAACACAGGCATGGCGGTGAGCCGGCTCGGCAAACATGCGACCTACCTGGCGCTCGACCAGATGCTCGATGCGGACGCGCTGCCTGACGCCGGCGAGATTCAGTGGTTGTACAACGCACTGGCGGAGGATGCGTATTTGCACGAGCGGGAGACGGGGGTGTTCGTCACTGCGGCCGATGCATTGGACGCACGCGTGCGGGCGGCGGATGCGGTGGAGACGGTGGCGGCGGAGCAGGCACGTCAACTGGATGAAGCACTGACGGAAGCGGGCGGCATCGACGCGTTGACCGAAGAGCAGCGGCACCGGCTGTACCGGCAGTTCCGCTGGGCACCATCAACGCACGAACTGATGTTGCGGGACGCGGAGCAGGCGCTGCGGCGAAGGGCATATGGCGAGGTGCGCAGTTGGGCGCGGGTGCTGCTGGAACATGCCGACGATCACGACGTGCGCGAGCGGGCACAGGCGCTGCTGGAGAGGACGAGACGTACGACGGTAGACCAGACTGTTCCCGAATCGGCGGAGCCGGGCGAGTGGACGGTGCGCCGCCTGGACCTGCCGGGGGCGCCGCGGTGGCCACTGGGCTTTGCGCACAATCTTTCGTCGGCCGACGTGATGCGGCAGTTGCCGCCGTTGACCGCTGATCTGGTGCGCGGCGAGGGCGCAATCGTCGCCGCGTCGCCGGGGTTGCTGGCCTGCTACGACGAACAGACGCTGGCCTTGCGCTGGTCCCGCCGCTTGCCGCTGGTGGCCGGCCACATCGACGGGCACAACTTGCTGACCCGCCTGGTGGCGCCGGCCCCGATGTCACCGGCGATCGCCGACGGCCGGGTCTACACGCGCTGGGGACTGGAGGCCGCGGGCGCTTGGCTCACCGACGTGATGGCCCTGGACCTGGCCACGGGGGAACTGGTCTGGAGCACCAGCGATGATCCGGCCTGGGAGGCGTTGACACCATTGGCGCCGCCGGTGGATGCCGATCGACACAATGCCCAGCGGAATCGGTATCTCTGGGATGAGCTTTGGCCGGTGTCCGCGCCGGTGGCGCACGAGGGAGCGGTGTACATCCTGGCATTGAAGCATGGCAGGTCTTTCACCGACTTCCATGCCCCGCTCGTGCTGGTCTGCCTGGAGGCGGCCACGGGTCGGCTGCGCTGGCGACAGCCCTTTTTTGCGCACGGCCTCCAGCATGGGGCCGACTGGCTTCAGAGTCTGACCCGCCACGGCAACGCGCTGACTATTCACGACGACGCGGTGTATGCCAGCACCAGCCTCAGCGTCGTGGCGCGCTTCGATCTGCACAACGGCCATGTGCGCTGGGTGCGGACGTACCCGCGCGTCAGCGCGGAATGGCGGGTGCGCGAGCACGAGACCTGGCGGGAGGCGCTCCGCCGGCAAGGCATGCCACCGCAGGTGGTCGGCGATCACGTGTTGGTTGCGCCACGACCGATGCTGGGCGTGCTGGCGGTGGAGCGTGCCAGCGGGGAACTGGCTTGGCATGAGCCGTTCCTGCCGTCCGATACGCTGGTGGGTCGACTTGACGACACCGTGCTGCTGCGCGACCGGCGCTGGCTGGTGGCGGTTGCGGCGGCGACGGGCGCGGTGCGTTGGCGTCACCGGCTTGGCACAAGCCATTCTCTGTCAGCGCATGCCACGCGCCACGGCGACAGGCAGCCCCTCGTCCAGCAGGCCGGCCGGCGCGTGGTCGCCTGGACGGGCACGGCGTTCGACGTGCTCGACGCGGTTGAGGGCAACATGCTGGGCCGGATCGAAATGAACGAGCAGGCGTCGCCGCGCACCATGGTCGTGGCGGGTGATCGGATCGTGGTGACGGACGACGCGCCGACGCCGAACGCCACCGCGACCACTGACGCACCTCCACCCCCGGAGCCAGCCCCCGTCGATACGGCGCGAACGCCTGCCTTACCGTTGAAGCGGGCGCAGGTGCGTGACCTGTCACGGCCAATGTTCTGGCTGTCACCAGAGGAACAAGCAAGCGGTCGCATCGCCTTGGCCTGGTCCGAAGGCATACTCAACGCCTTCCATGCCACCGCCGACCTGCCGCTGCAATGGCGCAAGCCTTTGGCGGGCCCCGTGAAGGACGTGCTGTGGCACGAGGACCGGATCGTCCTGATCGCCGGCCACACCGTTATCGCGCTGGATCGCGACAGCGGCGTCCAACGATGGCGGTACATGTTGGACGATCCGCCGACGCGCTGGTGGCAGCGTGACGACATGTTGCTGCTGGGCCATTCAGCAAGCAACCGGCCCAACCGGCTCAGCGAACTGCGGCTGCTCACGCTCGCCGATGGTGAACTGCGCTGGCATCGTCATCTGGATCGGGCCGTGCCGGACTATGTGGTGGCCGACGTGGCATGGACCGCCGAGGCGCTGCACGTGCGCGGGCCGGGCGCGGATGACGCGCACCTCGGCCACCAGCTTGATCCGCAAAGCGGGCGCATCGTTGCCCGTCATGCGGAGCAGTGGGCCGGTGAGACGCCACCGGGGGCTTTGGCCAGTAATGACGAAGGATGTTTCGCGCTCGACGACCAACGCCGGCTGTGGCGAATCCCCGTCGATGGCAGCGAACGCGCGACCCCCTTTACGCAACCTCCCGACACCGGCGACGCCTCGGGCGACGAAGTCATCCACCTCCACGGCCGCTGGGTCCAGGTCGCCGCAGCCGATCGCGACGATGCGACCACGTGGATCTACGACCGCCGCGACCCGGCGTACCTTTTTGAGCGCCCGCGCGCCGGCCTGATCCGGGACGACCGGCTCTACGAGTTCGCCGACGGCAAGCTGTATATCTTCGACCTGCCCACTGCCATGGAAGTCGCCGTCTGCGAGCTGCCCTCGGTGCATCGTATGAGCTTGAACCCGATTGCGGCCTGGGAACACGATGGCACGGTGCTCGTCGCCTACGTCTACCTGCGGACCCACCGAACGAGCGAGGTGCACATCGCCGCGTTCGATGGGGCATCGGGCGAAAAGCTCAACGAACAGGTGCTCGCCGGTCTACGCTACTGGCGACGTGACCACGACCGGCAGTGGGACGGCGGGATGGCGATGCACTGGGCCGGTGACGTGCTGCTGGCCGCCGACCTGCACGGCCTGGTCAGCTTCACCCCCACCTCCAACCCCGACGAAGTCGATCCCCCGCACTGGCAGGTGCCCTACCGTCCCACACCACTGCCGCCCGGCGGTGGCTTGGCACTGTGGGAAGATGGCCCGGCCCTGGTGATTCCCCTGGATGATGACGGTGCAAACAGAGGGCCGGCCGACGCGGTGCTGCGCCTGGCCCATGACGGCGACCGGCTGTACCTGGCGGTGACCGTGCCGCAGGCCGAAGCGTCGCCCGCACGCGGCCGCGCCCATCTCGGCGGTGGCGACTGGCTGGAACTGGGCCTGCTGGCGTGCGAGGCCACGCACCGCCTGGCGTTCATGCCCCACGCCGACGGCAGTCTCCGCCAGGCCGACCTGATGCTGCGCGGCGAATACCCCCGCAACCATCACCGACGCGTGATCTCGGTCCACGAAATGCCCACCTTCCCGATCACGCAGACATTCATCGACAACCTCGTCGCGACGGCCGACCACCAGCCGGCGACAGGCACGCTGGTCTACGCCCTGGCCATCCCGCTCGAAAAGACCACCACCGTCAGCGCTGACGCGTGGCGGCAGATGAGCCTGGCCCTGACGCTCTGGAGCGAGTCGCCCGGCGCGGACAACCCGGTCCGCCGCGCCCGCTGGGGCCGCGGCCTGGCCGGCCGGGAACTGGACGACCCCGGCTTCCACACGCTGCACCTGGTCGAGCCGGAAACGAACGACGAACCTTGACCCACAGGCAAACCCTTGGCTGACATGATGACCATCGAACAGACGCGAATCGGCAACATCTTTCTTGCCGGCCAGCCGGTGCAGTTTCACCTTCAATCGTCCGACGCCAACGTGGATCGCGTGGCGTGGACGGTGCGTGACTGCCATGAGCAGGAACTCGCCCGC
The DNA here is from genome assembly GCA_040876735.1 of Phycisphaeraceae bacterium. Lineage (GTDB taxonomy): Bacteria > Planctomycetota > Phycisphaerae > Phycisphaerales > Phycisphaeraceae > Natronomicrosphaera. The sequence continues at coordinate 17,974 of JBBDPC010000009.1, read as the reverse complement.
GGTGAAGAGGCTTGTCACCGTCACAGGACATTAGCGCTGCCGTCGGGTCGTGTGGGCTACTTCACGTTACAGGTGACGACTTATGCTCAGGGCCGCACCATCGCCACGGCACGCACGCCGTTTGCCGTGCTGGCCGAGCACGATTTCACTGGCGTGACGAACTCGCCTTTCGGCGTCTGCACGCACTTCGGCCAGTGGTGGCATCCTGAAATCATTCCGTTGATGGCGATGGCAGGCGTCAAGGAAGCCCGCGACGAGCAGTACTGGCAGGCGATCGAGAAAGAAGAAAACGTCTTTCGCTTTCCCGAAAAATACGACCGTTACGTCGAGAAGCTGGCCGAGGCGGACATCGCCCTGCACCTGGGTCTAACCTATGGCAACGCGTTGTACCACCAGGGGCGGGCGCCGCACGACGCGTCGAGTCGCCGAGCCTTCGCCCGCTATGCGATCGAGGTGCTGCATCGCTACGGCGACAAGATCGCGTCGGTGGAAGTCTGGAACGAATGGAACAGCCCCGGCTTCTCGCAGGGCCCCGCCGCCGCCCGGCCGGAGGTCTACCGCGCCCTGCTTGACGAGACGTATCAACAGATCAAGGCCCAGCACCCGCAGTTGCCGGTCGTCGGCGGCTCGGCCACCGGCCTGTGGTGGGGCGGCTATGCGTGGCTACGACGATTGCTCGAACTGGAGGGCACACTGGAACAGATGGATGCGATCTCGGTGCATCCGTACAAGTGCGAACTGGAGCCGGAGTACCTGGCTGAGTCGATGGCCAAGCTGAATCAGATGATGGAAGACGCCGGCGGCCCGGTGCGGCCGATCTGGGTGACGGAGTTGGGCTGGCCGATCAACGTGCATCCGCAGGCGGTGGCGGATCAGGTGTACGAGTCGCTCGACGTCCGTACCAGCGAACCGATGCAGGCGGCGTACCTGGTGCGCAGCCACGTACTGCTGCTGGCCGCGGGTGTGCCAAGGATTCACTGGTACGACTTCATGAATGACGGGACCGACAGCCGCAACGGCGAGCACAACTTCGGCCTCATCCGCCACCCCGACGACACTCTGGGCCGGTACACGCCGACGCCGGCTTACGTCGCGTATGCGCAGATGACGCGACAGTTGACTGGCGCTCGCTGTGTCCGGCAGGAGCCGACGCCGGAGATGCTCCGAAGTTTTGTCTTTGAACGTGAGGGGCAGACGATCCGCGTGGTCTGGTCACTGGCGCCGATGGTGCTCTCGGTGCAGGCCGGAGAGTCGTTCACCATGGTCGACCTGATGGGGCGTGCAACACCGGTGACACCGACGGATGGCCGTGCGACGTTGCCGATGCGTCAAGGCGAGCCGGTCTACCTGGTGGGTGCGGTCGAGGCGGTGCAGGCCGGGTTGACGATGACGGTGGACGAGACGTGCGCCGCGTGCATCGGTGAGGCGGTGCGGCTGCCGTATCACATCGAGAACGCGCTGCCTGCGGCCGCGATGGTGGAACTGGCAATCGCCGACGTTCGGCAGATGGTGGAGGTGGCGCCGGGAGCGAGCGAAGCAGGACACCTGACGCTCCGGGCCCGCGTCGAGCCGGGCGAGCAGGTGCTCCCCTGCCACGTCCGCGTCATGGGAACCGTGCTGGTCGAACAGCCGGTGAAGATCATGGCGCGGCCGCAACTGCACTTCGAGCGCCCGCCGCACATGGTGGACGACGCCGACCTGCACCTGACGCTGCGCAACATCTCGCGCGAGCGCGCCCTTTCGATCACCCATCTTCAATGGACCCTCGGGGCCGCCACGGGCGAGCAGACGGTGTTGCTGACCCTCCAGCCAGGTGAGCAAAAGAGCCTGCTTGTGCCCGGCGTCAAGGCGGAGCCTTACGCCCCACTGACACTTGGTGTGAAAGCGTGGAATGCAGACGCTCTGGTCGGGGCGTACGAAGCGCCGTTCCGCAACACCCCGATTCCACGGATGACGCCGAGCATCGATGGCGACCTCGCCAAGTGGGTGGACGTGCCGGCGATCGACCTGCTTCGGCACGGGCGGGTCAAGATGAAAGACCATCGTGGGCCGGACGATCTTTCGGGCCAGGTCTGGCTCGCCTACGACGAGGATTACTTCTACCTCGCCGCCCGCATCGTGGACGACGCGCACCACCCGCCGTTGCAGGAGAACGACACCGGCGACCAGATCGAGTTCGTCATCGCCCCCGTGCCGCCGTGGGAAGGCGCGGCCACACGGTGGGAAGGCGAAGGCTTCTACCGATTTGCGATCGCGCTGCGGGCCGACGGGCCGCAGGTGTACCAGATGAAAGGCGTCAGCGAAGACGAAGGGCAACACCTGGTCCGCGACGCGGCGTGCGTCGCCCGGCGGGAAGGCACGCAGACGATCTACGAAGCAGCCATCCCGCGCCACGGCCGCACCCTGTTCAGCGAAATTTCCCCCAACGTCTCACTCTCCCTGCTCGTGCGCGACACGGACGCCTCAGGCGAGCGGCGAGGTTGGATCGAATGGGGCTCAGGATTCGCGGAAGGCAAAAGGCCTGCGTTGTTCAACCATGCCCGGCTCTGCAGTCCTGTCGTCTCAGAGAGCGCCACGTCGTGAACGGCTGCGTGGAAAGCCTCAACGGCAAGCTGCATGACGAACTGCTCAACCGCGCGTTGTTCCTCGGTCTGGACGAGGCGCGTGACATGCTGGATGAATGGCGGCTGGATGACAACCCCCGCCGTCCGCACTGCGGCATCAGCGGGCCACGGCATGACCGGCCGGGAGTTGATCGGCGAAGCGCTTCACCTTCTGCAACTGGTGGAGCCGGATGCCCGTACGCCACAGGACGGCGACGCGCATCCTCCCTCACTGTCAGCCCTTGACGGCCCCAAGCTGAATCCCCTTGACCAACTGCTTCTGCAGCACGACGAACACGACGATCATGGGCAGGACGGACATCGTCACCGCGGCCATGAGCAGGTTCGTTTCCTGGCCGGCCGAGGAGTCGAAGTAAAGCAGTCCGATCGGCAGCGTGTACTTGAAGTCCGTCTTGAGCATGACCAACGGCCAGAAGAAGCTCTGGTAGTTGCTCATGAACGTGAAGATCGCCAGCGTCACCAGGCCCGGCCGGGCTAGCGGCAGGATCACATCCCAGTAGGTGCGCCACGGGCCGGCGCCGTCGATGGCGGCCGCTTCGTCGAGGCTGCTGGGGATGCTGAGCATGAACTGTCGAAGGAGGAACGTGCCGAAGGCGGTGAACGCGGCGGGCAAAATCAGCCCGCTCATCGTGTCGACCAAACCCAGGGCGATCATGATCTGGTAGTTGGGGATCATCATCACCAGTCCCGGCAGCATCATGGTGCACAGGTAGAGCAGAAAGACCTTGTCCCGCCCCGGCCACTGGAGGCGGGCAAACGCGAACGCCGCCAGCGAACTGGTAAAAACTTGCAGGAACGTCACCCACGAGGCGATGAACAGGCTGTTGATGTAATAGCGGGCGAAGGGAACCTGGTTGAACACTTCCAGATAGTTCTCCGGATGCCAGCCCCCCTCCCCGGGCAGCCAGGACTCCAGGCCCACCTCGCTCAAATGCTTGAGGCTGGTGAGCACCATCCACACGAACGGCAGCGCGAGCAGGAAGCTCAACGCCACCAGCACGAGATGCAGCGCGGAGAGGCCGAGCATGCGTCGCTCATCCTGGCCCTGACGCTTCCGCGACGGCGGCGCGGGGTTGGGATCGCGCCCCATCACCTGCGACACTTCGCCGGCGGCAGGCAGGGTCGTGGCAGGCGAAGTCGGTTCGCTCGTCGTCGTATCCGTCATGGCCGGATTATTCGTTGACATACTGGTTTCCAAACTTCCAGTTGAACATGGTGACGGCAAAGACCAACATGAACAACATCCACGAGGCGGCGGCGGCCACACCCAGGCGGCCGGTCTCAAAACCTTCGATATAAATGAAGTACGCCAGCGTGGTGGTCGAGCCCGCCGGTCCGCCCTCTGTCATGGTCCGGGCCATTTCAAAGCCGCCCTGCAACCCGCCGATGGTGCTCATCACCGCAATGAAAAACGTGGTCGGCGCAAGCTGCGGCCAGGTAACGTTCCAGAACCGCTGGAGTGGCTTGGCGCCGTCGATGTCGGCGGCCTCGTAAAGCTCCTGCGGCACGTTGGTGAGGGCGGCGAGGTAGAGCAGCATGTTGTTCGAGCCGATCGCCGCCCAGAGCATGACGATCATCAGCGAAGGCTTGGCCCAGTGGTAGTCGTAAATCCACGAAGGCGTATCCAGACCCGGGGCGTCCGGCGCCTGCACCATGGCGGGCAGGTTGCCGACGACAACGGTCAGGCCCAGCAACGTGAACAGGCCCGTCATCAGCAGTACGCCGATCATCAGCGCGCTGCCCGATCCCTCACCCGCCGGACAGGTGAACATCCGCCGGCGGACCACGGCAATCCCGAGCTGACTGAGTACGGCCACGGCAATCATTGCGGCAAAGAGCCACCACAGCGACTGCGTGTACTGCCAGAACATGGCGGTGATCGCGGGCAGCAGCATCGGCACGCTGCCCATGATGACGGAGCGGGTGCCCACCTCGCCATCGTCCCAAAGCCGCCGCAGCCGGTGCAGGCCGTAGACCGTCCCGGCGAACACCATCAGCAGGCCCAGGGCGTAGACGCTATAGATCATCCACGTCGGCACCGTGGCGATAATCGCTTCAAGCGTACCGACCACGGGCCGGACGGCGGAATTGATCGGCCCGGTTTCAGGGTTATACATGCGACGCCAGAGGATGAAGGTGGCGACGCCAGCGGTGAAGTGCGGCAGGTAGAAGAGCGTGCGGTAGACGGTAACGCCGCCGAAGACGCCGCCGAGCAGGATGGCGGCCGCGACGCCGCACAGCAGGATCGCCATCGCCGAGCCGCCCAGGCCCATCACCACCAGCCCCACGGTGCTGATGACGAATACCGAACCGGCAATGAGCCAGAGGAACGTCCGCCGCGTGCCGCGGGTGTCCTTGCTGAGCAGGATGGCGGCGATCAGCGATCCGGCGATCGAGAAGGGGATCACGATCATCAGGTACAGCGTGTTGCCGAGGTAGCGCCGAAATCCGCCGTCGGCCAGCAGGTCGGCGAAGTTGCGCAAGCCGACGAAGCTCAGCGACTCGTCCTTGAACATGTTGTGGCGGCGCAGGTCCCAGTTGGTGAAGGCCATCACGAGGCTGAAGACCACCGGGAAAACCACGAAGATCAACACGCCCAGGATGTTGGGCGCCAGGAACGTCATCGCCGTCCAGAATCGGCGGTTGGGGCTTGCCATCATCGACATGCGGTTACTCCGTGGTTTCGGCCAGCCAGCCCTGGTGCTCGTAATACTTGCGATAAAACGGGTTTTCTATCAGCTCCACCGGGACCGGCTCGCCGGCGGCCCGCAGCGCGTCGATCTGCGCCTGCTGCTGAAGCAGTTGCTCGTACCGCTCACGCAGCGCTGGGTCCTGATGAACATTGCGTTCAATCCGGCTGTTGATCGTGGCGGCCAACGCCTGGCCCCCTTCCTCGGCCGTGAGACGCCGGTTCATCACCGCCTCCTCCATGTCGTCCAACTCACGCCACACCACGCTCGGCAGCACGAACGGGCTGTACGCCCCGCCGATGGCGATCTCCTCCATCGCATCAGAAAACGGCTCGTGCAGACCCCATTCGTTGGGATGATCGGCCGGACGCTTGAACGCCTCCGTCTGCGTGTAGGCGGGGTTGGGCGGCAACGCGTCGGCGTCGGCGACGACCAGGTCGTTGTACGGCTTGCTGGCCAGGTACGCCATGAACAGGTAGGCCAGCTCCGGGTGCGCGCCCCCGACATACACCGTGGCAGCACGCGCCGACGTGGTCGTGTTCGGAAAGCCGCCGTGCGGCGGTTCGACGACGGCCATGTCCAAGTCGCCGAAACGACGAAGCTGGATCAGCGCGTACCGGCCCATGGGGAACATGCCGTAATTGCCGCGGTTGAAAAGCTGGAGCGTCGCGCCGCCATAGCCGCCGGCGGTGTCGAATCCTTCCCGCTCCTGGGTCGAGGGCAGTATGCGGTCCTCCTCAATCCATTGCTGCTTGCGGGCCAGCGCCTCGGCGAACCGGGGATCGTCCAGCGTGCACCGGGTCATGGTTTCGTTGAACGTCGATAATCCGAGGCTGCGGAACATGACGTTCAGCGGGAGATCGGCCGCGAAAAAGACCATCTGCCGTTCGCCTGGCTCGTTGGCGGCGGCCACAAAGGCCTTGCCCCGCTCTTCGAACTCATCGAGGGTCCATCGCTGGGGCGGGATCGGCTGATCGTACTTTTCAAACGTCGACTTGTTCACCCAGAGCAAGGTGGCCGTCACGTTGCACGGAAAGCCGTACTGCCGATCGCCCACGCTGATTTCCGAGGCGGCCGCCTCGTACGTTTCACCTCGGGAAAAACCCATCTCCTCGCCCACCTCCGTCACGTCCTGGAGGATGCCGATCTGAGACAGGTAGCTCAAGTCCATACTGCCGGTGTCCATGATGTCGCCGGCCACCCCCGAGACGCCCTGGATGATCTTCTTGCTCTGATCGTTGTTGCCCGTGTCCAGCCGAAGTTCGACCATCGGGTCGCCGTTCTCGGTCACGTGGCCCTGCTCGACCAGCCAGCGGTGGAACGTCGCCACCTGCTGCTCGCGAGCCGGGTTGCGGTCGGTGACCCAGTAGATAACCGGCACCTCCGAGCGTAGGTCGGGATAGCTGGCGTAAATCACCGCACTCGCCATCAGCAGCAGGGCCGCGAGGATCGCAAAGAGGTACTTCATCCGCCATTCATCCTTCTGTGACGCAGAAACAACGTCGCCGCCCGTCCAGGCTTTGTCTCATCACCTTCGTATATGTGCCGTGGTCTGAGCCGATGGCGAAGGCCATGGGTTGACCGATTCGCCGCTGGCTCGCCGCATGGCCTGCGCTATGCGTGGGACCGCGGCGCCAGACGCTGTGCCCGGCGGACCGGAGGCAGAACCTGGCAGGAAGGATAACAGGGTAACAGGTTAACATCCTCAGCCCGGTGATGCAGGCCCTGCGGTCGACATCGACCCTCCACGTCATCCATCCTGCCGCTGTGGCGTGGCGTTCCGGCCAAGGTTCACGGAACGAAAGGGGCGATGCCGCGATGAGCAGGAATGAGCAAGCCTTCGGGATTGGCAAGATATTGAACGAGCACGCCATCCTGCTTGCGCAGCGCTCCACCGTGGCCGTCGAAAACATGCTCATGCACGCGTAAACGACCTGCCTCGCCCCATCCAGCCCCCCTCCAAATTCCCCTCCCAGTACAACGTGAAGGGTTTGGCCGTGTTACCCGAAAAGGCCCTGTGGTTCGCATCTGTCGCCGGCTCCAGATCGGTCGCGGTCGCGCGGACGCCTCCACCATGCCCGTGGCCTGGAAGTGGACCGTCACGTCGCCCCGGACTTGCGAACGTGGAGCGGGATCGTGGATGCGGATCGACTGGTCCCACTTCTGGCGCAATGCCCGCATGGACATCTTTACTTTTGTGCCGCGTGGTGGAACGCAGCGGCGGACCGTCCGCACGCCCACATCCGCCATGCGTCTTATTCCTCCGCCATGCGGCGAAGGACGGTGTGGAGGATGCCGCCGTTGCGGTAGTACTCCACCTCCACCGGCGTGTCGATGCGGCAGACCGCGTCGAAGGCGATCTGCTTGCCGTCCTGCTTCGTGGCCGTCACCGGCACGGTCTGCCCGGGCTTGAGGTCGGTGGCGATGTCGATGGCGAACGTCTCCGTGCCGTCGAGTCCAAGCGATTCGGCGGTGGCGCTCTTGGCATATTGCAGCGGCAGCACGCCCATGCCCACGAGATTGCTGCGATGGATGCGTTCGTAGCTCTCGGCGATGACGGCCTTGACGCCCAGCAGGTACGTGCCCTTGGCGGCCCAGTCGCGCGAGCTGCCCATGCCGTAATCCTTGCCGGCGAGCACGACCAGGGGCGTGCCTTGCTCGTGGCGCTCGACCTTGGGCTCACTGGTCTGGCAGGCGCCATAGTGGACGGCGGCGTTGAAGATGCTCGTGACGTCGCCGGGCTTGATGGCGTCAACGCCGGGGATGTCAGGCACGGCCGGCGCGGTCGGGCCGAAGTAGGTGGTGACGCCGCCTTCCGTGCCGGGGGCGAGCTGGTTGCGGACGCGGACATTGGCGAACGTGCCGCGGACCATGACCCGGTCGTTGCCGCGCCGTGAGCCGTAGCTGTTGAACATGCTCACCGGCACGCCGTTGGCGACGAGGTATTGACCGGCCGGGCCATCCTTCTTGATCGCGCCGGCGGGGCTGATGTGGTCGGTGGTGACCGAATCGCCCAGCTTCGCCAGGCAGCGGGCGCTGGCGACGGAGGCGATCGGCTTCACGTCCGGGCCGAGGCCGACGAAGAACGGCGGGCTTTGCACGTACGTCGAGCCCGGGTCCCAGTCGTACAGTTCGCCGCCGGAGGTCTTGACCTGCTGCCATTCCTCCGAGCCCTTGAACACGTCGGCGTACTGCTCGATGAACTGCTCGCGGTTGATCGAAGCTTCGACGGTCTGCTGCACCTCAAGCTGCGTGGGCCAGATGTCCTTGAGGTAGACCGGCTTGCCATCGCTGCTCGTGCCCAGCGGCTCGTTGGTGAGGTCAATGTTGACCGTACCGGCCAGAGCGTAGGCGACCACCAGCGGCGGGCTGGCGAGGTAGTTGGCCTTGACGTCGGGGTTGATCCGGCCCTCGAAGTTGCGGTTGCCCGAGAGCACGCTGGCGGCGACGAGGTCGCTTTTCTGAATGCCCTTGCTGATGGCGTCCGGCAGCGGACCGGAGTTGCCGATGCAGGTCGTGCAGCCGTAGCCGACGAGATGGAAGCCCAGCGCGTTGAGGTCTTCGGTCAGCCCGGCCTTGTCGTAATACTCGGTGACGACCTTCGAGCCCGGCGCGAGCGAGGTCTTGACCCACGGCTTGCGGTTAAGCCCGAGCTTGCGTGCCTTGCGCGCCACCAGGCCGGCAGCGACCATCACGTCAGGATTGCTCGTATTGGTGCAGCTTGTGATGGCGGCGATGACGACCGCGCCGTGGCGGAGCCGGAACGTCTGGCCCTCGTAGGTCACGTCCACGCAGCCGGCCTCGTCGAGCGCACCGGCGGGCGTCTGCTTCGGGTCGGCCACAGCCGAAAGTGACCGCGACTGATCCGAAGCGTCCGGCTCCTCCACACCAGAACGGTTCGCATCCGCGTTGGGCATGTTGCCCACCTGCCCGGCCGGCTCGCCGCCATCTTCCACCCAGCCGCCGACGGGGTTGTTTACCAGCGTGGTGGTGTCGACGTCGAAGGTCTTCTCCAGGTCCGCCCACCACTGCCGTTTCATGTCGGACAAGGCGATGCGGTCCTGCGGCCGGCGGGGCCCGGCGAGCGAAGGCTCGACCGTGCCCATGTCCAGCTCAAGCTGGTCGAGGTAGTTGATGTCATGCGCGTCGTCGCGCCACAGGCCCTGGAGCTTGCAGTACTGCTCGACCGTGGCGATGAGTTTTTCGTCGCGGCCGGTGAGTCGCATGTACTTGATGGTCTGCTCGTCGACGGGGAAGAAGCCCATGGTCGCGCCGTACTCGGGGGCCATGTTGGCGATGGTCGCGCGGTTGGCCAGCGGCATCTCCGCCAGGCCGGGGCCGAAGAACTCGACGAACTTGCCGACCACGCCATGCTTGCGGAGCATTTCGGTGACGCGGAGGACCAGGTCGGTGGCAGTGGCGCCTTCGGGCAGTTTGCCGGTGAGCTTGAAGCCGACGACCTCGGGCACGAGCATGTAGACCGGCTGGCCGAGCATGACGGCCTCGGCCTCGATGCCGCCCACGCCCCAGCCGACGACGCCCAGGCCGTTGATCATCGTGGTGTGGCTGTCCGTACCCACGAGCGAGTCGGGGTAGAGCACGGCCTCCTGGCCGGCGACGGCGTCACCGTCCCAGACAACCTTGGCGAGGTATTCGAGGTTGACCTGGTGGACGATGCCGGTCGCGGGCGGGACGACGCGGAAATTGTTGAACGCCTGCTGGCCCCACTTGAGGAACTGGTAGCGCTCGTTGTTGCGCTCGAACTCCTTCTGGCTGTTGATGGTCAGCGCCATGCCGGAGGCGAAGGCGTCGACCTGCACGGAGTGGTCGATCACGAGATCGCAGGGGACCAGCGGATTGACCTTCTTGGCGTTGGCTTTGTCGCCGGTCATCTGGACGATGCCTTCGCGCATGGCGGCGAGGTCGACCACCGCCGGCACACCGGTGAAGTCCTGCAAAACCACCCGGCCGGGCTTGAAGGGGATCTCCTGCTTGCCCGCGACGTTCGTCCCGTAGCCCGCCAATGTTTTGACGTGCTCCTCGGTGACGACGAAGCCGTCGACGTTGCGCAGGCAGGCTTCCAGCAGCACCTTGATGGAGTAAGGCAGCCGGCTGACCTCGCCCACGCCGCGCAGGGCGTCGAGCGTGTAAACCGCCCGCTTGCCCAACGGCGTGTCGATGATCTGGCGGGCCTTGAACGGGTCTTGTGCGGGTTGATTGTCTGGCAAGGTGGACCCTCTTCCTCTGCATTTGCGGTGTCATGGATGGTTAGACAGGACATTCTAGCAGCACAGGGCACAGGCTTCGAATGCCCTGTCATCGCGGGCCACGTCGGCGTCCGAAGCGTACAATTCTGATCCCAATGAACGCACCGCGCAACATCGTGATCCTCGGCCCGACCGCCGGCGGCAAGAGCGAACTGGCCGTCGCACTGGCCGAACGGCTTGAAGGCGAAGTGCTCGGCGCCGACTCGATGCAGGTCTACCGCCACCTCGACGCCGGCACCGCCAAGCCCGAACCGTCGCTGCGTGCCCGCGCGCCGCACCACCTGATCGACATCGTCGAGCCCACCGAGCGATTCACCGTCGCCGACTGGCTGGCGCGGGCCGAGCAAACCCTCGCCGACCTCCATGCCCGCGGCAGACGCGCCATCGTCGTCGGCGGAACGAACCTCTACCTCAAAATGCTGCTGGAAGGCATGTTCAGGACTGATGCCGACACCGGCCACGCCCCCGCCTTCCGCGCCACGCTCGACGCAGTCGCCACCCCGCAACTGCACGAACGGTTGCTTCGCATCGACCCCGCCGCCGCCGACCGCATCCATCCCAACGACCGACTACGCCTCGTCCGCGCCCTGGAAGTCCACCACCTCACCGGCCAACCCATCAGCGCCTTGCAGACCCAATGGCAGCCAGTTCGAAACTCAAAACCCGAAACCCGAAACTTCGAATTGATCGGCCTCGACTGGCCGCGCGACGCGATCAACCAGCGGATCAACGCCCGCGTCAAGCTGATGTTCTTTCCCGCCGCTTGCGGCCTGGCGGACGTCGAGTCACTGCCCGACGAGACCCGTCGCCTCGAAACCGCCGGCCTGCTGGGCCACCCCGGCACGCAAGCCCGCGAAGCGCTCGGATACAAGCAGGTGCTGGCCGCCCTCGCCGCCGAGCGCGGCCAACCAACCGACCGGCGCATCCGCACAATGGAGGACGCCTTCGAACAGACCAAGGTGCTCACGCGCCGATTCGCCAAGCAGCAGCGCACCTGGCTGCGCCGCTACCACAACGTCAACTGGCTGGCGATGACGGAACCGGTATCGATGCAGGCGTTGACGAACCGCGCCCTCGCCTGCCTGCCACCTGTCCGTCAGGGCCGTCGCACCACCCGGTGAAACAATGTCGAGCGCCATGTTATAGGCGCAGCGTTGGCCACGGCACAGACCATGCATGTCAAACGGCGCCGCCTCACCCTCCGGCGCGCGCGGTCCATTCTTCTTCCAACGGAGCCAACTCTCCCTGTAGTTGCTGGCGTTCGGCCTGCAACGACTTGATGCGGTCGCGGGCGATGGCCGGGTCCGCCAGTTCCGTATCGATCGCACTCAGACGTGACTCAATGGTTTCGATCCGGGCTTCGAGTTTCTTCTGATTCATGTGCGCGAAGCGCGAGGTCTTCGCCTTGGGCTTGGGCTTCGATGCCGAGGGAGCAGGCTTGACCGGAGCGGGGGTGGGCTTGGGCTTCGCGGCCTCGGCTTTGACGGCGCTGGCCTGTTCGCGGCGGATCTGCTGTTGCTGGATGTACTCGCTGTATCGGCCGGGGAAATGGCGGAGGTTGCCGTCACCATCGAAGACGAGCAACTGGTCGACCATATTCTCCAGCAGCATCCGGTCGTGGCTGATCAGCAGCAGTGTGCCGTCGCCGGCGCGGGTCTGGCCGTAGCCGGAGGGCGGCGCGGTGAACTGGGTCATCGCCTCTTCCAGTCGCTCGGCACTGGGGATGTCGAGGTGGTTGGTCGGTTCGTCGAGCACGAGCACGTTGTGCCCGCCCGCCATCAGCCCGGCCAGCACGGCCCGGCTGCGCTCACCGCCGCTGAGCGAACCCAACGGCTTGTCCTGCTCCAGCCCGGTGAACAGGAACGCCCCGGCCAGGTCGCGGGCGGGCTGCTCGGCCTGGTTGGGTACGAACTGGCGGAGGTAGTCGACGACGGTGGTTTGCAGTGGCAGGTGCTCGTGCGTCTGCTGGTAGTGGCCCACGTCGACCTGCGCACCGAGGCGGGTGGAGCCGGCGGTGGGCGTCTGCTCACCGAGCAGGCAGCGGATGAGCGTCGACTTGCCCATCCCATTGGGGCCGATGATGCCGATGCGAGCGCCGCGTTCGATCTTGAAGTCGAAGTTCTCGAACAGCGTTTTGTCGTCGTAGCGCATCGTCAGTTGCTTCGCCTCGGCGACCATGTCGCCGCAGCGCGTGGCAGGGGCGAAGCGAAGGTTCATCGCGCTCAGTTCCTGCGGCCGTTCGAGCAGGTTGCCCGAGACGAAACGGTCCAGCCGTTTCTCACGGCCCTGGGCCTGGCGGGCGCGCTGGCCGGCGCGGTAGCGGTCGATGAACGCCTGTTCCTGCTTGATCTTGGTCTGCTGCTTTTCGTACATCTTCTGCTGGAAGAGGTAGCGTTCTTCGCGCAGCTCGCGGTACTTGTCATAGTTGCCGGGGTATTCGACCAGTTCGCCCGCTTCAAGTTCGCAGATCTGGCTCACGCTGCGGTTCAGCAGCCAGCGGTCGTGGCTGACGAGGATGACGGCCCCGCGGTAGCCGGCGAGGAACTGTTCGAGCCACTGTCGGCCGGCGATGTCGAGGTGGTTGGTCGGCTCGTCGAGCAGCAGCAGGTCAGGCTCGGACAGCAGCAGCTTGGCCAGGGCGAGCCGCCCCTTCTGGCCGCCGCTGAGGCCGGGGACGGGAACGTTGAAGAACTCGTCGGTGAGGCCGAGGCCGTGCAGGGTTTCGTCAATTTTGTGGTCGACGGCATAGCCCCCGGCGGCGTCGATTTCGTGTTCGATGCGTTCGTAGCGTTTGAGCAGCTTGTCGAGGGCGTCGCCCTGGGCCTCGGCCATGTCGTGGGAGACTTGTTCGAGCTGTTCGTGGAGCTTGAACAGTTCGCCGAAGGCGGTGGCGGCCTCCTGGCGGAGGGTGTGGGCGGGGTCGAACTTGGGGTCCTGCTGGAGGTAGCCGGCGGAGGCGTTGCGGGCGAGCTGGATCTGGCCGGTGTCGGGCTTATGGGTTTCCAGGCCGGCGATGAGTTTGAGGAGCGTACTCTTGCCGCAGCCGTTGCGGCCGACCATACCGATATGCTCGCCCGCCTCGAGTGTGAGGTTGACGCCTGCGAGAATCTCGCGCTGCCCGAAGTGCAGCGACAGGTTGCTGATGCCGAGTAATGCCATAAGGGGAGAAAGATACCATAGGCCGGACGAAAGCGGTTGGCGAGGCGTTGCGGAAAGAAGAAAACAGCCATGGATGCATGCGTCTCCATCTCGCCGGCGCGCGAAGCTGGGGGAAGGTTACGGTTGTTGCTGGCGGGAATTGAACAACCTGCGATCGTGGACGGCTTGAATGGCGGGGTTGGCGTCGATCATTCGTTATGCTTGATTCATGCCTGCTGATCGAAATCTGTTGCTGGTGTTCGCACGCGGATTGCGGTCGGACGTGATCGGCGATGCGCAGGCGTGGCCGTTGCGTACGCCGCAGCTTGAACGGTTCGCCCGGCAGGGGCTGCGTGCGGTCGCCACCTCCGCCTGCCCCACCGACGCCGGCGGCATGGCGAGCCTGCTCACCGGCCTGCATGCCCGCCAGCACGGCCGCACGGGCAACGGCCCGCCCCAACCGCTGGCCAACACCTGCCTCCACTGGCTGGCCGAGGCGGGCTACCACGTCGCGGGCGTCGGCGCGGTCGGGGCGGTCGCCACGGCGCTCGATGATGCGGTCGTCGTGGATGATGTCTCGGCGGTCGACCCTTCGCATTGCGCCTACTGGCAGATGGCCAACGGACGCGGGCTCGCCGGCATGCTGGGCGACCAGCGCCGACAGCGCCTGCGCACCGGGCCGTTCGAGCCGCAGCGCCTGTTGCTGGACCCGGAAGATGACGTGGACGGCTACATCGCCCGCCAGGCCGTGGCCATGCTCGACCGCATGCCCACCGACAGGCGATGGGCGATGGTCGTCATCTTCACCGGCCCCGGCAACGACCTGCCGCCGCCCACGCTCTACGAAGACCTCGTCAGCACTGCCGAGTTGCGCACGCCGTTCGTGCCCGTCGACCTCCGCCAGCTCGACGCCCTGGGCGAACCGGCCTACCCACGCACCCTGCTGCAACGGCTGGAGCCGCACACCCTCGCCCGCATCCGTGCCGATTATCTCGGTCGCGTCGGTCTGCTCGATTACGCCGTGGGCCGACTCACCTGTAGCATCGCTCAGCGGCGCGATGCCGACCGAACCTGGACACTGCTCAGCGCCGACCACGGTCACCTGCTCGGCGAGCATGGATTCGTCGGCCAGCGTTCATTCCTCGCACCTGCGGTCGAGGTGCCGTTGCTGCTCGTCCCCCCCGCCACCGCACCGCTTGCAACCGGGCAGGTGGTGGTGGACGGGCTGGTGAGCACCGTCGACATCGCCCCCACCATCGCCGCCCTCGGCGCGGCCGACGCCCCTCCCAACCTTGCCGGCCGATCGCTGCTGCCCATGCTCCAGGGAGGCGCGCTGCCCGCCGGCGACGGCAACGTCAATCTCAGCGAGTTCGGCGATCGGCTCATGCTCGAAACCGAACGCTTCAAGATCATCTTCAACCGCGTCACCCGCTCCTGTCTTGGCCTTTACGACCTGCTCAACGATCCCGACGAGAAGCAGAACCTTGCCGACCAGCCGCGCGGCCTCAACCTGCTCGACGCCCTGCGTCTTCGCCTGGTCGACGCCCTGCTGCCGCTGCGCGGAGCGAGTGGGTGAAACCTCGAAAACTTTTTGCCTACTCCACCTTTTCGTGCAACGGCTGCACCTGCATCAGCGGGATATAGCAGTAGCGAGGCTGCGTCAGGCACCACGCCACCGCCTCGGCGATGCATTCACTGATGAGCATTTCGCCCTGCTGCTCCAGCTTCCGCTCCTGCTCCGGTGGCATCGGGTTCAGATCCGCGCCGGTCGCGCCGGGCTCGATGAGCGTGACGTAGATATCCTCCTGCTGCACCTTCTTGGCCAGCGATTCGCTGAAGCCGCGGATGGCGGTCTTGGCGGCGGTGTAGACGTCGGAGTCAGGCTCCCGGCCCTTGGCGCTGAGCGAGCCGATGTTGATGATCCACCCGCCGCCCTGCTCCCGCAGGCGTGGCAGCGCCCGGTGGGCGCAGGCGAGATAGCCCAGCACGTCGGTTTCAATGACGTGGCGATACTGCTCGGGCGACGACTGGTCGATGCCGCCGCCCCCGATACCGGCATTGTTGATGAGAATGTCCAGCCCTTCGAGCTGTTCGTCGACAGTCTGGAAGACACGGTCGACGTCATCTTCGCGGGTGACGTCGGCGGTGAGGCCGACGACGCGCTCCTGGCAGTCTTCCATGGCTTGCAGGGCGTCGTTGAGTTCCTTCTCGTGCCGGCCGAAGATGAGCACCTTGGCGCCGAGGCTGGCCAGCAGCAGGGCAGTGCTTCGGCCGATGCCGGTCGTGCCGCCGGTGACGACGATGCGCTTGCCCGCCACGGTGCCGGGCTCGTACTTCCAGGTGTCGGGGCGATGCAGGGTGTGCGTGAGCATGGCTGCGCTTCCTTGCGGTCATGAGATTTCGTTACAGCCCACTGCATCAGGATAGGCGCGCAAAAACCAGCCCGCGCCGGAAGGCGCGGGCTGGTGGGGTTCTGGTGTGGGGGACGGGTCACTTACGTGACCAGCCCGGAGGGCTTACTTGATAAACAGCATTTCCTGGTACGTCGGCAGCGACCAGAGATCGTCGGCGACGAGGCCTTCGAGTTCGTCGGCGTGCTCGCGCACCTCGGTCATGGCAGTGACGATCGTGTCGCGGTAGAGCTTGGCCTTCTCCAGCACATCATGGTCGGCGGCGTCACCCTTGGCGACTGCTTTCTCCAGCTTGGCGATGGCGTCCTGAAGCTTCTTGACCAGCTTGGTGACGATGTCCAGCGTGTTGGTATCGAACTTGTAGCCGACCGCCTTGAGGTGGGCGCACGTCTGGGCGAGCTCCGCCTGGTAGCGGATAGCGGCGGGGAAGATGGCGGTCCGGGCCAGCTTCAACGCGATCTTGCTCTCCACATCGATCTGGAGGCAGTATTGTTCGAGGTAGGTTTCCTGCCGGCTGGCGAGCTCGCGGGCGTTGAGCACCTTGAACTTCTCGAAAATCTCGACCACTTCCGGGGCGGTGATCACCGGCAGCGCGTCCACGGCGGTGCGAAGGTTGGGCAGGCCGCGCTTCTTCGCTTCCTTGTGCCATGCCTCGGAGTAGCCGTCGCCGTTGAAGACCACCGTGTCGTGCTCGGTGATGACGCTCTTGAGCACCTTCTGCACGGCGGCGTGGAACTTTTTCTTGTCGCCCTTCATCTCCTTCTCGATCTGCGTGGCGAGATAATCGAGCGAGTCGGCGACGATGGTGTTCAGCGCCACCAACGGACCGGCGATGGACTGGTTCGAGCCGACAGCGCGGAATTCGAACTTGTTGCCGGTGAAGGCAAAGGGGCTGGTGCGGTTGCGGTCGCCGGCGTGACGGGGCAGCGGGGGCAGTGTATCGACGCCGACGGTGAGCGTGCCCGCCTGCTTCGAGCCGGTGAGCGAACCTTTCTTGATCTGCTCGAACACGTCGGCGAGCTGTTCACCGAGGAAGATGGAGATGATCGCCGGCGGGGCTTCGTTGGCGCCGAGGCGATGATCGTTGCCCGCGGTGGCGATGACGGCCCGCAGCAGGTGGCCGAACTTGTGCACCGCTCGGATGACCGCGGCGGCGAAGACCAGAAACTGCGCATTGTCGTGCGGCGTTTCGCCCGGTTCGAGCAGGTTGCCCTGCGTGGCATTGCCCAGCGACCAGTTGACGTGCTTGCCACTGCCGTTGACGCCGGCGAACGGCTTCTCGTGCATGATGCATTCCATGCCGTATTTCTGTGCCACGCGGCGGAGCATGATCATCACAAGCTGCTGATGGTCGGTGGCGACGTTGGCGTCTTCAAAGACCGGGGCGACTTCGTACTGACCCGGCGCGACTTCGTTGTGGCGGGTCTTGACGGGCACGCCGAGTTTGTAGAGTTCGCGCTCGGTTTCGAGCATGCAGGCGAGCACGCGTTCGGGGATGGCGCCGAAGTAGTGGTCGTCGAGTTCCTGGCCCTTGGGCGGCTTGGCGCCGAAGAGCGTTCGGCCGGCGGAGATCAGGTCGGGCCGGCTGAAGTAGAAATTACGGTCGATCAGGAAATATTCCTGCTCGGCGCCGGCGGTGGCGGTGACGCGGGCGGGGTTCTTGTGGCCGAAGAGGCTGAGCACGCGATGGGCCTGCTCGTTGAGGGCCTGCATGGAACGGAGGACAGGGGTTTTCTTGTCCAGCGCTTCGCCGGTCCATGAGACGAAAGCGGTGGGGATGCAGAGCGTGGTGCCGTTGGGGTTTTCGAGGATGTAGGCGGGGCTGGTGACGTCCCATGCGGTGT
>JBBDPC010000008.1:0-41164 GCA_040876735.1 Phycisphaeraceae bacterium | reverse complement strand
CCTCGTCCTCAAGGGCGCGTGCCGACGCCGCAACGGCCAGCAGCAGTAGCAGCGCCGCGGCGCAGGCAAACCACGCCGGAGCAAGTCTTCGGGAACCTGATGACGTGGGGTGGTGTATCGCTGTCATGTACAAAACTAATGGTGGGTCTGGTCCCCGCATAAGCGGGGAACGGCGTCGCAACTGCGGCGACCCCGCTCAAGGATGCTTGATGACGTTGCCTTCTCGATCGAACCACTCGCGGATGCCGGTCCGGCTTCCGTCGGTGAGGCGGGCGTTGTTCAGCGAGAGCAGGCCTTCCGCCCCCAGTGAACTGGCGTGGCCGTCGAGATGCAGGCCCGCGGTCGTCTCGCCGGGATGAATCAGCCAGAGGGCTTTCCTCTTGTTGTTTGTGAAAACATGGCTGAACTGGGTCGCGCCGTTGCCGGGCGGGTTGGTTTGGTTTCGGTTCGTCGCTGATGCGCAACCGTTGAGCATCAGCGCGGACGGCCACGGCACCTGCTCGACGTCAATGGCCATGAGGACCCCGTTGCCGGGATTGGTTTCCCAGGGGCGATCGATCCAGAACCGCCCATCCTCGCTGTTGCCGGCGGAATTCGACTGGTAGCTCCCGTAGGTGCCGCGTCCGATCTCCGGGCACTGGATGATCTCACTGTCCCCGGAGGCAAGGTAACTGTTCCCGGCGGGCCCGCCAGCGGTAAGGAAGGCGTACCACCAGTGCGAGCTACCCGCCCAGTAGGGGTTCTTGTTACGGCCGGTGGGCACCACGTACTCGAAGTCCGTCGCGTAGTTCATCGTGACGATGCCGATCTGCCGCTTGTTGCTCAGGCAGGCGGCGTTGCGTGCCGCGGCCCGGGCTGCTTCCAGGGCCGGTAGCAGCAGGGCGATGATGCTGATGACCACCAGCAGTTCGATGAGGGTGAAGCCGGGCTTGTGGTGTCCTGATTCATGTGAAGCGTGTGTCATGGCGGTCCTTTCGCAATGACAGGGTCGGCCGACCGAGAGGCAAGCCGGTCAGCGCCGATCAGGGCGCTGGCCGGGGGAAAATCGATCACGAGCCGCAAGCGCGGCCTTCCCGCCGCCGGCGTGGCAGCAGCAGGAGTCCGCCGGACGCCAGCAGGCTCAGCGAAGCGGGTTCGGGAATGGCGTTGAAGACGACGCCCGTGTGAGCACCGTTGCGGGTGCGGGTTTCTGCGCCCAGCACCACTTCGTCGCCGTTGTCGCCGCTGAGGTCGCCCGCGGCCAGCGTGGCGTGAATGGCGTCGTACGATCGGCCGCCCGAGGTGCCGGTCGGCGAATTGTTGTCGTAGAGGATGGTCTGCGAGCCCGTCGGAACGGTGTACGTCGGCGTTCCCGTGCTTCCATCATTGCCGGCGCTCAACAGGAGAAAGTCTCCCGCGGTGATGGCCCCCGGCGTACCGCTCTCCATGATCAGCGGATCGTTGTTGGAACTGGTGCTGAGCACACCCGCGATGGGATCGGCTTCGTCCACGCCGGACAGACTGACTGCGCCAATCTCCCACGCCCCGTTGCCCGCGGTGGGGAGAATGTCGGCCCCGAAGTCCACCGACAGCGTATTGGAGTCCGTCGCGGGGTCGGCCAGGTAATACACCCCGTCCACTCCCGGCCGCCGCGCTGGGTGCTCGCCGCTTGCGTTAGCGTGATGCCGTTGTAGGTCACCGTCGGGCTGATCGCGTCGCCGGTCAGATCGCCGTTGTTTGCCGCGGCGGCGATGACCACAGCCAGAAACTCGCCGTTGTTGTCGAACGACATCGAATCCGCCTCGTTCCCGGCTACCGAGACGATCTCACCACTGGCTTGCGTGTTGCCTGTGGTGATCGTCGCGGCGTCGACCGCCCCCGCACCTGCGAGCAGGGGCAGGGCCATCGCACCCGTGACCACGGCTCTGGTTGTCATTTGAAACATCATGTCGATCCTCCTGGGAAGAGTTCCCATTAGAATTGAGAAAACCAAAGGCTCGGCTCGTTTGTGCGAGGCGGAAGAGCGGGGTTCAGGCAGGGCAATCTCCGTCAAAATGATCTGAGATGGACCTTTTGAATCCAAAACTACATCATGGACCGCGATTGGACTACACTTTTATTTGATCATTTGATGTCTATATTACATCATCGTGCCCGCGACGGCGTCGACCTTCTCGCCCGCGCATCAGGCACAGCAAGGCGACCAAACGGACACTGGAAGCGGCTTTCGAACCGGGTCGTTCAGCGTCGCGGGCAGGCGCCATGCATCGCGCAGGTTCATGCCGCCGAGTTTCAGAGGAAACAAGCCGCGATCTGGCACCGCGCGGCCGGCCTTCCCCGGGTGTTGTGGCGGTGGCGAAATTGCCCCGGCGTCATGCCCACCTGCTTGCGAAACGCCAATGTGAGATACGTGCTGGTTCGAAAATCGAGCATCCTGGCGATCTGGGCGGCGGTATAGTTCGTTTCCAGCAGCAGGCGTTTGACCCGCTCCATCCGCTGCCGTTGGATGTAATCGTGAAGGGTGCAGCCAAGGTGCTGGCGAAACCGCCGTTGGAGCGTAGCGCGCGACTTGCCGACTTCGGCGACGACGCTGCCAACGTTGATGTTCTTGCTGCAATGTTCACGAATAAACCGGATCGCTTCGTTCAGGTCGCGATGCTGGAAAGCTTGAACCTCGCTTGAGGCGCGTTTTTCCACGCCCAAAGGTGGAATCAATGTCGGTTCAGCGGACGGTGGCCGGCCTTGCATCATTTCATCGAGTACGCGAGCGGCTTCAAAACCGACCGCCTCCGGGTTCGGATCGACGCTGCTGAGCATGGGCGTGCACAGTTCGCAGGTGACGTCATCGTTATCCACGCCCACCACGCAGACCTCCCCCGGGACGTCGATGGCCGCAGAGATGCAGGCTTCAAGGACATGTCGTGCCCGTGTATCGTTGCAGGCCACAATGCCGACCGGCTTGGGCAGGCTCTTCAGCCAGGCCAGCAGTTGTTGGCGATCGTGCAACCATCGCTGTTCCGCTCCCTCCAGCGGCGCTAGTGTGGCCGTGGACGCTTTGTAAGTATGAAGCGTGATGTCTGAAGAGACGTGGGAGGCGTTGAAGCATTGCTCGCGCCGATCGGAGAACGGAAGTCCCGCAACCCCACAGAATCCCAGATGCGCGAGACCGTTCGCCACCAGGTGATCTACCGCCAGTTCGACGATGCGACGGTGATCCACCTCAACCACAGCCACGCGTTTCATGCGAACCGCGCCCATCAAGTCAACCGTCGGACGATTCAACCGACGGACAATCTCCACATCCTGCGGGGTGCCAATCCGTGCAATCACACCACTCCACGCCCGCGTCGAGGGGGCGTCCGGCGTCAACATCGGAGCCTGCCCGGGGAACCGGTGCTGGATGATCCAACCGCCGTGATTGCGTGCGTAACGAGCAATACCCCGGATGCATGCCCGCCCGTGGGCCGATTGCGAGTCAACGAGCAGCAGCACATGCCTGGTCGGTGCTGATCGACGGCCTTTTGGGACAGCAGGCTTGCTCTCCGCCGCACCACCTGCGTCCAGAAGGGATTGGTTGAGCATGACGTGATTCTATCTTTGGGATCCCTGTGCGCAATTCAAAAATTCGGGCGGATTCAATTCGAGGCGTGAGGATATAGGATCAATATTTCATGCATGTGGGAAGAACTGATACAGCCGATGCATGGGATGGTGCTTGCCGTCAGGGAAGGTGCTGATCGTACGCATCTCTTTGCAATGACGTCGGCACAGGCTGTGGATGAACATGCCTTCATTACGGCGGCTCGGGAAGTGGCTGAACACTCACTGCAAATTGGTTCGCTGTCACTCCAACGGGTGCCGGAACATGAGAATGAGCAGGTTGGTATTGGTGCGGTTCAGCACGAAGTGCTGGATCAGGTCGCAGATTTTCCGCCTGTTGCGCAAGATTGATTGGCCGGCTGGCGCCCCGATGAGGGTGCCATCCAGCAGCCCGAAGGGTGCGGTATCCGGAGCGGCTGGCAGGTTTGAGGCGGCGTCAGGGAAGAAGGGGGAGGCATAAGGGATCGGGAGTCGGCCGGCATCCGAAGCTGGACCTGGCCGAGGTGTATCGCGCCCGCCCGCGGCCTGCTACGCCCGTCTCACTCGCTCCGGAAGCACTTACCTCGTATGCTGATGGTGTCCGTTGCTGACCCCTTGCTGACCCCTGCCAGTTCAAGAGGCCAACCATGACGCGCTCGAATCTCTTGCGGCTCATCCCGTTTGCGCTCGCCGTCCCACTGATCGCCGGCCATGCCTTCGCGGACGGCGTCAGGATCGAGGCCGAGGCCGATGCGTCCGTCCACACCGGCAGCATCACCAACCCCGAAGCCGATGGCAGCGCCAACACCAGCCAGAGCCGCCCCATCAGTCCCCATCCATTGCTGCACGCGGCGTCCGACAACGCGTTCAAGTACCTCGTCCGATTCGACACCACGGACGCGCCCATCGAGGCCGGCTCCACCGTGCTACTGCACCTGGCCATCGTCGAGACCAACCGCGAGCCCACGCCGTGGCGCGTCTACGCGCTCAACGAC
The DNA here is from genome assembly GCA_040876735.1 of Phycisphaeraceae bacterium. Taxonomy (GTDB): domain Bacteria; phylum Planctomycetota; class Phycisphaerae; order Phycisphaerales; family Phycisphaeraceae; genus Natronomicrosphaera. The sequence continues at coordinate 36,611 of JBBDPC010000008.1, read as the reverse complement.
GACTTCACAGGCGACGCCACGCGCCTCGGGCAGGACTGGGACCCGCGCCGCGTCACATGGAACAATGCGCCCGGCAACGACCCGCACTCGGCCACTGAAGTCGATGAAGATGCCACCACGCTGGCTGGCACGATCTTCTGGGAACACAATGAGGCCTTCAACGCCCGCCGCTCCCTCGACGTCAGTCGCTTCGTCCGGCAGCCTGACACCCGCTACACGTTCTGGGTCGTTCAGGCTGACCCCACCGTCCACAACACGCGCATCGCTTCCAGCCGCCACACCACCACGCACGTCCGGCCGGCGCCGCCGGAAGCGTTTGAGCTGCGCCCGAGGCTGACCGTCCTGCCGCCAGCGCCGTCGATTGCCTGGGCCGACGACTGGCAGACGACCGACACGCGGACCTGGTCCCGTTGGGAGTCCGAACTGGAGAAGGAGACCGACCCCACGACCCGTCGGCTGCTCGCCGATGTGTGGCGGGCCGAGTTGCTGGAAGCCCTGCTTGAGCGGTTCGACGCTGCCACCGAAACCGGTTTCCAGGCGAGGCGGGAGCTGATCCAGCTCTACGCTCACCTTGGCCGGCCGGATCGGCAGGTGGAGCACAGTCGGGCCATCATCGACGCGCCCCAGGCCAGTGCCGCGGCGATCCGCCAGGCGCTGCAACGGGTCGTCGACTCCGAGGCCGCACGTCACGGCCGAATCGGCGAGGCCGCGTGGCGGCTCAACCAGATCGACAATGCGAACGCCCGCGCCATTGGTCGCGAGATGATGCTCGAGCGACTGGGTGCGGTGGAAAGCCTCGTCTTCTGGCGACGCTGGCAACTCGAGAACCTTGCTGAGCCCGGCAGCGACTGGGCCAGGCGACTGGAGACGGAGCTGGCCCGGAACACCTGGCGCGGCGGCAACGCCCTTGAACGGCGTGTCATGCTCTCGCAGGAGCAAGGTCTCGCTCTGCTCGACGCCGCCGAGCAGACTTTTGAGAACCTCCAGGAGCAACCCCCCGCGTCCGAGGCCATGCTCCGCCAGCTCGATGCGCTTTTCGCCGACGCCACGACCGCCGACGCCGAGATGCTGCCTCGCACAGCCCACCTGCACAGCGACGCCGGGCGAACGATCGATGCAATGATCCGTGGCCACGTCACGGCTGCTCAGTACCAGGCGCTCGCCGAGCACCAGGAAGCCGGTCTTCGCCGGCCGCTGCCGCGGGATTTTGGCCGGGAGCAGACGTCGCTGGCCGCGGCCCGCCGCCGACCTTATGCCCCCTCCACGCAGCACTGGCAGATCGCGATGGGCGATCTCCACCTCCGCGCCGGCCGACCAGGCTTCGCGCTGCGATACTTTCAGGACGTCCAGGCTATTACCCACGACGACGCGCTCAAACGCCGCGCTGAGGAAGGCATCAACATCGTCCGTGCTCACCTTGACCACGAAACCCCGAACGCCTCCGCGAGACATTTGGAGCTGCGCACCGTTGACCTGCCGCGCAACGCCGGCCCGATCCGCGGCAGCCGATCCACGATGGGCCAGGATATCCCTCGTCCACAGGCCCGGCTGCAGAACGACGACGCCGGAATGCTCGTCAGCTCCGCGGGGTTCTTTGCCGCCTATCCCGCGAATGCGGCCGAGCCCGCCTGGACGCACCGGCTCGAAGGCGACTTGTCGCACGAGCACACACTCAACGGCCCGCTTCGCACCCCGCTGCGCCCCGCCTTCGACGACAGCCGCGTCGCCCTCGGCTGGGGCGAGCCCTTCGGCTCCCCCTCGCCGCACCCGCCAGCGGTCTTCGACCGCCACACCGGCGAACAGCTCTGGTCGGCCGACGACACCGATGCGTGGGCAAACCGCGTCGCCCTCGGCTCACCCGCTATCGATGAAGGACGCCTCTACCAGCTCGCTCGCGAAGGTGACGGCCCGATCGCCGACCTTCACCTGCTCTGCCACGACGCCCAGACCGGCGACCTGCTCTGGCAGCGCCGCCTCGCCTCGGCGGTCACCGATCTCGTGGTCGCCGTCGATGATGACGGCACTTACACCTTCGACGTCGCCCGCTACGGCGCAACCATCACCGCCAGCGAGGGAGCGGTTTACATCGCCAGCCAACTCGGCGCGGTGGTGCGACTCGACGCCCGCGACGGCCGGATCGAGTGGCTTCACCGCTATTACGGGGCGGACAACCTCGCGGCCCGCAACCAGATGCGCTGGTGGCACCTCGTGCCGCGCGAAGGCGGGCCACCGCTGCTGACCGAGGAGCAGGTCATCGTCCTTCCCCACGACCGCCACGGCGTTTTCGCCCTCGATCGCGATACCGGCCAACTGCTGTGGGACGATGCGCTGCTGCCGAGCTGGTGGACGGCCGGCATCGTCGACGGCCAGCTCATCACCGCCGAGCAGCATCTCATCACCGCCACAGATCCCGCCACCGGCCAGCCGCAGTGGACCCACCACCTGCCCGAGCCGATCACGATCGGCCCCGTCGCAGGCCCGCACAGCACCTGGTTCATCGACCAAGCCGGCGAGATCCATGGCCTCGACCCCGCCACCGGTGACCCGCTTCCCCTCGCCAGCGGCCGGAGCACACCCGCCACCCTCCACCACCCCGTCGCTCTCACCGCCCACGACAGCCGCCTGACCATCATCACCCACCACCCACCGCACCAGCGCTGAACCGGGTTTCCATCACCGGACGCGACGGGCACGTCCAGAGTCACGCCCATGACTGGGCAGCAGAAGCGCTGCCCGCTGTACGGTGTCCTTCGCCTCTTCATGGCCCTGACCGGGCCGCCGGATAAAGCAACTTCTTTCCGTAAATCGCCGTTCAGGGGGCGGGTCATCGGGCCGGCACGCCCAGCTATCAAGTCAGCCACCAACCAACCGACTCTCATGAAGGCTGGCACATCGTTTTCATGCAGGCCAAAACGGGGGAAGCTCAGTGCTGCCCGGCCAGGGGTAGTTGACGCTGTTGGTCGCCATCCTGTTGCTGAACTTCCCCGGCAAGCGCCGGTTGCAGCGGTGGTTGATCTGTCGCCGACCGATGATCCGTGCGGCTAACTGGAATCGCGCCAAGCGCCACCGGCCGCCGCGGGAACTGCCTCCGGCGGGTTGCAAGGGCCCGAAACGGCCAGGTCGATGCGTGTGATTTCGACGCTGCAAGCACGTTCGATATGTTTGGCACCTATAATGTGTTTCGATGAACACAGAAGAAGAACGTTTGCGGCGGACCGAGTCTGAGCCTTCGACGCGGGCCGGCGGGGAGACTGTTGACCGCGGCCGGTTTCCGTCCCCGATGCGGGTGGTGGGCATCGGCGCCTCGGCGGGGGGGCTGGGGGCGCTCAAGAAGCTGTTTGCCAGCGTGTCCGAGCAGCCGGGCGTCTGTTTCGTGGTGGTGGTTCATCTCTCCGCGGATCACGAGAGTCACCTGGCGCCGCTGCTTCAGGTTCAGAGCCGTATGCCCGTCCAGCAGGTCACGGGGCCACGCCGCTGGAGGCCGACCACGTCTACGTCATTCCGCCCGGGGCCAACATTGACGCGATCGACACGCACCTGCGGCTGTCCGATCTTGAACCGATGCGGCAGGAGCGTGCGCCGATCGACCACTTTTTCCGCACGCTCGCCGACGCGCACCAGGAGCAGGCCATCGGCGTGGTGCTCACCGGCACAGGGTCGGACGGCACGGCTGGGCTCCGGCGCATCCGCGAGCGAGGCGGGCTGACCGTCGTCCAGTCGCCCGACGAAGCGGAATACGACGCCATGCCCCGCAGCGCCATCGCCGCCGGCGTGGCGGACCTGATTCTGCCACTCGACCAGATCCTCGCCCACATCCTCCAGATCGGGCAGGACCCGCCGCAGATCACCGTGTCCGACGACGGCCCGTTGCTCGTCGAGCAGGCCGAGGGCACGCTGCAGAAAATCCTCGCCCATGTGCGCGCCCACACCGGACATGACTTCACGCTCTACAAGCGGCCGACCATCCTCCGCCGCATCCGCCGACGCATGCAGTTGCACCGCGTGCAGAAGTTGGACGGCTACCTGCGCCTGCTGCACGAGCAGGATCAGGAAGTGGGCCTGCTGTTCGAGGATCTGCTGATCACCGTCACCGAGTTTTTCCGCGATCCGGAAGTCTTCGACCACCTGGAAGCCGAGGTCATCCCGCAAATGTTCAAGGACAAGGGCCCGGCCGACCGTGTGCGGGCGTGGTCCGTCGGCTGCGCCACCGGGGAAGAGGCGTATTCAGTGGCTATGCTTTTGATGGAAGAAGAAGCCCGCCGGGCGGTCAAGCCCAGACAGGTGCAGGTGTTCGCCAGCGATCTGCACGAGCCGGCGCTGCGTAAGGCAAGGGAGGGCCTCTACCCCGACTCGATTGAGGCCAACGTCTCCCCGTCGCGGCTGAGCCGGTTCTTCGACAAGGAAAACAGCAGCTACCGAATCCGCAAAGCCGTCCGCGAGCGCCTCGTTTTCGCCACGCACAACATTCTGCAGGACCCGCCGTTTTCGCACCTCCAGCTTATCTGCTGCCGCAACGTGCTGATCTACCTGCAACACGACGCGCAACGGCATCTCGCGTCGCTGTTTCACTACGCCCTGGAAGAAGACGGCTACCTGCTGGTGGGCACGGCCGAGGCGATCGAAACGGATCTGTTCATCTGCGAGAACAAGAAGTACGGCCTGTACCGCCGGCGCAGCGTCCCGGCCCACAAACCGCCGCAGTCGATCTTCTCGCCGACCCAAAGCCACGCGCTCTCGGAGCAGCCGTTCGTCCCGCAGGCCAGGCCAACCACCAACTACGGGGCCATGCACGAAAGGGTCGTCGAGCAGTACGCCCCGCCCAGCATTCTGATCAACCCCGATGGCGAGGTGGTGCACTACTCCGCTAGGGCCGGGCGATACCTGCAGATGCCCGGCGGCCCGCCAACCAACAACATCTATCGGCTCGTGCCGGAGCCCTTGCGTCTGGAGCTGCGCGCCGCCGTGCATGCGGCGCGCGATCAGGGGGCCGGCTATCGTTCGCGCCCCGTCACGTTGTCGATCGCGTCGGAGCGGCACGAGGTGGTCCTGCGTGTCCAGCCGATCGAGCAGCCCCAGATGACGGGCTTCTTTCTGGTGATCTTCGATGAACTGGAAAACGCGGACGCAGCGGACGCCGAGGCCTCGAACGTCTCGACCGACGCAACCACCCGCGGGATGGAAGCCGAACTGGCGCAGACAAAGCAACGCATGCAGACGCTGATCGAGGAGCACGACGCCAGCCAGGAGCGCATGCAGGCCTACAACGAAGAGTTGGTGAGCACGAACGAAGAACTGCGCTCGACCATGGAGGAGTTGGAAACCTCCAAGGAAGAGATGCAGAGCATGAACGAGGAGTTGACGACGGTCAACCAGGAGAACCTCCAGAAAGTCGAGGAGCTCGACCAGCTATCCAGCGACCTGCACAACCTGCTCACCGCCACGCACCTCGCCACGGTATTCGTGGATCGCGATCTGCACATCCTGCGCTTTACGCCCAGCATGGCCACGCTGCTGACCCTGCGCGACAGCGATCGCGGACGACCGCTCACCGACCTGACGCACCGCCTCAGGTACGAGCAGCTTCAGGAAGACTGCCAGCGCGTACTCGACCAGCTCACGCCGATGGAGCGCGAGGTCGCCAGCGAGCAGGGCCGGTGGTATCTGGCCCGGCTCCAATGCTACCGCATGGGAGACGACCGCATCGAAGGCGTGGTGATCACCTTCATCGACATCACCGAGCGTAAAAAGGCCGAAGAGGAGATCCGCGAAGCGAAGCACGTGGCCGACGAGGTGATCGACACCGTCCGCAATCCGATGCTGGTGCTGAGCGATGACCTGCGTGTGCAAAACACGAACATGGCGTTTGATCGGATGTTCAGTGTCAAAACGGGTGAAATCACCGGGCAGTTGGTCTACGAACTCAAGAAAGGTCAGTGGGACATTCCGGAGCTGCGCCGGCTGCTGGAGAACATCCTGCCCGAGAACGAGGCGATGGACGATTACGAGCTGGAGCATGACTTCCCTCGGCTCGGCCCGCGATCGCTGCTCCTGAACGCCCACCGAATCGATCACATGCAGCTCATCCTGCTGGCGATCGAAGATGTCACCGAGCGCAAGCAGGCCCGGCAGACCCTGGAGCGATCGCGCGACGAGCTGGAGCAGCAAGTCGCCCAGCGCACCGCGGAACTTCAGCAGAATGCCGCTCGCCTCCAGCTTCTGGTTCGCGAGCTTGCCTCGGCCGAGCAGCGGGAGCGCAAGCGGATGGCGTCGGTGCTGCACGACGATCTTCAGCAGTTGCTCGTGGGCGTGAAGATGCAGCTTTGCATGACCCGCAGCCAGAACCAGGACGAGTCGGCCGCGCGGTCGCTGGAGGAGGCGGTTCGCACCCTCGATCAGGCCATCGACACGACGCGCACGCTTGTTCGACAGGTGGCCCCGCAAACGTTGTACGAGGAGGGTCTGATCCCGGCCCTGCGATGGCTCGGCGGGGAAATGGCACGCCGGCACGGGCTGCACGTGCAGATCCAGGGCGAAGGAACAGAACCGGCCCTCGGCGACGAAATCAAAACCCTGCTGTTTGAAAGCATCCGCGAGATATTGTTCAACGTCGTCAAGCATGCCGAGATTGATGAGGCAACGGTTGCGGTTCGGCAGGACGACGATCATCTGAACGTCATGGTGAGCGACGAAGGCGTCGGCTTCGACGTCGAAGCCAAGGCGTCGCAGGACGGCAAGTCCGACTTCGGTGTCTTCTCATGGGGCGACCGCATCGAAGCGTTGGGCGGACGCTGGTCGATCGACGCCACGCCGGGACAGGGCACGCGCGTTCATGTCAACCTTCCCCTCGGCATACCCCCTGCCGATAAATCGGCGGGTGGGCTCGAGACGCCCGCGGCGCCCACGTTGCCCGGTCCCAACTCCTTGGAGGCAGGCGCGGGAGGGGTTCGCGTGCTCGTGGTGGACGATCACACACTCGTTCGCAGTGGCATCGTCACGATCCTCAAGCTCGATGACCGGGTGGAAGTGGTCGGCGAGGCCGGCGATGGCGTCGAAGCGATCACCGCAGTCCAGCAGCATCAGCCCGACGTGGTGCTTATGGATGTGAACATGCCACGCATGAACGGCATCGACACGACACGGGAGATCGCCCGACGCTGGCCGGGGATGATCGTCGTCGGCCTGTCGATGCAGAGCAAAGAGGACGGCCCTGCCCGAGCCATGTCCGACGCCGGCGCCGCCGCTTTCCTGTCCAAGTCGGACGACTCCGGGCAGATGATCGAGACGATCCTGCGACTGATGCACACCGAGTCACCCGAGAAATGCCGGCCCGCCACATGACCGGATGCTGAAGCAGGTGACCCGGCCTGGGAACCATTGTGCGACGTCCGTCACGTCCCCGGACAGGGTTCCGAAGCGGACCCCCTCAAGGCGCACTTCGCCCGAGACGCCGGGCGATCCTCCGGCCGTGCCAGACCCCAAAGCCACATCAAAACCCAGGCGGTATTTTCACAAATCACTTGCTTATACCATGATCCCGCGTTAGGGTCGGGGGACACGTCAGGCGGCTTCGTTGACGATCGCGCATCGATCATTTTGGAAGGCACTTCGCGGTGGGTTTCATCAGTTCGTGCGCGAGGCGGAGACAGACGAGTCGTCGACACTGGCGCGGGCCTGTCTCGGCACTTTGCTGGGGCTGCGATATCTCGGGGGCGGGCGGTGGCACAGTTTTGCAGTTTCGAATGCGTCCGGTGAACCCTGTGCTGGGCAAGGTTCTCCCGAGGATGATGGATTGCCCGGTTCAACCAGGAGCGACAGGATGAGGTATGCGTGGATTGTGGCCGTGTTGGCCGCCGTGGTGGCGGGGTCGGTCCGGCTGGCGAATGCGGAAGTTGGTATTTCGGAGGCACTGGCCGAGCCGCCGTTCTGGCCGATCGGGCTCCGGCTGCCGGACGAGCTGGTCGGTGAGCAGGCCGCGCGGCGGGCGGATCGGCCGGCGGACGTGCTGGTCTGGGTTCCGCCGGATGCCGACCGCATCCGGGCGATCATGCTCGTGCCCAACAACACCGACTCCAAGCACTTCCACGAGCATCCGCCGCTGCGGGCGGTGGCCGGGAAGCACGAGGCGGCCATCGTCTACCTGCGCACGTTCCACACCGGCATCGAGTACCACCACCAGCAGCCTGTCGAGACGCCCCCGGCCGCGCCGCAGAACATCCTCAAGCTGCTGGCGCTCATCGCCGACCAGACGGAGATCCCCGAGTTCCGCCATGCGCCGTGGGTGACCTTCGGCAAAAGCTCGCGCGGCGAGTTTCCCTTCCGCCTGGGCTGGCTCTATCCCGAGCGGACCATCGCCGGCATCACGTACCACGGTGAGACGCCGACCTGGCCGATTCCCCCCTACGCCGAGGAACAGGACCATAGCATTCTCTATCTGGCCGCCAACGGGCAGGAGGAATGGTCGGGCACGTGGTACCGCCATGTTCGGCCGAGCATGCTCAACTACCGGGCCCAGACCGCGTGGCTGTTGCACCAGGTGGTGGCCCATGACCTCGGCCACGGCGACTATGTCGACGGCCACGGCAGTGAGGGCTGGGGCGAGCCTGTGCCGGAGGGCGCGATGAGCGTCCTGCGCATCTGGGACTATCTGGCACTGTTCGTCGACAAGGCGCTGGCGCTGCGTCTGCCTGAAGAGCAGTACCCCACCGAGGGGCCGGTCGAACTGCGGCAGGTGGACCCGGCGTCGGGTTACCTGCTTCACCCGCGCGCCGTTGAGGAACTGCTGGGCATGGAGTGGATGGCGTTTCGGCAGGATGCGGATGGGGCGTACACGAACATCCCCTGGCCGGACGAACCGCACCCGGTGATCGCGGCGGAGCAGGGCACGGTCGATCCGCAACGGCTCATTCGCCGGGCCGCCGACGTGCCCCGGGATGAGCGGGCGGAACTGTTCTGGGTCGCCGACCGCGAACTGGCCGAAGCCTGGTTGAAGCTGCACAACGTCCAGGGGCTCGACATCGAGCTTCCCTGACGACGCCGGTGTTGGACCGTTACTCCATGACCAGTTTCTCGCCGTCGAATGTCAGCCGACGCTCGCCCACGGTCACGGTCGCGTCCAGGTCTTGGCCTTCCACCTGCACGGCGGGGTGCTCGCCTGCGCTGAGGGTCATGACCACGAAGTAGCCGGCGTGTTCGTCGTCGGTCTCGGCGATGATCGCGTTCGGCCGGCCCGATTTCAGATCGCTCAGCTCGTGGCCGGTGAGCGTTTCGCCATCGCTGTGGCGCAGCGTCACGTTGGCGGGGCCGACGAACGTGGCGTGGAGCGAGACGTCATCGTCGAACGTGAGGGTGAAGCCGTCGTCGCGCAGGTCCAGTTCGTGGTCGTCAGCGGGAAGCTGGTAGAGCCACTGCTTGGTTCGGCCGCCGTCGATCGTGTCGACGATGGCGAAGAGCCCGGGCACGCCCGCCTGGCCCGAGTAGTCGGCGGCGAAGCTGCGAAGGCCGCGGATGCCGGCGTCGTAGCGCTCCGGGCCGTCGTCCGTCTCGCGGTGCAGTTGGTAGAGCGCCGAGAGATCGAAGCTGACCACGCCCGAGCCGGTCTGCGCGTCGCCCTGGGCATGGATCAGCCGGCCGCGCCCGCCGGCATGGAACGGATCCTCGGGCAAGACCACGACGTTGTCGTACCAGCGGTTGCCTGCCCGGTCGTGCATGGCCGAGCGGGCGATGGCGCGCCCGAGGCCGGCGATCTGGAAGTGGCCGGCGTTGGGGTTGCTCCAACCCACGGGCGGTCCGGTCTTGCCGACGATCTGGGCCACGATCGCGCGTTCGTCCTCCCAACTGTTGCGGAAGCCGTAAAACCCTTGCCCGGGGGCTTCCCAGTAGCGCGGCAGGATGTCCTCGGGATGCTGCGGCGCGAGGTCCAGCGGGTAGCTGAGCAGCGCCAGCAGCCGGGCGTCGATCTCGCGGTCGGGGTGGCGCCGTTCGATTAGCCGGTCGATCGCCTCGCCGTCGCCGGCCACGATCTGCTCATGCGTCACCCCCGCGCAGCGCAGCCAGTACCAGAGCACGACCGGCCGCCACGCTTCGGGCGCCAGCTTGAGGGCGCGCGGCATGTAGTGCGTGCGCGGCACGTCGGGGCCGTTGGCGAACGACTGCGCACGCGGCTGAAGTGCGCCGTCGCGCCCGGTGTGCCAGGTGGTGGTGAAGATGTAGCGCGGGATGAAGTGCGAGATGTCCGGCCGACCGGTGAGCGATCGGCCATAGATCTGCTGGTAGGCGATCGCGTAGTCGTGCAGGACGTGGTAGGTCTCCTGCGTGTAGCCTTCGCCTTCGCTGTGGAAGCCGCCGTCACCGATGCCGTGCTGGACGTTGAGGTAGTTCAGGCGTTCGGCCTTGCGGGCGCGGCGGTCCCATGCCGGGTCGACGCCATCGAGCTCGCGCCACCGCGCATGCTCGCGCTCCCACCGTGCGTGAATGTCCTGCCACTGCTCGCGGAGGCCGGCCACCGCCGTCTCGGCCGCCTCGGCGTCGGCGGGCTCGAATTTCGGGAACGCCCGGCCGGTCGGCTCGCCCACGATGATCGGCACCAGGAACGGATACACCCCCGCCTCCAGGTGCACCACCTCGCCGTCGCCCAGCCGCTCGCCCGCCAGGTAGCAGGCGCCGGACCAGAAGTTGGCGTTGAACCGATACCAGCCGGCCTCCTCGTTACGCACGGCGTTGAATAGGTACACCCGCGTGTTCTCCCGCCCGCTCGTCAACGCCGGCTTGTCCAGCACCACCTGCCCCGCCGGCACGCCCCAGCCCGCGTCAGCGAACAGGTCCGGGTTCGCCTCACGCGAGATCGGCTCCCACAGGTACATCCGGTCGCGAAACGTGACCCCCAGTCCGCGATGCGGCAGGTGCTCGCTCGGCCCGCCCGCCGACGCCAGCGGGTCTTCACCGGACTGATGGTGCAGCGGCATCGGCCCCAGCTTCAGCCATTGCCGCGGCGTCTGCTCCAGCGGCAACGCCACCACCGGCACGCCCTCGCCCGGCTCATAGTCCGCCGGGGCTGACAGCCGACGCGGCTTGAAGCTCGGCTCCTCCGGCTCGGCCGGTTCAAGGTAGGTCAGCCGCGTGCCGCGCATCGCCTCGGCCGCAATGCCCGCCCCGCCGTAGATCACCGCCACATAGTTGCTCCCCGGCGCCATGTTCACCGTGCCCATCGTGTGCTGGCGGTACAGGCTCCGGCTCACGACCCAGTCCAGGTACGTCGCCACTGCGCGGCGCTGTTCGTCGCTCCATGCATCGTGGCAAAGGTCGTACGCGAAGCCGACCATCTTCGTCCGGTAGCCCCAGAACCGGCCTTGGGCAAACGGCCCGCCGTCACGGTCCGCCATCACCCGCGCCGTCTGCTCGAAGGCACGTTCGGCATAGTCGGCGTCCTCCGTGAGCTGGTAGAGCACGCCAAGCACCACCGGGTCGGTGGAGTCTTTCAGCCGCTGGCGGATCGCCTGCCCGAACGGCGTCGCCAGCCGCTCGCGCAGTTCGGGCAGCTCGTAAGGGCGAAGCAACATGCGCGGCCGCGCGTCGCGATCCAGCGGCTCCCAGCCTTCCAACGGCTCACGGACCGGCAGCACATAACCGACAACCGGCCCCTGAACGGCAAGCGGCTGGCCCTCGCGGGTCATTTCGCCGGTGAACGAGCCGGTCACGCGATCGCCGTCGCGGGTCATTTCGATCTGGTACGCCGCCTCGCCGCCGGGCACCCACGGATCGCCTTCCACCTCCAGCTCGACGGTGAGGGTAAGACGGTCGCCGGCCACCTCGGCGGCGGTGACCGCGCCGACGTGCATGCCGCGGTTGTAAGTCGGTGCGTGGGCCCAGGCTTCCTGCCAGCCTGCGCCCTCGGCGGAAAGGTTCAGGTGCAGCGTGCGGGCATCGTCGCCGGTGTGCGGCGGCAGCGCCTGCTCGAGATGCAGCTCCAATCGACGATCAAAGCTCCATGCGGGTGCGGCCAGCAGCGCCACCAGCGCGAAAACGACGAGACGGCCAACAATCTGAGACGCCATGCTTGGACTCCCGGCATAACGATTTAACGATCAACTCGAACGCGGTAAGAAGCGGCAGCCACCATGGGCACGAATCGCAGCATGGCGGAAGGTGACGAGGGGTTCTTTTTGTGGTAATTAAGTTGTCAATAAACGGCATTCAGGTGACCAGACTAACCTCCTCCCGCCATTGATTCCAGCCCCGTTGAAAAATCGAGCCATCAACTCGATGCTCTGACAGTGAGAGGCGGGTCGGGCGCGACGCCTGCCCACTGGCGAAGCAAAAGAGACCACTACCCGGCGAAACAGCCGGTGGTGTCTTCCAATGCGTTGCGGTCTGGCTTCGACTTGAAGGTGTGGATGCGGTGCGAAAATCGGTGAATCACCGCCTACGATCAGTGTCGGCTGTATGGCTGGCTACGAAGCCGCACGAGTTTGGCACCCCCGTTTTGCAGCGTGTGTCCGTTGCCTTCATCCCCCTTATTCCAGGAACGGGCCAGTGCGTGACGCGGGAAAGCGAGCCCCGCGATGCCAGAAGTCAGGGAGTCGACATCTCGCATGGAGCGCTTGCAGCGCTGGGGGGTGCCGGTGCTGGTCGGGGCGGTTGGCCTCGCGCTGACGCTCTGGGCGTGGCACGCGCTGCAGGTGCGCGACGAGCAACTGAAAGCCGAAGCGCTGCGGTCGCAAGCGGAACTCCGCCTGCAGGCCTTGAAAGATATCGTCGTTGACAGCGAGGGCGTGGCTTCCGGCCTGACCACCTACTTCGCCGCCACGGAACTGGTGGAACAGTGGGAATGGCCGACGTTCGCCGCCCCGCTTCTGGACCGCCACGCGCCGGCCATCGTCTCGCTGCAATGGGCGCCGCGGGTGTGGGAGGAAGCCGAGCTTCAGCATCGCGAGCGGTGGGTGCCGCGTCCGCACTACCCGCTGAGGCGTGCCGAGCATGAGGCCGTGGTGGCGGCGGAGATGGGAGAGCCACACCCGGTTCTGGAGTTGAACCCGCAGCAGGCGGCGCTCGTGATCGCCGAGCCGCGGCCGCAGCACTTCCCCCTGATGTACCAGGTGACGATGGGGGATCGTTGGAAGGTCGGCTTTGACTGGTGGTCCAACCCGGTGGCACGGCAGGCCATGGAGCGGGCGGTGGAGCAGGGTGAGCCGGCAGTCAGCGGCCGGCTGGATCGGCTGACGCGCGAAGCGGTGACCGGTGCGGAGGACGAGTTGGTGCTGCTGTTTGAGCCGGTCTTCGTCACGGGGGGCCAAGTCGAGCTGATCGAAAGCGTTGAGCAGCGGTGGGAGCAGCTCAAGGGGTTTGTGGTGGTGGCGCTGCATCCCGAGGAAGCGCTGGACCGGGCGATGCTGCATGTGCCGGTGGCGGGCATCGATCTGCACATCTTTGACGTCTCGGCCGAGGAGGAGCCGGTGCTGCTGCATCTGGTTCCCTCGCGGCTGCGGCGGGAGCCGGTCGAGCCGTACATCGTCCCCGGCCAGCCGGTGCCGGCGCCGCTGCATGAAGCGCTGGAAGCGAGCCTCGGGGGTCGGGAGGTTCTCATCTATGCGACCCCCACGGAGCACTTCATGGCCATGCGGCGCAGTTGGGTGCCGGACATCACCCTTGGCAGCGGTGTGGCCGCAAGCGGCCTGCTGACGGCACTGCTTGCGAGCATGATCGTGCAGACCCAGCGCGTCCGGCACGAGGCCGCCAGGCGGCGCACGCATGCTCAGCAGCAGTCGGCGCTGGCCGCACTCGGCCTCGCCGGCCTGCGGGAGCCGTCGCTGCAAAAGTTGATGGACCAGGCGGTGGACCTGGTGACGCAGACGCTGGCGGTGGCGTTTGCCAGTGTGCTGGAGCTGCAGCCGGAGCGCCAGAAGCTGCTGCTGCGTGCCGGCGGACACGCCTCGGAGCTGTCGGGCCAGTTCGAATTGGCCGTCAGCCGGGAGTCGCTGGTCGGCTACACGCTGATGTCGAACGAACCGGTGGTGGTGGGGGACCTGGCCCGGGAAACGCGGTTCCGTGCGCCCGCCCTGGAGCGGCAGGGTGTGGTCAGCGGCCTGAGCACGCTCATCGTGAGCACCCACGGCGAGCCTTGGGGCGTGCTGGGGGCGTATGACATCAGGCGGCATGCGTTCACCAACGATGAGGTCAACTTCCTGCAGGCGATCGCCAACGTGCTCGGGCAGGCGATCGTCCAGCATCGCACGCAAGCGGAACTGCGGGCCCTGAACGAAACACTCGAGCAGCGCGTCGCCGAACGCACCGCGGCGCTGGAGCAGACGAACCAGGCCCTGAAAAGCGAAATCGCCGAGCGGAAGCGCATTGAGCAGGCGATTCAGAAAAGCGAGCAGCGGTTCCGAACGCTGGCGGGCACCGCGACCGACGCCATCGTGCTCGCGGACCAGCGCGGGCGGATCACTTACCTCAATGCCGCCGCCGAACGCATGTTCGGCCACAGCCAGGAGGTGGCCGTGGGGCAGCCGTTGACCATCCTCATGCCCGAACGTTATCACGAGCCCCACTGGCAGGGGTTCAACCGTTACCTGAAAACGCGGGAACCGCGCCTGATCGGCAAGTCCCTGGAACTGGTCGGCCGGCACAAAAACGGGACGGAGTTTCCGGTGGAGATCTCCCTCGCCGTCCACGAGCAGGATGCCGAGCTCATCTTCACCGGTATTCTGCGGGACATTTCCGATCGCAAGCGGGCGGAGGCGGCGCTGAAGCAGTCCAACCAGGAGTTGGAGCAGTTCGCCTATGTCGCCTCGCACGATCTGCAGGAACCGTTGCGGAAGGTGGAAGGTTTCAGCGAGATGCTGCAGGCGCATGCCGGCCCGGCCTTGGACGAGGAAAGCCGGGACTACCTTCAGCGAATGTGCTCGGCCACCGGTCGCATGCGGGACTTGATCAGCGGCCTGCTGACCTACTCGCGGGTCACGACCAAGCGGCAGCCGTTCGAGCCGGTGGACCTGAACGAGGTGGCGCAGGAAGTGGTCTCGGACCTTCAGGTACGAATCGAGGAGACGGGCGGCCATGTGCAGATCGACGCGCTGCCGACCCTTCAGGCCGACTCGCTTCAGATGCGCCAACTGCTTCAGAACCTGATCGGCAACGGCCTGAAGTTCCACAAGCCCGGCGAGCCGCCCCGGATCAAGGTGTATGCCCAGACCGTCGCCACCGAGGCGGGCGAGGCCGACGGCGACCGGCCGCGCTGCGTCGAGTTGCGGGTCGAGGACAACGGCATCGGCATCGAACCGCAGTACCGGGACCAACTGTTCGTTCCCTTCCGGCGCCTGCACGGACGCGGGAGCCCCTACCCGGGAACCGGCATCGGCCTGGCGGTCTGCCGCAAAATTGCCGAACGCCACGGCGGCACGATCACCTTCCAGAGTACGCCGGGCGAAGGCTCAACCTTCATCGTCAATTTGCCTTTACAACCCGCCGAGCAAGCTCAGGAACAAGGAAGTGAACCATGAACGAATGCGAGGTGGTCAAAACCGTCACCGTGCTGATGGCCGACGACGACCCGGAGGACCGGCTGATGACCGAGCGGGCGTTCAAGCAAAGCCGGGTGGTCAACGATCTGCGTTTTGTCGAAGACGGACAGGAGTTGATGGACTACCTGTACCGCGCGGGGCGATACGCCGAGTCGGCAGCCGCCCCGCGGCCGGGATTGATCCTGCTGGATCTGAACATGCCGCGTAAGAATGGACGTCAGGCCCTGGCCGAGATCAAGTCGAACCCGGACTTGCGTTGCATTCCCGTGGTGGTGCTGACCACCTCTCGCGATGAACAGGATGTGCTGGAGTCCTACAACCTGGGCGTGAACTCGTACATCACCAAGCCGGTGACGTTTCAAGGATTGGTGGAGGCGATCGGCGTCTTCGGGCGCTACTGGCTGGAGATCGTGGAGTTGCCGCCGGAAAAATCCAGGATGACCCCATGAACCGGACGAAACTGGCCATTCTGTTGGTCGACGACGACGAGGACGCGTACGTGGCCACCCGCTACCTTATCTCGAACATTCGAGACTGGCAGATCCAGCTCGATTGGGCGTCCACCTACGAGCAGGGCCTGGCGATCATGCGCCGCCGCGAGCACGACATCTACCTGATCGACTACCGCCTCAACGGCCATGACGGGCTCCAGCTCATGCGCGCGGCCGTCGCGCACGGTTGCCGGGCGCCGATGATCATCCTGACCGGGTTGAAGGATCACGAAATGGACGTGCGGGCGATGGAAGCCGGCGCCGCCGACTACCTGATCAAGGATCGGCTGGATGCCATGCATCTGGAACGCTGCATCCGCTACAGCCTCGAACGCCAGAAGCTGCATGAGCAATTGGAGGAAAAGGCCGCACGCCTCCAGGCGCTGGCCCGGCAACTCAGCCAGGCCGAGCAGAGCGAGCGGTCCCGCATCTCCCGGCTGCTGCATGACCACCTCCAGCAGATCCTGGTCAGCATTAAAATGTACGTCGAAAGCCTCACCCCCAGCGCACTGCAGGACCAGCAGGAGACGGTTCAGACCCTGCTCGATCAGGCGATGGACGTCTCACGCACTTTGACCATCGAACTCAGCCCGCCGGTGCTGATGGACGTGGGGTTGAGCGCCAGCCTCTCCTGGCTGGCCAACTGGATGAAGCAGAAGTACAACCTGCATGTCGCGACCGAGATCGACCCGGAAGCCGAGCCCGGTACGGACCCGGTCCGGTTCATGCTCTTCCATGCCGTGCGGGAACTGCTGTTCAACGTCACCAAGCACGCCAAGGTCAACGAAGCGCGGTTGACGATGACCGGCGAGAACGGCCACCTGCGCATCACGGTGACCGACGAAGGCGTTGGCTTCGACCCGCAGACACTGGATCGCGATGCCGCCTCCGCGAGCGCCTTCGGCCTGATCCACCTGCGGGAGCGTATCCGGCTCATCGGCGGCACGCTGGAGGTGGACGCCGCCCCAGGCCGTGGGTGCCGCATCATCCTGACCGCGCCGCGGCATGCCGTGGACGAGAGCCCGGGCGCGGACGCCATTCGCATGAACGGCTCATCCGCTTCGCCTGCGAACACCGACGATGCATCAACGCCGACTCGCCCGCCTTTCCCGGGGCGACCCATCCGCGTGCTGCTGGTCGATGACCATGCCGTCATGCGGCAGGGGCTGGCGCGAACGCTGGCCGACCACGCGGACATCAAAGTGATCGGCCAGGCCGGCGATGGGGAGCAGGCCCTCGCACTGGCCCACCAGCTTCAGCCGGACGTGGTCCTCATGGACGTCGTCATGCCGCGGTTGAACGGCTTTGACGCCACCTTGCGTCTCAGCCGTGAGTTGCCCGACATGAAGGTGATCGGTCTCTCGATGTACAGCGACTCGGACATGGCGCAAGTCATGCAGCAGGCGGGCGCCCTCGCTTATGTGAGCAAAGGCGAACCGGTGGAAACGCTCCTCGAGCAGATCCGCGGGAGCATGTCCGCGACCAGTTGACGCTTCCAGCAGCGCACAAGACCCGCGACCGCGATCCCCCACGTCGCCACCTGACGGTGATGCCTCGCGGACGACGGCGACCGCTGTCAGATCACGACCGCCTGCGACGGCTTGAGCTGCACCTGCCGACCCGCGGCTGGCACGTCGGCTGGTTCGTCACTGAAGTTGGCGAGCACGTGATACACCCGCCCGTCCTGACCGCGCACCACGACGCCGCGCACCGCCTCGCCGGCCGAGGCCCGCGGCAACGCCCGGCTGTGCTGCGCCGCGTGCGCCGTTTCATCGACGCCCGCGCTGGCGAGCACCGCCCATCCCGCGTCCAGCACCACCGCGCCCGACTCCACCGGCCGCGCGCCCACCTGGTGCGGCCAGCAGATCTGATCCACGAATAAACTGCGATACGGACCGCCGCGCCGGTCCCGGCTGCGGTCGATCACGATCCCCGCGCCCCCGTACAGGCCGACCACGCCGACCCGCTCATCCACGACCAGCCAGGCGTGCCCCAGATCAAGGCATTCGTCCTGCGCCGGCGGCGCGGTCAGGCGCACCGGGCCGGCGGGTGTGTGCAGCGTGCGGGCATTGCCGTTGAGCAGATCGTTGGGCAGGTTCAGGTGCAGGCCCTTGATTGCGGTGACGCAGTGGCGATGTTCGAGCATCCGACAGTATTGAAGTCCCACGACCGTGTGCCCGTCCGGCAAGGCGGCGAAGGCGATCTGGTGTACCGCCCGGTCCGTGCCCGTCCAGCCGTCGGGTATTCTCAGGTTCACGCCTTCCATGATCGCGCCGCAGGTGACGAACCCGCCTTCGAAACTTTCGAGGTGATGGCGCAGCAGCCGGCGATGATGTCCCGCATCGCCGGGCATCCGCCCGTCGCCGCCTTCAAACCACACGCCGCCGGCGAGGTTGTTCGACCACTCGGCCAGCGCCCCATCATCCGGCGGCTGGCACATTCCTTGCGCCAGCCCATGCGCCCGCCAGGTAAACGAAGCCAGCCGGGTGACCGTGCGATGAAACACCGCCCCATATGTTGGCTCGGCCCAGCCACCGGCGACCGACGCTTCGTGATCACCGACATCCCTGGCCTGCTCGACGTTCGTTTCCAGCAGCGGCAGGTCGTGCAGCAGCATCCCCAGCGCGCTGGCGCGGTCGGACTCGAGACGCAGGTAGTAGTAGAGGCTGCTGTGGCGCAGCCAGTCGAGCCGGCGGCCGTAGAAGCTGCCGTCGTCGTTGGTCGCCGCTTCGGTTTCGATCAACGCAAGCTGCCGGTCAGCGAGTTGCATGGCCTGCGCGTCGCGCAGGTGGTCCGCGGCATAGAGCAGCGTCGGCAGCAGGAACTCCTGGCAGTAGCCGTACCGGACCCGCGAGTCGCCGCCGACGCGGGCGAGCCGGCCGTCACTGAAAATCAGTCGGCGCAGCACCTGCCAGAGGTCCGCCTGGTGATGGTGCAACGCATCGGGCGACGCGAGCCCCGCCGCCTTGAGGTCGAAATGCAGGATCGCGGCGTTGCTGGCGCAGATCGCCATGTAACCGACGTTGAAGTAGCCGTGGTGATCGAATGCGTAGTGCGGGAAGAAGTTGGCGCCGACGTGCAGGTCGCGGACCTTTCGCCCGTCGTAGACGGTTTCGCTGACAGCGTCGGCCGCGATGCTGACGCCGTTGACCAGGAAGGCGTGGCCCCGGTCGCGCCAGGCGTCGGCGTGGGGGTGGTCCGGGTAGCGTTCGGCCGTCCGCCAGAGGAACGCGCCGTTCCAGAGGTTGGATTCGCCATCGTTCTTGTCGGAACTCGCCCACGGATCGGCCTGGATGCCCGGTTTCTTGCCGCGGCGGTAGTCGGTCAAAAGCCAGTCCGCCTCGCTGACCATGACGCGGCGGATCGCCTCGCCGTCCGCCTCGGTCAGGTGCGGCGAAAGGCAGGCGACGCCATGCATCATGCGCTCCAGGCCCAACGCGCTGATCCACGTCTGCCCCCATCGGCTGCCGTCGGGGCAGTGGACGTCGCCCGGACTGCTGCGGTGCGTGGCAAGGCAGAATCGCAACGCGGCCAACGCCCGCTCAATCGCCCACTGCCGATCACTGGCGTCAGGCGTCGCCGGGTCGGACGCCGCCAGCGCCGCCATCGCCGCGACGTACTTCTGGTTGGTCTGTACGCCCCAATGCGCGTAGCCGGTGCCGTAGCACCCCAGGCCCGGCTGCCCCGGCAGGTCGTACCACCACCGTTCCGCCTCCCGGGCCCAGGCCCAGAGCAGTCGCCTGCCGCGCGGGATCAGCGACGCGGTGGCCGACGCCGTTGGAGTGTTGCTGCTTGCCGACACGCGACCTGACTTTCTCTTCCCGTCCTTCTGGCGTTTCAGCATCCGTGCCCGATTATGGGTTCAACTTCCGCTCCACGCTTTTGTGGTCTGCAACCGCAGGGCGTCAGTCAGGGCGCGTGGCGGGGGATGGTCAGGCACGACGGCGGATACGCAAACGAACAAAGGGGCGCCGTGGGGCGCCCCTTTGTGGGTCTGCATCCTTTGGGATGCCTTGGTCGCATGCTGCTGATGGTGGATCAGGCAGCGTTCATGCGACGGCGGCGGATGGCGTAGGCGAGGCCGAGCACACCCAGCATGGGCAGGCCGGCGAGCGCCGCGGCGGGGGTGGGGACCACGACGGTGACGTCGGTGTCCGTGGAGTTGTCAACGCCCTGCGAGTTGGGGCGGAAACGGAAGATCACGATCGAACCGGGATAGTCGGTGCCTTGCCACGTGGACACGTCCACACCGGCGAAGGTGTCATCCAGGAAGCCGCCGGTGGAGTTGGCGAAGACGAAGAAGTCCAGCGAACTGCCACTGTCAACAGCCTGGCTCGCCGCGCTCAGGTCGGCGTTGTAAGTGCCATACGTGGTTTCAGTGCCGTCGTTCCACGCTTCGATGTTGATGAAGCCGCTCTGCACGACGCCGTTGATCAGGTTCAGCTCGCCGGTGATGTCCTTCAGCAACGAGCTGGGGATGCCTACGGAGCCATGGTCGATCTCCATGCCGGCCAGGATCGAGTTGGAGTTCTTGGTGAACTCGATCGTGCCGGTCGCGTTGGTGGAGAACGGCGACGGGCCCAAGTCGGCGTCGTTGTAAGTGGCCGTGATGGTGTTGATGTCGATGTCCAGCACGGATTCCGCCTGAGCGGCGGTGCCGGCGCCGAGGGTCATGCCCAGGGCGAGGGTGGTCGAGCCAATCATTTTTGTGAACTGCGTAAACATCTGGAGTTTTCTCCCAAAAAAAGTTTCAGGTGCTGTGTATCGATGGTCGATACAAGCGTCAGGTCGTTCGGCGTTGAACGCACGTGCGTTCATGCCATTTTGTTCGATGACGGTACGTGATTATTTCAACATTGCTCGGGCATCCCCCTTTCAGGGGCCGGCGCCAGCCTGTTTGCGTCGGCCATCAAGTGCCATTCCGTTTCCCGCGTCGCGCCGGTTTCGCCCGATAAAAGCAGCCACAATCCACCATCGCGGCTTCAGGGCGGGGCGACGACGTCGCAGACCCGTGGGGTATATCTGGTTAAGCAGAAACGGTGATGTTCAGAAAAGTGAACCCCCCGCTTCTCCCGCTGCTTCCTCAACCCCCTCATCTCACTCTACGAAGATACCACCGACTTGGATGTTGTCAAGGAAATCCCGCTCTTTGAACATTCGCTAATCGAATGTTGACACAGGACTTGCTTGTGTGTCGATTGTAGCGTTTGTAGCGATTGGGCCGGGTAATCCCTATAAATTCCCCATCTTAACGCCCCGCGCGGCGCCACCCCCGTTTCCCGCCACCGGTCAGACGCCGTTGCCCCGGACATCGGCAGGTCCGTGCTATGCTGCCCGGGCGACGCGAACCGATGAAAGTGGACGCCATGACGCGTGCAGACATGCTTCGGCGGATCGAACAGGCGGACGGCCCGTGGGACTTCATCGTCGTCGGCGGCGGGGCGACGGGCCTGGGCGTGGCCATCGACGCCGCCAGCCGGGGCCACCGCACCCTACTGCTGGAGCAGAGCGACTTTGCCAAGGGCACCTCGTCGCGATCCACCAAACTCGCCCACGGCGGCGTCCGCTATCTCCAGCAGGGCAACGTCGCACTCGTGCTCGAAGCCCTGCGCGAACGCGGACTGATGCGACGCAACGCCCCGCACCTCGTCCACGACCTGCCCTTCGTCGTGCCCAATTACGACTGGTGGGACAAGCCTTTCTACGGCGTCGGCCTGCGCATCTATGACATGATGGCGGGCAAGATGGGCTTCGGCCGATCGCGCACGCTCTCGCGCACGCAGACGCTCGAACAGATCCCCACCATCGAAACCCAGGGCCTGCGCGGCGGCGTGATCTACTACGACGGCCAGTTCGACGACGCCCGCCTGGCCGTCAACCTCGCCCAGACCGCCGCCGAGCAGGGGGCCGCCATCCTCAACTACGTCCGCGTCACCGGGTTGACCAAGTCGGCCGGGGTGATCACGGGCGTCGCCGCCGTCGACGTGGAATCCGGGCAGCGCTACGACCTCGCCGCGCGGGTCGTGATCAATGCCACGGGCGTCTACACCGACGCGGTGCGGCAGATGGACGATCCCGACGCGCCGACCATGATCCGCCCCAGCCAGGGCGCGCACATTGTGCTCGACCGCTCCTTTTTGCCGGGCGACGCGGCGATCATGGTGCCGCACACGGATGACGGGCGCGTGCTGTTCGCCATTCCCTGGCTTGGCCGGGTGATGGTGGGCACGACGGACACGGCTGTGGACGACACGCCGCTCGAGCCGCGCCCGTTGCAGGCGGAGATTGATTTTCTGCTCACCCATGCCGGTCGTTATCTGGTCAATGATCCGGAGCCGGGCGACGTGCTCAGCGTCTTCGCCGGGCTTCGGCCGCTGGTCGCCGCGCCGGGCGGCCGGGCGAAGCGGACGGCGGTGATCTCGCGCGACCACACGATCCACATTTCCGAAGCGGGCCTGGTCACCATCGCCGGCGGCAAGTGGACGACCTACCGCAAGATGGCCGAGGACACCGTCGAACAGGCCGCCTCCCTCGCCGGGCTGGACATGCAGCCGTGCGTCACCCGCGACCTGCCCATCCACGGCCATCACCCGCACGCCAGTCAGTTCGACGCCCTGGCGATGTACGGCTCCGACGCCCCGGCCGTCCGCGACCTGATCGACAGCGACCCGCGCTTCGACGAACCGCTGCACCCGAACCTGCCATACCGCATGGGCGAGGTGGCCTGGGCCGTCCGGCACGAAATGGCGCGCACCGTGGAAGACGTGCTCGCCCGCCGCACCCGCGCCCTGCTGCTGGACGCCCGGGCGAGCATCGCGGCGGCACCGCGGGTCGCCCACTGCATGGCCGAGGAACTCGGCCGCGACGCCGCATGGGCCGACGCGCAGGCGAAGGCGTACGCCGACCTCGCTTCGCATTACCTGTTGCCGACCTGAAGCCCGCGGACGGGGGAGCAACTCGCAATTCACAATGAACAATTCACAACGTGCCGATTTGTCCATTGTTCATTGTGAATTGCCCTCTCATCCCGCCCTTCGTCGCGGCGCTGCTCAGGGGCGGGCGTTGGGGAGCGCTGGTTCCCGGGCCGCATGCCGCTACACTTGGTCGTCCTATGCCTTTGATGATCGACGGCCATCTCGACGTCGCCATGAACGCGCTGCTCTACGAGCGCGATCAATTGCTCAGCGTCGCCGAGCTGCGCGAGCGTGAGAAGCGCGGCGTCGCTGACGACCGTGGCATCGCCACCGTCAGCCTGCCCGAACTGCATGCGGCGGGCGTGGCGTTGATCGTCGGCACGCTCATCATGCGCTGCAAACCCTGGGTCGATCCGTCGCGCCCCCTGATGCGCATCGACCTCGACTACCCCGCCCCGAGCATGGCCTACGCCGCCGCCCAGGGCCAACTCGCCTACTACCGCCTGCTCGAAGCGCAAGGCCACCTGCGCATCATCACCACCCGCGAAGCTCTCCAGGCCCACCTCGCCCAGTGGCAGACCGTGCTGCCTCCCATCCCCAAGCCCCGCCCCCTCGGCCTCGTGCTGCTCATGGAAGGCGCCGACCCCATCGTCAGCCCCGAACAGCTCACCCACTGGTACGACCAGGGCCTGCGAATGCTCGCCCTCGCCCACTACGGCCACAGCCGCTACGCCGCCGGCACCCCCTCGCGCGATCCCGCCAGCCCCGAGCAGGACGGCCCGCTCACTCCGCTCGGCCGTGACCTGCTCAAACGCGCCAACAAGCTCCCGATCGCGCTGGACCTCTCCCACCTCGCCGACACCAGCTTCCACCAGGCCCTCGACTGCTTCCACGGCCCCGTCTGCGCCAGCCACACCAACTGCCGCGCCCTCGCCAACACGCCACGCCAGTTCACCGACTCGCAACTGAAGCTCATCATCGAACGCGACGGCGTCATCGGCCTGCCGATGTACAAGGGCATGATCCGCTGGTTGGCCGACGGCGATCCGCCCCGCTCGGCCGTCCAGCTTCGGCACGTCATCGAGCACGTCGACCACATCTGCCAGCTCGCCGGCTCGGCCGATCACGTGGCGCTGGGCACCGACCTCGACGGCGGCTTCGGCGTTGAAGCTGCGCCCGCCGGGCTCGACGTCTACAGCGATCTGCACAAGCTCGGCCCGCTCATGGCCGAACGCGGTTTCACCGACGACGACGTCGCTCGCTTCTTCCACGGCAACTGGCAACGCTTCCTCCTGCATGCCTTGCCTTCCGCCGCCGCCGCCCCCGCCCCCGGCGACGCCGCCTGAACCCCGCGCCGCGGTGACCGGCCCCCCCCCCCCCCCCCCCCCCCGCGCCCCCCCCCCCACCCCCCCCCCCCGCGCCCCCCCCCCCCCCCCCCCGTCCTGGCCTCCATTAAACGCAGTAACCGCAGTAAAACAAGTCGGTTACATGCTGGGGCACCCCCGGAGAGGGTGTCAGTCGCGTTGAGCCGTGCGGATGCTTCGAAAACATGGTGCGTGAGATGGTTACTCGCAGTTGCCGCGGTCCCGGGCGTGACAGGGGGCGGCAGGGGGCGGTCGCGCGCCGCGTGGCGCCGAAGCCTGGCGCGGCGGGGGCGGGGTGGGGGCGGGTTGGTGAAAAACAGCGCATCTCTATAAGACGGGCGAGGCGCTCGAGCGGTGTGCGCAAGCGTCTCGCCCGCCCCACTGAAGATCAAAAAATTCAGACTGACCCACGACCAAAGCGTGGGGCTCACGGCGTCCGGAGGGTGGCGGGGTCGGGGATCGGCGGGAGGCCGAGAGCGGCGCGCTGCTGGTTCTGCTGTTGCAGCGCCTGCTGGAAGGCGGCGTCTGAAAGCTGGACGGTCGCCCCGTCGATCCGCAGCACGTGGATCTGGCCCGGGCTGGGGTTGTGGTCCGGATCGTGATAGCGGATCGCGATCCAGAGGTCGCCGGCGTCCTGATGCAGGTTCAGGCCGCGATAGGTGAAGACGTAATCGCCAAAGCGGTACGGCTCATCGTTGGGCCCCAGCGCCGCGGTGGCGTCGTTGATGGCGGCGCGGCGTTCGGCGAGGCTGAGCATGGGCCAGGCATCCAGGTTGTGCGATCCCACCGGCACGTCGGCCAGGCGGGTGCCGGAGGGGCCGAAGAAATCGATGAACGCGTCGGGACTCAGCATGTTCTGTTGCAGCAGTTCGCTGGCGTGTTCGGGTGGTCGGCCGGCGTGTTGGTGGGCGGCGAGTTGGAGGGCGCTTTGCATGTCCAGGCTGGGACCGAAGCTCATGTTGGCGGAGGAGACGGCATTGAAGCCGACGAACGCCATGACCATGCCGTAAGCGAGCAGTGCGCAGAGGCCTGCCGTCAGCGCGGCGGGCAGGGCGAGGACGGCGACGACCGCGCGGCCGCTGGGGACCTGCTGGGCTTCCTTGACGGCGAACACCGAGCCGACCGCCCACCAGATCCAGGCCGGGCCGGCGAGGTAGAAGCCGATGCAGGGCACGGCACTGACGAGCGTAACGCCATGCGTGTAGCAGAGCGCCTGGTACGTCCGGCCGAGGCCCGCCGCCGGCGCACCACCCACGCGCAGGATGCCATGGGTCACCAGCCCCCACGCGAGCACCATGACCAGCGTGACCGTCACCTGCCCGATCACCATGAACGCCAGTGGCATCAGGATGTCGGCTCCGCCGGCGTGGGGCCCGCTGAGCATCAGCGGCACCATCAGCACCAGGAAGAGGCTGGCGGCGGTGACCAGCGTGGTGACGAACAGCGTGATCGCGGCGAAGCTCCAGGCGTTGCCCGCGTCGGCGCGTGGCGTGACGCGCAGCAGCCGGCCAGGCCGGCCCATGGCGGCGACCACCGTGCCCCACCAGGCGGCCAGCCAGCGGCCGTCGGCACGGCTGGCCCAGGGGTTGCGGTCCGGGAGGGTTTGCTGCTCGTCGAGGTCGCTCGCCGGGCGGAGCACCATGCGATCCATGTCCAGCGCTTCGCCGCAGGTCACGCAGGTGAACTGCCGCGGCGTGAGGTGGCCCCGCTCGTCCCGGCCGTAGTAGGCCTGGTCGCAACGCGGACAGCAGAACGCGACGGTGTTGGGCGCGAACTCATGCTCGCTGGAGCGGAACGGCGTCCCGCACTCCGGGCAGCTCTGGCTGCGCAGGTTCCAGAGCCGATAGTCGCAGGTGGTGCATTTCATGCTCGGCCGTCCTCGCGCGTGCGATCACCGCCAGCTTGCCACGTCCGCTTTGACCGACCGGCGGCTGAACCAGATGAGCATGAACACCGGCAGCGCCCAGCCCCATGCCAGGCCGATCGCGATGTTGAACAGCGCCATCGCCTCGCTCACGGCCCCGGCCATCTGCTGATGCGATTGCTGCTGAGCGGTCATCAATTCCATCTGTTGCTGCTGCGCCACGTAGCCCAGCGCGACCCCGCCCACGACCAGCGCCATCTTGAGCACCGCCCACCACCAACAAAGCGCCCCGGCCTGCCGTCGGCGACGGATAAGCTGAACGCCCGCCATCAGCAGCAGCAACGCCAGCAGCAGACTCACCAGGCTGAACGATACGCTCCACCACAGCAGCGACCGCATGATCTCGAGCTGCGCCTGCACCTCGGCCTGCTGCAAGCCCATGGCGTCGAACAGCCATTCCATGAGAAACGGCGCGGCCGCGCCCCACAACGCGCCCAGCGCGCCGAGGCTGCCGAAGATGATCGCGATGATGCCGATCGCCGTCGGCCAGGTGCGGTGCGGCGGCGGGGCGACGTAATCGCTGCGGTCCGTCGGCGGGGCCGTGGGGGCGGTGTCGGGCAAAGCGGATTCGGTCATGGCGGTCCCCTTGTGAAGATGGTCGCCCACTGCCGCGCCGGCGTCACCGGCGGTCGGGCGGGCAGATGGAGTCACAGAATATCCGGATCAGTCGGCAATGTCGCCTGGCCGGGGGCGCGGGGCGTGCCCCACTTTGCAAGTGAACCCCGCCCCACCTGAGGAATGGCCAAATGCGCTTACCCTGCCCGCCCCCGGTTTTTCCTTGGAGCGCGGCAGCGGCTGCGGTAATCTTGAGGATGCCTGTCGGGTGGCCGTCAGCCGCGGGTGTCGGCAGCAGCATTTCGACGCTTCGTTTTATTGAGCCTTGAGCCATCAGCTTTAAGCCTTCAGCCAGAATCTCCCGTCCGTTCGGCTTGTCGCTGGCTAATCGCTGAAAGCTGACGGCCCAAGGCTCAGTAGGAAGTGATTCGCCGGCATCCCCCGAGGCATGCACGCCGCCGTGCTGGAACATTCTGTGGAGATTCACTGTCCATCCTGCCGCTATCACATCGTCATCAAGGGCGCGAAGCCCGGCGGCTATCGGCCGGCCTGCCCGCAGTGCAAGCAGAACTTCGTGATGGTCGTGGCGCTGGTCGACCACCACCGCCTGGTGCTGCTGGGCGAATCGCTGGAGACGCTGGCGCCGGTGCGCGGGCTGGAGCGTCTCGCGCCGGCGTCGGCGCAACAGGCCGTGGCGGCCGGCGCATCGCCGGCGGAGCCGGGGCCTGACGGGGCGGTCACCGTCGCCGGGCCGCCGCCGGTCAGCGGGCGGCATGACGGCTCGGGTGACGCCACGGTGACCGCTCAGGCCGAGGCGCCGGCGTCGCGTGCGTCGAACGTCGGCCATCAAACCGTGAGCCATCAAGGGGCGGCACAGGCCGACGTCACCCGCACCCGCGCCACGTTCGCACAGCCCCCCGCCTCGGTCGTCGCGGCGATCGAATTGCCCGCCCGGCTCGACGGCTACGAGCTGACCGAACTGCTCGGCCGCGGCGGCATGGGCTCGGTCTACCTCGCCCGGCAGTTGTCGCTGGACCGGCTGGTGGCGATCAAGACGATCAACCCCGAATGGGCGGGCGACCCCGTCTTCCTCTCCCGCTTCACGCGCGAAGCGTTCGCCGCGGCGCAGCTCACGCATCACAACGTGGTGCAGATCCACGACATCGGTGACGATGCGGAGACGCATTTTTTCAGCATGGAATACGTCGACGGCCGATCGCTCGCCGACCTGATCGCCGAGACGGGCAAGCTCGATGTCGAGCAGGCGGCGGGCTACATCCTGCACGCCGCCCGCGGCCTGCGCTTCGCCCACGACCACGGCATGGTCCACCGCGACATCAAGCCCGCCAACCTGCTGATCAACGACGAAGGCGTGGTGAAGGTCGCCGACCTGGGGCTGGTCAAGACCGCCGACGAGTCGGGCCTGACCCGCGCCGGCGGGCCGGCGCATCCGGGCACGACATCCTCGGCGCTGACGTCGCCGACGACGATGGGCACGCCGGCCTATATCGCGCCGGAGCAGATCACCGACCCGAGCCAGGTCGACGCCCGGGCGGACATCTACTCGCTGGGCTGCACGTTCTACGCGCTGGTCACCGGCCGGCCGGTGTTCCAGGGCAACACCGCCGAGGAGGTGATGAGCAAGCACGCCACGGAGACGGTGGTTCCGCCGGAGCAGGTCGCCAGGCGTGTGCCGCCGGCCGTGTCGCAGATCATCTTGAAGATGGTCGCCAAGTCGCCGGACGATCGGCTGGCGAGCATGCGCGACGTGATCGAGCAGCTTGAGCGGTTCCTGGGCATCGCCGCCGGGCCGTTCACGCCGCGCGAGGAGCACGCCCGCACGCTGGAGGAAGCGGTGCAGGGGTTTTACGCCTCGCCGTTGGCGCAGGTGCGGCGGGCGCTGGTGATCGCCTTTTCCGTGGCGTGCATGGCGGTGGCGGGGTGGGGGCTGGTGGCCAGTCGGCCGACGTGGGTGATTCTCGCCGCCGGGCTGTGGCTGTTTACGGTCGTCAGCTATGCGGTGTTGACGGGCGTGCTGGAGAAGACGGCGGTGGCGGGGAAGGTGCGTCAGCTTGTGCTGGGGGTGAGCGTGCGCGACTGGGTGTTCTGGCCGATCGTGCTGGCGGCGCTGGTGGGGGTGCTGGTGCTGCTGGACCTGCACCTGCTGATGCTCGGAACGCTGGCGGGGGGGATGGCGCTGGCGGCGCTGTTTTACTTCGGCGTCGACTGGCCGGTCGCGCGGCAGCGCGAGCCGCATGTGGCGGCGGTGCGGCAGATGCTCAAGCAATTGCGTCTGCGCGGGCTGGAGGAGGAGGCGGTGCGGCGGTTCGTCTGCCGCTACAGCGGCCGGCAGTGGGAGGCGTTTTACGAGACGCTGTTCGGCTACGAGGCCAAGCTCATCGCCCGCCGGCACTGGGGCACGGACGACCAGGGCCGGCCGCGCCGCAAGTATGGCGCGTGGCGTGACGGGTTGATCCAGTGGATCGACCGCCGGGAGGAACAGCGTGAGCAGGCGAGGCGGCAGAAGCTGCTGCATCGCATCGAGGTTCGCCGGGCCCGCGCCGAAGGCAAGACCGAGTGGGAAGCGCGCTGGGAGGCGGAGACGGTCAGCCATAGCATGATCGCGCGGGCCGAGCATTACAAGCAGACCGGCGACTGGCAGGGCGCCGCGGCGAAGGCGGCGGAGCAGGTGGATCGGCCGACGCGGCCGGGGTTGGGCAGACGCCTGATCCGGCTGGTGCCCGGCGCGCGGAGCCGGCTGGCGGCGGGGGCTGTGCTGCTGATGGTGTATGTCACCTGGCTGAGGGATCAGGGGTTGCTCCAGCCACTGGAAGAAGGGCGATCGCTTTTCGCGCACGGCCGCGCGTTGATCAACCAGCAGCCGCCGCCGTTGGAGCGGGCATGGCTGCCGATCGAGATCGCGCCCTGGCTGTGCACGCATGCGACGGGGCTGGCGGGGCTGGTGCTGGCGATGTCGGTTTTCTTCGGCGGCCGAAAGGTGACGTTGTGGATGGTGCCGGCGGTGCTGTTTCTGCTTCTGGCCCCGCTGCTGCCGATCCCTTCGCTCCAGCAGTTCAGCGCGGTCGAGTTGACGCTGGCCCTGGGCGTGCTGCTGGCATGGGCGGGCATCTGGGTGGGGCGGCGTTCATGAGGTTTCGCTATCAGCTATCAGCCTTTAGCTATGAGCTATCAGCCGGAGACAGGGCGATCGGATGGAACGCGCTGGCTAAAAGCTAATAGCTAAAGGCTGATAGCTCCCCACAGGAACCGGCAAAGCAACATGACTGTCACCCGTGAGAGCTACCTTCAAGTCGACGACGGCGCGGGCGCTTCGCACCGCGTCGCGTTGCATGACGGGTTGACGATCGGCCGATCGGCGACGACGGACCTGCAACTGGACAGTCCCGCCGTCTCCCGCCACCACGCCACGCTCACCCGCGACACGGCCGGCCGGTGGTGCGTGCGCGATCACGACAGCCACAACGGCACGTACGTCAACGGCCAGCGCACCACTCACGCACCGCTCGAGCCGGGCGACTGCATTCAGATCGACACGTACACGCTGACGCTGGAAGACGAATCGCCCACGGCCAACCACGGCTCTTCGCCCACGGTCGCCGCGGCTGCCACCCGGCCCGGCCCCGCGCCCGCCGCCGACGATGCCGCCGGGGTGAGCCTCCTCCGCGAGGTCGAGCCGCCGCGCGTCTCCACCGCCCATCTCGCGCTGCTGAGCGCGTTCGGCTCGGAGCTGATCAACACCGAGTCCGACGACCAGCGGCGCGACGCGCTATGCCGGCTGATGGTGGGCGATGACTTCCACGCCAGCGCGGCGGTGGTGGTGCGGCTGCCAACGGCTGGCGCATCCAAGCCTGAGCTGACGGATCACACCCTGCTCTGCCCCGTGCAGCAGCCGCCGGGCCAGCCGGAGGCGTCGCCCTATTTTTCGCGCACGCTGCTGAGCGTGGTGCGCGACACGGGCGAGCCGACGATGGCCAGCAACGTCCGTCGCGCCGGGGCCGGGGGCGCAGCGCCCGCGCTGGAGCTTTCCCTGGCCGCGGAGCGCAAGCCGATGGCGGCGATCGCCTGCCCGGTGGCGATGGATCGCGCGGCCGATGCGATGGCGGTGCTCTACGTTGCGTTGCCGCCGACGCATGCCACGGGCGAGTGGCTGGCGCTGGTGGCGTTGGCGGTGAAGCAGTACCAGCAGGCCGAGCTTGCCTGGACCGGTCGACGGCAGGGCGCGGCGCTGGCGGCGATCGAGCGTGAGTTGGAGCAGGCCCGCCGGCTGCAGTTGCGTCTCGTGCCGCGCCGCCAGGCCGTGCCGGGGCTGGAGACGGCGATTGCGTTCGAGCCTTGTCGGTGGGTCGGGGGCGACTACGCGGACATTGTGCCGCTGCCGGACGGCCGAACGCTGCTGGCGGTCGCCGACGTCTGCGGCAAGGGCATGCAGGCGGCGCTGACGACGACCTCGGTGCATGCGATGGTGCACGCGGCGGTGCGGGCGGGGGCGACGTTGCCGCAACTCATGCAGAACCTCAACAGCCACCTGATCGAGACGTTGCCGGACGGCTCGTTCGTCACCATGGCGGCGCTGATCGTGGACCCGGCCACCGGGGAGCTTGCGTACATCAACGCCGGCCACCCGCCGACGTTCGTCGTCTCGCCCACGGGCAATTTGCGTCAACTCGACGCGGGGCTGAACCTCCCCCTGGGCCTGGTGCCCGATGAACTGGCGGTGTCATGCGATCGCATCGAGCCGGGCCACTGGCTGGCGGTCTACAGCGACGGGTTGAGCGAGTTGAGCGACGGCGCGGGCCAGATGCTGGGCATCGACGGCCTGGGTGAACGCCTGCGCCACATCTTCGCCGCGGCCGAATCGCGCAGCGCCGCCGCGGTGGCGGATGACGTGATGGCCTACGTGCACCAGGTCGAGGCCGGCCGGATGGCGGGCGACGACTACACGCTGCTGCTCGCCCGTCGCCGGTGAGGCGAAGTGCTGGCGGGCCAGGGCGCTACCCCGCCGGTGTGCGGTTGGCTTCCGCCTGCACGCGCCGCCAGACGGCGTCGACCGGGACGCGGGCGATGAGGGTCTGATCATCGTGATCGCGGTAGTTGTGGCGAGCGTCGTCCGGCGCGCCGGGGGGTTGCACGACGGAGGCTTCGCGCCGGTAGGGGCCGACCAGGGCCGGGTCCGTCGGGCCGAACACCGCCACCGCCGGGCGGTTGAAGCCCACGGCGATATGCAGCGCCGCCGAGTCGTTGCCCACCAGCAGGCGGGTGGCGCTGAGCAGCGCCATCAACTGCCCGACGCTCGTGCCGGGCACGAGTACGCGCTCGCGCGCCGCGGCGGGCAGGGCGTCGAGCAAGGCCCGCACCTGCGCGCCTTCGGAGGGCGCGGCGAGCACGATCAGCCGGTCACCGCCGAGCCCGCTGTCGAGCAACCGCGTGGCGATCTCGGCATACCGTTCGGCGGGCCAGCACTTGCTCAGCCAGCGGGCGGTGGGGGCGAGGCAGGCGTAGCCTTGCGGGGCGAGGCGATGCTCGTCGAGAAAGCGGGCGAGCCATTGCTGGTCGTCGTCGCCGAGGTAGATCCGCATGTCATGGCTGGGGGTGAGGCCGTCGGCTTCGAGCAGGGCGAGCATGCGGTCGACGGTGTGCAGCGATTCGTTGACGGGATGTTTGACGTTGTAGCCGAGGTGGCCCAGTTCGCGGGCGTTGGCGAAGCCGACGCGGCGGGGGGCGCGGGTGGCCCACGTGAGCAGGCCGGAGCGGAAGAGGCCTTGCAGGTCGTAGACGGTGTCGTATCGGGCGTCGCGCAGTTGCCGGCGCAGCGCCAGGGCGGCGCGGGTGGCGGCGGGGCGCAGGCCGGCCATGTGCAGGGCGGCGCGGTCGAAGGGGATGACGCGGTCGAGCATCGGGTGATGGCGGACGGCGTCGACGAAGCCGGCGTTGACCAGCCAGTCGATCTGTGCGTCGGGGTGGTGCTGGCGGAGCGTGACGAGCGCGGGCACGGTACGGCTGACGTCGCCCAGCGCGGAGGGGCGGACGATCAGCAGGCGCTGCGGCGCGGCGGATTGGGGCGGCGGCGGAGTCACGAGCGGTTAATATAGTCCACATTCTGTTTGACGCAGGAGGCCCACGGTGGGACACCGTGGGCTTCGGGTGACCAACTGCTCAAGTAGCCGTCATCTCACCGGGAGACTTTGCGACATGACTGAACCTGCCCCCGCCCCTGTCGAAACGTCCACGTCCGCGCCGGCCGACGAGCCGAGCCGGTGGAGTGATGCGCATCATCTGCGGGTGTTCGTGGCGATGCGGGAGGTGACCTGCCCGTCGTGTCGGTACAACCTGCGCGGGCTGACGAGCGAGAGTTGCCCGGAGTGTGGTCAGCGGTTGAAGCTGGGGGTGTCGCTGGCGGAGCCGTTTATTGCGGCGTGGGTGGCGCTGGTGGTGAGCTTGTGCCTCGCGGCGGGGCCGGGGGTGTTCGTGGCGATCATCACGATGATGGAGGGGCCGCCGCGCGGGCCGGGATTCCACTTGGGAGGGTGGCTCTGCTACCTCTATGTGCTGGCGGCGATTCCGCTGGCGGTGGTGGCGCTGGGGTTTCGCCGGCCGTTCTGTCGGCTGCCGCGCGGCGTGCAGGGGGGGATCATGCTTTTTCCGATCGCCGCCAATCTGCTGGTGGTCGCTTGGTTGCTTACGGTGGCGAATTGATCATCCGCCCGGCCGACGTGTCCCGCCCGGCGATTCGGGCTAAGATACGCGATCTATGAGCAGCTTCGCCCTCATCAGCGATATCCACGGCAACGCAGACGCGTTGCGCGTCGTGCTGGCCGACATCAAAGCGCGCGGCGTCGACGACGTCTACTGCCTCGGCGACATCATCGGCTACGGGCCCGACCCGCTGGCGAGCCTGGACATGGTGATCGAGCATTGCCGGTTCGCGTTGATGGGCAACCATGACTTCGCGGTGCTGTTCGAGCCGACGAGTTTCAACACGAGTGCGGAGCAGGCGGCGTTCTGGACCCGCCGGCAGTTCGAGCTTGAGCCGGACGCGGGCAAGCGGCGGCAGCGGTGGGAATACCTCGGCAGCCTGGTGATCCGCAAACGGCATCTCGATGCGCTGTGGGTGCATGCCTCGCCCCGTCGGCCGATCAACGAGTACATCTTCCCCGACGACGTGGTGACCGCTCCGACGAAGATGGAGCAGATTTTCGATCGCATCGAGACGCGGTGTTTTTGTGGGCATACGCACGTGGCGGGCGTCTTCACCGATGAGCCGGATTTTTATCCGCCGGAAGACCTCGGCGGCGCGTACCGGTTTGTCGAAGACGAAAAGTTCATCGTCAACCCCGGCAGCGTCGGCCAGCCGCGCGATCGCGACCCGCGTGCGTCCTACTGCATCGTCCACGACGACCGCGTCGAGTTCGTCCGCCTGGACTACGACATCCCCGCCGTGGTGGAAAAGGTCGCCGCTATCCCCGAACTCAACGACTTCCTCGGCCAGCGGCTGCTGGACGGGAGGTAGGGATTCGGCGATTTGGTGTTGTGAAGACGTGGCCGTCTGTCGCCACCATGATGCGCCCGGCTCTCGCTTGCGTACTTCACCAAATCGCCACATCACCAAATCAAAAGCTCGCCACTGCCTCTTTCACATCGTCGAACATCGCGAAGACGGTGTCGAGGCGGGTGACTTTGAAGAGGAAGGCGACGTTGTCCTGGCAGTTGACCAGCGCGATGCGGCCGCGCACGTGTTCGAGGTCCTGGAGGAACGACACCAGCGACCCGAGGCAGGTCGAAGCGAGAAACGTCACGTCCGTCATGTCAAAGACGAAGTGCGACGCGTGATGGCAGCGCATCCGCTCCTCGCATTCTGCCACGAGTTCCTGCATCTCCAGGTGCGTCAGCTCCGGCACCTTGATCGTCACGGTCACCACCGACCCGGCCTGATCGAGTTCTATCCCCTCACACAACATTTTCGGGTGCTCCAATCGCAGGGTGTGCCAGCGGATCGCCGCCAGTGTCGACCCATGAGTTATCGACCCCACCATGAGCCGACTTGCCCGCTTTGCCTGCGCTGCGCGAACAGAATCACGTCGCCGGCTCGCCCGATCGTTACAGGTGGCGCAGGCGGCGTAATCAGGCTGGCCGGGGGCAACCCCATGCTTCCGCACAAGCCAATTGTTGCCACACCCCACGCCCCACGCAGCTCACCCGATCACCTCGCGCTGCAGCGTCCGCCCTTCGCCGGCCTCCCAGGCGCGGGCGCGGTCGTTGAGGAGGGTGGCGATGGTCAGGCATTTGTTGGCGAAGGCATCGAAGTTGCCCGGCAGCCAGGCTTCGTCGAGATGGTAGAACGCGAGCAGGTGTTCACGGCAGTCGATGGCGAGCGTGGTGTTCTGGCGCAGCAGGTGCTGGGCGTCGCCGGGGAAGATGAAGCGGATGCGGTCGCGGTCGTGGCCGAAGACGTAGTTGCGCCAGCCGAAGGGTTCGACGTTGACGAAGACGTTGCGGCGCTGGCCGCCGACGGTGTTGAGCACCCAGTTGTTGGGCATGAGCCGGAAGGTGGGCAGGGGGGCGTCGAGGTCGCGGACGAGGGTGATCATGCGGTTGTCCGCTTCCTGCACGTGCGGGTCCCACTCGCCGTCGCGTTCGACGCGGTACATCGGGAAGCGGTAGTGGACGACTTCCAGCGTCAGCCCGTTGACCTGTTTTCGCATGGCGGTCAGCAGCACGGCCCTTGGGCCGAAGATCTCGTCCATGGCGGCCTGGATCGCCAGCAATGACTCGGCGTCGTGGACGCGGGTGAACCCGTGGCGGGCGGCGAGGTCGGCCAGGTCCGCCTGCTGCTTCCGCCGACGATGCCAGGCGGTCCACCCCACCGCCCCGGCGACCACCAGCGCCGCGCCGCCGATCAGCAGGGCGATGTCCACCCGGCCCTGCCCGGTGGCGTCGGGCAGCGCGGCGGCCAGCAGCGTCGGGATGAAGGGGGTGCGTTCGAACAAGGTGGCGGTTCAGGCTCTGTCTCACGGCCACCCCGTGGGGCCATGCACAGAGGCTAGCATACACCGCGGTTCGCCGGGCGGTGCGTTCAGCGCGGCGGAGGGCAGGAAAGTTGAAATCTGGCGGTCGCGATTGCCGATCCCGCGCCATAAGCCGGACGTAGAAGAGGATGCTCCCGGAGTTCCCCCGGATTCCGCCCGGCCTCGCCCCGGCTCGCACCCTGGGGCCGCCTTGACCGGGATTGCGTTACCGGCTTTAATGAGCCAGATGCAGCCGAGGTTTATTCCCCCCGACGGGGCGAAGCAATCTGCAACGCGACGCGCTGGATCGATTCATTCTGATCCATACCTCCAGCGCACCCGCCTGTGCGTGGCCGTCGACGCGGCGGCAGCCGTTGCTCTTGTGAGAATATGTGACCCGGTGATTGCCCCGGACGCGTGATCGACGATCTCTCGCCGATCCTGTGCCCGGCCCGTTCGTCGCCATTGGCAGGAGGTTCGCATGCCGCGCAAAAACGATGCCTGGGGGATTGAGGTTGGCGCCAACGCCATCAAGGCCGTCCGACTCAGCCGGTTCGGCTCGGAGGTCGTGCTCAAGGACTTCGAGATCCTGCCGTTCAAGCAGATTCTCACCACGCCCGACCTCAACGTCGACGAGCTGATCCAGGTCGGCCTCGACACGTTGCTCTCCAAGCACGACCTCGGCCACGCCAACGTCGTCGTCTCCGTGCCCGGGCACATGGGCTTCGCCCGCTTTGCCAAGCTGCCGCCGGTGGAGCCGAAGAAGATTCCCGACATCGTCCGCTTCGAGGCGGTGCAGCAGATCCCGTTCCCGATCGAGCAGGT
>JBBDPC010000007.1:0-41646 GCA_040876735.1 Phycisphaeraceae bacterium | reverse complement strand
TGTGCTCGGCGGTGATGATGTCGAAGTTGCCGGTGGTGGTGATGAAGATGTCGGCCTCGCCGAGCACGTCTTCCAGGGGCTTGACCTCGAAGCCTTCCATGGCGGCCTGGAGGGCGCAGATCGGGTCGATCTCGGTGATGATCACGCGGCAGCCCTGGCCCTTGAAGGCTTGGGCCGAGCCCTTGCCGACTTCGCCGTAGCCGCAGACGACGGCGGTCTTGCCGCCGATCATCACATCGCTGGCGCGGTTCAGGCCGTCGATCAGCGAGTGGCGGCAGCCGTAGCTGTTGTCGAACTTGCTCTTGGTGACCGAGTCGTTGACGTTGATGGCGGGGAACAGCAGGGTGCCGGCCTTTTCCATCTCGTAGAGGCGGTGGACGCCGGTGGTCGTCTCTTCGCTCACGCCGGCACAGTCGGCGGCGAGGCGGTGCCAGTACTTGTCGTCCTGCTTCTGGATTTCGGCCAGGAGTTTGAGGACGACCTTGAACTCGGCGTTGTCGGTCGTGTCGGGGCTGGGGACCTTGCCGGCCTTTTCGAACTCGACGCCCTTGTGGATCAGCAGCGTCGCGTCGCCGCCGTCGTCGACGATCTGCGTCGGGCCGTTGCCGTCGCCGAAGTCCAGCGCCTGCTGCGTGCACCACCAGTATTCGTCCAGCGTCTCACCCTTCCAGGCGTAGACGGGGACGCCCTGGGGGTCGTCCGGCGTGCCGTCCTTGCCCACCACCACGGCGGCGGCGGCATGGTCCTGCGTGCTGAAAATGTTGCAGCTGACCCAGCGCACGTCCGCGCCGAGGTCCGCCAGCGTTTCAATCAGCACGGCCGTCTGAATCGTCATGTGCAGCGAGCCCATGACCCGCTCGCCCTTGAGCGGCTGGTCCTTGGCGTAGCGCTTCCGCACGGACATCAGGCCCGGCATCTCATGCTCGGCCAGCTCGATCTCCTTCCGGCCCCACTCGGCGAGGCCGAGGTCGGCGACCTTGTAGTCGAGCCCGGTCTTCGTCTTCGTCGCAGTCATCGTCGCAGTCGTCATACTTGAAAGCTCCCTCGATTTTTCATTCGAGTTTTGAGGATTGAAAATCAACTGGTTTCCGTTCGCCCACGGCAGTGCGACTGAAGTCGCACTGCCTCTGTGGTCAAATACATTTGTCTACTACGTCACCTTCACATCTTCCGTGCCCGTCCCACGAGCAATGCGGGGCCGCGGGCCTTCTCCTCCGGCGGGATCGACCAGCAACTGGCACGGTCAAAACCTGCCTCCTGCAATAGCTCGCACAAGCCCGCCGGCTCGAAGCCGAGCGACTGCTGGCCCATCTGCCGGCGAAAGTCCTCCCGGTCGTGCTTGAGCAGGTCGACCACCACCACCGTCCCCCCGGGCTTGAGAATCCGGTGCATCTCCTGCACCACCCGCCTCGGCTCGGGCACGTACGTCAGCACCAGCACCTGCATCACCGCATCGCAGACGTTGTCGTCGATCGGCACGGCTTCCACATCGCCCTGGCGGAGGTCGACATTGTCCTGCCCGGCGGTGCGCTGGCGGGCCGCGTCGAGCATGGCCGGCGAGTTGTCCACGCCGATCACCTGCCCCACGAAACGCGCCAGGTCGGCGGTGATCGACCCGGTGCCGCAGCCGAGGTCCGCCACCACCCAGTCGCCGGGCACGAGCGCCAGCAGGGCGTCCCGGCTGAACGCCGTGCCATAAAGCTCCGACCGTAGCCGGTCCCACTCGCCTGCCGCCCCTTCGAAAAAGGCCTGCGAGTCGTCCCGCTTGCGGCGCAGTCGCTCGGCGAGGCGAAGCTGGTCCTGCTCCGTGGCGGGCCAGTTGCCGCTCTGCTCCCGGGCGAGCAGCCAGAGCTTCCGCTGCGCGGGGGCCAGTTCGTCGAGCACCATGCGGTAGCGGTTGGTCGTGCCCTGCCGCCGGCTGACCAGCCAGCCCTCGTCCGAGAGCAGCTTGAGGTGCCGGCTGACGGTGGACTGGGGCATCTGCACCACGTCACAGAGGTCAGAAACGCCCAATTCGTGCTGCTCCAGCAGGCGCAGCAGCCGTAAACGGGTGGTCTCGGCGAGGCTGCCCATCCAGCGGAGGAGGGCTTCGGGTTGCGGGTTGGCGGTAATCATCACTTTATCCGGATGAATAGTAAGCTATGCTGGCACGGGATTCAACTGTCGTTTTGAGATGGGGCGGATCGGGCGTGGCGCGGGGGTGGGCGGGGGGGTGGTTTTCCACGGGTGGATGAAGGCGATACAGTGGGGTCTGATCGGGCCGTTTCTGGTAGTTTTTGCGGGGTGGGGTAAGGATCATGGCATGAAGGATGTGGACGAGACATTTGTGATCGGTGTGGCCGGCATCGGCGGCTATGCCGGGGCGATGACGGACCTGGTGCTGGAGTTGGAGGAGAAGCTGGTTCCGCCGGTGCGGCTGGCGGCGGTGTGCGATCCGGCGGTGGAACAGCACGCCGAGCGGGTGGCGGAGCTTCGCGGCCGGGGGGTGCAGGTGTTCGACGCGTTCGAGAAGCTGTTGCAGGTGGATGCGATCGAGGGCGTCTGGCTGCCGCTGCCGATCGACCTGCACCGGCCGTTCATGGAGCAGGCGCTGGCGGCGGGCAAGGCGGTGCTGTGCGAGAAGCCGGCGGCGGGGACGGTGGACGAGGTGGATGGGATGATCGCGGCGCGGGACCGGGCGGGGTTGCCGGCGATCATCGGCTTTCAGGACGTGTACGACGCGACGACGCTGCCGTTGAAGCGCCGCCTGCTCGCCGGCGAGTTCGGGCCGATCCGGCGGGTGTCGTTGTACGGCTGCTGGCCTCGGGCGCAAAGCTACTTCGCCCGCGCCACCTGGGCCGGTCGGATGAAGCGGCAGGAGAACTGGGTGCTCGACAGCCCGGTGCAGAATGCGATGTCGCATTATCTGAACATTGCGCTGTTTCTGCTGGGAGCGGATGAGGCAAGCGCGGCGACGCCGGTGTCGGTGGAGGCGGAGTTGTACCGGGCCGCGCCGATTGAGAACTACGACACGGTCAGCGCCCGGGTGACGTTGGAGGAGGGGCCGTACCTGCTGGTGCTGCTGACGCACGCGTGTGCGGAGAATCACCCGCCGGTGCTGCGGATCGAAGGCGAGCGAGGCAGCATCACGTGGACGATGCAAGGCATTGAGGTGCAGTCGCCGAGCGGGCGCGAGCAGATCAAGCGTGACGGGCAGATGCGGCCGCGGATGGTGCAGCGTTTCGTCCGCCTGGCGCGGGGGCTGCCGGACCCGGAGACGGCGGTGGCGACGCTGGAGGTCGCCCGGCAGCACACGGTGGTGGTCAACGGCATCTCCGAGGCGACGCCGGTGCGGACGATCTCACCGGCGCACATCAAGCCGGCGGTGTCCAACGACAGCGAGGTTCACGCGGTGGCGGGCATCGAGGCGGCGTTTGCGCATTGCGCGGCGAACTACCAGATGCTGCACGAGTCAGGCCGGTTCCCGTTCACGCAGGCCGCCGGTCGGCGCGACCTGCGTCACTACCACCACTTCGCCGGGCCGCACCCGGACAACGCGCTGCACACGCCCATGCCCACGCGGGAAAACGCGCCGCCGCTGCGGTCGGACGTGCGGTGACGGCGTTTCAACGCCTGATGCTCAAGCGCGGAGCCGCACGGCCTGGCGCGCCTGCACGCAGAGGCCAAGCCCGATCAGCCCCACGCCAAGGCAGGCGAGCGGGTTGTGGTAGAGCACACCATGCGTGGGATGGACGCTGGCGTAGAGCACGATCAGGGCGACGAACGCCCAAGCCGTGAGGTGGAAAGTCATCTTCATCGGTTTCGCCTCCTCGTTGGGCCGGCGGGATCAGGCCGGCAGTGCGTCAACGCGATGATATAACCGTTGCGGACGCAAACGGGGGCACGCAAAAACGTAAGAAGTGTGCTTCGCGAAGCCCGTCTGGAGGGGTTGCACCGACGGCGCGGGGTGATCGCCGGTGTAGGGTCCGCCAATCGCGGACCATCGGTCACCCCATGGAAGGCGTGGCAGTCCGACAAGACGTGGTCCGCGAATCGCGGGCCCTACTCGCCCGTGTCGGCAGGCAGTCGCAGCGGCGCGCGGTCCGGTGCGTCGGCGAGGAGGCGGCGGCGGACGTTGAGCCAGTCGTCTTCAAACTGCGGGCGGAGCTGAAGCCGGGTCGGGTCGTACATGGCGGTCAGGGCCTGGGCGGAGACGAGTTCGATGGTGCGGTCGATCCGCTCGCCGTGGCGGTCGAGGGTGAGCTTGATCGTTTCGCCGCTGCGGAAGTTCACGATCAGCTCGCGGAAGTGGTCGGCGGTGAAGTCGGGTGGAAGCGGCTGGTCGTCGACGGCGACGATGCGGTCGCCGACTTCGAGCGCGGCGTAGGCGGGGAAGCCGGGCAGGGTGAGGACGATTTCGACCGCCGCGCCGTGGCCGCCCGTATCGCCGGGCAGGTCATCGGGCGCGATGGTGCGGTGCGAGATGCCCAGGGAGCCGCGGTCGGGACGGTCGAACATCTGCTCGCGTCGCTCGCGCAGAACGTGATGACGGGCGACGGTGAGCAGGCGGTGGCGCTGCTCGGGGCTGGCGGCGGCGTCCATGAGGCCGGCGAGGTCTTCCACGGCCAGGGACGTGTCGGCGAGCAGCCGGTGGGTCTGGTCCTGCCGGTCGCGGTAGTCCTCGCTGTCGAGGGCGCGCAGTTGTTTGTCCGGATCGCCCGATTGCGCCTGGACGGCGGCGCCGGGGAGCAGGGGCATGGACAGCATCACGCCGAGCAGGCCGGCGGTGAGCACGTTTCGCGGCAGGGAGGGAAGCAAGGGCATCACCCGCAAGTGTATCCGCCCCGGCCACGCCGCGCCCAGCCCGGTCCGCAGGGCGATCGCCTCTGGTGCCGGAAAAAGCGTTTCGCGCGGAGGCCGCCAAAAGCGCGGAGAACGCAGAGAAGCAACAGAGGTTGAAACCATGGAGGGGCACGGATAGACACGGATAAGAGAAGGCGTCGAAGCGGCGGCTGCGCCGCGGTCGCTAAGCGGGGCGGGGACCATCCGGGAAGGGTGTCCGATGCGGATCAATTTCATCTCTGCGTTCTCCTCGCTCCTGGCGGCCTCCGCGCGAAACGCTGGCTACTCCGGATGGCCCTGTGCAGGCTCGGCTGGCGAGACCGGGGTGCCGGGTGCGCGTGCGGGTCAGCCGCCGATCGCCGCGTCGGCCTCGATCAGGCCGGCCCGCCATTCCAGGTAGCGGTAGGGCAGGGATTCGCGTTCGTGCAGGGCGCGCAGTTGGTCGAGATACGTTTCATACAACTCCCCTTGCCACTGTTCCGTGCCGGCCTGGCAGAAGAAGATTCGGCAACCCAGGGGGCGGACCGTGTGGGTCGAGCACTTGCCGTCGACCTGGTAACGACAAGATGCGGGGAGATCGGGATTCGGGGCCCGGGGTTCGGGACGCGGGTGGAACTGCGGCAGCGACAGGCCGGTGGTGGCCTGGCTGGGCGAACTCGAAACGCAAGACGCGGCACCTGAGATTTCCTTGAGGAACCAGGCGATCTCCAGGCCGGTGACATAGAGGCGGTGGTCGAAGGCGTCGAAGTTGCAGCATCGGCCGCTGACCCAGCAGGTGGGGCCGCGGCGGGCGACGTCGGCGTCGAGGCGGGCGTAGAGCTCGCGCACGGCGGCGTCGACCGTGGGCCGGGCGACGGCGTCGCGCCAGGCGTGCCAGGGCGTGGCGCCATGTTCGAGCGTGGGGTCGGGCATGGTGAAGTTAGGCCCTGGTGGAAGCGGTGGGCGCGGATTGGAACTGGCACTTGCCCGTGGTGCGGCAGACGTCGCAGGCCTCGACCCGGCCGGCGACATGGGAGAGGCAGTAGTCGATCCGCGAGGCGATCAGGTCGCACATCAGCGGATGCAGCCCGATCGGCGCGGCGACCAGGTAGCTCACGCCCGGATGGTCCGCGGCGGCCTCGGCGGCGAGAGCGGGGATGTCCTTGTTCCAGTGCCGGCCCGGGGCGAGAAAGTAGGGGGCGACGACCACCCGGCTGGCGCCGCGCGCCACGCAGCGCGCGAAGGCGGTGGCGATGGACGGCTCGGCCAGCTCCATGTGGGCCGGCTCGACGATCGGATAGCGCGTCGCCTGGCGGAACATGGCGACGAAGGCCTCGAGCATCTCGTTGGACTCGGCCCGGCGGGAGCCGTGGTCGACGACGACGATGCCGGTGTGGGCCAATTCGTCGTCGCCGGGCCGGGTGCGGTCGCTGGGTTCGGCGGGGGTAGGCATGATGTCTACATGATAGCCCGCCGCCGGGGGCTGGTTGAAATCCGCGTCGGCTTAAACGGCTTCATGTTGCGGCGTGTCGGGCAGTCGGTCGTCGGCGTGTGTATTGAGGAAGGCGTGGGCCTGCCCTTCGGTCGCGAAGTCCCGGCGGGTGAACAGCAGGCGGGTGTCGCCGACTTCGAGGCAGTCGCCATCGTCCAGCGGCTGGAAGGGGGGGATGCGGCGTCCGTTGCGGTGAACGCCCGAGGGGGCGCCGAGGTCCAGGGCGTAGTAGCGTCCGTCGCGCGGATCGCAGCGGATTTCCAGGTGACGCACGGCGGCGGCCGTCCGCGCCAGCCGGGCCCCGACCTGCACGTCCTGGCCGACCACCAGCGGCCGGTTCTCCGGCACGCAGTACCACTCGCCCGCACCGGGCCCGCCAAGAATCAGCACCGTCGCCATGGTCGGTTCCTTTCAGGAATCGTGTCGCGCCCACGCAACCCGGCTCGGCTGTTGAAGGGTGTGGTCAGCGGCACTATACGCCTCGCCCACCCCCGCTTGTCCAGCAGCAATCGCCAAGTTCTCCATGCCGGGGCACCCTTTCAGAGCCGACTTCCCCTTGGGTCCCCTCAGGCAGGGGGCAAACCCACTATCCTCGTAAAAAAGATAAACCTATCACTTATTCTATTGACAGGGAAGTCCTGAATACTAGGATGAAGATCATCAGGCCGTCTGCTGCAGGAAGCACCGCGTGAAGGGGCATCGGCAGCAGGCGGGCGGCTGGAA
The DNA here is from genome assembly GCA_040876735.1 of Phycisphaeraceae bacterium. Taxonomy (GTDB): domain Bacteria; phylum Planctomycetota; class Phycisphaerae; order Phycisphaerales; family Phycisphaeraceae; genus Natronomicrosphaera. The sequence goes on along the minus strand of JBBDPC010000007.1, from coordinate 34,631 downwards.
GCGGCGGGGGCGGTGCGGATCGCCCGCGACCTGCCGGGAGCGCATCATGCTGGCACTGTCACACACTGTGGGGTATGCGATCCTGGCCCTGATCTGCCTTGAGCCGCCGGGCGGGGCGTGGCGCGGTGGGCAGAAGATCGCCCGGGCGACCGGCGTGCCCAAGCCTTACCTGTCCAAAATCCTTCACGCCCTGGGCCGGGCGGGCCTGATCCATACCAAGCGCGGCTACCGCGGCGGGTTCACCCTCGCCCGGGCGGCCGAGCAGATCAGCGTCATGGACGTCATCGAAGCGCTGGAAGGGCGCGCCTGGCAGCCGCGCTGCCTGCTGGGGCTGACCGACTGCTCCGACGAACGGGCCTGTCCCGCCCATGACATGTGGACGCAGGAACGGGACCGCATCGAACAGCACCTGCGAAACCTGACGGTGGCCGAGGTCGCCCGCTTCGAACGCGGGGCACGCGGCTGGCTGGCCGTCCATGGCGAAGGACTCGACGCGCTCGCCGACGACGCCGAGGAGGACGGCGACGGCAGCCCCGGCCCGATTCGCCCTGTCAATCCGCGTCCACCCGACCAACAATAAAGCACCACCCCCGGATACCTCACCCTACCCCGCGAACCTCGAAACCACGCCCGCCCATGCCTTCCACCACCACCACACCTTGCGGCCCCGCCAACAGCGTGCTCCCCGCCGAAGCCCTGCCGTTGCGGGCCATCTTCCAGCCCCGCGCCATCGCCGTCGTCGGCGCCACCGAGACGCCCGGCAGCGTCGGCCGAACGTTGCTCTGGAACCTGGTCACCAGCCCGTTCGGCGGCACGGTCTTTCCGGTGAATCCCAGGCGGTCGAGCGTGCTGGGGATCAAGGCCTACCCGTCCGTGCGCGACCTGCCCGAGCCGGTCGACCTCGCCGTCATCGTCACCCCCGCCGCCACCGTGCCCGGCATCGTGCAGCAGTGCGTGGACGCGGGCGTCGAGGCGGCCATCATCATCTCCGCCGGCTTCAAGGAAGCGGGCGAAGCGGGCGTCGCACTCGAACGCCAGATCCAGGCCATCGCCCGCGGCAAGCTGCGCATCGTCGGCCCCAACTGCCTGGGGGTGATGAACCCTTACACCGGGCTCAACGCCACCTTCGCCGCCGACCACGCCCGGCCCGGCCGGGTGGCGTTCATCAGCCAGAGCGGCGCGCTGTGCACGGCCGTGCTCGACTGGGCTCGGCAGGAGGGGGTGGGTTTCAGCGCGTTCGCCTCCATCGGCTCGATGCTCGACGTCGGCTGGGGCGACCTGATCGACCACCTCGGCGACGACCCGCACACCCGCAGCATCCTGCTCTACATGGAATCGATCGGCGACGCCGCCGCCTTCCTCTCCGCCGCCCGCGAGGTGGCGCTGACCAAGCCGATCATCGTCATCAAGGCCGGCCGATCCGACGCCGCCGCCCAAGCCGCCGCCAGCCACACCGGCTCGCTCGCCGGGTCCGATGACGTGCTCGACGCCGCCTTCCGCCGCACCGGTGTGCTCCGCGTCGACCGCCTCTCCGACCTCTTTTACATGGCCGAGCTGCTCGCCAAGCAGCCGCGCCCCGCCGGCAACCGCCTGGCGATTCTCACCAACGCCGGCGGCCCGGGCGTGCTCGCCACTGATGCGCTGGTCACCGCCGGCGGCCAGCTCGCCATGCTCGACCCCGCCACGCAGCAGAAGCTCGCCGACCTGCTCCCGCCTCACGCCAGCGTCCACAACCCGGTCGACATCCTCGGCGACGCCGACCCCCAGCGCTACGCCGCCGCGCTGCAGATCGTCGCCGACGACCCCAACGCCGACGGCCTGCTGGTGATCCTCACCCCGCAGTCCATGACGGACCCCACCCGCACCGCCGAGCAACTCGCCGCCGCCCACAAGCCCGCCCACAAGCCGGTGCTGGCAAGCTGGATGGGCGCCGGCATGGTCGCCGCCGGCCGCACGATCCTCAACCGCGCCGATATCCCCACCTTTGACTATCCCGACCAGGCGGCGCGGCTGTTCAACTACATGTGGCGGTACAGCTACAACCTCCGCGGTCTCTATGAAACGCCCACGCTCAGCGACGACGTCAATCCCGCCGACGACGCCCGCCAGCGCCGCGAAGCGCAGGCCATCATCCGCCAGGCCCGACAGGCCGGCCGCGCGATCCTCAGCGAACTCGAGTCCAAGGCGCTGCTGGCGACCTACGACATCCCCGTGCTCGACACGTACCTCGCCGAGTCAGCCGACGAAGCGGTCCGCCATGCCGACCTGCTCGGCTACCCGGCCGTGCTCAAGCTGCACTCGCATACGCTGACGCACAAGAGCGACGTCGGCGGCGTGAAGCTCAACCTCGCCGACGCGGGCGCGGTCCGTACCGCTTTCGCCGCCATCCGCGACGCCGTCGCCGACAAGGCGGGGGCCGAGCATTTCCAGGGCGTCAGCGTGCAGCCGATGGTGGCCGGCCATGCGTACGAGTTGATCGTCGGTTCCAGTCTCGATGCGCAGTTCGGGCCGGTGATTCTGTTCGGCCTCGGCGGCGAGTTGGTGGAGCTGTTCCGCGACCGGGCGCTGGCGCTGCCGCCGTTGAATCGCACGCTCGCGCGGCGGATGATGGAGCAGACCACGATCTACACGGCGTTGCAGGGCGTTCGCGGTCGCAAGGCGGTGGACCTGGCGGCGCTTGAGCAACTGCTGGTGCGCTTCAGCCGGTTCGTGGTGGAGCAGCCGTGGGTGAAGGAGATCGACATCAACCCGCTGCGCGTGTCGGCCCAGGGGATGGTGGCGTTGGACGCGCGGGTGGTGCTGCACGATCCGCAGGCCGACGAGGCCGCGCTGCCCCGGCCGGTGATCCGCCCCTATCCCGGTCAATACGTGGAGCCGTGGCAGGCCAGCGACGGCAGCGCCTTGCTGCTTCGCCCGATTCGGCCGGAGGACGAGCCGTGGATGGTGCGGTTCCATGAGACGCTGTCGGACCAGAGCGTTTACATGCGTTACTTCCAGCCGTTGCAGTTGGCGCAGCGCGTCGCGCATGAGCGGTTGGCGCGGATGTGCTTCATCGACTACGACCGGCAGATCGCGCTGGTCGCCGAGCGGCGCGAGACGGGCGACGGCGACGGCGAGCAGCGTCAGATCCTCGGCGTCGGCCGGCTGACGCGCCTGCCGGGCACGGACCGCGCGGAGTTTGCCGTGGTCGTCTCCGACACGTTCCAGCGCAAGGGGCTGGGCATGGAGCTGCTGCGTCGGCTGATCGCCATTGCCCGCGCCGAAGGCGTGGCCGTGCTCGAAGCCGACATCCTGCCTGCCAACCTTGCGATGCAGCGTGTCAGCAAGCGGATGGGCTTCAAGCTCGAGCAGTCGATGGAAGACAATACCGTCAAGGCGACGTTGGACTTGCGACGATGAAAACCACTGGACGTGAAAAGGCACAAGCGATGAGCGCAAGCTTCACAAACGAGGCTGATTGGAAGTGCACGTGGTGTCTTTTCGTGTCCATGCAATCCGGTGGTGACCGGCTCAGCCGTTGATCGCCGATTTTTCCGTCCCCGAAAGGAGCGTTTTTCCATGGCAGCGAGTAAGAACCATGCCACCGTGCTCGACCGCAGCACTTCCCCGCCACCGGCCGGCGCCAACCAGCACGTCCTTGACTGGGTCGAGCAGCACATCGAACACTGCCAACCGGACAAGCTCGTCTGGTGCGACGGCAGCGACGAAGAGCGCAGTCGGCTGTTTGAGGAAGGCGTCGACGAGGGCGTTTTCATCCGCCTGAACCAGGACAAGCTCCCCGGTTGCTACCTGCATCGCAGCAACCCCAACGACGTCTCACGCACCGAGCACTTGACATTCATCTGCACGCCCAGCCCGGAGACGGCGGGTCCGACCAACAACTGGATGAACGATCGCCAGGCGTACGCGAAACTTGACAAGCTTTTCGCCGGCTGCATGAAGGGCCGCACCATGTACGTCCTGCCCTTCGTCATGGGCCCGATCGGCTCGCCGCTGGCGAAGGTGGGCGTGCAGCTCACCGACTCGAACTACGTCGCGGCGAGCATGAGCATCATGACCCGCATGGGCGACGTGGCGTGGAAAGAGCTCGGCGACAGCGACGAGTTCACCCGCTGTCTGCACAGCCTGGGCGAACTGGACCCCGACCGCCGCTACATCTGCCACTTCCTGCAGGACAACACGATCTGGAGCTTCGGCTCGGGCTACGGCGGCAACGCACTGCTGGGCAAGAAATGCCTCGCCCTGCGCATGGCCAGCTACCTCGGCAAGCAGCAGGGCTGGATGGCCGAGCACATGCTGCTGATGGGCGTCGAAGCGCCCGATGGTGAGAAGACCTACGTCTCCGGCGCCTTCCCCAGCGCCTGCGGCAAGACCAACTTCGCCATGCTCGTCCCGCCGGAGAAGTACCGCAAGCAAGGCTGGAAGATCACCACCGTCGGCGACGACATCGTCTGGATGTGGGTCGATGAAACGTCAGGCCGGCTACGCGCAATCAACCCCGAAGCGGGCTACTTCGGCGTCGCGCCGGGCACGAACGAAAAGACCAACCCCAACGCCATGGCGAGCATCGCGAAGCACACGATCTACACCAACGTCGCGCTGCTGCCCGACGGCGACGTGTGGTGGGAAGACAAGACCAAGGAGCCGCCCGCCGAGGCGATCGACTGGAAAGGTGAGCCCTGGACGCCGGACAAGGGCACGCCCGCCGCGCATCCCAACAGCCGGTTCACCGCGCCGATGGCGAACAACCCGGTGCTCGATCCGGTGGTCAACGATCCCGCCGGCGTGGAGGTGTCCGCCATCCTCTTCGGCGGCCGGCGCAGCAACATCATCCCGCTGGTCTACCAGGCGTTCAACTGGATGCACGGCGTCTACATCGGCTCGACGCTGGGCTCGGAGACCACCGCCGCCGCCACGGGCAAGATGGGCGTGGTCCGACGCGATCCGATGGCCATGCTCCCGTTCACCGGCTACCACGTCTGCGACTACCTCCGCCACTGGTTCCGCATGCGCAAGTCGATGAAGGACTGCCCGCGCATCTTCGCCGTCAACTGGTTCCGCAAGGATGAAGACGGCAAGTTCATCTGGCCCGGGTTCGGCGAAAACATGCGCGTGCTCAAGTGGATCGTCGACCGCTGCCGCGGCCGGGCCTACGCCGTCGAGTCCCACCTGGGCTGGACACCGCGTTCGCAAGACTTCGACCTTGAAGGCCTGGACAACTTCAGCGCCGAAGACTTTGAAAAGCTGCAGTCGCTCGACCCCGAAGAGTTCAAGCGTGAGTTGCTGTCGCAGGAAGAGCTGTTCCTCAAGCTGGCGGGCGACCTGCCCAAGGAGATCGTCTTCCAGCGCGAGCTGCTGATCAGCCGACTGTAGTAGAGGCACCACCGAACCACCCGTCGCCGCGCCGACGCGCGGCGGCGGACTTCCCCGGCTGGACACGTCCCCCCTATGAAGAAGCTGGCAGGATCGTTGCCTTGCGCGGCCGATGCGCTGCACGCAGTTCAGCAGGAAGGAGACCCCGCATGCCAGCCCGTCGATTGTTCGGCCTCGACGCCTATTCGCCTGCGGAGATCGCCGAGCGCGTTGAAACGCAAGGCGTCCAGCGGGCCAACCTCCCCGTCACTTCCAAGCTCATGCTCGGCGTCGTCGGCGGCGGGTTCATCGGGCTTGGCGCCATGGCGAACACCGTCATCACCGCCGACCCCGATCTCAACGCCGGTACAGCCCGCATCGTCGGCGGAGTCGCGTTTGCCATGGGCTACCTCGTCGCCATCACCGCCGGCGCGGCCGTGTTCACCACCAACATTCTCATGGTCATGACCTGGGCGGCCCGCAAGATCACCACCGTCACGCTGCTGCGGAACTGGGGCGTGGTGTTGCTGGCCAATGTGATGGGCGCCGGCGGCCTGGTGCTGCTGCTGATGCTCGCTGATCAGCCGGGGATGTACGATTCGGCGGTGGGCGAGCGGGCGTTTCTCATTGGCGCAGGCAAGACGCAGGAGACGTTCGTCGTCGCATTTTCCAAAGGCATGCTCGGCAACCTGCTGATCTGCATCGGCGTGTGGGTGGCGATGGCGGGACGGTCGACCACGGACAAGATGCTCGGCCCGTTGCTGCCGATCGCGGCCGTGCCGATCGTCGGCTTCGAGCACAGCGTCGGCAACATGTTCTACCTGCCGATGGCGGGCGCCATCCTGCTGAGCGATTCAGACGTGACGCAGCGCCTGGCGACGAGCGCGACCTTCAGCGGCTGGGGCGCGGTGCGCAACATGATCGCGGTGATCGCGGGCAACATCGTCGGCGGCAGCGTGATGGTGGGCCTGATCTACCACCTCGTCTACCGTCGGACGATCGTCAGCGCTGCCGCGGCGTCGCCTCCCGCCGCCGACCCCCACCCGCCTGATCGCGGGGTACACTGAACGGCCCGCGCTTAAAACGCCCCGCGCTTACCCTGCCCTTATCCCGCCCCGCTTGACAAACCTGCTACTTGAATTCGGGTGCGCGAATGTCAGACGCCCGATGCTCACCCCCCACCACCCAAGGCATCGCTATGACCGACACCCCCCAGGCTGCTCCCACCCTCCCGGGCAATCCGCACTTTGAATGGAAGACGCCGGCGATCATCGTCGGCACCATCGCGCTGGCGACGCTCGCCTACCTGTTCCTGCCCGGTGACATGAACGAGCTGGCCAGGCGGGCGGTGGTGATCTTCATCATCGCCGCCATCTTCTGGGCGACCGAAGTCATCCCGCTTTACGCGACCAGCCTCTGCCTCGTCGGGTTGCAGGTGCTGCTGCTGGCGCACAACGGCGGGCTCGCCCCGGCCGATGCGGGGCCCGACGGGGGGAACCTGAACTTCAGCGTCTTCTTCGAGCCCTTCGCTTCGCCGGTGATCATCCTCTTCCTCGGCGGGTTCCTGCTCTCGGCCGCGGTGACCAAGCATGCGCTGGACCGCGCGATCGCCGCCAAGGTGCTCGACCCATTCACCCGCCGGCCGATCCTGCTGATCTACGGCGTGATGCTCATCACCGCCTTCTTCAGCATGTGGATGAGCAACACCGCCACCACCGCCATGATGCTCGCCATCGTCGCCCCGCTGCTGAAGCAGATGAGCGACGACGGCAAGTTCCACCTCGCCGTGATTCTGGCAGTGCCCACCGGCGCCAACATCGGCGGCATCGGCACGCCCATCGGCACGCCGCCGAACGCGGTGGCCCTGGCGAACCTGCGCCGGGCGGGGCTGGAGATCGGCTTTCTGGACTGGATGCTGGTCGCCGTGCCGCTGGCGGTGCTGCTGATCGCGGTGGCGGGGGTGATCCTCTACGTCATGCTCCCGGCGGGCAAGGGGCTGAGCATCCCGCGTCTCAAGCACACCGAGCCGGTCTCGCTGCGGGGCAAGATCACGCTGGGCATCCTCGTGCTCACGATCGGGCTCTGGCTCACGGGGTCGTGGCATGGCATCAACGACGCGGTGATCGCGCTGATCGCCGCCGCCTTGCTCACCTCGCTGGGCATGCTCAACCGCCGCGACGTCGACTCCGTCGACTGGAACATCCTCATCCTCATGTGGGGCGGCCTGGCGCTGGGCAACGCCATGAGCCAGACCGGCCTGGTCGAGTACATCACCGAGCAGCCGTTCATCGGACAGTTGCAGGGCATCGTCCTCGCCGCCGCCGTCGTGCTGCTGGCGTACGGCCTGTCGACGTTCATGAGCAACACCGCCGCCGCCAACCTCATCATCCCCATGGCGCTCGCCTTCCCCGCGCCCGGGAACGTGCAACTGGTCATCCTCACCGCGCTCGCCTGCTCGTTCGCCATGGCACTGCCGATTTCCACGCCGCCCAACGCGATGGCCTTCGCCACCGGCCGGCTGCCGGCGAGCACGCTGCTGCGCGTCGGCGGACTGATCTCCGTGATCGCCGTCATCGTGCTGCTGCTGGGCTACCAGGTGGTGCTGCCGCTGGTGCTGGATGTGTAAAGCGCGTGCAATCAGAAGCCGACGGCGTCACGGCGTGGGCCTCGGCCGCGATCCAGCAACAGCGTCACCACCAACCCGCCGAACATCACGGGCAGAATGAAAAAGCTGGCGTGCAGACTGGTGAACTCGGCGACCACGCCCATCAGCCACGCCGCAAACGCGAAGCCCGGGATGCCGGCGCACGAGAGCAGGATGAACAGCGACGTCGACTCCACCGGCAGGCGGTCGGCCGCGTGCGACTGAATGCTGGGCCAGAAGCAGGCGATGCACAGCCCCGCCGCCAGCAGCACGGCGTAGATGGCGGTGAGACTCTGCGCCGCCGGCACGAGCAGGCTCACCGCCAGACCCGCCGCCGCCGAGCCGAGGATCAGCGGGCGCAGGCGATGCTGATGGCCCCACCACCCGCCGCCGAGCCGGCCGACGATCATGCCCCCGGCGAACAGGGCCGTGCCGATGCCGCCGGCCCGGGGCAGGGCGTCGTACTGAAGCTGGATGTAGCTGGCGGTCCAGAAGGTGAACCCGCCCTCGACGCCGCCGGCGAGGAACATGGCGACGGCGAAGAGCCAGAAGCGTGGCGTCAGGAGAATGTCGCGCTTGTGGCCGAAGATGTGTGCGGTCGTGTGGTTCACCCGCTCGGGCCCGGTGCGCCGCAGCAGGAGGAACAGCACGCCGGCGAGCAGGTTCAGCGCGCCGATGATGGTCATCAGCCACCGCCACGAGACGCCGCGCGTCAGCAGGTCGCCGCCGACGAGCACGGTGATGAGCACGCCGACGGACCAGAACGCGTTGGCGATGTTGAGGTATCGCCCCGAGTCGTTGGGGTGCAGGTCCTGCACCAGCGGGTTGAGCAACCCTTCCACCGCGCCGCCGCCGACGCCCAGCAGCCCCATCGCCAGCAGCACCGTGCCGTACGTCGGCGAGACGGCATAGAGCATCAGCCCCAGCCCCAGCAGCAGCGAGCTGACACCGAGCACGTTCGCCTTGCCGAACCGCGCGGCGATGAACCCGCTGGTCAGCAGCACCGCGAGGATCAGCAGGCTGCGCATCAGTTCCAGCGCGCCCCCCGCCGCGAGGCCGAACGACAGCTCGCTCGCAAGGATGAGCAGGGCGATCGGCGTGACCACCGCGCTGGACGAGTAAGCGATGAAGCTCACGGCCGTGACGTAATCGAGCGGATGGAAGCGGAGGCGGGTCATGGGCTATGCGAGCTTGCCGGCCCAGATTGCCTCGGGCGGGCGGTTGCGGCAGGGGCGGAGGGCGGCGCGGTCGTACCGGTAGTCGTCGCGGTCGGCGAGGTGGGCTTCGAGCTGGCGTCGCAGCGGTTCCAGCCGGTCGGTTTGCTCGGAGAGGTCGCGGGTTTCCTGCGGATCGTTCTCCAGGTCGAACAGTTGCTCTTCGTTGGTGCGTGGGAACCAGGCGTACTTGAGCGGGCCGTCGACGATCCAGTGGTTAGCCAGCGGGCCGCCGCACTCGCCGAACAGGTGCTGGCGGGGTTGCAGCGGCTCGCCGCGCACGGCCGGGGCGAGCGACATGCCGTCGAGGCCGGCGGGCGTTTCGACGCCGGCAAGGTCGAGGATGGTGGGCATGAGGTCTTCCCAGCAGGCCAGCGCGTCGCAGGGCCCGGGCTGGGCGTCGACGTTACGCCCGCTGATGAACAGCGGAATGTGGGCGGAGGCTTCGTAAGGCAGCGACTTTCGGAACAGATGGTGGTCGCCGAGCATTTCGCCGTGGTCGGAGGAGAAGATGATCCAGAGTGGCTCCGCGGCGCGGGACGTGCCGTACTCGCAATAGCGTTCGAGGACGTAGGCGATGGTGTCGTCGATGTGCTGGATCAGCGCGTAGTAGCCGGCGATGGCCAAGCGGATCTGCTCGGGCGCGAACGGCCCGGTGGCGCTGTCCGGCGCCAGGCCCGGCGGGGGCGTGCCGGTGGGCGCCCAGTCGCCGATGGATGGCTGAAGGTCCGTGCGATCGCAGTAGCGCTGCCAGTATGTCAGCGGCGGCGTGAGCGGCGGATGCGGATGGAAGAACGAGAGGTGCAGGAACCACGGGCAACTCGGATCGCGCTTGCGGGTGAGAAAGTCGTCGGCCATCTGGCCAAGCCAGGAACTCTGGTGGAGCGTTTCGTCGAGGTGATGCGGGCGGGCGAGCCGGCCGTTGCCATTGATGCCGTGCAGGTTGGGATGGGTGTCGACGCCGTGGGCGCGCAGGAAGTCGACGTAGTCGTTGCGTTTCTGCGTGGCGGAGTCTGGGCGCCAGTTGGACGTTTCGCTGAGGATCATGTTGTCGTAGCCGTAGCGCTTGCCCTGCGGGTGGAGGTGGAGCTTGCCGATGAGCTGGGTCTGGTAGCCGGCGTCGCTGAGCAGGCCGGGCAAGGTGCAGGGTGGATCGAACGCCTGACCGTCGTGGTACCGGCCGAGGCCGTGCGTCGCCGGGTGCAGGCCGCTGATCAGCGACCGCCGGGCGGGGATGCAGACGGGGCAGGTGGAGTAGGCGCGGGAGAAGTTCGTGCCCCGGCTGGCGAGGTGGTCGAGGTTGGGCGTCTGGAGGATCGTGTTGCCGTTGATGCCCAGCGCGTCGTAGCGTTGCTGGTCGGTGGTGATCAACAGGATGTTCGGCCGGGGGGGCGTGGTGCTCATGTCAACCTCGTGAAAGTTCTCTTGCGGGAGTCAAATTCGTCACACCACCACGCCCTCCAGCCCCGTCAGCCCCAACGGCTCGCGGGTGAAGAAGGGTTCGGCGTATTGCGTGCCGATGCGGCTGCCCATGTAGCCGTTCATCTGGCGGAGCCATTCGACCACACGACGGTTCTTCTCGGGTGTGACGAACTGCGACTCGTACGCCTTCACCGCCCGCTCCTTCTCATCCATCTGTTCACTGATGTCGAGGCAGAAGCTCGGGCTGGCGACGTGGCGGAGGTGCGTGCAGTAGTAATAGAACAGCCACTTGGGATAGATCGGCTCGCCGGGCAGGTCGATGTTGCTCAGCTTCGCGTCGAAGCGAGCGTCCTCGACGATGCGCGTGGTGGCGACGTGGTCGGGGTGGGCGTCTTCGTAGTAAGGCAGGAAGACGATGCTCGCCTGGTGTTCGCGGATGACGCCGGCCACGAGGTGGCGGGCCTGGATCGAATGCTCGATCTCGCGGTTTTTCAGGCCCAGGAGGCGGCGCTTGACGTTGCCAAGGATTTCGGCGGCGGCGGTCCACTCCTTTTCGCGCTGCGCGGGGGAGCCGTACGGCGTGGGTTCGCCGTTGGTCATGTCCAGCAGCAGCACGTTGTGTCCCTGCTGCGCGAGGCGGAGGATGGTGCCGCCCATGCCGAGTTCTTGATCGTCCGGATGCGGACCGACGACGAGGATGTTTGCCATGAAAAGCTCGGGATTCGGGTTTCGGGGTTCGGGTTTCGGGCTTCGGGCTTTACGGCCGGAGCGTCAGGATGGTGGGTTTGAACCCGAATCCCGAAACCCGAATCCCGAACCCCGAGCTAACACGTTCTCATACACCTGCTCGATCATCGCCACCATCCGCCGCGCGTCAAAGTGCTCGCGGACGTGGGCCTGGCCGCGCTGGACCATCGCGATGCGCTCGGTGGAATGGTCGAACATCCAGGCGATCGCGTCGGCGAGCGCGGCACGGTCGCCGGGCTCGACGAGTTTACCCGTTTCGCCGTCGACGCAGATCGACGGCATGCCGCCGATGTTGTACGCCACGATGCCGCAGCCGCACAGCAGCGCCTCGATCAGCGTCCGGCTCTGCCCTTCCTGGTAGCTGGGCAGCACCTTCACATCCACGGCGGTGAGCAGATGCCCCACCCGATCATGCGGCACGAGGCCGGTGAGGATGACCCGGTCGCGCCACGGCTTGTCCGCAAGCTGCGCTTCGAGTTGCGGGCGATAGAACCCGTCGCCGACGCAGAGCAACCGCAGTTCGGGCAGGCGGTCGAGCAAGGCGGGCATGATGGCGAGCAGGTCGTCGTGGCCCTTGAGCGGATCGAGGCGGGCGACGATGCCCAGCAGCGGCGCGTCTGGCGGGATGCCAAGCTCGTCGCGGACGGCCGGGCCGTGGCGGCGGTCGCGCTCGAAGCGGGCGAGTTCGACGCCGGAGGGGATGACGGTGAAGCGGTCGGCGGCGGCGATGCGGGCGGCGACGAAGGCGTCGACCATGGCGGGCGTGATGGCGATCAGGTGATGGCAATGCTTCGCGGCGTGGCGTTCGAGGGCGACGTAGGTGCGGTGGACCCAGCGGGGTTGACGGTCGTGGAACGGCAGGCCGTGGACGGTGTGGATGATCGCCGGCACGTTTTCCTTCGACGCGGCGAGCCGGCCGAGGATGCCCGCTTTGGATGAGTGGGTATGCACGACGTCGGGCTTGAGCTCGCGGATGAGCTTGCGCAGGGCGACGTAGCAGCGCAGGTCGTTGACGGGACGGATCGCGCGGTGCATGGCGGGCAGTTCGACAAGAGTTGCGCCGCTGCGTTGCGCCTGTTCCAGCAGCGACCCTTCGGGGCCGTAGATGGGCCCGTAGGCGAGCGTGACGTCGTGGCCGGCGGCGACCTGGGCGGCGCAGCTCATCACGGTGTTCTGCTGCGCCCCGCCGAGGATCAGGCGAGTGATGAGGTGGAGGATTTTCATCGGATGTCGAATGTGGGATCGGGCATGTCGAATGTATCGCGCATGGACGCCAGCGGCGAGCAGAGTATTTGTTTACATCCGACATCCGCGATGCGACATGCGACATCACCCATAGCGTATCCACTCCAGCCAGAGCCCCTGCGGCGGCAGCGTCGGGCCGGCGCGGCGGCGGTCGGCGGTGCGGAGGATCTCGTCGATGCGCTCGGGCTCGAACAGGCCCCGGCCGACCTCGACGAGCGTGCCCGCCACGATGCGCACCATGTTATAGAGGAACCCGTCGCTGGAGATGGTGATGTGCACCTCCGGGCTGCCGGGTCCGGGGGTGGGTCCGGGTCCGGGGTCGCGTGTCACTTCGCAGGCGTGGATCGTGCGGATCGTCGACTGCCGGCCATGCTTCGCCGCCGCGAACCCCGCCACATCGTGCATGCCCGGCAGCCGGCGGGCGGCGTCGTTCATGCGGTCAAGGTCGAGCGGCGTCCAGCAGTGCCAGACGATGTGCCGGCGTTCGAGCGGGCGCTGCGCGGTGTTCCAGATGCGGTAGCGATACTGCTTGCTCGTGCAGTCGTTGATGCAGTCGAACCGCGGCGGGGCGAGTTCGCAGCTTCGCACTTCCACGTCGGGCGGCAGCCGGCTGTTGAACGCCAGGGCCATGCGCTGAAGCGGGATCGGGCAGGCCGCGTCGAACTGCGCCACCTGGCCCCGGGCGTGGACGCCGGCGTCGGTGCGGCTGGCGCCGAGCAGGCGGACGGGCTGGTGGAGCACTTCGCAGAGCACGTCTTCGACGACCTGCTGCACGGTGCGCAGCGGCCGATCGACGCCGGGCGGGTGCTGCTTCTGCCAGCCGTGGAAGTGCGTGCCGTCGTAGGCGAGGGTGAGCTTGTAGCGTTGGATCGTGGGCACGGGCGGACAGTGTAGGGCAGGGGACGTTTTTCTGCCCGGTGTTGGTGTGCCGGTGGCGGGCGGGTAAGATGGGGCGAACGTCATATTCTCTTACCAGGGGACACAAGCAATGAAACGACTCATGCAGGTTGGCGTCGGTGGTGTGCTGGCGGCGGTGGTGGCGGTGCCCGTGCTGTATGGGGCGGGCGGGCTGCTGGATCAGGACGAGCGGCGGCTGGAGGGCGCCAAGGCCCGGCACGCGGAGCAGATCGAAACGGCGTCGCAGGCCTACCTTGCGGCCGTCGAGCGCGCCAACGCCACCCTTGAGCGCAACTACCAGCGAACCATTGAAACCTACGAACGGCGGGACGACAGCGAAACGGTCGCCGCGCTGAAGGCGGAACTGGAAGCGCTGCTCGCGCAGGGGCATGTGCCCACCGCCCCCGCCCCCGGGGCGGCGGAGCCCGGGCACGTGGCGTTGATCGAAGCGATCGGGCCCACGCTGGTGGATGCCAACGGGAACACCGGGTCGAGCGACATCCTGGCGGACAAGGAATACGTGCTGCTCTACTTCTCGGCGTCGTGGTGCGGCCCCTGCCGGGCGTTCACGCCGAGCCTGGTGACGTTTCACAACCAGAACGCGGACGAGGGCAACTTCGAAATCGTGCTCGTCAGTTCCGACCGCTCGGCCGGCGCCATGAGCGACTACATGAGCGCGGACAACATGGGCTTTCCCGCCGTGCCGTTCGACCGCATCGCCGCCAGCCAGTTGAAGAACACCTATGGCGGGCGCGGCATTCCCAACCTCGTGATCGTCGACCGGGAAGGCGACGTGGTCTCCGGCAGCTACGTCGACGGCCGGTACGTCGGCCCGCGCAAGGTGCTCGCGGACATGCAGGCGCTGCTGCAGTAGCGTGGGGGTTTCACGGGTGTCACTGGCGCCGTGGTCGTCGCCTCCGGTTCAGCCGGGGCAGGCGGCGCGGGGCCTGCCTTGCGGCTGCGCCAGGCTCACACGTGGGGGCGCGCGGGGGGGGGGGCGGCGTGTGATCCGGCCATCCCCCAATGTTTTCATGGGCAGGGCGACCGCTTCGGAACGTTGCGACGGTCGCCCGCCGATCGTGGCATGGCAGCCGCTTCGCGGTTGGTTCCACCTTTACCCAGGCATGATTTCGGATACAACGGTGAGCATGAGCGGGTCGACACATTGTAAAGAGATCAGGAGCCACCTGTCGTTTGCGCTGTTCCTCGCCACCGTTGCAGGCACGTTCGCGTTGTCCGTCGGCCGGCAGTTGCCCCCGTACGACGTGCTGCTGGGCCTCACGAAGCTGGAGGTGACGCCGTGGGACCGGTTCCTGGTGGGGTGGATCGTCTGGTCGATGACGTTCCTCTGCTTCGTGCCCATGACGGTGCTGGCGATCGGGTGCATCCAGGTCGGCCGATCGCGTCTGGGCACGGCGATCTGGCTGGCGGGCTCGGCGGGGATGGCCAGCCTGCTGGTGCTGGACGTGCATATGTTCAGCATCTTCGGCCTGCGGGTGAGCGACCTGCTGGGGTTCGCCGGCGAGCCCGACGCCTGGGGGATGACCGGCGACGCCCTGCCCTGGGTGCTGCTGAGCCTTCGCGTCTGCGTGGAAACCATCATCGTGGCGGGCCTGGGGATCGGCATCGCGTTCTACGTCGCCCGCCGGCTGCACCATGACTCGCACTGGCTTCTGCATGCCCGTTGCCGGGTGGCGGCGGTGGGGCTGGTGATCGTGCTCGTGCTGCTGCCGATCGAGCTGAGCAACTCGGCGTCGGACGCTCGCCTGATGCACCGGGCGTGGGCGGCGCTGCCGTTCGACATCCGCGTGGGCGATGCCGCCGGCCGATCGCAATGGACGGACCATCCGTCGATGCGGCAGATCGAAGCGAAGGTGAACGAGGCCTTCCACCAGGCACGGCCCCACCTGGCGTACGCCCCCCGGTCCGCGTTCGGCGAGGCGCTGCCGATCGAAGACAAGAACGTGATCGTCATCGTCATCGAAAGCATGCGCCACGAAGCCCTGGCCGCCGGCTGGATGCCGCGCCTCGCCGCCCGGGCGGATCAGGGCCTGCACATGACCCGGCATTACGCGGCCACCAACCGCTCGGAGCTGGGCCTCTACTCGCTGATGTACGGCCGATCGGCTCTGCTTTACGACCTCAACGGGCCCGACCCCAACCTGCCCCCGATCCTGGCGCTCGCCAAGGCGTCCGACTTGCGCACCGTCTACACGACCAGCCATCCCATCGCCTGGAACGGGCGCGAGCAGTTCATGAGCGACCGGACGTTCGACGTGGTCGAAGGCCAGGAGCGGTCGGAGGCGGAGGACGACACCTTCCCGCGACGCGACCGCCGAACGATGGCGGCGCTGTCCCGTCATCTCGAAGACGAGCAGCCGATGTTCGCCCTCGCGTTTCTCATCTCCACCCACTGGGGCTACGCCTACCCGTCCGAATATGAAATCCTCCAGCCGGTCCCGACCACCCTGCAATGGGACCCGACCACGCGGGAGAAGCTCTCGCCGTCACTTCGCCAGCCATTGATGAACCACTACCGCAACGCGCTGCGGTTCGCCGACGACCTGGTGGCGGACTTCATCGATCAGGTCGACCTCGAGCGCAACGTCGTCGTCGTCACCGGCGACCATGGCGAGATGTTCGGCGAAGACGGCCGCTTCGGCCACTCGCACAGCCTGAGCGATCATGCGGTGCGAACGCCGCTTTTCATCATCGGCGCCGACGTGCCCCGGCGGACGGTCGCCGCGCCGACCACGCACGCGGACCTGCTGCCGACCCTGGAG
The DNA here is from genome assembly GCA_040876735.1 of Phycisphaeraceae bacterium. Classification (GTDB taxonomy): domain Bacteria; phylum Planctomycetota; class Phycisphaerae; order Phycisphaerales; family Phycisphaeraceae; genus Natronomicrosphaera. Next base: position 18,327 of record JBBDPC010000007.1, on the reverse strand, counting down.
CACCTGTTCACCGGCCAGGAGCCGGCGGCCGAGCGGTGGTACGGGCGGAGCATGCTCAGCGACAACCCGCGCGGCGAGTCGCTCGTGGTCGCCTCTAACGAGGCGTTCGTCGTGGTGCACGAGGGTCGCCGACTCCGCTTCGAGGTCGACTGGGACGAGGGTTTCGTCACACTGGCGGGCTTTGAAGATGCCAACGGCCAGATCATCACCCAGCCGGTCGAGGTGGACGACCCGCAGATGTGGATCGACCTGGCGACGGATGAACTGCGCCGGCTTCGCCGGTAGCCGGTTTCTCGTCTCCCATGGGCCAGCGAACGGCCGCATGAAAAAGGCCGTCGCCCGGTGCGGGACGACGGCCGAAGGATCAGTCGCGGACGTAATGCTGCTTGTTCACGCCGTCAAAAGCGGCCGCTTTTCATGCAGCATTTCTTAAAACCGCCTCCCGGAACCGCAGGGGCACAGGTCGTTGCGGCCGAGCTTTTCGACCAGTTCCTTCGTGCCGTGCACGATGCGGTCACCGCGCTTGACGCGCGTTTCGGAGGGGAAGCCTTTTCGGCGCTTACTGGTCGGCTCGAAAGGAAAAGTCGTTGTCGAACGCGTCGGGGTTGATCGTGGGCATGATGCACCTCCATTCAAGGATGTGGCGTCATTGTCCAATGTTGACGCCACGCGTCAAGGGGCCCTGGTGTACGCTGGGTGGCACGGCCGCCGGTCCGACGTCGTCGCGCGCAGCACGTCGTTCGTGGCGGGTCGGGATGCGAGGCGGCCACACCCATGGATGAGATCCAGCGAAGCGACACGGCGGCGGCGGACGCGCTTGACGAGGCGACGCCTCAGGCCGAGATGCCCGTCTCGCCATCGGCCGCCCCGGCTGTGGGGCGGCGCATCGCCGGGCTCGACGCGGCGCGGGCGGTGGCGATCATCGGCATGGTGATGGTCCACTTCGGGCCGACCGACGGCGACCCCTTCACTTGGACGGACCACTTCTACCGCCTCTCCCACGGCCGGGCGGCGCTGCTGTTCGTGCTGCTGGCGGGCATCGGCGTGACGCTGCTGGCGGGTGGGGCGGCGCGGGCGAAGTGGCGGCGCGGCTGGCCGCGACTGGCGGCCCGGGTGGCGGTGCTCCTGCCGCTGGGGCTGGCGCTGGAGTTGCTGCGGGATGTGCGCGTGCTGGTGATCCTGCATTATTACGCGCTCTACTTTCTGCTGGCCGCGCCGGCGGTGTTCCTGCGCGACCGGCTGCTGCTGGCGGCCGCGGGGGTGGTGGCCGTCGCCGGGCCGGTGGGGTACTGGCTGGTCAGCACCTGGCGGCCGGCGTGGATGGCTCGCTACGGCTCCGATGTGACGATGGATACGCCGCTGGAAATCGTCCGCGACCTGCTGCTCACCGGCTCCTACCCGGCCGTGGTCTGGATGGCCCCGGTGCTGTTCGGGATGTGGCTCGGTCGACGCCGGTTTGACGACGCCGCGACGCGGGGGGCGATGCTCCTCGGCGGCGCGCTGGCCGTCGGCGGCGCGGCGGTGCTGGACGCGGGCACACCCGACGCGGGCTGGTGGCAACTGGCAAGCACCGAACCGCACAACCAGATGATCGCATGGCTGGTCGGTGGCATGGGGTCGGCCGTGGCGGTGCTGGCGCTGTGCCTGCTGGCCTGCGACCGGATGGGCCGGTGGATGTGGCCGTTGGTGGCAATGGGGCAGTTGGCGCTGACGGTCTACGTCGGCCACCTGCTGCTGATGGCGGCCGTGGGCGGCCTGCTACCCGCAGACCGGGTGGGCCCGGCGTTGGTCTACGTCGCCAGTTTCACAATCGCCGCGGCGCTGTTTGCCATGGTGTGGCGTCGCTGGTTCACGCGCGGTCCGCTTGAAGCACTGCTCCATGGCTTCGGCGCGGGGCTCGGCCGTCTGCTGTACGGCGCTCGCGACGGTGACATCTGACGAGGCTGGTTTAGCCCCCGCGCCCACGCGGGGAGCCGGGCGGGGCTAAACGCCCTCAGCGCCCGGCCGCGAGGCGGTGGTACATCGCGTTGAAGCGCAGCTCCTTGCGGAAGGCACTCAGTTGCGTGTCCGCGTCGATCGTCATCAGCTCCAGGCCCGCCATGTCGGCGAAGTCTTCCAGGTGCTCGCGCGTCACCGCCTGGCTGAAGCCGGTGTGGTGCGGACCGCCGGCGTGGATCCAGGCGGCGGCGGCGGTGGGCAGGTCGGGCTTGGGCCGCCACAGCGCCCGGGCCACGGGCAGCTTCGGCAGCGGCTCGGGCGGCTGCACGACGTCCACCTCGTTCACCAGCAGGCGGAAGCGGTCGCCGAGGTCCAGCACCGCCGCGTTCAGCCCCGGGCCCGACGGCGCGGTGAAGACCAGCCGCACCGGGTCCGCCTTGCCACCGATCGACAGTGGATGAACCTCCACCGACGGTTTGTCGCCGGCGATCGAGGGGCAGATTTCGAGCATGTGCGCGCCGAGCACCGCCATATTCCCCGGCTCGAAGTGGTAGGTGTAGTCCTCCATGAACGACGTGCCGCCGGGCAGGCCGTGGGCCATGACTTTCATGGCGCGGACGAGCGCGGCGGTTTTCCAGTCGCCCTCCGCGCCGAAACCGTAGCCGTCGGCCATGAGGCGCTGGGCGGCGATGCCGGGCAGTTGCTTGAGGCCGTGCAGGTTTTCGAACGTGTCGGTGAAGGCCTTGAAGCCGCCGGCGTCGAGGAAGCCGCGCAGGCCCAGATCGATGCGGGCCGCGTCGCGCAGCGATTCACGCTGCTCGCCGTTTTTCTGAAGCGGTTTGGCGACGGTGTACTGCTGTTCGTACGTGGCGACGAGCTGGTCGACGTCGGCGTCGCGGACATCGTTGACGACCTCGGCCAGGTCGCCAAGCCCGTAGCCGTTGACCGCATAGCCGAAGCGCATCTGGGCCTCGACCTTGTCGCCTTCGGTGACGGCGACCTCGCGCATGTTGTCGCCGAAGCGGGCGACCTTGAGCCGCTGCGTGTCGGCCCAGGCGCAGGCGGCGCGGCCCCAGGCGTCGAGGCGGGCGTGCACCTGTTCGTCCTGCCAGTGGCCGACGACGACCTTTCGGCTGCGCTGCATGCGGGTCATGATGAACCCGAACTCGCGGCCGCCGTGGGCCGACTGGTTGAGGTTCATGAAGTCCATGTCGATGGTGGACCAGGGGATGTCGCGGTTGAACTGCGTGTGCAGGTGGACGACCGGCTTGCGCAGCGCGTTGAGGCCGGCGATCCACATCTTCGCCGGCGAGAAGGTGTGCATCCATGCGATCAGGCCGACGCAGTTGGGCGCGTGGTTCGCTTCCAGGCAGAGGTCGCGCACCGCATCGGGCGTGGTGACGATGGGCTTGAAGACGACCTTGACGGCGATGCCCTGGGCATCGGAGATCGCTTGCGCGATCACTTTGGCATGGTCGGCGACCTGCTGGAGCGTTTCATCGCCGTAAAGGTGTTGGCTGCCGGTGGCGAACCAGGCTTCGTAGTGGGAGAGGTCGGGCATGGGTGGGGGCTCCGAAGTGCGTCGCAAGCGACGCGGCTAAATGTCGGGAAGGTTATCGTTGGCCGTAGTAGGCGTGGGGGCCGTGCTTGCGTTGGTGGTGCTTGTCGAGGACGTAGGATTCCAGTTGCGGTGGCGTGGGGTTGAGCGTTCGCATGCCCAAGGCCATCTGCGCCACGGCTTCGAGGGCGACGGCGTTTTTCACCGACGCGGCCGCATCGTCGCCCCAGGCGAACGGCGCGTGGCCGGCGACGAGCACGGCCGGGAGGGCGGCGGGGTCGAGGCCCAGTTCGGCGAAGCGTTCGATGATCACCTGCCCGGTGTGGTGTTCATACGCCTGCTCGACTTCGTCGGCGGTGAGCGGGCGGGTGACGGGCACGGGGCCGGCGAAGTGGTCGGCGTGGGTCGTGCCGTAGCAGGGGATCGGCTCGCGGGCCTGGGCGAAGGTGGTGGCGTGCGTGCTGTGCGTGTGCGTGATGCCGCCGAGGGTTTCGAACGCCTTGTAAAGCAGCAGATGCGTCGGCGTGTCGGACGAGGGGCGAAGCTCGCCTTCGACGACGTTGCCGTCGAGATCGACGACGACCATCTGCTCGGGCCGCATGCGGTCGTAGCCGACGCCGCTGGGTTTGATGACGACGTGGCCGGTGGCGCGGTCGATACCGCTGACGTTGCCCCAGGTGAGCGTGACCAGGCCGTGCGCGACGAGGTCGAGGTTCGCCTGGCAGACGGCTTGCTTGAGGGCGTCGAGCATGTTCAGCGTTCCTTGCGGGCTTTGTCGCGAATCGTAATGAGGCGCTTCATCAGGTCGTGCAGGTTGGCGTGACCGTCGCGCGTGCCGAAGGCGTCGTGCAGCGTGTGGTAGAGCGCGTAAAGCTCGGCGTAGACGGCGGCGGCCTTGGGGTCGGGTGTGTAGACGCGGTCCTTCACGCCGGTCATCTTCGCCTGCGCCTTGGCCACGTTTTCATGCGCGCCGCCGGCGACCGCGCCGAAGATCGCCGCGCCCAGCGCACACGTCTGGCCCGATCGGCTGACCTTCATTGGCCGGTTGCAGATGTCCGCGTAAACCTGCATGACGAACGGGTTCTTCTCCGCGATGCCGCCGCAGTTGATCACCTGCTCGACCTTCACGCCATATTCTTCGAGGCGGTTGATGATGGTCAGTGCGCCGAAGGCGGTCGCTTCGACCAGGGCGCGGTAGATTTCCGGTGCGGTGGTGTGCAGCGTCTGCCCGACGAGCAGGCCGGTGAGCAGCGGATCGACGAGCACGGTGCGGTTGCCGTTGTTCCAGTCCAGCGCGACCAGGCCCGACTCGCCGGGCTTGAGGCGGGCGGCGGCGGCGGTGAGGTTAGCGTGCGCGGCGTCGCCCTGGCCGTACTCGGCGGGGGTGAGGTAGCGGACGAACCAGTTGAAGATGTCGCCCACCGCCGACTGACCGGCTTCGAGGCCGTACGTGCCGGGCATGACCGACCCGGGCACGATGCCGCACAGCCCCGGCACGTCGGCCAGTTCGCGATCCATCGGGGCGATCATCATGTCGCAGGTGCTCGTGCCGATGATCTTCACCAGCGTGCCGGGCATGATGCCCGCGCCGACCGCGCCCATGTGCGCGTCGAACGCGCCCACCGCCACCGGCACGCCCGCGGGCAGGCCCACGCGCTGCGCCACCTTCTGCGTCAACCCGCCCGCTTTCGTGTCCGACGTCACGGCCCGCTCGGCATAGTGATCGCGCAGCTCCGCCAGCGCCGGGTCCAGCGCGGCCAGAAAATCTTTCGACGGCAGGCCGCCCCACGCCTCGTTGAACATCGCCTTGTGACCCGCGGCGCAGATGGAGCGCGGCAGCGTGTACGGATCGGTGTGGCCGGTGACATAGGCGGGCACGAAGTCCGCCAGCTCGACCCATGAGTAAGCCGCGTCGAACACGTCCGGCGCGACGCGCTTGCAATGCAGGATCTTCGACCAGTACCACTCGGACGAATACGTCCCGCCACACTTGGCCAGGTACGGCTCACCGCGGCGCTGCGCCAGGTCGGTGATCTCGGCCGCCTCGGCGTGCGACGTGTGATCCTTCCACAGCCACGCATGCGCCGCGAGGTTGCCCGCCAACCCTTCGTTGAGCGCCAGCGGCACGCCACTACGATCGACGGGGATCGGTGTCGAGCCGGTCGTGTCGATGCCGATGCCCACGACGCGATCCGCCTCGAAGCCGGCGTGATCGCTCGCCTGCTTCACCGCCTGCCCGACGGCTTCGTGAAAGCCTTCGATGTAGTCGGCCGGGTTCTGCCGGGCGAGGTTGGGGTCCTGCGGGTCCAGCAGAATGCCCGCGTCGCCGGAGGGGTAGTCGTAGACGGCCGAGGCGATTTCGTCGCCCGTGGCGATGTCGACGACCAGGGCCCGTACGCTGTTCGTGCCGTAGTCGACGCCGATGGCGTACTGTGCGTTTGAAGTGCTCATAAGCAACGATTCCTTGTGGACGCTCTGTCAGCGTCCCGTTCGCATTGTCAAGCGCGGCCCGCTGTTCCGTTGCCGCTCGTCACGCGGCGGCGCTTCGGGGTGGCACGCGTGGCGGCGGCGTCCTTGGCGCGGCCGGCGGCGGCCTTGTCGGCTTCGAGCACGCTCGCGTCGCGTGCCTTGCGCAGCTCGCCGACCGACTTGGTCTTCAACCGCGCGGCGCCCTTCCAGTTGCGCGTCTTGACCGTCGCGTTCGCCAACCGCTTCTTCGCCGCGTTGATATCACGCTTGCTGTACTGCGGCAGCCACTTCGCCTGGGCCACCAGCATCTCGTCGGCCATCTGCCACACTTCGTCGGGGCTGCACACCGCGCCCACCAGCGGGTCGTGGAGCATCGCCTGCTTCAGCAGCGTCACGTCGCCATGCACCGCCGCCTCCGTGGCCATCCGCTGCACATCGACCGACGCCTGGCAGGTCGCGGCGCAGGCGAGCGGCAGGTCGATCCCTTCGACCATGTTGATGCCGAAGCGGTCGACGAAGCCCGGCGCTTCGATGATGCAGTCTTCGGGCAGGCTGGGGATGACGCCGTTGTTGCGGACGTTGAAGTGGCCGCGGTACGTTCGGCCGGTCTCGCGGGCTTCGATGATGTAGCTGCCATGCTCGCTGGAGCGTGTGTAGTCGCTCATCGGCGCGCCGGCTTTTTTCAGCCAGTTGGGGAAGTCGGTTTCAAACCAGTTGCGCCCTTCGGTGCAGACGCGCAGGTAGCCGCCGGTCTCGCCGTTGATCCAGGAGGAGAGGTCGATCCACTTGCGGATCTCCTTCGGTCGTTTGCGGTACCACGGCAGATACTCGCTCAAATGCCCATTGCTCTCGGTCGAGTAGCAGCCGAAGCGGCGAAGCACGTCGATCCGGCACTTCTCGGTCTTCGCGTACGTTGGGTGCTTCTCGAACGCTTCCAGCAGTTCCTCGGCATCGACGGGCTGGCCCTTGTAGCGGACGTCGACGTACCAGGTCTGGTGGTTGATGCCGGCGCAGATGATCTCGACGTCGCGGCGATGGTCCACCGCCTTGTCGCCGCGCAGGTGAGCCAGGGCATGGGCGATCTGCCGCCAGCCGCCTTCGACGCCGTGGCAGAGGCCGACGGTATCGACCCCTTCGCCATCGTCATACGCATCCAGCGCGGCCCAGGTGTTCATGGCCATCGGGTTGGCGTAGTTGAGAAAGAGCATGCCGCCGGGGCGGGTGGTGTTGCCGAGGTCGAGCATGTCGCGCTGGAAGGCGCGGATCTGCGGGATGTTCCGCTGGCCGTACATGATCCCGCCGGCGCAGAGCGTGTCGCCCACGCACTGGTCCACGCCATACTTGAGGGGAATGTCGATGTCGGTGGCGAAGGCGTCGAGCCCGCCGATGCGTGTGCAGTTGATGACGTAGTCCGCGCCTTCCAGCGCGCGGCGGCGTTGGAGGCTGGTGGTGATCTTCGCCGGCAGCTTATTGGCCTTGACGTCTTTCTTGAGAATCTGCGCGACCATGTCGAGGTTGCGCCTGGAGATGTCGTGCAGCGCGAACTCGGTGTCCTGGAGTTCGGGCACGCTGAGCATGTCGCGGACGAGCGTGCGGGTGAAGCCGACCGAGCCGGCGCCGATGAAGGTGACTTTAAGGGGCATGAAAAACGTCTCTACACAAGGAAAGACCTGCCATCAAGGCGAACCCCCCGGATGTTGCGCGAGCGGCACGGCCGCCGGGGCGGGCGGGGCACAACCCAGGACTGTGGAGGAGCGACTGGAAAGACGGCCCATCATGAATGGATGGCGCGCATCCACAAGGCCCCCAACAGGCGGTAAACACAGCCGGGCACGACGATACCACCGAATCCCCCTGGCTGCCATCGTCAGGCGTGTCGGTCTGGGTCAGCGCCTTTGGATTTTCAGTGGGGCGGGCGTCCCGCCCGCCGGCAGGCCGAAGGCCTGTTCTCTCACCGGCATCCGGGATGGCGTTCGCAGGCGAAGGCGGGCTTTGACGCCCGCCCCACTTTAAAAAGATCCCACGACCGAAAATGCTTGACGTTCAGATCGGCGTGTCGGTAAATTGAGTGGTTGACCTGAGGCGATTCGCCCTGCCCGACGCGGCCGTGTCTGGCTGAGACGGGCTGAAAACAGGTTGACAACATCTGCGTGCAAGACCGGCCTGAGTCCGTTCAGCCCGGTGGGGTGAGACAACATGAAGGGGGTGGGAGCGCCCGGCGTCACGCCGCCGGCGGGAGGTTGGCGATGCCACAGCCACAGCCCTCGTTCATGGTGACGGCCGAGGAACTGTTCGAACAGGTCTGGACGCAGCTGCTCGCCAGCGACGCGGCGATGGCCGGCCGGCTGGAGGCGGCGTTGGAGCGGGAGTCGCTGCGCTGGCTGTTGCCGGAGTTGCTTCGCCTGTTGATCGAGGCACACGACCAGCCCGCCGAGCGGTTCGAGCCGATGGTCCGGACGCTGCTGCTGGACCTGGAATTCGTCGACGAGTCGGGCGACCCGGCGACCACCGAACTGCGCATCGCCCTGCACGACCAACTGGTCGTCGCACTGATGCGGGCCATGGAACGGCTGCGACAACAGGCGCTGGCGAGCGGACAATGGTCGGAGTTGGCGGCCCCGCCGCAGATGTACGGGTAACGCGAAACATCAAGCGAAGGTTGAACAAACCAGGTCGCGGGGGGTTGGAGAGGAGGAGTCGGGAGGGGGGAATCGGAGGGGGGAATCGGAGGGGGGAATCCGAGGGGAGAAGGATGGGGGGCCGGGGGGCAACGGCCGGGGGGACGCTCCGGCTGGAGGGGCAGGGTGCACGGACGCTGGAAGCCCACGGCAAACGCCGTGGGCTTCATTGTTACCATGGCGGGGGAACCGTCGCCCCGCGTTGTCAAGGAGTCGAGCCATCGAACAGCCACGCCCCGAACCGTCGCCACCGCCTGCGGACGCCTCTGGCACGACGGTGCTGAACCCGTTTCCGGATCACCGTGACCTTTACCTGCTGGTCGCGGGGCTGGTGCTGGGCGTGCTGCTGGGGCCGGCGGTGCTCGGGCAGCTCGCGCCGGGGGTGTACGACCAGGTGTTCGTGGGCAGCGGGCCGGCGACGACGGAACTGCGCAAACAGGAGGCGGCGCACGAGCAGGCGCTGCGCGACCTGGAGCAGACGGGGGTGAGCGATGCGGCGCTGGTGGAGCGGGCGGCGGCGTTCGAGCAGCAGCGGATGATGCTGCGGGCGCAGGCGGAGCAGGAGCGGATGGCGCACCTGAGTCGGCTGACCGGGCGGATGATGGCGCTGGTGCTGGCGGTGGTGGGGATCATGGTGATCGAGGCGTTGGTGAGCCCGCAGCCGGAGGGGGGCAAGCGGCAGGCGGTGCCGGCAGTGATTGGCCGGCTGGTGTCGGTGCGGTATGCGTTGCTGGCGTTGTGGCTGGCGGTGGCGTTGGCCCGGCCTGGGCTGCTGGTGGAGGTGCCGGTGCTGTTCGTGGCGCTGCTGATCGTGGTGGCGCTGGTGGTGGCGCTGGTGCCGTTGGGGCGGCGGAGGGAGCAGGGGGAACCCACGGATTGAATCCGTGGGCTTCGAAGGGGTGGAGTTATGAGGTGGTGGGGGTGGCGAGTTGGGGGTCGAGCCACTCGCAGAGCGTGTGGTAGAGCAGCAGGTGCATTTCCTGAATGCGGGCGGTGGTCTCGTGCGGGACGATCAGGTCGACGTCGGCGATGCCTTTGCATCGGCCGCCGCCCTTGCCGAGGAAGGCGATGGTGCGGAGGTTGAGCGTGCGGGCGGCGTCGAGAGCGAGGCGGACGTTTTCACTGTTGCCGCTGGTGGTGAAGGCGACCAGCACGTCGCCGGGCTTGCCGTGGGCCTGAACCTGGCGGGCGAAAAGTTGCTCGGGCGGGTAGTCATTGATCAGCGCGGTGACAAGCGCGTGCTCGGCGGTGAGGTCGATGGCGGGATAGCCGGGGCGGTCGAGCTTGTATCGGCCGGCGATCTCGGCAGCGAAGTGGGCGCTGTCGGCCGCACTGCCGCCATTGCCGCAGCATAGCAGCTTGTGCCCGTCGAGCAGGGCGTCGCGCAGCGTGGCGGCCGCGAACTGGAGCGGCTGGGCGAGCTGCTCGGCGGCGGCGAAGAGGTCGCGCGCGTCGGCGAGGTTGGTGCGGAAGGTGGCGGCGGGGTCGGGGGTGGGGTCGGACATGGGAAGTGGGGGTTGGGGATCAGGTCGGGGTGAGCGTGGGGGCGGGGAGGCCGAGGAAGTTGGCGAGCAGGCGGGGGCCTTCGAGGGTGAGGAAGCTTTCGGGGTGGAACTGCACGCCTTCGAGCGGCGCGGGGCCGAAGACGTCAGGCTTGGCGCGGAGGGCCATGATTTCGCCTTCGTCGGTCCATGCGGATTTTTCGAAGCGTTCGTGGTCGAACGTGTCGGGAAGGATGGTGAGGCTGTGGTAGCGGGTGGCGGTGAAGGGGTTGGAGAGGCCGGCGAAGAGGGTCCTGCCGTCGTGGTGGACGGGCGAGGTTTTGCCGTGCATGAGGCGGTGGTTGCGGTCGACGGTCATGCCGAAGGTGTGGGCGATGCACTGGTGTCCGAGGCAGACGCCCAGCAGCGGCGTGTGGCCGGCGAAGGCTTTGACGATGTCGTTGGAGACGCCGCCTTCGCGGGGTGTGCAGGGGCCGGGCGAGACGATGATGCGTTCGGGGTTGAGTTCGCGGGCCTGGTCGACGGTGATCTTGTCGTTGCGGTAGACGCGCAGGTCGAGCGTCGGGTCCAGCTCGCCGATGCGCTGGACGAGGTTGTAGGTGAAGCTGTCGTAGTTGTCGATCAGAAGAATCATCGTAAGGAGGAATGATAGCGGGGTTGGGGGAGGGGGTACAGGGGATGGGGCGGGCCGAGCGGCTGAAGCCGCTCGGCCTTGGGCGGCTAGGATGAGGTATGCGTGATTGGAAAGTGGTTGTGGCGCGAGGGGTGCGGCGGGTGGTGCTGGTGGCGGTACTGGTCGTGCTGTTGCTGACCTGGCCGGTGGGATGCACGACGACGATCGTGCCGCCGGCCGAGGTGGCGGACCCGGTGACGGTTTACCTGCTGGATCACGGGCACACACCGAGCCTGGTGCTGCCCACGCCGGACGGTGGCATGGCGCGGTATGCGTATGGCGACTGGCGCTACTACGCGCTGGCCGAGCGCGGCACACTCAGCGGGCTGCGCGCGTTGTGCTGGCCCACGCAGGCGGCGCTGGGCTACATGCCGTTGCCCGGCCCGCCCACGACCGAGGCGGTGCGCGACCAGGTGCACGTGGCGACCCGTGCGCTTTACACCCTCGAAGTCGAACGCGAGGCCGCCTACCGCCTGCACGCCGCGCTGCAACAGCAGTACCACACCCAGCGCGACAGCGAAGTGCTCAACCGCCCGGCCGAACTGGCGTTCGTGCATCATCCGAGCCGGTACACTTGGTTCTACAACTCCAATCATGCCGTGGCCGACTGGCTGCGGGTGCTGGACTGCAACGTGCGTGGGCCGGCGTTCATCTCGACCTGGCGGGTCGTGGAGCCGGGGGCGGCGGCATGGTAGGTTGAGGCATCATGACGAGGTGAGGGTGGCCCGCACCCTGTCCGTTCGCATAAGCTGTCAACCATGACGCACCCCCAAGCTCCCCTGGCCATCGTCACCGGCGCCTCGGGCGGCATCGGCGCCTGCGTCGCCCGTCGACTGGCGCGGCGCGGTTACCGTCTCGCCCTGCTCGGCCGGGACACGCACCGGCTGGCGAATCTGCAAGCGGAGCTGCACGCCGGCCCGGGCTGCACGACCCTCGCGCTCGATCTCGCCGACCCCGCCCCGCGCCGCCGCGCCCTGGTCAACCTGCTCGCCGAGCAAGGCCCGGCCGAGGTGGTGGTCAACAACGCCGGCTACAACGTCTACCGCCGCTTCGTCGACACCGCCGCCGACGAGCACGACGCCATCACGCAGGTCAACTACCACGCCGCGATCGAACTCACCCGCCTCGCATTGCCCGCGATGCTCGAGCGTCGGCGAGGCTGGGTGATCAACGTCACCTCCGTCTCCGCCAAGATGGGCCCGTGGGGTCACGCCGCCTACGCCGCCGCCAAGGCCGCCCTCGTCACCACCACCCAAAGCCTCGCCGCCGAGCATCCCCGCACCGGCGTCCACTTCACCTACGTCAACCCCGGCATCGTCGACACCGCCTACTACCACGGCCCCGCCATGGGCCCGCTCTGGCAAAGCGTCCGCCGACACGCCATTCCCCCCGACGCCGTCGCCCGCCGCATCGAAACCCTGCTCGACCGGCCCCGCCTGGAACTGGCTGTCCCCCGCCACTATCGCATCCTCGACTGGCTCACCGCCTTCAGTCCCACGCTCTGCCACCGCCTCGTCGCGTCGCACAGCCGGCCCGCCGAAGCGCCCACCACCACCGCCGCCGAAGTGCCCCCCGCTCCCGCCAAAGCCGAGGGCTGAGAAGCGCAGCGCCGAAGCCCCGGATCAGTCACCCGGATCAGTCACCGCTACCCTACTCCTCAATCCCCAGCGCCCCCTTCGTAAACAGGCTCGCGAACGCATACCCCGCGCCTTCGATGTTCTCCCGCGCCCCTTCCTCGCGGTCGATCACCGCCACGATCTTCACCACCGTCGCCCCCGCCGCTTCGAGCACCTTCGCCGCTTCGATCACCTGTCCGCCCGTGGTCGCCACGTCTTCGACGATCAGCACGCGGTCGCCTGGTTCGAGCTTGCCTTCGAGTTGCTTGGCGGTGCCGTACTCTTTCTTCTGGTTGCGGATCAGCACGGTCGGCTTGCCGGTCGCGATCGCGGTGGCCGACACCAGCGGGATGCCGCCCAGCTCCGCCCCGGCAAGCCGGTCGACCCGCTCGTTGTTCACATGGTCCGCGAACCGCTCCGCCAGGGCCTGGAGAATGTCCGGCTGCGTCTCGAAGAGATACTTGTCCAGGTAATAACTGCTCTTCCGCCCGCTGCGCAACGTGAACTCGCCGCGCAACAGGGCCGTGTCGCAGATCCGCTCAATAAGCTGTGCATCTGTCATACCCGCCAGTATAAAGCATCCCCACCCCGAGGCTGGGCGACTTCAGTCACCCAGTCCGCTTCCCCCCACGCTACACTCCCCCCATGCCCCGCCTCCTCACCGACAAGGTCCTGTTCATCACCGGCGCCAGCAGCGGCATCGGCGAAGCCACCGCCCGCGCCGCCGCCGCCGCCGGCATGCATGTCGCCCTCTTCGCCCGCCGTGAGGACAAGCTCCGCCAGCTCGCCGCCGACCTCGAAACCCTCGGCCGCCGCGCTCTCGTCCTGCCCGGCGACGTCACCCAACCCGACGACCTCGCCGCCGCCTTCGACGCCACCTGGCAAACCTTCCACCGCCTCGATGCCGCGTTCGCTAACGCCGGCTACGGCCTCTGCGTGCCCATGCTCGACCTCACCGACGAACAACACCACGCCATCTTCCAAACCAACTACTTCGCCACCATCCACACGCTCCAACGCGCCACCCCCTTGCTCAAACGCACGCCCGCCGGCCTCCGCCATCTGCTCGTCTGCTCCTCCGCCGCCAGCGAAATCGGCCTGCCGTTCTACGGCGCCTACGCCGCCACCAAGGCCGCCCAGGACGCCGCCGCCGGCGCCCTCCGCGCGGAACTGGCCGACGAACAGATCCACGTCACCACCGTCCACCCCATCGGCACCACGTCCGAGTTCTTCGCCACCGTCGGCCAACGCTCCAACCGCACCTTCGACCACGACACGCCCAACACCCCCGCCTTCCTGGCCCAGACGCCCGACCATGTCGCCCGCGCCATCGTCAAGGCCCTTCGCCGACCACGACCGGAGGTCTGGCCCTTCTGGCCCGTCCGCTTCGGGCTCGCCCTGGGCACCGCCTTCCCCCGCTTCGCCGCCTGGGCCATGCGCCGCCACTACCGCCAAGGCGCCGGCGAACGACCGTAACGCCATCACATTTAGCCGCGGTGCTTGCACCGCACTCGGCGGCCGGTGGATCGAAGAGCGCGGTGCAAGCACCGCGGCTAAATGTTTTCAAGTCCACCCCGCGTGGTCACATCAAGACGACCGCACTTCCTTCCCCTCCACCGTCAACCGTGCCGGATGCCCGAACCACCGGTTTGCCGCCGGCTGCGACGACGTCGGGCCGTACTGCTGCTCCAGCAACGCCGCCACGTCCGCCATCGTCCCGTCCGCCGCCACCCATGCCGGACTCGTCGGCGTGCCCACCACATCCGGGAAATCAATCTTGCAGTTCTCGCACTTCTTGCCGTTGGCGAACCGGATCGGGCACCAGAACGACTCGACGTTCCGCAGCATCTCCGTCCCCAGCGACCAGACGCCCGTCATCCAGTCGCAATACAGACACCAGATCAGATCATGCCCGACCAGCCCTTCAAACTTCTGCCGCGACACGTTCACCCACTCGCCCGTGCGATACCGCGGCAGGCCCACCAGCCAGGTCAGCGGCGGGTAGACCACCATCTCCGTCACCCGCACGATCCAGAACAACGGCACCGCGATCGCTGTCACCCACACCGCCGCATGGTTCCGCCACCGCCCCACCAGCCGGTTGAGCACCTTCACGATCCTCGGCCCCTTCCGCGCCGCCGGGTGCGCCAGCTCATGCAACCACACCCACGTCTGCAACCCCACCACCTGGCCCACCACCGCCGCCGCCAACCCCAGCCAGCCTGCCATCACCGCCCCGGCCGCCGGCGGCACGATCAGGAAATACGTCACCGCCACGTCCAGTGCCGGCGCCCGGCAAAACGCCTCCGACACCGCCCGCCCCACGCGCCCCAGCCGGGGCAGCAGGTGCAGCACCCCCGCCCCGCCCAGCATCGCCACCAACGCGCCCGCCACGATCCAGAGGAAAGTTGTCATCATGCAATCAGCATAAGCCGCCTTGCCGCCGCCGCCCATCCCCATCTACCCCCACACCCTCTCCCCCGCCGTCGCGCCGCGTTAACCACATGCACCCGCTAAACTTGCGTGCCGACACCACCTCTGACACCGCCTTGCAGGGGCTCGCCCTCCAGGCATCTTTGTGGCGGGCCGTCTGTCGGGCGTCCCTGTAGGGGTGTGGCGAACGGTTTGTGCGCAGCATGGGGGCGAGGGCGCGGCAAGCTCCGCGTTTCCCGGCGGAATCCATGGGGCGCGGTTGAGCGTCGGCCGGCCGATGCGCACGGACGCGTCTTTCAGCAGTGGTTCACTTTCAAAGTGGGGCGGGCGTCTCGCCCGCCGGCAGGCGGGACGCCTGCCCCACCAAAAGACCGGAGTGAACCACTATCCGTCTTTCGCCTCGGCGTCGGCCCTGCCACGCGGCGGGGCACTTACCGGCCCTGGAAGAATTTCTTGATCGCATGCACCGTCGTCTGTCGACCGATGTGAGCGATCGCTTCGGTGATCGGCACTTCCTTGGGGCAGACCTTGACGCAGTTCTGGGCCTGGCCGCAATCGTCGATGCCGCCGGGGCTGGCCATCACGTCCAGACGCTCGCCCTTGAGCTTCCCGCCCGTGGCGTGGAGGTTGAACAGCAGGGTCTGGGCGAAGATGAACGGCCCGACGAACTGGTTGTCGCGGGTGTACTGCGGGCACGCTTCCAGGCAGCAGCCGCAGGTCATGCAGCGGGACAGCGCGTAGCGCATCTGCTGCGTTTCGGGGCTTTCCAGCGGCCCCGGACCCAGGTCGTGCGTGCCGTCGATGGGCACCCAGCCGCGAATCCGGATCAGGTCGTTGAACATCCGCGAGCGATCGACCACCAGGTCACGGATGACAGGGAACTTGGTCATCGGCTCGAGCGTGATCGTTCGGCCGTGCTCGAGCAATTCGTCGACGAGCACCGAGCAGCCCTGGCGCACATGGCCGTTGACGATGAACGTGCAGGAGCCGCAGACTTCCTCCAGGCAGTTCGCCTCCCACACCGGCGGGCGAACGTGCTCGCCCGCTGTCGTCACCGGATGGGCGGCGATTTCCTGGAGCATGGAGGTGACGTTGAGGCTCGGGCGGTAGCCCAACTCGAACGTCTGCCAGTAGGCGGGCGTGTCGGGATTGTCCTGCCGCTTGATGCGAACGTGAAAGACGTCGGTCGGCTTGTCGCTGGCGTCGGGGGTCATGTGAGATCGTATGCCGCCTGAGAAACCGCGACATGGGGTTGCGGCAGATTTCGACCAGGGGCGTTCGCGTCACGCCGGCCACAGCAGCGCGATCGTCTTGATGGCCGCCACCACCAGCACCGCCGCCAGCAGTTGGCGGATCGTGGGGTTGGCGAAGTGTCGGCTGCCCAGCCAGGCGCCCAGCACGCCGCCGACCAGGGCCGAGGGAGCGGTCCACGCGATGAGCGGCCATGGCATCGCGGCGTCGCTGAGCATGTGCCCGCTCAAGCCGGTGACGGAGTTGACCAGCACGAACGCCGCGGCGACGGCGGCGGTCTGTCGCGGCGTCGCCCAGCCGGTCAGCAGCAGCAGCGGGCTGAGGTAGATGCCCCCGCCCACGCCCGTGAGGCCGGAGACGAGACCGATGAGTGCCCCCACCGTCAGCGCCAGCGCGATCGGCACATGCCGTGGCTCAACCGGTGCGCTGCTGGAGGATCGGGCAAGCCGCCACGCCGCCCAGATCAGCGCGGCCGCCACCAGCGGCTGGTAGGCCCAGGCTGGCAGGGCGATCATGCCCCCGGCAAACGCCAAGGGCATCGAGGCGATGGCGAAGGGGACGAACCGGCCCCAGACGAAATGCCCCGCCCGGGCGAACTGCACCGTGGCCAGCCCCGCCACGAGAATGTTCAGCGTCAGCGCGGTGGGCTTCATCGAGGCCGGGGCTACGCTCAACATCGCCATCGCCGCCAGGTAGCCCGACGCGCCGCCATGGCCGACGGAGGCGTAGAGCGCCGCCAGCACCGCCACCAGCACTGTGAGGATGGCCAGTTCGATTCCGCTCACCTCATCCCCTTCACGCGTCGCGCTCCAGCTTGCGCACCGCCTGGGCCAGCTCCGCCGGCGTATTGGCCTGCGGCAGGGCGGGCCAGTCGGCGGGCAGCGGTGCGGGCGTCGCCACATCATCGAGCAGATGCTGCATCCGCAAGTCGCCGGCCCTGAGGCGGCGCTCCACCTCGGCCAGCAGCGAGCGATGGTAGAGCCCCGGGAACGGGTGCCAGTGTTGTTCGCGAAACGCCACGGCTTGCGTGGAGGTGGAGCGCGCTTCGGTCAGTGCGGTGATCCAGTGCGGCCGGCAGACCAGCATGTCGCACGAAACCAGCAGCAGGTACGGGTGATGCGGCTTAGCGTGGTGCAGCGCGGTGTGCAGGCCTGCCATCGGTCCTTGGCCGGGGTGGACGTCGCCGAGGGTGGTGAGGCCGAGGTCGGCGTACGCGTTGGCCGTGCGGGCGATGACGGTGACGGAGACGGCGAGCGGGGCGAGTTGCCGGGCGAGTCGGACGATGAGTGGTCTGCCGGCGACTTCGGCGCGGGCCTTGTCCGAGCCGAAGCGGCGCGACTGGCCGCCGGCGAGCAGGTAGGCGGGGAGGGGATCGGGGGTGGTGGGCATGTCAGGTGAACCTGGGGGCGTGAGACGCATCGCAATGATTTCGCAGGCAAGCCCCACCCTCCGCGTCGCGGTGCGGCGCAGCCGCCGCGTCCGATGGCGTCTGCGCTTTATGCGCAACGCGTATGATCCCGCTCTTCGCCGGGCTCAGAGGCGGGCGTTGCGGGGCTTCCGGGGGTTCCGGGGGCGGGGCGGCCGTCGTCTTTGACGTCGCCGCGCAGGGTTTCGATGGCGTGGGGGAGGATGTCGAGTAAGGCTTCGAGCATCTCGGTCGCGCCGCGCTCGGAGCCGGGCAGGTTGAGGATGAGCGTCTGTCCGAGCGTGCCCGCTTCGCCGCGCGACAGGTAGGTGCGTGGCGTTTTCTCATAGCAACGCCGACGGGCCAGTTCGAGCAGACCTTCGTGCCGGCGCTCGAGCACGGCCACGGTGGCCTCGGGCGTGACGTCGCGCGGCGCCAGCCCCGTGCCGCCGGTGGTCAGCAGCAGGTCGGGCCGGGGCGCATCGTTCGTCCACGTGCGCAACTGCGCGGCGATCGCGTCGACGGCGTCGGGCACGCAGGCGGTGGCGACGACTTCGGCGGCCAGGCGCGTGCGGGCCATCGCTGCCAGCGCGGGGCCGGACGTGTCCACGGTTTCACCGCGCGAGCAGCGGTCGCTGACGGTCAGCACGGCCACGCGGATCGGCGGCATGTCAGCCATCGCGCGCCTCCCGATTCGCTTCGGCGTGGTAGTTGCCGCTGCGCCCGCCGGTCTTCTCCAGCAGGCGGATCGACTCGATCACCATCGCCTTGTCGATCGCCTTGCCCATGTCGATCACCGTCAGC
>JBBDPC010000006.1:0-41933 GCA_040876735.1 Phycisphaeraceae bacterium | reverse complement strand
CCGGTGGAAGGGGCGCAGGCGCAGCCGGAGCCCCTTCCACCGAGCCCAGCGAACGCCGGCCTTACTCCCTCTCTCCCAGTTGTTGTTCAAGGTGACGCAGGCGGTAACTCGCCCCGTCAATCGACAGCACGTGGCAGTGGTGCAGCAGACGATCGAGGATCGCGGTGGTCAGGGCCTCATCGCCGGCGAGCATCGTCGGCCAGTCACGGATGCTCTTGTTGGATGTGATGATCGTGCTCGCCCGCTCGTAGTGATGGTTGATCAGCCGGAACAGCGTGTGGGCGTCGCCGCGGTCCAGGGTCTGGAAGCCCAGCTCGTCGATGACCAGGACCTTGGCGGTAAGGTAGCGTCGCTGCCGGATGCGGGCGGCGGGGGCCTGCTCGTCACGGCGGAGCATCTCGATCAGCGCGTCGGCGGTGACGAACCAGACGCTGAAGCCGTTGGCCACCGCCTTCACCCCCACCCCCGCTGCGAGGTGTGTTTTTCCGACGCCGCTGGGGCCAAGCACGAGGATCGTCTCGTGGCGCGTGGCGAACTCGCATGTCGCCAGCAGTTCCACCTTCCGCCGGTCCACGCCGTGGGCGAAGGTGAAGTCGAAGTTCTCCAGTGTCTTACCCACCGGCAGGCCCGATCGCTTCAGCCAGCCGGCAACGCGGTGCGTCTCCCGCGCCGCGTGCTCGGCCTCGGCAACACGCTCCAGGAACGCGTGCAGGCTCAGCTTCTCCCGCACCGCCTGCTCGATCAGCTCCGCCAGCCGCTGGCCTGCCCATGTCCAGCCCAGTTGTTCCAGCAGCTTTTCGCTGCGTGCCAGGTCGCTTGTCCGGCTCATCGCATCGCCCTCACCAGTTGTGCGTAGTGATCGATCCCGCGGCCCGCCACCTGGCTTGCCGCGCCGTGTTCCCAACTGCGCTGAAGCACGATCCGCCGACCCACCACCCCCAGCGGCACCGGCGGCATCACCCGCTCGTCGCCCGGCCCGTCGTAGTGGGCCTGATCGACCAGCAGGCGGCAGTCCGTGTGGCGGGCGTGTTCGACCAGCAGCTTGCCGTCATACCAGACGCTCACCACGCCGGCCCCGCCACGCACGTGCACCGTCCGCCCCACGTACACGAACGGCACGCTGTAATGCCGGCCCTCGAAGTGCACCAGGCAGTCGTCATGCACCGGCCGCGTCACCTCCACGTCGAACGGCTCGGGCAACGTCATCGGCAACGGCAGCAGCAACCCTCGCTCCGCCTGCCAACTCGCATGCATGCTGGTTCCCGTCACCGGGCAGGGCAACCGCTTCGCCCGCTCATGCACCCGCTGGTCGGTCACCTGTTGCAGGTGGGCCAGATCGGCGAACCGCTCGTCGGGCCGGATCGGCAGACATGCCAGGTCACGCCCGCGCCGCTCGACCTTGCCCTTGTCGCTGGCCTGACGCACGCGACACGGATCCACCGCGAAGCCGAGTTGACTGGCATAAGAGGCGTAGCCGATCTGCAACTTCGCCCACACGCCACTGCCGCTGGCCACGCCGGTCTTGAGGTTGTCGATCCGCGCGGTGAGCGTGACACCCCCGAGGCGAACAAACGCCTGGTTGTGGCAGTGCAGCCATGACAGAAGATCCAGGTTACGGCTCCAGATCACCGCCCACATCCGGCTGTGGCTGAGCGTCATGATGAACGCGTGCATCATGACCACGCCACCGAAGGCCTCCACGCACACCGGCCGCGTCACCCAGTCGATCTGCACCTGCGCCCCCGGGGCCGTCTCCACCCGCCGCTTGGGACGCTGCCGCGTCACCGGCCGACGCTTGCTCACGTAACGCAGCACCGCCCGGTAGCTGCCCGTGAAACCTTCATGCATCAGCAGGTGGTACAGCTCCTTCACCGGCTCCCAGCGTCCGTCAACATCACGCAGGACCTGCCGTTCCATCCACTGCTGGATGGTGGCCGCGAACGAATCGCACACCGACGGCTGTCGGCTTCGCCCGTCGGTCGCCTCCGCCCGCACCTGCTTGAGCCGGCAACGCAGCGTGCTCTCGGCCACACCCAGTTGCCGGGCAATCGTCCGGACCTTCTGTCCCTTGCCTTGCAGCAGCATCGCGCACCTCACCTCGTCGGGGTTCAGCTTCGCCATCGGCCGCTCCTGTCACCCGTCATCTCGACGGGCGTGGCAGGATCGTCCGACATTCGCTCATGCGCTGCGCGAAACTGGGTGTCACCCAACAGACGTGATAACGCGTCTTCCTACATGGAACCGCTGACCAAGCGATCGAAGCATGGAGAGCAGGTCGTTCATCGCCTCTTCACGCTGATCCGGGTCGGCATGCACCTGCTCGGCGCTGGCCCGCTCAAACCAGCGTTCCATGATCTGCTCGGCATCCTTCTCAAGGATGTGACCGATCGCCTGGAACTCCTCCTCGAAGGGCGGATGGCCTTCCCCTGAAATCCCCGTCGGTGGCTTGTCCGGCATGGCTGCTCCTGATCGACCGTGCTATACACGAATATAGATGGGGCGTCCGCCCCCCGTAGCTGAAGGCGTGCACGCGCTATCTAAATGGTAGCACGGGCTCTCTCGAACAAAAGACAGGCAGCCCGAATCCTGCCGCCACCCGATCATCGACCTGGCCCGGTGCCCGCAATCGGTTCCGGCGACCCCGCCGCGCCCGCCAGCGCTCCCTGGTTCGCTCCCGTGGCGTTCGACCACCGTCGTGCTGGGGATGTTGATGATGGCATCGAAGGCGTCAAAGACCGGCGTGTGCAGGTACCTGTTGTTGGACTGACATGTCACAGGCCAGATGCCCGCCTAGGATTGTACTGCGGGATTCTTGACCACAAGGACCTTCCTATGAGACCGCGTTCGGCCACCCCCCGCAATGAAATCGTTGTGTGGATCGCCGGCATGCTGCTGATTACGGTGGCCATGGCCGGCGGCGGGGTCAGTTCCTATCTGCTCTGGCAGGCGAGGGAGCGGGTTGAGCACACGCATCAGGTTCGCTCCATGCTGGTGCGTGTGCTCTCGCAGTTGCAGGACATCGAAACCGGGCAGCGCGGCTACATCATCACGGGGGATGAAGCTTACCTGGAGCCTTACCTTCAAGGCCGTGAGCGAATTGATGACCAGCTGGATCGCCTGGCACAGATGACCGCGGCCCACCCGGTACAGCAGGCACGCGTCGAGCAGTTGCGCATGCTCGCGGTGGAGCAACAGGCCATTCTGGAAGAGTCAGTCGAGCAGCGTCGAGCCAATGGCTTTGAGGCGGGCGAGCGGGTGGTGCTGACCGGCCAGGGGCGGGCGCTCATGGACCAGGCGCGTGCGCTCATCGCGGAAGCGGATCGAGAAGCGGCGCTCCGGTTGGCCCGACGCGAAGCGCAGGCCGCGGCATGGTGGCGCTGGTTGGTCGCTTTTTCCGTTGCCGGATGGGTGGTGGGCATGCTGCTGGTGACCGCGGCGGCGATCTACGCATGGCATAGCAGGCAGATGACGGAAGCTGCTCAGCAGCAATTCCGGGCGCTGTTCGAGTCGGCCCCGGGCGCCTACCTGGTGATCGAGCCCGGCACGTATCGCATCGTGGCGGTCAGTGACACCTACCTTCAGGCGACGATGACGCAGCGGCAAGCGATTCTCGGTAAAACGCTGTTTGAGGTGTTTCCCGACGATCCGGCCGACCCTGCCGCCACCGGAACGCGCAACCTGCGGGCGTCGCTTCAGCGGGTGGAGGCGACCAGGCGGGCAGACGCGATGACGGTGCTGCGTTACCCGATTCCCCGCCCCGCATCAGCAGGCGGTGGATTCGAGCAGCGCTGGTGGAGCCCGCTCAACTCGCCGGTGTGCGGGCCTGACGGGAAGCTCACCTACATCATTCACCGGGTGGAGGACGTCACGCCGATCATCCAGTCGGATCAAGCCAATGGTCAGGCGGCCATAGACCTGCGCACGCTGGAGAACCGCGCCCAGCAACTGATGGCTGGCGTGTTGCTGCGTGCACAGGAGCTTCAGCAAGCCAACGAACATTTAAAGCAAAGTGAAGAGCAACTGCGAAAGGCGAACGGGGAACTGGCAGACTTCGCCGCGATCGTCTCACACGATCTGAAGTCGCCGCTTCGGGCGGTGTCGACGTTGGCGGGTTGGCTCAAAAGCGACTACGACGAGAAACTCGATGATGAAGGGCGGGACCATCTTGACGAGATGGTGCGTCGTGTGGGCCGAATGGATCGAATGATCGACGATATTCTGGAATACGCTCGGCTGGGCCGATCTGAAGGCCAGCCCACGGCGGTTGATCTTACCGAACTGGTCACACTGCTCGTGCAGGACCTCGATCCGCCGGCCAATGTGCAGATCGAGGTGCCCGGGGACCTGCCGACGATCGAGGGCGACCCGGTGCGCCTGCGCCAACTGTTTCAGAACCTGATCGGCAACGCGATCAAGCACAACAACAAGCCGCAGGCGCAGATTCGCGTGACGTGGACGGACGGGCCATCCGCGTGGACGTTTGGCGTCATGGACAACGGCCCGGGGATTGAGCCAAAGCACCACGAGCGGATCTTTCGCATGTTTCAAACGCTTGTGCCCCGGGACAAGACGGACTCCACAGGAGTGGGGCTGGCCCTGGTGAAGCGTATCGTGGATAAAGCCGGCGGGCGCATCTGGGTGGAGTCGCACTTGGGCACGGGGAGCACGTTCTACTTCACCTGGCCCAAGGCGCACGCGGCGAACGGGACCGGCGTATCGGCCGTCGCGGCTGAGTATGCGCCCGGTGCGCTATCATCCCCTATGCAACAGCAACGGAAAGCCGGGTAAGCATGATCAACGACAAGGCCATCCTGTTGGTCGAGGACGACGATGTGGACGCGAAGACTGTTCGTCGTGCGCTGCGGGATCTGAACGTGAGCAATCCGCTGGATCGCACGAGCGACGGCGCGGAAGCGCTGGCATACCTTCGTGACACGAGCCATGCGGCACCGGGCCTGATCCTTCTGGACCTGAATCTGCCGGTGATGAGTGGGATTGAGTTGCTGCAATCCGTCAAGGCCGACCCGCGTCTGCGGCGGATTCCCGTGGTGGTCTTGACCACGTCGCGCCTGGAGATGGACAAGCTGGCGACGTTCGAACTTTCGGTGGCCGGTTACATGGTCAAGCCGGTAGATTACATAAAGTTCGTGGAGGTAGTCCGCACGATTGACCTCTATTGGAGCCTGAGCCAAACCCCATGACTTCGCCGATCCACCTGCTGCACATGGAGGACGACGCCACGGACCGCCGGGCCTTTGATCGGCTGGTGCGTGATCGGGGGCTGCCATGGCGGGTAAGCGTGGCCACATCCCTGGCCGAAGCGCGCGATCAACTGGCGACCTCTCATTTTGACCTGATCATCGCCGACTACCACTTGCCCGATGGCGAGTGCACCGAATTGTTCGGCGAAGCTTCGCATATCCCGTTCATCCTGCTGACCGCCACGTTGGAGGAGCATCTGGCCCTGCGAACGCTTGAGCGTGGAGCCGACGATTACCTGCCCAAGGATCCCCACCAGCACTACCTGAACGTGCTGCCGTTCGCCGTGGACAAAACCCTCCACCGTCAGCGTCTTTACGACGCCGAGCAGCGCCTGACCCAGCAGCTTCGTGATAGCGAGGAGCGGCTTCGCCTGCTCGTGGAGGGCGTGCGAGATTACGCGATCTTCATGCTCGATCCGCAGGGGCGGGTGGCGACGTGGAACCGCGGGGCCGAGCAACTCAAGGGCTACACCAGCGATCAGATCATCGGTAAACACTTTTCAATCTGCTACACGCCCGAGGACGTTGCCGACGGCAAGCCGGAGCAGATGCTGGCAGCTGCGCTAACGCAGGGCAACTGTGCATCGGAAGGCTGGCTCGTGCGGCGGAACGGCGACCGCTACTGGTCTCGAATCTCGATCACGCCCCTTCACGACGAGAACGGCGAACTTCGCGGCTTCGCCAAGGTCAGTCAGGACCTGACCGAGCGCAAGCGGATGGAGGACGAACTGCGCGAACTGACGCAGACCCTGGAGCAGCGTGTCGCCTGCCGAACGGCCGAAGCCGAGCAGAAGGCGGTTCAGCTCCGCCGACTGCACGCTCGTCTGACGTCTGTCGAACAACGGGAACGCAAGCACCTGGCGCGCATGTTGCACGACGGGCTTCAGCAGATCCTGGTCGCGTCCAAAATGGGACTCGAGACGCTTGAGGTCGGTGGCCAACAGGGCCAGGAGCACCTGCAACGCATCGACGATCTGCTCGACCAGGCGATCGACGCTTGCCGCTCACTCACTGCGAACCTCGTGCCACCAGTACTCTTTGATCGTGGGCTGGTGGCCGGCCTGCACTGGTTGGCACGCCATAGCGAAAAGGAACACGCCTGTACGGTAACCGTCGAGGCGGAGGAGGAAGCCGAGCCGACCCGCGAAGACATTCGGGTGATGTTGTTTGAAGCGGCACGCGAACTGATCTTCAATGCGATCAAGCATGCGGATGTGTGTCACGTCGCCGTGAGCCTGAAATGTGAACCTGACAGACGGCATATCCGGTTGACTGTTGAGGATGAAGGACCAGGCTTCGACCCCGCGGAAGCGGAGTTGCAAGGCTCGGAGAACGACGGCTATGGACTGTTCAACCTGCGCGAGCGGGCCCAAGCCGCCGGCGGCGAATTGACCATTGACAGCGCCCCCGGCAACGGCACGCGAGTGACGATCACCGCGCCCCTGCTGAAACCGGATGCAGCCCCTGAGCAGGTGGGTTTGACGTTGCCGCCGGATGCTGCGAGCTTGCCCGGCGTCGAAAGCGATACGATTCGTGTGTTGCTGGCGGATGATCACAAGGCCATGCGTGACGGAATCGCCAGCCTGCTGCGCGGCGAGCCGGACATCGAAGTGGTCGGAGAGGCGGCAGATGGTCAGGAAGCTGTCGAACTGGCGCATCAACTGCGCCCGGATGTGATCATCATGGACGTGACCATGCCACGGCTTGATGGAATCGAAGCCACACGGCATATCCGACAGCGACTGCCAAACACCTGCATCGTGGGCCTGTCCATGCACAGCGATCCGAGTGTGGCCGAAGCCATGCAAAAAGCAGGGGCCGCAATCTACCTGAGCAAAGATGGGCCGTTACACGCCATGGTCGACGCCGTCCGACGATGCGCATCGTTCAACTGAAGCGGGCACCACGGACCCTTCCCCCAGTACCGTTCCCCTCCGGGCCCGCGCCGAGGGCTCGGACTCGGTACGCCGGGGACGTTCCTCTTCTGTGCTCATGAAAAACGATTGTAGATGCCAAGCACATCGATCGCGCTTGGTAGCTTCGAAATCACGGTCATCGACCTGGTCGCCCCGGTTCTTCAAAGCGTGCCGGGGGCAGCTCCAGCGGCGGCCGGTGGCGCTTGGCGCGAATCCAGTTGGCGGCGCGGAAGATCGGTCGGCGGCGGATCAGCCAACGCTGCAGCCGGCGCTTGCCCGGGAAGTCCAGCAGCAGGATGCCCACCAGCACCGTCAGCAGCCCCTGCCCGGGCAGCAGCAGCATCGCCAGCCCCGCCAGCAGCAGCACCAGACCGAGCCCGTTCTTGAGGACCACCAATAGCAGGTGCAATGCCGGCCGACGCGACGGCCAGTCCCGCACCGGACGGCGGGTGAAGTAGTCGGACGGCAGGCGCGCGATCAGCAGGGGCATCGTGATCAGCGTGGCGATGAACATCACCACGCTCGCGGTAGTCAGCGACCAGAGCAAGGCTTCGTAATCTTCCAGCCAGGCGAGCAATCGTGACTCCTTTCTTGCAAGACGTTGTCGCAGTGTGCCAGAAAGACTGGCTCACCGTCCGAGACATCATCCCATCCGCCGCGGTAGATAGTAGAGGGGAAGCTGTTAACGCGCGCCTTCGAACCGCCACCGCCAGACAACTCGCCGGCCGCGAAACGGAGGTCGTTGTGGTCAGGCAAGCTTCGCCATCGCTGCCCGGCAGTCGGGCGCCAGCAGTTCGCAGGCTGCCAGTTTCGCGGCACCACCCGGATCGTGCTGTCGCCCGTGCTTGATGGCGATGAGGCTTCAGGGCGTCGTAGGTTCGGGCGGAACTGGTGACTGGGGCGCGCGGCGACGATACACCAGCCACACACCGACACCCGCGACCGCAAGGCCCAGCAGGTCGGTGGAGGTAACTTTGTCACCGAACGCGATCCACGCCATCAGCATCGTCACCGGCGGGCTCAGATAGAACAAACTAGCGACGCGTGTGGCCTCCTGTTTCGCCAGCAACTGCCACATCGTCCAGTAAGCTCCGAGCGACACGGCGACCACCAGCCACGCCATCGTCGCCACGAACGGCATCGTCCAGTGGGTCGCGAACCTTTCAACCCACCAAGCGGGCAACAGCATCGCCAGGGCTGTGGCGACACTCTGGAAAAAGAGCGTCGTGTCCAGCGGCAGCGCTGCCCCGGTGCCGCGGCGGGTCCAGCGACGTTGCAGCAGGCTTGCCGCCGTGATCCCCATCACCGAGCCGAAGGGCAACAGATAGCCCAGCGTGGGAGTCTCCGCGTCAAGGGAAAGGCGGGCTCCCACGGCGATGGCGACGCCGCAGAACCCAAGGATTAGACCGAACCATTGCCGCATCCCGGTCCGCTCACCGACCACCAGCCCGGAAAAGGCACCGGTGAGCAGGGGCTGCAGTGCGGTGACCAAAGCGATGATGCCCACGGGCACCGCCATGTCGATCGCGACGAGCACGCAGCCGAGCCAAACGCCGTGGGCCAATACGCCCACCACCGCGGTGTGACCGACCGCCCTCCGGCCGGGCCACGCCCATCGCCCCGTCGCAACCAGCCACAACCCGAGTAGGCCGCTGAGCGCCGCATACCGCCACAGAAGCAGCGTCCAGGGACCAGTGAAAGGCAGGCCGTACTCGGCCCCGATGAAGCCTGAGTTCCACAACAGCACGAACAGCAGTTCGAGACCGAGCAGGCCGCCGGCAACACTCTTGAGACGCATCATCAAGCTTTCGTTCGAAGTCAGCATTGAAACCGAATTCAGACCCGGATCGGACGTTTGGTCAGGGCCGCTCCCATGCGCCGTTTCAACAGAGGATGGGACAGCCGTGGCATGCGCGTCCGTGCGGCCGGTGACGTAAATTTCTGAACACCACCGGAACCCGCAGACGGACCACCATGGTAGCGGGTGCTGTCACGCTCAACGCGAATACCGCTACCGCCGCATCGCCTGGCGGCTATCGCACCACTTCAGGACGAAGAAAGGCGTGACGCGCGAACGGTCCGTTACGCGAAGCCGTGCGGCGTTTCAGTTCATGCGGGCGATGGCCAGATTCAATGCTGCGGCAAACAGCACCCAGGCCAGATAGGGCGCCAGCAGCAGCGAGGCGGGCCGGCTGATCCGCCAGAACGCGATGACGGTCGCGACAATGGCCAGCGCCAGCACGACAATCTCCACCGCCGCCCAGATGACCGCATGCATGCCAAAGAAGATGAACGACCATGCAACGTTGAGGGCAAGCTGAACGAGGAACAGGCCCAGCGCGACCGTGGCTCCGCGAAAGCCCCGCCGGCGCCAGACCAGCCACGCCGCGACGGCCATCAGCCCGTAGAGCAGCGTCCAGACCGGCCCGAACACCCAGTCCGGCGGCGTCCATGGAGGACGGTCGAGCGTCTGATACCAGGTGCCCACGCCGGTGGTGGTTGCCAGCGATCCCACGGCCGCGGCCAGATAGCACAGCGCCAGCCAGCCGCCGAG
Source organism: Phycisphaeraceae bacterium (assembly GCA_040876735.1). Taxonomy (GTDB): domain Bacteria; phylum Planctomycetota; class Phycisphaerae; order Phycisphaerales; family Phycisphaeraceae; genus Natronomicrosphaera. The sequence continues at coordinate 32,202 of JBBDPC010000006.1, read as the reverse complement.
GCCGAGAAGGTCATGGGTGCGTGTCAGGGAACGTGCATGTTCCATACTGCTGGACCTGGAACGGAGACCGAGGGCGATCATACGCGGTCAACGTTAGGCGCGTTCCACATCTGTAACAACCTTCACTCAGTTGCACCGCCAGCGTGTCCGTTCGCAGGCCCACGGTATAGATGACTGATAGGGGTGGACTTTCTTTCTCTCTGCCCATCGAGTCATCGCCATGCCCGATCGGCCGCATCAGAAAACGCCGCCATCGTCGGTCACCGCTGGCCGGGTCGAGGCCCACCACCATGTGTCGCTCGGCGAGGATGCGGTCGACCATGGCGGCGGCCTCGTAGCCGATGCGTTCCCGGGGGAAGTCCACACTGGAGAGCGTGGAATTGGCCAGTTCGCAGAACACGTCGTTGTTGTCTACGCCGACGATGGCGCCCCGCGTCGGTCCGGAGCCGCCCGTCGACGAACCCGGAGCACAGCATCACCCGCAAACCGCAGGGGCCGGTCTTCCCACCCGCTTTCGTTCACTTTAAAACCGCACCCCCAGTTTGACCGAATCGTTGGGATTGCGGTAGACCTGCATGAAAGCCTTGTCCGCCTCGGCGAAGCCGGCGATCGGGTCGATCAGGCCTTGGGAAACCAATGTTCGGTTTCGAAACAGTTCCAGGCAAGCCTGCTGCATGCGCTCGCGGTTCCAGAGCGGGTGCTCACGGCTGGGGTTGCCCCAGTCGGGCATGCTGGATTTCAGTTCGAGGCGGTTGTGGTGCCATTCCGCGCCCAGGTCCAGTTGCGAGTCCTTGCCCTTGTAGTAGCCCAGCGTGACCACCCGGCCGCACATGCGCACAGACCGCAGAGCGCTGGCGAGCGCGCGGTAGTTGCCGCTGGCCTCGATGGCGACGTCGGCCCCCACGCCGCCGAGGATGTCGCGCACCGCCAGGCCCACGTCCCCGGCCGTGGGATCAAGCGTGGCGGTGGCGCCGTACTGCTCGGCCAAGTGGCGGCGCTTGGCGATGGGGTCCACGGCGATAAGGTTCATCACCCCGCTGTGCTTGAGCATCTGGATCGCCAGCAGGCCGATGGCCCCGAGGCCCGAGAGCACGACGTTGTCACCGAGGCAGGTCTGAGCATCGCGCACGGCGGCGAAGGCAAACAACGCCGGGTCGAGGCAGACCACGTCCTCCGGCGTAAGCGGCTCGACGAGCGGATGGGCCTGGTGTTGCCCGAGGGTGGCGGTTTCGGCGACTGGCCCATAGCCGTACACCCGAGCGCCGACCTTGTGCCGGGTCACCTCCGCGCCGACCTCGATCACCCGCCCCACGACCATGTTGCCCACGAATCGACGGAGAATGCCATCGCCCCCGCCATCGTCCGTGGGCACGAACAGGCGGAGATCGCCGTCAAAGCGGCTGCCTTGAAACGGCGACCGGCCGCTGAACACGTGCAGTTCCGTGCCGTGTTTGATGGCGGCGAACTCGGTCTGCACGCGCACCTGCTCGGGCTTGAGCGGAGCGTCGTCATACGCCTTGAAGCAAAGGTGTTCGGGGCGGTCGGTGTAAAGGCCTTGAGGCATGGGTGGCTTCTTGTCGTCCGTTGCGGTGGCGGATGTCGCTCCGTTATATGGTCGACACGTGAAACACGCCAGCACGAAGCTCAAGGTCGCTCGTGCGGCCGGGGCGTCGACTCGATCCGCATCGCCTGCCCGGGATGCCACGCCACGGCCACCTGCTGGTCTTCCATCGTGGTGGCAGTCACGGGCGATCCGGACGTGCGGCCGACGCTGTGGACGCTCGGCTTCTTAAGTTCGCCCAAAATCCTCGTGTAGCCCCAGTCGGTCTCCTCGGCGATGCGGAGGATGATCTCGCGGATCTCCTCCGGCGTGCGCGGCCGACCGGGCTTGCGCTTCGTCGCCGCGGGCTGGCTGTCACCACCGTGCACCCACCGGGCGAACGTCCGCGGCATGACGATCGTGATCAGTTCCTTGATGGCGCTGCCGACCTTCTTCCCGAACTTCACCATGCAGGCTCGCTCCGCCGGCGTGACCGTGACCCGCTTGAGCAGTTTGCTCCGGAGGATCTCGTTCTCGACCTTGAGGTGCTGCACCTGCGCCACCCGCTCACGGTGCGTGGCGTGAGCGATCATCTTCAAGAGCGGATGCGACACCGGCGAGAAAACGCGCCTGGCAGACGAGCGTGCCCGATGGGGAAGTGGTGAGATCGTTGTGAAGTAGCAGGTTTCAGATCATCGGCTACATGGGTTGCGCACAGGGAAGTTGAAGCCCTCGCCGGCAGCGACCTGGCATCCCAGTCGCGATGCCCTTCATAGAACCTGCAAACGCCAAAGTGCAGAAACAGCCTGCACTCCCAACTCTGGTACTGCAACTGGCGTGCGGTGGGCTTGATGGTGTGCGTACAGGTCGGCACGAACACCCTTCCTCACTGGATTGTGATGGGGCGACGGTTGGCTCTTTCATTCCCCAAACGTGTACGTCGTGCGCCACCGCTCGCGCTCGCCCGGCTCGATCGTCAGTGCCACAAACGGCTCGGGGCAGACCGCCTCGCCGCCGCTGTAGAACACCAGTTCGTCCAGCCCGCGGTCGCCTTCGAAGGTCACCGACCCGCCCGCGGCATGGCGCACCGTCACCGCGTGGTGCGCCGGCTGAGCCGGGTCGTAGCCCACCACCGGCCCCCAGATCGAGCCGCCCGCCACCGGCTCGGTGATCGCCAGCGTCCCATCACGCCACACGGCCCGCCCCTCGTCCCGCCACCCCTCACCGGGCTCGGCGTCGAAGCCGAACGACAAGGTGTAGCCCGGCCCGGGGGCGGCGCCGTCGATCCGCACGAAATGGTGCCCGTAGTGCCGCGTGCGGATCACGCGCTCGCCGGTGTTCGCCAGCGTCCGTGTGATCACAAACCCCGCCTGCTCCGCCAGCAGGCGCACCTGTTTCGTGTAGCGGTAGGCGTAGCCCCCTGGCCCTTCCAGGTCGTGCGTGAACACCACCTGGTCTGCCTCCCGCTCGATCCGCCACCTGCCGGGGTCGAGCATCGGGTAGTCCTCGCGGAAAAAGTAGTCTTCCTCATCGGTCCGCTGCAGCACGCCCACGCCGATCTTCACGAACCCCTCGCCCGCCGCGGCCGCGTCGTAGCCCGGCGGCGCCTGCATGTCGAACTCCTCGGCCGTGCCCGCCACGTGGTCGTCCCGCGCCGGGTCATGGCCTTCCGGATCCCGCACCGGGCCGAAGAAGCGGTGGCCTTCCGCCGTCTGCGCCAGCACCACCATGCCCGAGCGGTCAAATCGCGAGGCCCGGTTGAACCCGTGCGCCTCGTCCGGCTCCATGACCAGCAGTGCCACGTGCTCGTTGCGCAGTTCGAGGAACGAATAGTCGGGCCACGGCGAGGCCGGGACCGCCACATCCGCCGGCGAGAGCGTCGCCGACGCCGTGCAGCCGGCCACGGTCCAAACGATCGACACCAACACGAATCGACAGAGCATGTGAGGCATAATCAACTCGATAGTTAAGTTTGAAGGATCAGTCGGTGGTGTGCGGTATCTATCGTACCGAAAGCACAACCGTGCGTGTAACTGCATGGGCGACGAGCGTCACCATCGTCAGGAAAGTTTATCAAACCACGCTCAGGGTTTGAGGGAAAAACCATGTGTAGTTCAATCCCGAGTCTCCGCGTGGTTCCGGGATCGTCATATCGGGCGTCGTATTGTCGGGTAAAGTACACGATTCGGGCCGTCGCTTGGGGCGACGGCTGTTTTTGTGCGCGGATCGTGGCATGGAGGCATCCGGGGCAGGGCTGACGCGGTCAATGCCTGCGGATCTGAAGGAACCTCCGATGCGACGATGGGACGGACTGGTGGATCAATACATGGCGCTGTACGCGGCGCGCGGCGTGACGGCCGAGGACCTGCGCAAGGCGGCCAACCGTCACCCGATCGGCGAACTGGCCGAGCCGATCGCCCACCTGCTGCCGCAGGTGAAGGGGTCTCCATGCCCGTCACCGCGATCATGCCCGAATCACGGCCCAACCCGAAGGCCCCGTTCCGCCCTCGCGGGAATCGAACTAAATACACCTACTACGACGAAGTGCAAACCGCCATGATGCGCGCCGCCGGTCACATCTTTCGCGGCGAGCTGCTCGGCCGGCGCCGGAGCCGACGATCTTCATCTATGGCCGCAAGTCGCTCTACGACCCGCAGAGCATGGACTATGCCGGCAGCTACGGCAGCATGGGCATGGACATGTTCCAGACGGTCTACCAGCACGGCGTGCGCATCCGCATCGACCCGACCCGGGAGGACGACGAGGTGGTCGGCCCGGTCGTGCGGTTTGAAGACCGGCACACGCACAATCCCTACATCCCCACCGAGCAGACCGTCTTCGACTGGAAAGCAGGCTACCTCTAGCTCAATGCTCCTAGCGCCGTGGCGTTCACCGGGCTTCTGGCCCACGTCGGCCCGACCGTGGCGCTCGACCACGGCGGCACGCTCCGCGACGTGAGCATCCACAATCCCGAGGGCATTGCCGACCCGGTGACCGACGATGAGAAGTACATCGCCTTCGCCTTGCACACGCTCGGCGGCAAGCCGTTGGCCGAGACCCGCCACGCGTCGCTGTCGATCGTGAGCACCAGCTTCAACACCGGCTTCACAATGGGCACCGGCGATTCGCTCAGCGCTTACAAGCCGCCGACGGGCACCGAGGCCGGCGAAGCCCCGGTCCTCGTCGCACGCGTGGCGGCCACGGCCCAGAGCCCGGCACTCGATGGCATGCGCTACACGCTGATCGACTGGCACATGAACGAGATCGGCTCAGGTGTGGTGGCGGATGGGGCGTTGGCCATTCCCTCGGATCAGCCGATGTTCTGCGTCGAGCTTTCCCGCTGATCCGGGCCGGGAAGTGACCCCCGATGGCGCCCCTGCCCTGAAACGGGTTCGCAGCAAGCGTCGCGGGCACCGCACCCCGTGCCCAGTTCCCGGGCGATGCGCCGCCGGCGTCACCGTGATCCGCTTGGGCAGCTTACTGTGGAGGATCTCGTTCTCGATCTTGAGATACTGCACCTGCGCCGCCAGGGCCGGGTGACGCCGATGTCCTGGCCATGCACGAAGGTCTGCGCGTCGGTGGGATTGAACCCGTCGATTGAACGATAGGCACGCCCACGTTCCAGGCGACCGGCGTTGACGAGCCCCAGGACGTTGTGGCGTTGAGCGACAGGCTGTCGAGGTTCAAGCCGTCGTTTTCATCCGGCGTGATGCTGAACGACGGATAGTCGTCGCCGGCCAGCCGCCTTCAAAGGCACGCAGCCAGGCAAGCACGGGCGCAAACCAACCGGCCCGGAGCAAGTCCCCGGCCACCTGATGTCGCGGGGGGTCTATCGCTGTCATGCACAAAACGAACGGCGGGTTCGGGAATCGCACAGGCGCGCACTGCACCGCGGCCCCAGTTCCGCGGCGAACCCACTCACGGGTTTATGGTGCCTTCTCTGTCGAACCATTCGCGGATGCCGGTCTGACCGCCGTCGGTGGCGCGGGCGTTGTAGAGCGCGAGCAGGCCTTGCCCGCCCAGCGAACTGGCGTGGCCGTCCGCATGTAGGCCTGCGGTGGTCCCGCTTGTCCCGCCGGGGTGAACCAGCCACACACCCTTCCATCCGCCGCCGGGGCCGACCATGTTGTGACTGAACTGGGGATTGCCATTGCCCACCGTTACCGACGTCAGGTTCCGGCTGACCTTCGAGGTGCAGGCGTTGACCATCAGCGCCGATGGCCAAGGCACCTGGTCGATCAGGATGCCCCGGAAGGTGCCGTCATCCTCCGTCCAATTTCCGCTTTCCCAGAACTTCTCGTCCTCGCTCCAGCCGGTGGATTGCGACTGGTAGCTGCCGTAGGTGCCGCTCTCCATCTCCGGGCACCGGATGACCAGGTTGTCCTCGGAATCGAGATAGCCCCCCGACGAACTGGTACCGCCGGCGACATAGAACTCGTGCCACCAGCGCGTCCCGTGCCCGGGCTCGACATTGCGGTGAGAGGGCATGAAGCCCTTAAAGTCGGCCGCATAGGCCCGGATGGCGATGCCGATCTGCCGCTTGTTGCTCAGGCAGGCGGCGTTGCGTGCCGAGGCCCGGGCTGCTTCCAGGGCCGGCAGCAGCAGGGCGATCAGCAAGGCAATGATGCTGATGACCACCAACAGTTCGATGAGGGTGAAGCCGGGCTTGTGCGGTTTCGTCGTGTGTGAAGCGTATGCCATGACGTTCCTTTCGCGATGACGGGAAACTGACCGAGAGGGAAGCCGATCAGCGCCGGTGACGGCGCTGACCGGGCGGAAAACAAAGTCCGCCCCCCGGACACCCGAAACCCCGAAATCCCGGAGCGAAAGTCAGTCTTTACCGTCGACGCCGCGACAACATCAACAGCCCGCCGGCCGCCAGCAGGCTCAGCGAAGCGGGTTCGGGTACGGCGTTGTAGACGACAGCGATTCGGTCGCCGGTCTTCCTTGCCGGGTTCCCGTCAGCCATGGTGTTGTTGCCGACCACGCCCTGGGTCACGACCAGTTCATCGCCGTTGGAGATGTCGCTGGCGAGCAACGAGGCCGTCATGCCGGCGGCCTGTCGGAGACCACCGATTGCCTCCGTGTATTGCCCGGTCACCGTGCTGTCGGGCGTATGGTAGTCCGGGACAGGGTTGCCGCCATCAAGGGTCTCCATCAGCGTGAACAGGTCGCCGGCCGAGAGGGCGCCGGCGAAATCGCTCTCGATGACCGTACTCCAAGTGCCGTCATCGGCGTCCTTGCCGGCGTTACCAAGCGTGGTGATCGCGGCGAAGGGGTTCGCGTGGTTCACATTCGACAGGCTCTGCGCCGAGAACATCCACTGGCCGTCCTCCTTGAGCGCATCCTTGCCGTCGGCGCTGAACAACTCGGTGCCCCAATCCACCGTCAGGTCGTTCGCGCCCGTGGCCGGGTTCGCCAGGCTGTAGACAGCCGTGTTCCTGTTGGTGTTGCCGACATTCGCATGGACCAGATTCATCGTCACGCCGTTGTAGGTCACCGTCGGCGCGCTGGCACTGTTGTCGATGTCCTTGTCGGTGGACCCGGCATGGACAGTGACGGTGAGGAAGTCACTGTTGTTGGTGTAGGACATGGTTTCCACGTCATTCGTGCCGCTGGCCTCGTCGAAAATGGAACTGGTCGCGGAACTGTCAAGGCTGACCGTCGCGGCGTCGGCCGTACCCGCACCTGCGAGCAGGGGCAGTGCCGCCACACCAGCCATCACAGCCTTGCTGGTCAATTGAAAAATCATGTCGAATCTCCTCTTACAAAACTGGGGGGATTGAAGAAGCATGCCGGACACAGTCATCCGCTCATGCACGAACATTGCCCACCGGATATGCCTCGATCCAGATGTGCCATTACGTCTCAAACAATGGTTCACCGCGATGTAAGATACCACACCTCTGCGAGCCCGCCATTACAAGATTGCGTCGCAGGTAGACAATTTTCCGTCATGCGTTGTGCCGAAACAGCCGCTCGGGGGATTCACACCACTGGCACCCTTGACGTGTTTCCCGGCTCCCGATGGAGAATCACACCCAGAGCACCGGCGGGTGCGTCGTGGGTCGATCAGCGGTCGACGGCGGCCGTCTCGCCGACCGAACCGGCGCCCAGCCCCACGTAGGTCGGGCCGTGGTCGAGCTGGATCGAGATCATGCCATCCTCCACCTCGACGCCGTGCTTCTCGCCCAGCAGGTCCCACACGTCGGCCGCGTCGGCGTGGTTGACGGGAATGGCCACCTCATGCGGCTCGGCGGTGGTCCAGGCGGCGAGGCGGGTGTGGCCGTCGCTGTTCGTGAGAACCAGGATGTAGTCATCCGCGTCATGGCCTGCGAGCCGGCGGTCGACCGCGTAGCCGTCGAGGAGGTCGGTCAGGACGTTGAAGGCGTCGTAGGCGATGGCGGTGGTGCCATCGCGGTTGATCAGGCCCTTGTCGCCACGGGTCGATTTGGTGCGGGACTGCCACTCATAGTGGATGTTGACGGGCATCTCCAGCATGAGCATGATCAGGTAGGAGCGTGTGACCGTCTGGGCCTGTTGCGTCTCGCGCTCAATCCGCGAGCCGGAGAACTCGTGCGACTGCACGTTGATGCCGTACTCGCTCTGGATGATGGGGTAGTCTTCGGGCGCGCCGTACTTGGCGAGCAGGGCGCGGAGCTCCTGGTGCCACTGGATGTTCAGTTCGGGCTGGGAGTTGGTATTCCGCCCGGCGTAGGAGTGGAAGGAGATGCCGTCGACCTTCTCGTGCAGCCCGCGCTGCAGGCAGACCTCCAGCCAGGCCATCGCCTTGGGCCAACCGATGTTGTAGAGCGAGGGGCCGACGATCGTGCAGTCGGGGTCGGCCTCACGCATGCGGGGGATGGCCACGTCGACCATGTCCATGAACTGGTCGGCGTTGGCCTCGGGCTCCCAGAACGAACCGTTGGGCTCGTTCCAGATCTCCCAGATGATCTTCTTGTCCTTGTACCGGCCGACGAGGTTGGCGGCATAGTTGGCGTAGCCCTCCCGGCCGGCCTCGGTCCGCACGCCGATCCAGTGCTGGCCCGGCTCATACAGCGTGTTGCCGAACGCCACCGGGCTCACCAGCCCGAGGCCGTGCTCCTCCAATTCATTGACAAACGCGTCGGCCTGATCCCAGGTGAACTCGCCTTTCTCCTTTTCGACCTGCGTCCACAGGATGCCTCGGCGGACCCAGTGGACATTCAGCTCCGTCATCCTTTCAAAGTCGTCGTCGGTCAGGTCGATCCCGGAGACGTTCACGCCGAACGAATCAGGCACGCGCGACGCCGGGAGCCCATCGGCCATGAGCGGGCTTGCGCAGGCGAGCAGGGCGAACATGGCAAGCCAAGACCACCCGCCAGTTACGTGACGACGGTGCATGAATGAAGATCGGATCACGATTGATTCTCCTGATGGGATGAGATCAAGGGGACTGAGCAGGTTGGCTCAGCGTGCCACCTTGCTGGGTGTGAACGATGGGACGGTTTCTTGCCGGGCATGGCCCGCCCCCTTACGGCCGTGCTGGTCGATGTACATCTGCCGGAACAGGATCCAGGGGTCGAGCAGGACGCGGTCCTCGAACATCTGCCCCGGCTCGATCACGGCGAAGACGAAGTGGCTGTGCTCATGCGATCCGACGCCCACCCCGGCCCCGCGCGCCATCTGCCGGCCGGCGGGAATCGGCTGATGCTCACGGCAGTCGGTCAGGCCGATCAGGTGATGGACCTGAATGACCCAGGTGGACCCGTCCGGCCAGGTGTGCTGACCCCGCCAGCGGTTGTTGTTCTGGCCGGCGTAGGTGGTGTTGAACATCTCGTGGTCGTCGATGTCGAACGGCGCGAAGATCGGCACGCCCGCGGGGTGGTTGATGTCCAGCCCGCCATGGGCCGCGGCGCCAAAGTAGGCGCCAAGCCAGCAGTCTTCGCCGTTGTAGCAGTCGGTGATGTTCAGGCCGCCGGGCGGCAGCGGGCACCAGGGATGCAGCAGATCCGGGCAGATCGACTGGTCGGCCTCGTGGATCGCCAGGCGAGCGGCTTTGCGGGGCCGGCAGTCGCCATGCTGCTCGGTGAGGAAGTCGAAGATATCGCTCACCGCGTCGAGGTAGATCGCCATGCCGTCGATGAGCCACGGCTCGTAAAAGCTGCGCTGGGTCGCCACCTCGCGCCAGAGCGTGTGCTGCCGGCCGTCGATCTCGAGCGTCGCCGTGAATTCGTAATTGGTCACCGCGCCGCCCTGTTGCACCTTCGGCGTGTCGAGCGTGGTGTAGGTGACGCGAGCGTCTGTTTCCAGCAGCGTGATGCGACGGGTTTCCCCGTTCGTGAATGTGAATGCAACCTCGTCGCCATGATCCATCTCGACAGGAACCAGTGTGGACCGAGCGTGCTTTCCAAGAACAGACATGGCGTCTCCAGACCCCGGGCCGACATGCATTCACCAGTTTCTAAAATACATCGCCCCCGGGAGGCGGGATATATCCCGATGTATTCTTTCCATGACAATATTGCGTCATGCGACCACGATGACCTTCACCGCCCTGCCCGCAAGCACGGACAGCCGCGCACCTGCGGCTTCAGGCCGCTTTCACTGCTCTTGAGCCTTTCTCGTGAATGACGGCGGCGCTGCGGGCAGTCGATGATGGCAGCGCGTTCCCCGGGGAATGACCCGCGCAAAGGAAGCGTCTCTCCTCTGCTGCAAGCGCTTTCTGCTTCGGCCGTGGCCGGCCAGCGCATCGGCTCACCCGCGGGGCAGCGGCCGCTTGCGACCAGGCTCGGCGTCGCTCACGCAACCTGGTGCGCCTGCTTGCGGCAACGGCGTTAAGATGGCCGGTGGCGTGACGCAGCGCCGCAGTACAGACCCTCGGCAACCGTCCTCATTTGGAGGGGCGTCTCGCCCTGGAGCACCGCAAGGAGAAGAGCTATGCAATACCGTCATCTGGGCCGAACCGGCCTGGTCGTCAGCCCGCTGTGCCTGGGCACGATGAACTTCGGGGGCCAGTCGCCCGAACCCGACAGCCACGCGATCATGGACCAGGCGCTGGAGGCGGGGGTGAACTTCTTTGACACCGCCGATGTCTACGGCGCCGGGCACAGCCACGCCGGCAGTTGTGAGGAACTGGTCGGCCGATGGCTGGCGCAGGGGGAGGGGCGGCGCGAGCGGATCGTGCTGGCGACCAAGGTCTACAACCCCGTTTCGCGCGAGGGCGAACCCGAGCCCAACCGCGACCAGCGCCGCCTCAGCGCACTCAAGATCATCCGCCACTGCGAAGACTCACTCCGCCGGCTGCAGACCGATCGGATCGACCTCTACCAGATGCACCACGTCGACCGCGAATGTCCGTGGGACGAAATCTGGCAGGCGATGGAGACGCTCATCCGCCAGGGCAAGGTCGTCTACGTCGGCTCGAGCAACTTCGCCGGCTGGGACATCGCCCGCTGCCACACGCTCGGCCTCCAGCGCGGGCTCACCGGGCTGGTCAGCGAGCAGAGCGTCTACAATCTGGCCAACCGCACCGTGGAACTGGAAGTCGTGCCCTGCTGCCGGGAACTGGGCATCGGGCTGATTCCCTGGAGCCCCTTGGCGGGCGGCTGGCTGGGCGGGCTGCTGGAGAAGCAGGAGATGGGCCGGCGTCAGAAGGTCGACGTCGAAAAGCACCGCGCCCAACTCGAACCGTGGGAAAAGCTCTGCCGGGAGCTGGGCCACAAGCCCGGCGAGGTCGCCCTGGCGTGGCTGCTGCACAACCCGGCCGTCACCGCCCCGATCATCGGCCCGCGTACGCTCGACCAGTTCGAAGGGGCAGCCAAGGCGCTGGACATCCAGCTCGACGAGGCCACGCGTGCCCGCATCGACGAGATTTTCCCCGGCCCCGGCGGCGAGGCCCCCAACGCGTACGCATGGTGACCCCTCAGAAACCAGACACCCCTCGCGCATGCAACATCGACGCCCGTGGCCGTGCCGTGCGCCTGTTCGGCGGACTGGTCACCCTCGCCGCTGGCCTGGCGCTGGTGATCGGACTCCTTGCAGGCGTGCTCGCCGGCGTCGTCTGGTGCGTGGTTGCGGTGGTCCTGCTGGCAGGTGGTGCGTTTCAGATTTACGAGGCCCGGGCAGGATGGTGCGTGTTGCGTGCGGCAGGCATTCGGACGCCCCTGTGATCCGAGACACTAAGCGCGCCCCAGGTTCTCCGCCCCGCTCGAACATCGCCGACCTCATGCCCAAGCCCGCCCCACGCCCGGCGGCGATTTTCGTACAATCCCCCCATGAGTCATAACCTTCATTACTTCCATCGCGCCTGGATCCAGTCCGACCCCCGCACCCTTGAAGCGGAGGTCTGCGTCTATGGCGGCACGTCGGCGGGCGTCGTCGCGGCCGTGGCGGCGGCGCGGCGAGGACGCACCGTCATCCTGCTTCAGCCGGGCCTGCACCTCGGCGGCATGACCAGCGGCGGTCTGGGCTGGACGGACTACGGCCAGAAGCACGTCATCGGCGGCATGTCACGCCAGTTCTATCGCGACCTGGGCAAGTTCACCAACACTGACGAGCAGTGGCACTTCGAGCCGCACGCCGCCGAGCAGACCTACCGGGCCATGCTCGACGACGTCGACCTCAAGGTGTTCAAGGCCCAGTACCTCGACAAGGTGCAGATGGACGGCAAGCGCATCGCCAGCGTCACCTGCCTCGGCGGGCTGACCGTGAAGGCGCACGCGTTCGTCGACGTGACCTACGAAGGCGACCTGATGGCCCGCGCCGGCGTCAGCTACACCGTCGGCCGCGAGAGCAACGATACCTACGGCGAAAAGCTCAACGGCGTGCAGGTGCGCCACCACCACCAGTTCAGCCACCCGGTCGACCCCTACGTCGAAGCCGGCAACCCCCAAAGCGGCACGCTGCCTTACGTCAACCCCGACGACGCCGCCCCCCAGGGCTCGGGCGATCACCGCATCCAGGCCTACTGCTTCCGCGTCTGCATGACCGACAAGCCCGACCTGCGCGTGCCGTGGGCCAAGCCCGCCGACTTCGACCCCCGCCTCTACGTGCTCGCCACCCGCTGGTTCAACAGCGACAAGGACGAGTACAACGAGGTGCTCCGGGCCGACGGCAGCATGGCCAAGTTCGACCGCCTCGGCGTCAAGCACAAAACCGACACCAACAACCACGGCCCGATCTCCAGCGACTTCATCGGCGCCAACTATGCCTGGCCGGAAGCGGACTACATCACCCGCGAAAAGATCTTCCAGCAGCACGTCAGCTACCAGCAGGGCTACTACTGGCACATGGCCAACGACCCCGCGATCCCCGACCGCTACCGCGAGGCGTACAGCCAGTGGGGCCTGGCGCGGGACGAGTTTGAAGACACCGGGCACTGGCCGCACCAGCTCTACGTGCGCGAGGCCCGCCGCATGGTCGCCGACCACGTGCTCACCGAGGCCGACTGCCGGCATGAACGGACCTGCGACGACCCGGTGGGCATGGGCTCGTACAACATGGACAGCCACAACTGCCAGCGCATCGTCCGCGACGGCCGGGTGCTCAACGAGGGCGACGTGCAGGTGGCCCCGGCCGGGCCTTACGGGATTTCGTACAAGTGCATCGTGCCCAAGCGCGGCGAGTGTGAGAATCTGGCGGTGCCGGTCTGCTGCTCGACGTCGCACATCTGCTACGGCAGCGTGCGGATGGAGCCGGTGTTCATGATCCTCGGCGAGTCGGCGGCCCTGGCGATCGACCTGGCGCTGCGTGACGGCGCGGCCTTGCAGGACGTGCCCTACGACGCCCTGCGCCCCGAGTTGGACCAGGCCGGCCAGGTCGTGGAACTGCCCAGCGAAGCGGGCGCCGTCTAGCACGACAACGTGGCGATGCCGCCACGCGGGAAGGCCGGCCCTGCGCCGGCAGCCCAAGCCGGCCCGGCCCGCTTCCGCCAGCATGACATCGTGCCGCGCCCGCGCCGCCTGCACGACCTGTGCCCGATGCGCTGTTCTGCGCCAAGCACTGCCAGCCCTCACGCGGCTGTCCCACCCGCCTATCCGTCACGACCGACTCCGAGGTGTCGACGGCCTGCCAGACCCGGGCGAAGCGTGAAGCTCAGGCGGTCACGGCGACAGCCCATTGACGCAAAATGAAAACGGCATGCGCCCAAAATTGGGTGGTCGTCTGTGTAAAAACGAAATCGAAGACCGGACAGTCTAGAAAATGGTTGGTTTCGCTGACCTTGCAAGCGAATGCACCTGGCACGATTCGAACGTGCAACCTTCGGTTCCGTAGACCGATGCTCTATCCAATTGAGCTACAGGTGCGGTCGGCCGGCTGGCGGGCGGGGCCGTGGCCGGTGGATCAAACAGGATAGCGTTCGTCCGGGGCCAGGGCAAATGGTTGCTCGCCGGCCAGCGGGGGGCCGAGGCGGGGGCGGGTCAGAGGTCTTCGACGCGAATGGTGGTGGACATTTCGTGAGCCTCGCCCGGGGCCAATTCGACGGCGTTGTCAGCCACGTTGCCGGACTCGATGCAGACGAAGTCGGGCCATTCGTCGTCGCCGAGGTCGGGCATCTGGCTGGCCTTGTCGGTCCAGGGGTTCCAGACGATGGTGCTGTTGGCGTTGGCTTTTTCGATCACGATCTGCCGGGCCCAGGCGGGGTCGGCGAGGGTGCAGTCGCCGGGGTGGTTGATGTAGACGCGATCGGTTTCGCCCTCGAAGCGGACGGGCTCGGGGCCTTGGGTGACGCGGTTGAAGGCCTGGGTCTTGTCGAGATAGGTCAGGCCCGCCAAGCCGGCGAGGGCGACGCTGCGGATCTGGCTGACGGCGAAGTAGGTGTGCAGGGCCTGCTCGAAGCGGGCGGCAGAGGCGGAGGTGTTGGCGGGCGTGGTGTTGTGCACGCGGAGGTGGAGTTCGAGTTGCGTGCCGACGGTGACGGTGTAGGTGACGTGGAAGGGGTCGATGGAGCAGGTGAGGGTGAGTTGGACGCGCTGATCGTCGAGCTTGTGGACGGCGTCGAGGTTCCAGGATTGTGTGCGGGCGAGGCCGTGCATGGGGGCGGCGGGATCGCCCTGCTTGGGGCCGAACCAGGGGAAGCAGATGGGGATGCCGCCGCGGATGGGCTTGCCGGGCTTGAGTTGGGTCTGCCGGCTGGTGAACAGCACGGGCTTTCGGCCGGTGGGCTGGTACTCGGTGAGATGCGCGCCGTGGAGGTAGAGTACGGCGGTGGCGTCGTCGGCGGTGATGATGGCGTGAGGCTGGCCGTGCGGGCCGTCGTCGAATCGCACGGTCTGGGGGATTCCGAACTGCTGGTTCAACGTCTGGGCCGTGGCGGTGTCAGGCATCATGGTGGGGATTGTACCGGTCATGCGAGGTGAGAAAAGGCGGGGCCGGATTTCGGCAGTGGTATCTTTTGCTTCACCAGTTGGTGGACGTCTCGCTCGTCAAGAGCAGCAGGCGGGCGCGACGTCCGCCCCACTTCGAAGGCAAAGTACACCACGGCTTGATGCATGCATGGCATCGCTCGCGTTGCTACAGTGATGGGTACGACGGTGTACGAATTGAAATGTCCATCTTGCGGGCAGGTGGTGCGCAGCTCGTTCGTGCGGGTCGGGTCGGTGACCGATTGCACGGGTTGTGGGCATCGTTATCGCATTCACGCGTCGCAGGTGGCGCGGAAAGCGCCGGCCGCCGCGGCGGGCGGGGCCGGCCAACCGCTCGTGCCGGAGGCGAAAGAGCTGGTGACCATGGCCGGCGCCCGCGTCCATCTGGATGAGGCGGGCAACGTCATCGGTCTCTCGGGCCTCTCGGACATGATGCGTCAGGACGAGCCGGGCGATGGCGCGACCACCGATAGCGCGCGATCGGCGGGTTCTGCACCGCTCGAAGACAGTCCCCCGGCCTTGGCCAGGCCCGTGACCCGCCGTGCCGCCCCACCACGGCGCATCGGCGAACCGCGCTCGCTTTACATGATCGCCTCGGCCTTCTGCCTCGGCATCACCGTGGTAGGCGTGTCGTTGTGGTATGCCAGCACACAGCAGCCGGACGACCGCGCCGCCGGGCAGACGACGCCCGAGTCGGACTTGCCGGTGATCATGGCCATCCGCCTCACCCATGAACCGTGGGACCGCCCCGACGTGCCGTTCGACCGATCGGACCCTCGATCCGCGCCCGACCATGCTGTCCGCCTGACCGACACGAACCTGCGTTTCCCCGCCAACGGGCAACCGGTGCTCACGGCTTCCGTCACGAGCGACCGTGCGGAGGTGATCGCCCTGGCGCGGGTGCATATTTCGCTGGTCGACCAGGAGGGCGTGGAAGTCGCCCGCACGCGCACCGATGCGGCGTTGATCGGCCGGGGCCACCGCCACCGTCTCCGCCTGCCCCTGCCTGGCGATCTGGCGGGCCAGTGGCTTGGGCTGGAGTCGCATGTGGAGTTGCTCGACCGTTGGCCGGACGGCCAGTTTCTCGACGGGGCGTTGGCCGTGCCGCTGGGCTCGGGCGGGGGCAGGAACCTGCGTCTGATGGCGGCCAACACCAGCGACGTGCCGATGCGCCGCATGGTGTTCCTCGTCACCGCGTTGGACGAACAGGATCTGCCGATCAGCCGGTGGCGGGCGACGTGGAACCAGCCTGTCGCACCCGGGCGGCCGGTGGAATGCCAGCTCATCACACCCATGAGTCCTGAGACGCGCGTCAGCCGGTGGCATGTCGAAGTCGCCGGCCAACCGATGCCCGCCCCGCCCGCCGAAGCCGCGACCGACCCCGACGCCGCGTCGCCCGTCCCCCCCGGCGACACCATCGCCGCCGGGCAAGAGGAGGAGAACGAGGAGCGGTAGGCCGTCCCGCCCCCACGCTGCCATGTTCTTCCCCATTCGCACCGATCGCCGACTCAAGCGCACGCCATGGGTGAACTACGGCTTGATCGCGGCCAATGTGCTCATCTTCCTGTTCACCTACCGGCAGGTCATGTCGTTCGGCCTGCCCGAGTACCGGATCATGACACGAGGTGAGCTGTTCAACGCCCTGCCCGTGCTGCGCTACTACCTCTGGCCGGAAGAGCCGCACCTCTGGCAGTTCGTCACCTACCAGTTTCTCCACGCCGACTGGATGCACCTGCTGGGCAACATGGTCTTCCTCTGGGTGTTCGGCAACGCAGTGGAGGACCGGCTCGGCCGGCTGGGCTATCTCAGCTTCTACCTCGCTGGCGGCGTGGTGGCGGGGCTGGGGCATGCGTACATGGAGCTTACGCCCGTACTGGGCGCGTCCGGGGCGGTCGCGGGGGTCACCGGGGCCTACCTCGTGCTGTTCCCGCTGACCAACGTGACCATCGTTTTTTTCATGCTCATCATCTACGCGTTCGAGGTCTCCAGCATCGTGCTGATCCTCTTCCGCATCATCACAGATGTGGTGTTCCAGTTTCTGGGCATCGGGGGCGTGGCCTACCAGGCCCACCTGGCGGGCTATGCCTACGGCTTCGTCATCGCGTTGGGCCTGCTGGTGGGGCGGGTGCTGCCGCGCGAGCCGTACGATCTGCTCTCGCTGATCGAACATCGTCGTCGGCGATACGCGTTTCGTCGGCTGGCGAAGACGGGCTATCAGCCGTGGGAAGGCGCCGCCCCCCGCGAGGCGGGTCCGCCTGCCGAACTCACGCCCGGGGCGCGCGAACGGCAGCAGGAAATCATGGACCTGCGCCGCGACATCGCCCGCGCCCTGCACGCGCACGACCTGCCCGAAGCCGGCCGGCAGTACCGGGCGTTGCTCAACGTCGAGCCCCACCAGGTGCTCAACGAGCAACCGCAGCTTGACGTGGCCAACCAGCTCATGGCCGAGGGCCGCTACGCCACCGCCGCCGCCGCCTACGAGTTGTTCCTCAAGCATTATCCCGCCTATCCCAGCCGGGAGCAGGTGCAGCTCATCCTCGGCCTGATCTACGCCCGCTACCTCCAGCAGCCCGAACGCGCCCGCGAACTGCTCACCGCCGCCGCCGCCCGCCTCGCCGGCTCCGACCGCGACCTCGCCCGCCAGGTCCTCCAGGATCTGCCCCCCGGCCAAACCACCTGACCACACAGTCCTCCCACCCCCAAAACTTTGACGCCCACCCCCACCACCCACCGATAAAATCAAGGACGCGGTGCGCCATCACCGTGTCACGGTAGTGCCTGGCAACACCATCAGACGGGTCAGTGGGATGCGGCTGGAACAGCTTATCGCCGGCTTGAACATGCGCGTCGTCCACGGCGACGCCCAGCGCCCTATCCACGACCTCACCGACGACTCCCGCCACGTCACCCCCGGTCCCCCCGGTTCCCCCGGCTGCCTCTTCATCGCCCGCACCGGCGTCGAAACAGACGGTCGACACTTTATCGCCGACGCCGTCGCTCGCGGCGCTGTGGCCGTGCTCGCCGAGCAACCCCTGCCCGACCCGCTGCCGGAGCACGTCACCGTGCTGAGCGCCGATCAGGTCAACCAACCGCTGGCGGGGCAACTCGCGGAGCGATTCTTCGACCATCCCAGCCGTAAGCTCCGCCTCGTCGGCGTCACCGGCACGAACGGCAAGACGACCACCGCCTGGATCATCCGCCACCTGCTCCACGCCGCCGGCCAACGCTGCGGGTTCATCGGCACCATCGCAGAGGACGTTTCGGGTTCCGCGTTTCGCGTTTCGAGTTCGTCGGCCGACGATCAACAGACGAATGGCAACCCCAGCGCCCCCCGGCCGGAAAACGCGAAACCAGAAACGCGAAACGCGGAACTTCCCCAGAACACCACGCCCGGCGCGATCGACTTCTCCCGCCTGCTCGCCCGCATGGTCGACCATGGCTGCGACGCCGCCGTCGCCGAAGTCTCTTCCCATGCCCTCGACCAGGGGCGGGTCGACGCCCTGCGCTTCGACGCGGCCATCTTCACCAACCTCACCGGCGACCATCTGGACTACCACCAGACCATGGACGCCTACGCCGCCGCCAAGGCACGCCTGTTCCGCCTGCTCAAGTCCGCCGGCTGGGCGATCCTCAACGCCGACGATCCCTACGCCGACGCCATGCTCGCCGGCGTCGAAGGCTCGCCGCACGTCCTGCGCTGCCGCCGTCTCGAATCCGCATCGCCAAGCTCACCCGCGGATCAACACGCTACCGCCACGCTGCTGCATGCCACCGCCGACGGAAGCCGGGTCCGCTTCGATGGGCCGTGGGGCACAGCCGAGGTGACGCTGCCGCTCGTCGGGCCGCACAACGTCACCAACACGCTCCAGGCCCTCGCTGCCGCCCATGCCGTCACCCCGCTCGGCCCCTCACTCCACAATGCCCTCGCCCACTGCCCGCCCGTGCCGGGACGGCTCGAAAAGGTTTCGCCTTTCGCGTTTCAAGTTTCGAGTTCATCGGCCCTAGACCAAAGCGTCACAGAAAGCTCCACGGACCACCGGCCGGAAAACGCGAAACTTCCCTCGGTGCTGGTCGACTACGCGCACACGCACGATGCCTTGGAAAACGTCCTCAGCGCCCTGCGCCCGCTCACCGTCGGCCGGCTGATCGTCCTCTTCGGCTGCGGCGGCGACCGCGACGCCACCAAGCGCCCCAGGATGGCCCAAGTCGCTCAGCGCTGGGCCGACCAGATCTACATCACCTCCGACAACCCGCGCACCGAAGACCCGCAGCGCATCATCGACGACATCCTCGCCGGCCTCCCCGAGGCCGGACGGCTTCAGTCGCACGGCACCCCCGGTTCCCCCGCCCCTGAAATCCACGTCAACCCCGACCGCGCCGCCGCCATCCGCGCCGCCATCCGCGCTGCCGGGCCCGACGACACCGTGCTGCTCGCCGGCAAGGGCCACGAGGACTACCAGATCCTCGGCAAGACCAAACACTCTTTCGACGACCGCGAACACGCCGCCGCCGCCCTCGCCCACTGGCTGGCCGAACATCACCCCGCAACCGCCCCCGGCCAGCCCGGAACCGTGGGAGGTTCCAACGCGTGACTGTTATGGCCAACCCCACCTCCGCCACCTCCGCCGAGGCCGCCCGCTTCTGGACGCCCCGTCACCTCGCCGCCGTCACCGCCGGCCGCTGGCTCGCCGAACCGCAAGACCTCGACCGCCCGCTCGCCGGCCTCTCGATCGACACCCGCACGCTCGGCCGCGACGACGTCTTCCTCGCCATCAAAGGCCCCCGCTTCGACGGCCACAACTTCCTCGACGCCGCCGCCCAAGCCGGCGCCGCCATGGCCATCGTCGAGACGACCGCAACCAGCAATCAGCCATCAGCAGTCAGCCATGCATTCCCGCTGTTGCATGTCGACAATGCCGTCGCCGCCCTGCACGCCCTCGCCCACGCCTGGCGCGACGTGCTGCAAGCCGCCGGCTGCCGCGTCATCGCCGTCGCCGGCTCCAACGGCAAAACCACCACCCGCCACCTCATCCACGCGGCGCTGCAAGGCAGCGACGTTTCGCGTTCACCAGAACGGACGACTTCTGACCACTCGAAACCAGAAACTCGAAACTCGAAACTCACCGGCACCCAGTCGCCGCGCAGTTTCAACAACCACCTCGGCGTGCCGTTGACGCTGCTCGCGGCCCGGGCGGAGCATGATTTCGTCGTCGCCGAGATCGGCACGAACCATCCCGGTGAAGTCGCCACGCTCGCCGCCATCGCCCGGCCCGACGCGGCGGTGATCACCAGCGTCGGCCGGGAGCATCTGGAACACTTCGGCTCACTCGACGCCGTCGCCCGCGAAGAGGGTTCGCTGCTCGAACACGTCACGCCCCAGGGCATCGCCGTCGTCGAAGCCGACGCCTGGCGCCACATCACCGCCGTGCTCACGCCCCCCGCGCACCTCCATGTCATCCGCTTCGGCGCCACCCCCGACGCAGACCTCCACTACACCGACCTCACCGAAACCCCGCTCGGCCTCACGTTCGAAGCCATCACATCGCCCATCGCACATCGCCCATCGCACATTCCCCTCACCCTCCCCTTGCTCGGCCGGCACAACGCGAGCAACACGCTGGCCGCCGTCGCCGTGGGCCAGTGGATGGGCGTCAGCCTCGATCAGCTCGCCGCCCACCTCGCCGCCGTCGACGCCGTGCCCGGCCGGCTCGAAGTCCGTCGCCTCGGCACGCTGCTCGTCCTTCACGACGCCTACAACGCCAACCCCGACTCCATGGTCGCCGCGTTGGAAGCCCTGGCCGGGCTTTCAGTTTCGAGTTCCGAGTTTCAAGTTTCCAGTTCGCCGGAACAAACGCGAAACGCGAAACGCCGCATCGCCATCCTCGGCGACATGGGCGAACTCGGCGCCCACGGCCCCGACGCTCACCGCCAGCTCGGCGACGACATCGCCGCTCACGGGGACGCCATCGACCGCGTCCTGCTCGTCGGCCGGCTGACCCTGTTCACCGCCGAGGCCCTCGCCCGCCACTGGCCCAGCGAAAGCGAACGCGTGCAGGTCATCGGCCCGCTCGACGACGACGCCCTCGACCGCATCGCCGGCTTGCTCGCACCGAACGACATCGTCCTGCTCAAGGCGTCCCGCACCGTCGCCCTCGAACGCCTGCTGCCCGTGCTCGAAAAACGTTTCACACAGTAAAATGCTCTTTTTCCGTGCCCGGTTCGGCACGCGGACCCGTGAACGACGCCCCGCGTCGCTCACATCCTCAACCCCGAACCCCGAACCCCGAACCCCGAATGATCTATCTGCTCGTCGAATATCTGCGTGACTGGATCGAACAGACGCCCCTGCTCAGCGGGCTGCGCGTGTTTCAGTTTGTCGAGTTCCGAGCGGTCATCGCGGTCATCGTCAGCTTTGCGATCGTCGTCGCCCTGGGCAACCGCACCATCCGCTGGCTGCTGGCGCAGAAGATCGGCGACAACCCCGAGTTCTATCACAAAGACCTCAACCAGCTCATGAAGCAAAAGGCGAACACGCCCACGATGGGAGGCATCCTCATCTCCGGCGCGATCTTCGCCACCGTCGCCCTGCTGGCCAACCTCGCCAGCTTCTATGTGGCCATGGCGATGATCTGCCTCGTCTGGCTGTTCCTCATGGGCCTGGTCGACGACTGGCTGAAGCTCACCAGCGCCCGCCGTAAGCCCGGCTCGCGCGAAGGGCTTTACACCGGCGAAAAACTGCTGCTCCAGATCGGCCTCGCCGTCGTGCTCGGCCTGTTCACGCATCACCACGGCGGGCAGAAGTATGACATCGCGCCCCCGGCGACACCGGTGGCTGCCGTCGCCGCGGAGGACGTGGACGAAATCGCCGCGCAGCGCGAACGGGAACGACGCGACCTGCAGGACATTCAGGCCATGAGCCGAAGCCTGAACATCCCGTTCCTCAAGTCGTGGAGTTTCGAAGACGGCCGATGGGTGCCCGCGCCGCACCTGATCGAGCTGGGGGTGTGGACGTTTGTGCTGCTGACCATCCTCGTCGTGGCGGGCACGTCGAACGCGGTGAACCTCACCGACGGCATGGACGGGCTGGCGAGCGGGATCATGGTGATCGTCGCCGCGGCGTTCATGGTGCTGGCGCTGATCGCGGGGATGGACGATGGCGTGCTGGCGAAGTGGCTACTCGTGCCTTACATCCCGCTCACGGACGAGCTGGCCGTGGTCGCCGGGGCGATGGTCGGGGCCTGCCTCGGGTTTCTCTGGTACAACTGCTCGCCGGCGCAGGTGTTCATGGGCGACACCGGCTCG
The DNA here is from genome assembly GCA_040876735.1 of Phycisphaeraceae bacterium. GTDB lineage: Bacteria > Planctomycetota > Phycisphaerae > Phycisphaerales > Phycisphaeraceae > Natronomicrosphaera. Next base: position 10,014 of record JBBDPC010000006.1, on the reverse strand, counting down.
CTGCCGCTGGGCGGGCTGATCGGGTTCATCGCCATCGCGATTCGGCAGGAGTTTCTGCTGTTCGTGATCGGCGGCGTGTTCGTGATGGTCGCCCTGAGCGTGATCTTGCAGGTGGGCTACTTCAAGCTCTCCGGCGGCAAGCGCATCTTCCGCTGCGCCCCGATCCACCACCACTTCCACCTCGGCGGCTGGACCGAACAGCAGGTGGTCATCCGCTTCTGGCTGATCACCGCGCTGCTGGCGGCAATCGCACTGGCGACGATCAAGCTGCGGTGAATGAAAAAACCCACGGAGAGACTCCGTGGGCTTCGGGGGGCTGCTTTGTGGTGATTTGCGTCAGCTCTTGGTCGTGCGCAACGATTCGACGACGGGCAGCTCGCCGACGATCGGGGCGAGGTACTGCTTGAACTTGTCGCTGATGTTGTTGCGGTTGACGATCATGGTTTCGTCGAGCGTGCGCGTTTTGGCGGCGACGTCAGTGAGCTCGATGCGCTTGTACTCGACCTTGTAAGGGCTGTCGGAGACGCGCTGGATGGCGATCGAGCCGGAGGCGTGGCCGGTGGTCGCCAACTCGGCGGCATGGCGGCCGGCGGTCCGGGCTTCCTCGGCGTCGGTGGGCGAGACGCAGCCGGCGAAACTGCGCTGGAGGTAGCCGAACGTGTCGGCGCGGACGCGGGTCTTGGGGCCAAGGTGTTCCTTGACGGCGTTGGCGAGGTGGTCGCCCAGCGCGCCGGTGCCGGAGAGTTGCACGTTGCCGTGGGCGTCGCGTTCGACGTTGCCCGCCTGCTCGGCGAGCTTGACGGCGATGGGCGTCCCCTGCTCGTCGTGGATGCCTTCGGAGACGGCGATGAGGCAGCGGCCGAGGCGTTTGTAAACGCTTTCGACGTCCTTCTGGAACTGTTCGATGGAGAAGGGGACTTCGGGGACGTAGACCAGGTGCGGGCCGTCATCTTCGTGCTGCCGGCCGAGGACGCTGGCGGCGGTGAGGAATCCGGCGTGGCGTCCCATGACGACGTCGATCTTGATGCCGGGCAGGGCGCGGTTGTCAAGGTTGTCGCCGATAAAGGCCTGGGCGACGAACTTGGCGGCGCTGCCGAAGCCGGGCGTGTGGTCGTTCATGACCAGGTCGTTGTCGATGGTCTTGGGCACGTGGAAGGCGTGCAGTTCGTAGTTCGCTTCCTGGGCCATTTCATAGACGATACGGCAGGCGTCGGAGCTGTCGTTGCCGCCGATGTAGAAGAAGTAGCGGACGTTGTTTTGCTCGAAGACCTTGAAGATTTTTTTGCAGTACTCGGCGTCGGGCTTGTCGCGCGACGAGCCGAGCCCGGCGCTGGGCGTGGCGGCGAGGCGGTTGAGGCGGTCCTGCGGGATGTCCTGGAGTTCGATGAAGTCGTTTTTGACGATGCCGGCGACGGCGTGGTGGGCGCCGAGGATTTTGTCGATGCAGTCCTTGCCGCGCAGGCCTTCGACGACGCCGACGAGTGACTGGTTGATGACGGCGGTGGGTCCGCCCGACTGGCCGATCACGGCGTTGCCGCGCGGCGACTGGTTCGTAGCCATGGGTATCTCCGGGTGCTTGAGTGTGTGTAGGGCGGCCATTGTAGAGAGTTCGCCGTGCGGGGCCAAAGTCGGCGATCATGCGGCGTTCGTCACGGATGGCGGGGGACGGGTATGATGCCATGAGAACGAGGGGCCATTCCATGAGCGACAGCAACTGGCGGACACACACACTCGACGCCGGCGATCGGCCGCGCCAACTGCTCGACGCCGAGTGGCTGCTCACCAACGGGACGGGCGGGTATGCGATGGGCACGGCCCTGGGCTGCCCGACGCGTCGCTACCACGGCCTGCTCGTGCCTGCCGTGCAGCCGCCCACCGGCCGGATGGTCGCGCTGAACCAGATGTGGGAGCAGCTTGTGCTTCGGCACAGCGCCGATGCCGACGCCCTGCTGCGGCCGCCCACCATCACGCAGCCGTTGGAGTTTTCCACGCTCGCGTTCCAGGCTGACGATGGCAACCTCGTGCTCGCGCCGCAGGGGCATGAGATGATCACCCACTTCGAGCGCGGGCTCAGCGTCAAGTGGACCTACCAGTGGGGAAAGCTCGGCTACGAGCGCGAGCTGTTCCTGCACTGGAAACAGCAGGCGATCACGCTCCGCTATCGCATCACCGGCCTGGACCAGGCCGACTCGCACGCCACGCTGCGGTTGCAGCCGATGGTGACGCTGCGCGACTTCCACGCCACGCTCCACCGCGGCTTCGGCGGCGGCCCGTTCCGCTTCGAGGCCCGCGGCGACAAACTCGTCGTCCGCCGCGATGGCCTGGCCATGACCTTCGCCTGTCCCGGTTCCCGGTTCGAGCCCAACGAGCACTGGTGGTACCGCGTGTTTTACCCGCTCGACGCCGAGCGCGGGCAGGACGCGCACGAAGACTACTTCATCCCCGGCCTGATGGAGGTGGAACTGGAACCGAAGCCCGAAGTCGAAGTCTGCTTCACCGCCGCCATGGGCGAACAGGCCGTGACACCGGTGACCAATGTTGAAGCGCGAGCGAAACATCTGGCGCCGATGCGGGAGCGGGTTTCGGGATTCGGGATTCGGGGTTCGGGTTCCGCATCCGTAAAGAAAAAAGCGAAAGGTCGCGCCAAAGACGCGGGCCCTGCTCAACTCGAAAATCGTAACCCGAAACTCGAAACGCTCCTCGCCATCGCCGCCGACGACTTCGTGGTCGACCGCACGATCGGCGATGAGAAGCTCTCGACCATCATCGCCGGCTATCCCTGGTTCGGCGACTGGGGGCGCGATACGTTCATCGCCCTGCCCGGCCTGCTGCTCGATACAGGTCGACATGACGAGGCGCGGGCCGTGCTGCGTGCGTTCGCCCGTTCGATCCGCGACGGCCTCGTGCCCAACCGCTTCGACGACTACGACGCCTCTGCCGCGCACTACAATACCGTCGACGCCAGCCTCTGGTTCATCAGCAGCGCGCTGAAATACATCGACGTCACCGACGACGACCACGCCTGGCATGACTGGCTGGCGGAGGCGTGTCTGGACATCGTGCATCACTACCAGCAGGGCACGGCCGGGGAGGTCACGCTGCCCAACGGCCGCACGCGTCCGATGATCGGCATGGACCGCGACGGCCTGATCGTCGCCGGCACGCCGGGCACGCAGCTCACGTGGATGGACGCGGCGTGTGGCGATGTCGTGTTCACGCCCCGGCCGGGCAAGTGCGTTGAGATCAACGCGCTGTGGCATCACGCCCTGCTCGACCTCGCCGACGCGCTCGAACGCCGCCCCATGAAGCACGCTTCCAAGCGTGCCCGGCCTGACGACCTGCGCAAGCTCGCCGCCACGGTACAGCGATCGTTCAACAGCCTGTTCTGGAACGGTGAGGCGAAGTGTTTGTTCGATCATGTTTATGATGGCGACGCGGAGCCGAGCGTCGACGCGTCGATCCGCCCCAACCAGGCGTTCGCCGTTGCCGTCGCCCACAGCCCGCTGCCCGTCACGAAACAGCGCCAGGTGCTCAAGGCCATCCGCGATCACCTGCTCACCCCCGTCGGCCTGCGCACGCTTCCGCCTGATCACCCCGCCTACCACGGCCGATACACCGGCGACCAGTTCCATCGCGACGAAGCCTACCACCAGGGCACCATCTGGCCCTGGCTGATCGGCGTGTATGCCGAGGGCCTGCTCCGCGTCGGCAAGTTCTCCGACAAGGCCCGCGCCGAGGCGTTGCAGACCATCGCCCCCCTGCTCGACCATCTGCAAGGCAGCACTCCCGTCCCGTTCCGCGGCGGCATCGGCCAGCTCGCCGAAATCTACGAAGCCGACGCCGACAAACAGGGCCAGCACCGCCCCGTCGGCTGCCCCGCCCAGGCGTGGTCCGTCGCCGAAGCGCTGCGCATCTGCCGCCTGGTTTCAACAAAGTAACCCTTCGACGCCGGGCGACTTCAGTCGCTCGGCCCTCACGCCCACCGTCGCACCGCCACCGCACCCCCGCCTCGCTCCAGGTTCACCACCAGATACCGCAGCGCATCGCACGCATGGTCCGGCCCATCCTTCACCGGCTCATCGTTCCCCGGCCGGTCCGGATCAAAGTGGTACATCTGCATCGCTTCGATCAACCGCACGCAGCGCGGGTCGATCCGCAGCGTGTCCTTGTCCAGCCGTCGCCGAATGCGGTCCACCCCTTCGCGGATCGTCGACCGCCTTGTCCGCACGCCATGCCCCGCCCGCCGCAGCAGTTCCACGTCGCTCAGTCCACTGTGACTGTTGCGCTGCCCCCCTGCCGGGTCCACCCCCAGCCACGCCGGCCACGCATGCCCTGCCGCCTTCGCCTGCTGCGCGATCCGCTCGATATGGTCGCTGATCGTCCGCCCCGCCTCGATGTACTCATCCACCACGTGTACGGTCGCCTGCTCGCCTTCGCCAACCACCTGCGCCCACAGCATCACCGTCGGCGACCGCAGACCGAAGTCCATCCCCCCCACCATCACCGCACCCTCTGCCTCCGCCATCGGCACCGCGGGCGCCACATGCCGCGCCGTCTCAAAGTTCGGATACACGCAGTCGCTCCGTCTCGGCCGGGCGCACCACATCTCCGCCGCCCACGCGTCGCGCGAACTGCGATGCCACTGCCGCACCAGGTCCTCCACCTGCACAAACCCGTCCGCCTCCTTCGCCCGCCCCTGGCACTCGTCCCATAGCACACACCCCTCGCACGCCCGCTCCGGCGCACATCGCTCCACCACATCCAGCCAGTTCCACCGAAACACCCGCCGCCCCCCCAACGCCCGCGCTGAGCTTTGCAAAGAGCGGGATTCCCCCCCCGTCAACCGACTCATCATCCCGAACGGCCGATGCATCGTGCTCAACGCTTCCACCCGCCCGTGCACCCACACCCGATTCGCTCCATGCCCGCACCACCCGCTGCGCGTCACCAGTTGCGCCGCCGCCCAGACTTCCGCGTCAAACTCCTCCACCTCGTCACAGCGCAGCTTGTGCACCCGCACACCGCGCACCGATCGTTGCGACTGCGCCAGCACCTGCGCCACGCTCCCATGCACCGTCGCCACCCGCCGCTGCGTCGGCGCCCCGGCAAGCACGCCCCGCATCGCCGGCCGCTCGAACAACGCCACCAGGTGCTCGAACATCTTCGAACTCTGCTCCAGCGATCCACCCAGGATCCGCACCTGCACCCCCGGCTTGAACACCAGGTCCAACAACGTCGCCACCGCGCCCAACATCGTCTTCCCGCCCCCGCGATTCGCCCACACCACGCAGTCCCCCACCAAAGCCGAGGGCTGAGCGACGCGAAGCCCCGGATCGCCCCCCTCAAAATACGCATCACACAAGTAATCAAACGGCGACGCATGCCCCTCGCCCATCGCCCGCCGCGGTACGTCCAGCCCCAACGCCACCTGCACAAACCGGTGCAACTGCCCCGCCGTGCTCGGCCGAACCGCCATCAATCCCCGCATCCGCCGATTCCACTGGCTCATCACAACCACCTCAATCAAAGCTGCTCACCACTCCACACCCAACCCCCCCTGAAGCCCACGCCTTCCAGGCGTGGGTCTCCCCCCACCCGTCAATCCACCACCCCCTCAAACAACGCCGCCCGCAACGCCGTCACATCCTCTTCTCCTGTCTCCTCCCCCTCATCCCCCGCACTCCCGCTCGTGTGCTCCATCGCCCGCTTCAAGTCCAGTTTCAACAGGTCCACACACGCCCGCCGGGCCACGTCCGCGCCCGTCCCTTCCTCCTCCTGCGTCGCCAGCCGGATCAACCGGTTCGCCGCCAGCAGCCGGTACCGGCTCAACAGCAACTGCGTCTGGTAGTCCGCCAGCACGCACAACCCCGCCAGGCAGGCCTGGTTGTCCGATTCCCCCGCCCACGTTGCCAGCCGTTCCGGCGTCAGCCCGTGCGCCTCGGCCAACCCCACCACGTCATGCTCGGCATTGAAAATGTCGCGCAGCAACGCCGCCCGCCGCTTCCCACTCATCACCCGCTTCGCCATCACCCATCTCCTCCCCAAGCCGCTTGCGGCTCAGCGATGTTGTTCCTTAATCGGTCCTCTGCATGGCCAGAATCGCGCTGTAAATCGCACAGCAAATAAGTTGGTTTTCGACGAAAACCAATTCAAGTGGCGTCCGGTCCATCGCATCCATCCCGCCCACACACCAATGCCATCAACGCCGCCTCCCGATCGCCGCCGATCGCCTTCAGCCGCTGCTCCAACGCCCGCCGATCGTCTGCCTTCAAAAAAAAGTGCACCGCCTCCACCATCGCCCGCTTCGCCTCCGGCGGGCGCAGCCCCGGCGCGGGCTTGGCCAGTTCCAGCAACTTCTTGAGCTGCTCCGCCCGCTCGGGCAGTCGGGCTGTCAATCCTTTCATGCCGCCGTGCTGCGTCAGTTCCGCCACCAGCTTCGCCCGCTTGCGCGGGTCGTCCTGCCCCTCCAGCCGGTTCAACGTTGCCATCAGCATCAACGCTTCGTCGTCATCCACAGCCCAGACCACGCAGCGCACCGCCGCCCGTCCCAGCCGGCGCAGCGTTTGGACGCGATGGTGGCCGTCGATGATCTCGTATGGCCGGCCGTCCTCGTCCTGCCCTACCGGCCGGACGATCACCGGGGGGTAACGGTCCGTCCGCTCAATGTGCGCAGCGAGCTTGGCGAGCAGCGGCTCGGGCATGACGTTGCTGTTATGCGGATGCGCCCGCAATTGATCGACGGCAATCTCAATCATTTCCATCTCACGTCTCCTTCACCACCCCACGAGGCCGTGCGGCTTCAGCCGCACGGCTCCCCCGGTTGTCATGCAGGTAATACACCGGCGCAAGCAACAACCGCTGCTGCGCTGCCCGCAACTGCTCGCGCGGATCGCGCTCATGCTTCGCTCCGCGCCCGCCGTTGCGGCGAAACCAGCGATGCAGTTCGGCCACCAGCCATTGCCGTGTCTCGGCGGGCTGACGTTCAATGCACCGCCAGGTGTGTTTGAGCGTGGCGAGGTCGGCGGCGGACAAGCCCACCCGTTCCAGTGCGGCGATCAGCCGGGCGTCGCAGGCGTGTCTCGGCCGGTGGTAAGCGGTCATGCCCGCCCGCTCGAAAAACGGGTTGACCCGCCCCATCGCCGCCAGTGCTTCGGTGAAAGGCGTCTCGGGCTCGCGCAGCGCCGCCCGCACCAGCCGCACCGCCAGCCCCAGCCCGCGCCACTGCGGATGCACCACCACCCGGCTGATACAGCGCACTTCATCGTTAAGCATCCGCGCCCGTGCCGTCGGCGACAGCCACGTGCCGTAGCGGTCATGCAGCGCCCAGTCGCGCAGCTTGCAACTCAAGCTCGGCAGCGATTCCACCAGCACCGCCACTGCGGCCGCCGCCTCCCGCCGACCCACATACCGCGCCGCCAGCGATTGCCCCTCGGACCGCAGCACCAGCACGCGCAGCGCCGTCGCCGGCCGATCGGCACGGTAGTGATGCTCCGCCAGCGCGGCATAGTCCGCCATGCGGCCACGCGCCAGGCGCAGTTCGTCGGCCGGGTGTGCGGCGGGCAGATTGTGGAAGCGAGTGATCAACGACATGCCAGACTCCGAAGGAGTGAAGATGACAAGGTGAAGGGGTGACAAGGTGAAGAAGCCCAACGTCACCCCATCACCTTGTCACCTTGTCACCTTGTCATCTTCCCCCCGTCGCCAGACATGCACGGCCGGGCCCAGCGGTTTTTCGATCAGCACGTCGGGGGCGAACGGTTCGAGCAGATCGTCGTGCGTGGTGGCGGCGACAAAGATGACCGGAGTGTGGGTCACCCACTTGCGCACGTTGCGGGCGAGGATGGCGGCGGTGAGGCGGTCGAGCGTGGCGCCAAATTCGTCGGCAAGCACGAGGGGCGTACGTGCGTCGCCCGCCGCGACCGCCTGTTCGACGGCGGCGATGGTGCGGGCGAGACGGAGGCGGTAGCGCTGCCCGTCGGAAAGCTCCGCGGGGGTGCGCAGCATGACGAACGCATCGTTGAGGCCTGCGAGACTGAGCCAGCGCAGCACCTGCTTCAGCGGCGGGTTTGCCGGTTCCCCAAAGAGGTCGACCAGCGGCCGGTCAGCCGGGGCGGGCAGTTGGTCGAATCGGATGAGATGGATCTCCTCGCGGGGGCGGGTCTGCTCGGCGATCAGTTGCAGCAGCGACGATTTCCCACTGCCGCTGGGGCCGGTGACGAAGACAAGGTGGTGCGGAGCGAGCGTGAGGCGAGTGGGAGGAATGATGTCCAGTTCGCGTTGCTCGTCGATGCCGAGGCCGAACATGGCGGCGACTTCGAGCACGTGGGGTGAAGGCGTGACGGCGGTGCGGACGCGACGATGGAGGGTGAGGTGGAGGGGCATGGTGGATCCGTGAAGGGATGAATACGAAAGGATCAGGCGGGACGGCAACCACAGAGGCACAGAGAAAACGATGAAACCACGGATGAACACGGGTCCACACGGATTGGAATTAGCCCCGCAGCGCAGCGGAGGGGTGGATGCCATGCGTCACCGGCGGCCACCTCTCCGCTGCGCTGCGGGGCTAACGGCGTGACGGCCTGCTCTATCGGTGTGCACCTGTGGCAAAACTCTCGTTTCTTCTTTGTGTCTGGGTGGTTTTTGACAGGTCACGTGTGGCGGGCAAGAGTGCGGATGGTGTCGAGGTGCTGGCGGACGCGGTGGAGGCTTTGGCCGGTGAGGCGGGCGGTGCGGCGGAGGGAGTGGCCCTGGAGGATGGCGTATTGAGCGACCGGGTGGGTCTCCGGCGGCAAAAGCTCAAGACGGGCGGCGACGTAGGCGAACAGCGGGTCGGCGAGGTGCGTGAGCAGCCGCTGGACCCGGCGTTGAAGCGTGCGGGTGGGCTGCCGGGTGAGGCGGGCGACCTCGGCGGCGCTCAGACCGTGGCGGTAGACCTGCTCGAGCAGCAGGCGGTCGGCCGGGGCGAGGTGGACGGCACGTTCGAGCACACGGTCGGCGGCGTCGCGGCGACTGGCGAGATGATGACGGGTGCGAACGATGGGATCGGCGGCGGCGGTCGGGGCGGCGGTGATCATGCGAGGCTTGTCCCCCTGTTCAATGACTGGTAAACTTAAGACCAATTCAACCACTTGTTGAACGACGCGTCAAGACGGTGTTAAATGGTTTTTGAACTTGGACTGACACGGGGATGGCACCCTGCTTGCGGAGGTGGCCGATGCGGACGGTGGGACAACTGGTGCGTGCGAGGCGGGAGGCGATGGGGCTGACGCTGGCGGCGCTGGCGGAGGCTTCGGGGTCGACCAAGAGTTACCTGTCGATGATCGAGAATCATCGCGTGGCCAATCCGCCGTCGCGTGCGGTGCTGGCGGCGCTGGAGCAGGCGCTGGAACTGGAGCCGGGCGCGTTGCGTCATGCGGCGGGGATGCAGAGCGCATCGGTGGAGGTGCGTCAGACCCTGGAGCGGCTGGCGGAGGATGCGCGGCGCGGGCGCGAGTTTGCGGCGTGGTTGAAGCAGAACACGTCGCGTCGCGCGGGCGGGGGGAAGAACCTGGACAAGTTGTACCGGTCGGGTCAGCTTCGCAAGAAGATCAGCGCGACGCTGGGGCCGGAGGAGGAGACCGACGAGCTTCGGCCGGCGGCGCTGGGACGGGGGCGTGTGCCGTTGATCAACAAGGTGGCGGCGGGGTATCCGACGGGGTTCACTGACCTGGACTACCCGGCCCGGGTGGCGGACGAGACGGTGCCCTGCCCGGAGGGGGCGGCGGCGGACGACCCGGACGCGTTCGCGGCGGTGGTGGTGGGCGAGTCGATGATGCCGGCCTACGGGGAGGGGGATATCGTGGTCTTCTCGCCGATGGCGGAAGTGATCGACGGGTGCGATTGTTTTGTCAGGCTTGAGCCGGACCATGAGACGACCTTCAAGCGGGTGTTTTTCGATACCGAGGCGGGCACGGTGCGTTTGCAGCCGTTGAACCCGGCGTTCGCGCCGCAGGTGCTGCCGCGCGAGCAGGTGGC
>JBBDPC010000005.1:0-170954 GCA_040876735.1 Phycisphaeraceae bacterium | reverse complement strand
GCTCAGCGGCTACCTCGTCGGCCGGGCGGAAGGGCGGTAGAGGGTAAGGACACAGCAATGCAGCGATGGCACGGCAAACTAGCCGCGATACTACTGGTTGTAATCTTCGTGACACCCACGCTCCATGCGGCCGGTGCGAGGGGCACTGCGCAGAGTGCGGCGGAACGGGTGAACGGAGAGTTGACCTTTGAAGAGCAGGGCGTGCGGATTGATGGCACGGTGTTCACCTGGGACGAGTTGTTGACGCTGAAGGTGACGGGCGCCGCCGGAGCGTTGCCGAGCCCTCACGTGCTGCGGTTGGCGGGCGGGGAACGCTGGCATGGACGCGTGGTGTCATATGATGCGGATCGCGTGCGATTCGACGTGCCGGAGATAGGAGTGGTGGAGTTACCCGCCAACACCGTGGTGGGGATCGACCTGAAGCCGAATCTGCCATGGCCGGTCGAGCGGCGTGGCGTGCTGGAACGGCGGGAAGGTGCCGCGGTGCCCTCACAGTTGTTGTGGATTGAGGGCGAGGAGGTGGCGGTGGACAGCATGTTGGGCGTGTTAACCATCTCGCAAGAGGAGGTGCTGCGATACACGTTCGCAGAGGCGGACGAGGGGGCGTCCCACGCGGAGGAGGATGAGTTGACGTTGATCAGTGGAACGCTGATTCGGGGACGGATGACGCCGGGCCAGGCGAGCGTGACGGTGGAGCATGCGGTAATCGGTGAGCGATCGGTGCCGTGGTCGGAGGTGTCGGCATTTCGGCGCCGATCGGGATCGGTGGTGTACCTGGCCGACCTTGAGCCGGTTGAGCACCACACCAAGCCGCTATTGGCCGAGTCGCTGCCGATCGAAGCTTTTTTTCGCCGAACAGATGCTGCGGGGGCGCTGGATGCCTGGTTGCTGCAACCAGAGTCGGCGGTGACGTACGAACTGCCGACGGTCGAGGGGCCGGTGTGGCTGCGGGCGGTGATCGCGCCGCGGCGGCGATCGCAAGGCACGGTGACCGTGCGGGTGCGTGCGGGAGACGCGACGGTGTGGCAGGAGTCGGTCGCGCCTGATGACGCGTTACGCATGGTCGATGTGGCGTTGGGGACGGCCCGCACCGTCACGATTGAACTGGAGTATGTCGAGCCGATACGTTTTCCATCAGGCGTTCAACTGATGGATCCGCTGGTGTTGATCGGCGGCAGCTAACCGCGAGCCGTGGTGAACTGCGTCATTGAGGAGAGGCGATGCGACTAAGCCCTCACCTGCTTCCTGATCTTTGACCTCTGCTTCAACCGGAACCGAGCATGACGTTTCTGAATCCACTGTTTCTGTTGGGTGTGCTGGGTGTGTCGGTGCCGATTGTGGTGCACCTGCTGAATCGTTTTCGGCCACGCCGCCTTGAGTGGGGGGCGATGGAACTGTTACGCCGTGCCATCGTGACGCGGGCACGGCAGGTGAAGCTGGAAGACCTGCTGCTGCTGCTGCTGCGCTGCCTGGCGATCGCGCTGCTGGCGCTGGCGATGGCCCGCCCGACGCTGAGTGGATCAGCCGGCCGGATGCTCGGGGCGGACCACGTGGGCGCGGTGATCGCCATCGACGGCTCAATGAGCATGGAGCACCAGCCTGGCGTGCACAGCCGTCAGGATCGCGCGATTGAAAGCGTCCATGAAATTCTGGACAACCTTGAGCCCGGCAGCCCGCTGTCGCTGGTGATGCTGGGCGAACAGCCGGAGGTGCTGCATCACGGGCGGTACGATCCAGAACTGGTTGCGACGATTCTGGAGGAACTGGAGCCGCGGCCGGAGCGATTGAACGTGGCACGTTCGTTGGAGGCGATGGCCGAGCAACTGGAACTGTTGGAGGCCGGGGCGCTTGAGTGCTACCTGGTGACGGACCTGCAGGCGGTGCATTGGGCCGAACCTTCCGCGGTGGTGGAGAGGCACTTGACGGCCTTGAGCGATCGGGCAGGGTTGATGCTCGTGCCGGTGGGCGACGATCGACATGAAAATCTGGCGATTGAATCGCTGGTGCTCGAGGGCGGCGCGTTGCGTGTGGGGGCGACGGCTCGATACAGAGCGACCGTGCGGAACACGGGGGCGCAGCCCCGGCATGACGTGACGGTGCAGTTGCTGCATGACGAGCGGCCGAGCGATGTGGTCAGTTTGGATTCGATCGAACCAGGGGCGACAGGGCAGGTTTCCTTTGCGCTGCCGTTTGAACGAGCCGGCATTCATCGACTGTCAGCTCGGTTGGAGCGCGACGAGTTGCAAGTGGACAACATCCGCTATGCGGTGGCGGAGGTGCGTGAGCGGGTGCGGGTGTTGGTGGCGAGCGGTCGGCCGGCCTCGCACTGGTCGGAAGATGCAGCGGGCTTTGTGATGCGGGGCATCCAGCCGCGGGCCGATCTGCCGGGGCAGGAGTCGCTTGAGGTGCAGTGGGTGGACTGGATGGATCTGCCCGTGCAGCCGCTTTCAGAGTATGACGTGGTGGTGCTGGCGGACGTTCCGGACGTGGCTGAGGCGCAAGTTGATGGGCTGCGCCGTTTTGTGAAGGCGGGGGGCGGCTTGGTGCTGGTTGCAGGATCACAGATCGAACCGGCCTTGTTCAACGCACGGCTGGCGTCAGGCGATGCGTCGTTGTCGCCAGCCCGTCTGAGCGAGTGGCGTGACGTGGGAGAGGCGACCGAGGGAGGCGTGCCGTTGCGGGTAGCGGATGGCAGTCATCCGTTGGCGCGGCCGGCGACGCTGCTGTCGACGGACCTGTTGGACGAAGCACGGCTGCGTCAGTACTTCACGAGCACACCGCTGGCTGATTCGCAGGTGGTGTTGCGTGTGGCGGACGAAGACGATTCGCCATTGCTGATCGAGCGGCGCCTGGGGCAGGGACGGGTGCTGTTGTGGACCACGGGGGCCCAGCGTACGGCGGGTGACTTGGTGATTCATCCGGTGTGGCCGATGGTATGGCAACTATCAATGACGACGTTGACGCAGGCAGAGGTGCCGGCGTCGGTGGTAGGGCAGCCGTTGACGGTGACGCTGGCAGGAACGGATGACGTGAGGCAGATGCACTTTGCCGGCCCCCACGGTCAGTCCGCGTCATTGACGCCGCTGGATCGCGGCGACCATCAAGTGGCTACGTTACCGCGCAGTAACTGGCCGGGCTTCTATGAAGCACAGGTGGACGGCGAGGGTGGGGAGACGTGGGTACGGGCGGTCAACGTGGATACGGTCGAGTCAAACGTGCGGGCGATGGAGCGTGCCGGGTTGGCGGCGGCGTGGCCGACGTTTCCGGGCACGATTGTGGATGAAGGGGCCTCACTGACGGAGGCGATTCGCCGGATGCGGGTGGGATTTGAATTGTGGCGCATTTTGCTGGGACTGGCGTTGGCGGTGCTGGCGGTGGAAGCATTTCTGGCGCGGCGGTTCACAAAGCGAATGGCAAGTGGGATGGCCGGGCCGCGTGCGCCGATGCGTCGGGCGTCACCCCTGGAACAGCCGGACTTGGCCCGCAGCGCGGCGTGAGATGAACTGCGGCTATGCGGCTTGTGACGTGTGGCGTGTGGCTGGATTCAATGGATGCTGGCATGAAAGCCTGGTGTTGAATGCTGACCGAGATTGATATGACCTGGATCATGGGCGTGCTTGGCGCGGGTGCTGGCCAGTCCGAGTGGGGCTTTCGCGCCGCGTCGGCGAGTTGGCTGTTGCCGCCGGCGCTGGTGGTGGTGGTGGGATACGCGATCTGGCTGTACCGGCGAACGACGCTGTCGCGACGATGGGCTTGGGCGCTGCTCGTCGTACGGTCAGCGGTGCTTGTGACGGTGGTGGTGATGATGTTTCAGCCGGTGCTCGTGGTGGAGGCGGCCTCGCAGGTGCGTCAGCACGTACTGGTGCTGATGGACGGGTCATCGAGCATGGCATTGCAGGATCAACGGCAGCGCGAGCGTGACCGGGCGGAAGCGTCACTGGCATCAGGCCGGCAGGCGAACGCGCTGGCGGCAGTGCAGCGGGACCTGGGCAGGGGCCTGCGTCAGCTTCATCAAACGGTGAATGCGTTGGAGCGTTCACAACTCACGTCGCTTGTCGAGGCGCATGCGGGCTGGCAGGCGGTGTTGGTGGACCTGGAACCTCGGTTGGCCACCGCTGCGAGCACCACTGCGACGAATGCATTGCGCCCACAAGTCGAGCGTTGGGCAGCGCAGGCCGGTCCGTACCAGGAGCAGATTGAGCAGGCAGTACGTCAGGGCACGCTGGATGACACGCAACGGCAGGAGTTGATCGAGGTGCACCGCGATCTGGTGGCGGCCGTGGATGAGACGATTGTTGAGATCGGACAGGCGGCGTTGCAGATGGGGACGGCGTCGTCAGAAGCCGATGGGATGCCTTCGCGACATCAGTTGGCGCGTGGCCTCCTGCGTGAACATGAAGACAGCGTGTTCGATGCACTGGATCAGCATCATCAGGTGCGTTACTTCACATTCGGCGATGCGTTGCATCCGCTGGGCGAAGATGCCGACGCGCCGCGCGAGCCGTTGCTGACCAGTGCTCCGGAGCAGGAAAGTACACAACTGGGCACAGCGATGGACGAGGTGGTAGCCCGCCATGCCGGGCAACCCATCGCGGGCGTGGTGGTGCTCAGTGACGGCGGATCGAACCGCGGCCTGGATCCGGTGACAGTGGCGAGGCGATTGGGTGATCGGGGGATTCCGGTATATACGATCGGACTCGGCTTGCCGGATCCGCCGGACGTGTTGGTGACGCAGGTGGTGGCGCCGCCTCTGGCATTCGTGCGGGACCGTGTACCGGTGCGGGCGGAAATCAGTTCGCTTGGTTTCGCGCAAAGAGATGTGACCGTGACGGCCGAACTGGACGGTGTGCCCGTGGCCGAGAAGACCCTGACGCTCGACGACGATCGGCAATGGGTGGAACTGCCGTTCAGTCCGGACCACACGGTCGAGGCGGGCGAGTTGGTGGTGCGTGTCAGTGAGTTGGCCGGTGAGGTGAGTCATGCGAACAATCGCAGCGGACAAAACTTCCGGGTGATCGACGAGCGGATCCGGGTGCTCTACGTGGAAGGGATACCGCGTTGGGAGTTTCGCTACCTGCGGCAGGTGCTGCTGCGGGACCACCGGTTGCACGTGCACCTGTTAATGACCGAGGGCGACAGAGAATTGGCAGAGATTTCGGCCGAGCACTTGGGGAGTCTGCCGTCCGAACCTGAGCGTTTGTTTGAGTACGACCTGGTGATTCTCGGTGACGTCTCGGCGCGGTATTTCAGTACACGGCAACTGGAACTGTTGCGCGACCTGGTGCGCGAGCGAGGCGGAGCGCTGGCGATGATCGCCGGCCCGGATCACGCCCCGGCGAGCTACGTTGGCACACCGTTGGAGGACGTGTTGCCGGTCCGGCTTGGGACGCGGCGAGCAGTGGCGGTCGAGGCGTCGGCACGCTGGCGTATCACAGACGCCGGTCGTCGCAGCGCCATGACCCGGCTGGCTGGGGACGATGAGCGTAACGCGCAGGTCTGGCACCTGGTTCGGCCGATGCTGCGTTTACCTGACCTGGAGGGACTTAAACCGGCTGCGACCGCACTGGCGGAACTGGAGCACTCGCACCTTGGACGCGAGGGCGAGCCGTACCCGCTGCTGGCCTGGCATCGCTACGGCAGTGGACGGAGCCTGTTTCTGGCCAGCGATCAACTCTGGCGGCTGCGCTACCAGCGCGGCGATGAGCACCATGCCCGGTTCTGGGGGCAGACAATTCAGTTCCTCACGCTGGCGCGGGTGATGGGCGAGGCCAAGCGCGTGCAGATTGTGACCGATGCCGAGCGCTACCGCGCCGGCCAGCGGGTGCAAGTGACTGCCCACGTGCTCGGCGAAGGTTACGAACCATTGGCGGTGGACAGTTACGACGTGGTGTTGGACCGTCACGAACCGGAAGGCGAGTCGCGTACGCTGCGGCTGGAAGCCGTGCCCGGTACGCCGGGGGTGTTCGAAACGCGATTCACCGCCGAGGCGGGCTCGTATCAGGTACACGATCCGGTCCAGCCGGAGCAGGCCACGACCGCCGCATTTCGGGTCGAACAGGTTCCCCTGGAGATGATCGAGCCGGCGATGCAGGAGCACGTGTTGCGCCAGATCGCAGAGCGTTCAGGCGGACGGTATTTCACCGTGTCGGAGCTTCCGGCGCTGCCCGGACTGATGGATGCGGTGCCGCGGCCGGTGACGATCCGGCACGAACGCGAGTTGTGGAACCAGTGGTGGCTGCTGGCGCTGCTGGTGGCCCTGCTCGGCGGGGAGTGGTTCGTTCGACGGCGGTACCAGCAGTTGTGAGACAGGCGTCGTAAAGCGATCGGGAAGATGAGATGAGCGTATGAGTCAAGCGAGCTTTCATGCGAACGGGCGGCCAGGTGCAACCGTGCTGGACCGCAAGCTACACGGCCTCTGGCGGCGACAGCGCGCCTTTGTGCACCTGCGCGGCTCAGCAGCGGTACTGTTGACGCTTGCCACGCTGATCGTGGCGGGGCTGGCGGTCGACTGGCTGCTGGCGTTGCCTCCAGTGGCCCGTATGCTGCTGTTCCTGGGCATGCTGGCGGCCGTGGGAACCGTGGGTTACCGGCAGTGGTGGACGCAGCTCCGGCCTTTTGACGCGTCCCGCGCAGCGTTGCAGGTCGAACGGCATCACCGGGAATTAGGCAGCTCGCTGATTGCGTATGTGCAGTTTGGACGGCAGCCGGATGGCTCGGTGGCCCTGGTGACGGCCGCACGCGACCAGGCCGTACGCCTCGCAGAACCGTTACGTTTCGATGAACTGGTGGTGTTCGGCGAGCTACGCAACCGGATGTTGATGGCACTGTTTGCCGTGGCGGTGGTGCTGGCGGTGAGTGTGCAGTGGCCGGTGGCGATGGCCGCATTCGGCGAGCGCTTGCTCAACCCGTTCAGCGACCGGATATACCCAACCCGGACACAACTGGTCTTGTTGAATCCCGATCAGGTCGTGCCGCGGAGTGCGGCGGTCAGTCTGGCGGCACAGGTTGAGGGCGTGCAACCCGCCGATGGCCGGCTTCTGGTGCGCCACGCAGGCACGGGCGAATGGGAAACGATCCGCTTATCCGTAGATGAGCAGGGGCAGATGACGCACCGGTTCAGCGCGCTTGACCGCAGCGCGGAGTACTACTTCCGTGCCGGGGACGGCCGCTCGGCCACGGGGGCGGTCCGCGTCGTGCCGCCGCCACGCGTGCAGCGCGTGCAGGTGACGCTCGAACCCCCGGACTACATCAACCTGGTCGAACGGGAACTGACAAGCCTGAACATCCGTGCCCCGGAAGGTACGCAGGTGCACTGGCGCCTGGAGATGGATCACCCGCTGGTCAAAGCCGAACTGTTGCCACTGGACGAGCGAGGGGAGGTGACGGACACCGCATACGAAATGGAACTGCGCGAAGACGGTGCGGTGGCGGCGTTGAGCCTGCCCGTGCAGAGCTGGCGGTATCGGTTGCGGTGGACGTTGAGGCCGTCGGAGTCGGGACCACTGCTGGTGTTCGACGACCTGGTGCAGCACCAGCTCCAGGCGGTGCCCGATGCGCCGCCGCGTGTGCGATTGATCGAGCCAGCCCGGCGTTCGCAGCCTTCGACGTTGCAGGGACACATGCCGGTGATGTTTCACGCCAGTGATGATCACGGACTCAGCGACGCATGGATCGTCTACCGCTTTGAGGACGACGAAGCAGAATATCGTGTGCCGGCAGGCGATCTCAGCGGCCAGTCGACAGGCGAAACCACCTTCGGCTGGCGACTGGACGAGACGATTGAAGGCCTGTCAGTGGGCGACCGAATTGAGTTCACAGTCGAAGTTGCTGACAACCGCGAACACTCTGAAGGTCGGCAACGTGCACGTGCGACCCCGTGGCGATCAGTGGAGATCCTAAGCGTCGAGGCGTTTCTTCAGATGATCGCCGAACAGCAGGTCGAAGCATTCGAACAGGTCGGGCAGGTACGCGATGAAACCGGCGAATCGCTGTACGAGGTACGGCGGCTGGAAGAGGAAGCCGCGGAGACGGACCAGGCAGAAACGGAAGACGGCGATGAGCGGTGACGCTGATCGCGGAAGCCGCAGACGCTCTGCAACAAAGGAGACCGTGATGTGGAATAGGCATGTGAAGTGCGGGGTGATGTGGGGGTTGGCCCTCGTTCTGACTGTCATCGCCTGGCCTGCGTCAGGTTCGGCGCAAGATCAACAGATCCTGGACATGGCCAACCGTGTGCTGCGTGAAGCCAATCGTCAGCGTGTGGTGCAGCAGCGGACACAGCGGGTGATCGATCAGCTTGAGGTCATCTACACCGACCTGCACCAGAACGACCTGCTCGACCGCGGCAATGCAGAGCAACTGGCTGCGGTGGCGCAGACCTTGCGCCGGGTGCATGGTGAGCACGTGCCGCAGGCCGCGGCGCATTTGCAGGAGGCACGCCGGCAGTTGCAGGCGATGCGGCCGAGTCTCGGTGCGGCCGGCGACGAACTGGACGTGGTGGTGAATGAGCTTGAGCGGATCATGTCGGAATCGGGGGTGAGCGTCCGCAGCCGGGCATTGACCCAGCAGTTGCGTTTACTGATTGACCAGGAGCAACGCCTGCACGAGCAGACGCGCGACTGGGGCCGGGAGTCATTGTCGGATCCTGCGACAGCGGCGGAGCGCCGGGATCCGATTGCAGATCGTCAAGGGCAGATCGCCGAAGCGTTGGAGCAATTTGAGCAACGGCTGGCACAGAGCCGTGAGGACTCGACCGACCCGTTGGATCGGATGCGGATGGAGCGTGCGGCGGCGGCACTGGAGCGTGGCGAGCCCGGGCGTCGGCTGACGGATGCGGCGAATGCAGTTCGCAGTGAAGATCCCTTTACCGCAATGGAGAATCAGCAGGAGGCGTTGCGGGTCATGCAGTCAGCCTTGGAGGCACTGGAACAGGAGCCGGCGGCGAGCGAGTTGGATGCCCTGCGTCGCCGGCGGGAGCAGGTGGAGCAGTTGCTCGCCCGGCAGACGGAGCTGCGCGAGCAGACGGAGGCTGCGGACGCCGAAGCGTTTGCCGCGCAGCGTCGCGAGGCGCAGGCGGACCAGCGCAACCTTGAGCGGGAGACGGGCGAGTTGGCCCGCAACAGCGAGGCCCCGGCCGGCGGTGATCCCGACCTCCAGCGAGCCGAACGCGCCATGCAGGATGCGCAGGAAGCGTTGGGCAGTACGGATCAGCCGCGCACCGGTGCGTCGCAGCGCCAGGCCGAGGCTGCCTTGAGCGATGCCTTGAACGAACTGGACCGAAAGATCGCACAGGCCGAGGCCCGGCAGCAGCTTGGCAGCAACATACAGGAACAGATCGACCAGTTGCGCCGCGACCAGGGGGCGTTAAACGAGCAGTCCCAGCAGGCGGCGCAGCAAGGCGGTGACATGGCGGAGCCGAAAGCCGTCCAGGAGGCTTTGGGGCAAGAAGCAGGTCGGTTGCAGAACCGCTCGCCGAGCCCGCAGACCAGTGAAGCGTTGCAGGATGCGCAGCAGGCCATGAATCAGGCGGCGCAGGCCATGCAGCAGGGTGATACGCAAGGCATGCAACAGAGCCAGGCGGAAGCAATGGCGGCGCTGGATCGTGCGTCGGCGGAAGCGGCGGCAGCCATGCAGAAGATGGCGGAGATGATGAACGCCGCAGGGCAGCTATCGAAGATGATACAGCAGCAGCAAAGTCTGATGAACCAGACGGCGCAGGCTCCCAACGCGCCGCAGTTGGGCCAGCTCGCCCAGCCGCAGGGGGCGTTGGGGGAGCAGGCGGGACAGATGGGCCAGATGCCCAGTCCGATGCAGGGCCAGATGGGCGAAGCGGCGCAGGCGATGGCTCAGGCGGCGCAGGCGCTGCAGGCCGGGCAGCAGGGGCAGGCGGGGCAGTCCCAGCAGGCGGCGATGCAGGCATTGCAGAGCGCTCAGGCTGCGATGTCGCAGGCGATGGGCCAGATGGGTCCCATGGGCGCGCAGATGGCGGGCATGATGCCGGGGATGCAACCGGGTATGCAGCCGGGCATGGGACCGCAGGCGCCGGGCATGGCCATGATGCCCGGCCAGGGAATCATGCCTGGGATGGGCCAGGCGCCCGGCACGGCGCCAGGGATAGGCCTCATCCCAGGGCAGCGTTCCGGTCGCGACACCGGCATGGATCCGCCCGGCGGGAGCCAGGTGGGAGGCGCTGACCCCGAGGCCGGTAACGCAGCGTGGCAGACGCTGGGGCCGCGACAGCGTCAGGAATTGCAGCAGCGTTTTGCACGCGAGTTGCCTTTGGAATACCGACAGATGTTGGAGGTGTACTATGAATCGCTGGCCGAGTGATCAAAACGGCAAGATCCCCTGTCAGGGGCATGGACGCGGCGGACGGCGGATATGGACAGCGATGCTGGCGGGGTTGTTGGCAGCAGCACCGCTGGTGGCGCTGACTCGGCCGGCACATGCCCAGGAGGACGCGAGCATGGTGGGCGTGGCCGAACTGAGCCCCGAGGCCGAGCGTGCGATCGATCGCGGGCTGGCGTACCTGCTCGCCAATCAGCAGGCGGACGGCAGTTGGGGCGGCCCGGCCCACACGTCGCTGGCGCTGATGGCCTTCATGCTCAAGGGATATTTCCCTGATCCCGACCAGACCGATCGCTACGGCCCGCAACTCGACCGCGCGTTGAACTACCTGATCAATCAGTCGCGTCAGCACGGCGGCTACTTCGGTGGCAACATGTACCATCACGCGCTGGCGACGCTGGCGCTGGCCGAGGCATGGGGCATGAGTCGGCATCCCAACCTGCGCGAAACACTCAAGGCCGCTGTCGAAGTGACGTTGCGTGCTCAGCACAGCAGCGGCGGGTGGCGCTACCAGCCGATGCCGAACGACCACGACACGTCGGTGACGGCGATGGTGGTGGTGTCGCTCGCCGCTGCACACGAAGCCGGCATCCTTGTGCCTCGCGAAGCGATGGACCGAGCCACGGCCTATCTCATCCAATGCCAGACCGAGGAAGGCGGGTTCGGCTATCGCGGCCCTGATGAGCCGAAGTTTCCCCGTTCGGCCGCGAGCGTGCTGGCGCTGCAGTTAGGAGGGCATCGTCACGACGAGTCGGTCGCCCGCGGATTGGCCTACCTCTGGGAAACGCCCGTTGAAGAGGCGTTTTCTGATCAATATTTCTTCTATGCCCAGTATTACGCCATGCAGGCGATGTACCAGGCCGGCGAAGGCTACTACCAGCAGTGGTATCCGCGCATCCAGGGCTTGCTGTTGCAAGGACAGCGCGACGACGGGTCGTGGAACGACAGCCACGGACGATCGGTCGGCACGTCGATGGCGATCCTGGTGCTCGGGGTGCCATATCGGTATCTTCCAATTTATCAGCGATAATTCCTGAGCCAACCGGTTCCGGCGAACTGACGCCATGCAGCCTGGCGCCAACGTTCCGCCCTCCCGTGTCAGATTATTTCAGATCAGATTTCGCAGGCGATATCAATGTCACTACCGACCGATTATTCTGAACGTGTTTACGCCGGCGTGCTGGGCAAAATCATTGGCGTCTACACCGGCCGACCATTTGAAAGCTGGCCCCATGAGCGCATCCTCCAGGAACTGGGCGAGGTGTGGTACTACGTTCACGACCGCCTTCACCACCGACTGATCGTCACCGACGACGACATCTCCGGCACCTTCGCCTTCGTCCGCGCCCTGGAGGAGCATGGTGTGTCGCGCGAGTTGACAGCCGAGCAGGTCGGCCACACATGGCTGAACCACATCATCGAAAAACGCACCATTCTCTGGTGGGGCGGCTTGGGTAACTCCACCGAACATACGGCCTACCTGCGATTGAAGGCCGGCATTCCCGCGCCGCGTTCAGGTTCGAGCGAACTGAACAGCCAGGTGGTCGCCGAGCAGATCGGTGCGCAGATCTTCATCGACGGATGGGCAATGGTCTGTCCGGGTGATCCGGAGCAGGCCGCCGCCTTCGCCCGTAAAGCCGGAAGCGTCAGTCATGATGGCGAAGCGATCTACGGTGCCCAGGTCATCGCCGCTATGGAGGCGCAGGCGTTCGTCGAACCGGACCTGCCGAAGCTTATCGACACGGCAATGGCGCTGATTCCCAAGGACAGCGTGATTTACCGCCTGATTGGCGAGTTGTGCGAGCTGCGCGAAAAGGAGGATGACTGGTACGCCGCCTTCGCGTGGCTCAAGGCCCACTACGGTTATGACAAGTTCGGCGGCAACTGCCATGTTGTGCCCAACCATGGGATCATCCACCTCGGCCTGCTCTGGGGCGAAGATGATTTCCAGAAGTCGCTGATGATCACCAACACCTGTGGCTGGGACACCGACTGTAACGCGGCGAACGTCGGATGCCTGCTGGGGATCAAGAACGGGCTGGCCGGGCTCACGGCCGGCGCCGACTTTCGCACGCCCGTGGCAGATCGGCTTTACGTTTCCACGGCCGACGGTGGTCGCACGATCACCGATGCCGTGCGCGAGACGTATGCCCTGGTCAATTGCGGTCGACAGCTTGCCGGGGAGAAGCCGGTGCTCCCGAAAGACGGCGCACGCTTCCACTTCGAGCTGCCCGACTCGGTGCAAGGCTTCGTCGTTGAACCCGCAGGTGTCGGTGCGCCCCCGGCAACACTGGAGAACGTGGACGGCTACAGCGAACAGGGCCAGCGCAGTCTCGCCATCCACTGCCGGCAACTCGCCCCGGGCCGGTCTGCACGCGTCGCCACCGCCACCTTCATCGCGCCCGATGAACTCGACGGGATTGGCTACGGCTTGCAGGTTACGCCTACGCTGGTCAGCGGTCAGACGGTGGAGGCCGTCGTGTACGCAGACGATGCCAACACCCACCCATTGCGTGTCCGTTTGATGCTGCGCCCCTATGACCGTCACGACACGCTCACACTGCTGCATGGTGATACGGTGACGCTTGCCCCCGGCCATCGCCAGACGCTGCGCTGGCGCATCCCCGATACGGCCAGCTTGCCAATTGCGCGGGTGGGTGTGGAAGTGCTCGACGAGCATGGCGCCAGTGGCACGGTCTACCTCGATTATCTGACATGGACCGGCGAACCGGACCTGACACTGACACCGCCGGGCGATCGACCGACCAAAGCGTGGCGGAAGGCGTGGGTGGATAGTGTCACCAGTATCACTCAGGAAGGGACCGAGGGCCTCCGACTGGTGCAGGATGAAGGGCGGGGGCTGTTGAGCTATGGCACGCGGGAGTGGACGAATGTGCAGGTGTCAGCTCCAGTCACGCCGCATATGATCAACGCGGCAGGTCTGGCGGTGCGCGTGCAGGGCATGCGTCGTTACTATGCGCTGCTGCTGGCAGCCGGCGCGGTGCAACTGGTAAAGGTGCGTGATGACGAGCAGACGGTGCTGGCCGAAGCGCCGCTGGATTGGCAACTGACGCACCGGTACGAATTGGCCCTCGCCGCCCATGGCTGCGCTCTTCAGGCGACGGTGGACGGACGGCCACTTCTGGAAGCGGTCGATCACGAGCGTCCGCTGGAAGATGGCGGAATCGCCCTGGTGACCGAGGCGGGGCGGTGTGGCTTCGGCCCGGTGCGGATTACCCCCAGCGTTGAGGTGGATGTGTCGGCGCGACTAAGCGGCGCGGCGTCTGGTTGACGTTCGCCTGTCATCCCGCCAAAGAAAGAAGTCGCATGCATTTGAAGCCAATCGCGCTGACATTGGTGGCGGTTGCCATGGCATCTGCGATCTCTCTGCCATCAGCCCGTGCTGACGAGCCGGAGGATCTGCTGGACTTTCAGCAGTATCCCGGTGGCGCTCAAAATCTGGAAAACGAACGGATCATGCTGTCGTTCGGCACGGTCGTCACCTTCGACGGCTTCTTTTCCTACCAGAGCTTGCTCCAAGGCGCGAAAACAAGCCACATCCACTTTGACGCACTGGTCGAACTGTCCAGCCTGTTTGTCCGCGGCGAGCACGGAGATCACAAGGACGACCTCATCATCGGCATGTTCGACGGTCGGGAGGTGTGGGTGGCCACCAATCAGGCGGCGGAACGAAACGAGTGGTACGAGATCACCACTGGGGCGGGCCATGCGATCGACTCGGTACGTTTTGAAAGTTACGAGCACAGCGAGGTCGACAACATCACTGTTCGGTCTGCTCCCCCGGCGACGCTGAACCTGCCCAGCCCACCTGCTATCCAGTGGGGACGCGACTGGGAGACGACGGAACAGGCGACATGGCCCGCGTGGCGTCAGGCCGCCGCTGCGCAGGCCGATGGCGTGGACATCGATCATCTGCAATCCGCCTGGCGTGCGGAACTGCTTGAAGCCCTGCTCAAACAGTTTGACCGCCCGGTGGCGAAGCGCCTGGAGGCTCGTGAGGCGTTGATCAAAATCTATGAACAACTGCGTTTATCCGCCCGTCAGGATGAACAGCGGTGGGCGCTGATTGACGAGCCTGCCGTGAGCGACAGCACGGTTCTCCAGTCCCTGGAAGCACTGATGCGACGCGGGCCGGCCACCGGCGACAAGGCGCTATGGCGGTACGAGCTGCTACGCCGGCAAGAGGATTGGGAACATGAATTGGAGCTCAGGCCTGAGACGTGGCAGCATCTCTGGCAGCGTCGGTTACACGACGGACGGTTCGGCGAAGCAGACTGGCTGTTACGGCAGTTTGCTGATGAGGAGGCGCAGGCCGGTCACACACGTGATCTGATCGAGCACATGGGAGCGATGCCTCATCTGAGCGAGAACGATGGGCTGCGCCGGCAACTGAGGCCGATGGACGGCCAGCACCACGTCATGCTTCAACTGCGGGCGCAACTGCGTGTGCGTCCAGCGGGTACACGGGAGTTGCGGCGTGAAGCCGAGCGGCTGCTGATCGACGGTGAACTCGCATGGGCCGGCGACGAGCAGCAGATGGTGACGCAGCTTGATGAACTGATGGCAGAAGCGGCGACGGCGCAGGCGGTGGTGGCAGCAGATGGGCCGGTGTTCCGGGATGCGTGGGCCGCCGTGAACGATTCGGTTCGCGAGCATGTGAGCAGGGAGCTTCGGCAGACTCTGGCGATGCACCAGGAGGCGGCGCTACGTGAGCGTCGAGGTTCCAATGCAGTGGACAAGGCAGACGTGTTAGCACGGTTCCGGCGTTACCCGTATGCCCCTTCGGCGCAACGGCATCTTCTGGCGGCAGCCGAACTGGAGCTGCGGGAAGGGCGGTTCGGCTGGGCCTTGCGCGGATTTGTTGACGTGACGCGGGTGACGGCCGATGCCGCGCAGCGCGAGCTCGCCCGGCGCGGCCAAGCGATGGCGCGAGCCGGTTGGGCGGATGGTGAAGACGCATCAGCATGGCACGCGGAGCCGTGGCAGGTGCGACACGTGCGCCTCCCTGCGGACATGCCGTGGGCCCCGGTGACCCTTGAGGAAGACGATCTGGCTTCGCCACGGGATCGAACCCCCCTTGCGGTTGACCTTTGGCCGGATGAGGCGGGGCTGTTACTGACGGATCCACACGTGCTGGCGAGATATGACCTGGAGCGTGACGAACCGATCTGGACACGGTCGACCGATCCGGAGGTGAACGGCAAGCTCGCTCCCAGCACGGCGGCGCCCGCCAACCCGTCGACCCGCCTGCTGCTGGCGCCGCTGCATGCGGCGGGGAACCTGAACCACGTGGCGCTGCGAAGCGGCGGCGCCGCCGACGGGCACGTATCGCGCCCGCCGAGCCTGTTCGATCGTGCCAGCGGACGGTTGCTATGGTCTGCCGGTGAGGCTGATCTTTGGGAACGGCGGGTGGCCATTGGATCGCCGGCGATGGACGAATCGCATGTCTACCAGTTGGCGCTGACGGGCTTGAGTGGGACGGCGGACCTGTCGCTGGTGTGTCACGATGTGCACAGCGGCGCGCTGCTTTGGGAACGTTTGCTCGCGTCGGTGGTGGTGGAGCTGAACGAGGGGGAGCGGACGATTGACGTCGCTCGCTACGGCGCGGGTTTGACTGTGCGCGAGGGGTCTGTCTACGTCGCCAGTCAGCTTGGGGTGATTGCACGGGTCGATACAAGGGACGGATTGGTCGAGTGGCTGCACGTCTACAACGCAAGTGAACGCCCGCAGTGGCGGTACCTGCTCGTCCGCACCGGTGGCGCCCCGGTGGTGACGGATGAGCGTGTGGTGGTTCTGCCTCGTGATCGTCACGGCGTCTTCGCACTGAATCGGCAGACGGGCACGCTTGTCTGGGACGACGTGCTGCTGCCGAGTTGGCGGACAGCGGGTGTGATCGAGGGGCATCTGATCCTGGCCGAGCAACACCTGCTTGTTGCAGTCGACCCGGCGACGGGTGCTCGGCGATGGGAGTGGCTGACGCCCGAACCGATCGATCTGGGGCCGGTCGGTGGCCGGCAAAGTGTATGGATTGTGGGCCGGGAGGGAAGCGTGCAAGGTTACCAGGCGGCCACCGGTGAGCCGTATCGACTGGCGGCGCCTGTACCGCATGCCGAGGCAACCGATCAAGCGATTGTCGGTATCGTAGCGGAGGTTGGTCGTATCACGCTGGTCGTCACTGATACCGAGCAATCTGCTGATTGAACACGCGCCACGCCAGTGACTTGCCCGCAGGTTGAAATGGGCCGGCACTGTCGGACGCATGACCCCGGGGGAGATGAAAGGGCACCCATGCCAAAGATTGTCATCATCGGCGCTGGCAGCCGATTTGGAAGCACCTTGTCGGTCGATATTCTCTGCCGGACGCCGCTGCAAGGTGCGCAGATCGTGCTTGTCGATATTCACCGTGAACGCCTGGAACGCGTGCATCATCACCTCAAGCAGGTGGTGGAACATCATCAGTTGCCGGCGACCATCGAGGCGACCATGGACCGCGAGGAGGCACTGCCCGGCGCGGATTTCGTCATCACCTCGGTAAGCATCGGCGGGCACGCTTACGCGGGCAAGCCGTGGGCGGACGAGATCAACATCCCGCTGAAATACGGCGTGGACCAGTCGGTGGCCGACACGCTCGGCCCCGGTGGCGTGTTCCGCTTCCTCCGTACGGGACCTGAACAACTGGCGTTCTGTCATGACATCGAGCGGTTGTGCCCGAACGCGCTGATGCTGAACTACACCAATCCCATGTGCATGCTCACCTGGCTGCACACGCAGGGCTCATCAGTCGCGAACGTCGGGCTTTGTCACAGCGTCCAGCACACCATGCACGAGTTGGCCCGTTACCTTGATGTGCCGCGCGATGAGATGACCTGCCGAGTCGCGGGCATCAACCACCAAGCCTGGTTTCTCGAATTGCGCCGCAAGGGTGTGGATCTATACCCGCGCCTTTGCGAAGCGATGAACGACCCGGACGTCTACGCCAAAGATTCGGTGCGGTTCGAGATGATGAAGCAGTTCGGCTATTTCGTGACCGAAAGCTCGCATCACAACTCGGAATACCTGCCTTATTTCCGCCGCACCGCGGAACTGCGCAGTCGCTTCGGCCTTCAGACGCGCGAGGTGCCCGATCAACCGCGCCGGCGTAAGCAGAAGGACAACGCCGATGAAAACAAGATGCCGGCATTGTCGGAGTCTAATGAATTCGCCTCCGGCATCATCGAGGCGGTGGTGACGCATGTCCCGTTCCAGTTCAATGGCAATGTGATCAATACCGGACTGATCCCCAACCTGCCGCAAGGATGCTGCGTCGAAGTGACATGCCTGGTAGACGCCAACGGCGTGCAGCCGTGCTACGCCGGGCCGTTGCCGACTCAGTGTGCGGCGTTGAACCGCACGAACGTGTCGGTGCAGGAACTGGCGGTGCAAGCCGTGCTCGAGCGCGACCGTGAGGCGGCCTTTCATGCGGTGGCGCTCGATCCGCTGACCGCCGCAGTGGCGCCGTTGCACAAGATTCGCGAGATGTTTGAGGAATTGTGGGATGCGGAACGACACCTGCTGGAATGGTTCGAGACGCCCAGCCCCATACGCAAACCCAAGGCGGCGACGCATCCCGCGCTGTCGTGACGGATCAGATCATGCAGGCTGATGAGCGGCGAGCCGTGCGGGCAGTTGTCCCATACGGGTGGCCACGGCCGACAGACGCTGTTCCTGAAATGTCGCCAGCGTCGTGTGGATCGTGTCGTTGAAGGGTGTGAGCCAGCGTGGATCGAGCGCATCGGGACCGTGAAAGGCGCCGAGGACCGATCCGGCTGTGCAGCCGAAGCTGTCGGTGTCATTGCCCTGGGCGACCTGCATGCCAAGGCCTTCACCGATGTCGCCGGCAAAGCGCAGCGTGTTGATGAGCGTGCCGATTTCCTGGTGGATCCGGCAGTTGCCCAATTCTTCGTAGGTCGCATGCACGCGTTCGTAGCCTTCGATCCAGTCGCTGGCGCTGGCGACCATGTCCAGGCAGTTCCGCACGGTGTCGGCAAAGCGGCTGCGCTGGGGCACGTACCGTAGTGCTGTCTGAAAGATCGTCATCGGCTCGTCGACGACGAAGGCGGCTGCGATGGCGGCGGCGATGAACATGGAACTGTAAATGCCCGTTCGCCGATGGGTGAAACTGGCGTCGCGCCACGCCAGTTCAGCGGCCAGGGCCGGATGACCGGCACAGGCGTAGCCATAGGCGTCGGCACGGATCAGCGCACCGCAGTACTCGTCCTTGGCGTTGAGCAGTTCGACCCAGTCATTGAACGGAACGTCGACATCTCGGAAGGGGAACTCCGGTCCATGGTTGACTGCCCAGAGGGAGGCGTTGATGTTCTGCGTGCGCTCCGGACCCCAGCACCAGAAGACGGGCAGGTTCTTGATCCACATGTCGGCGATGTCGTGCTTCGCCACTGCCAGACCGTGCTTCTCAAGCAGCATCATGCCCAGCACCGAGTAGTTGATGTCATCGTCAGGCGCCACGTAGCCAATGCGCTCGCGGACCGTGATGTGCCAGTCGGGATGGCGGTAGTCGAGCAGTTTGAGCATGGCTTCGGGGATGTACCCGCTCAGCGGCCATTCGCCAAGTTCGGTGGCGGCGGCACGGATCTGGTGCAGATCCAGCCAGCCTTCGATCGGCTTGCCGAGGATGCAGCCGCATATGGAACTGAGGAACGCCGTCTCGATGCGCGGTGCGATGTGATGCGGGTGCACTTCGGCCAGTGGTTCGACAGCTCGGCCGGGATCGCATTGCTCGAGAATACCTTCAAGATCGCTGGGTTCGATGTACTGCCAGTCGTCGCGGAGCGGGAGGTCGCGCAGGCGATAGGCAAAGGCGACGATGGCGTCGTAGCTGCCGGTGGTCGCGATCCGGGCAAGTTCTTCCTGCAGGCCGTCCACGACATGGCCCTGGGCCTGCTTGTCATCAATGACCATCTCGAGTTGGTGACGCAAAAGCTCGATGGAAGGCAGCATGGCAGGCTCCTGAGGTGTAGCGGCATCGGATGTCCCTCCGAGCAGGGAGCGACAAGGTGGGCGAGCCGCGAGTGGCGTCCGCGATCGCAGAAAATCAAGTTGACGTTCAATCGTCTGGGGGATACGCTGCGACGGTAGATTACACGTGAAATCTAAAGGCCCCGGTCCCCGGTGTCAAGATGCTCCGCACCGAGCGACTGGAGGTTGCGGAATAGAAGCGTCCCCCTTCAGGAATCTGCGTTGAGTCCGACGCCGACCCCTACTTCAACGAAGCCCCCTCCGGCAACTGCCACGCCTGTTCCGCCGCATGTCGGAGAGAGTGCCACCGCAACGCGGCCGTCCGGTCCATCGCCACGATCGAAAACGCCACCGTCCGGGTCCGGCCTATCGCGAGATCGGCGCGTGGCCCTGGCGTTTCTGATGCCGAATCTTATCGGTTTTCTACTGTTTACCTGCTTCCCCGTGCTGCTCTCGCTCTGGATGGCGTTCACCAACTGGTCGCTACGTCCCATACAGCGCACCGAATTCGTTGGCCTGCGCAACTTCACCGACCTGCTTGGCGTTCGTACGGTGGAAGGCGCCCCGGCTGGGGTTGGGCTGGCCGGGTTCGTTGTGCCGCGGTCGGTTGTGCTGACGCTGTACTTGTTGGCGGTGGCGGTCCTGTTGGCGGCGGTGGTTGGGCTCTTCTGGGCGAATGTGAAACTCTGGCGTGGCAGCCGAAGCGGCGGTGTGATCGTGGCCCTGCTCGGCGTGGTGATGGCGGTGCTGGCGGTGGCGCTTCCTGCTGCCTCACCGGATGACCAAGGCCCGGCGATGCTTGTCCGTTTCTGGTTCGGCCCCGGGCAGGGCGTCTTTTTTTCCGGCTTGGTGTTGCTGCTGGCGGGACTGATCGGCATGAACCGGGAGGATGGGACATGGAGACCCGGCCTCGGCATGGCCCCTGCAGGCCTGCTTGCCGCCGCAATGGCGACGCTCTGGTGGCTGCACGATCCGATGTGGACGGCCTACACGCCGCGCGATGAACGGTTCTGGCACTACTTCTACAACACGCTGTTCCTCATGCTCAGCATCCCCGTGGCCATCGCCGGCTCGCTGGGCCTGGCGCTGCTGTTGAATCAGCAACTTCCGCTCGGCGCCTGGCGGTCCCGGCGGACGGCAATGGTGCGGGTCACGGGCGTGACGCTTTGCCTGCTGCTGGCCGTACTCACTTTCGGCATCGGGCTTTGGCAGGGCTGGCCCAATGTCGGCCTGCTTGCGGCCCTGGTGTGGGCGATCGCAAGCTTGGGCATCGCATTCAACATCGTCACCTTCCGAACCATCTTTTACTTACCGACGTTCACCGCCGGCGTGGCCGTATTCATCCTCTGGAAAGAGTTGTACAACACGGAGCACGGTCCGATCAATGCACTTATCGTTGCCGCCGTCGATGGGCTGGCCTATCTGGCAGGTCAGGTTGGGGTGGACATGGGCGGGCTGGATGGCGGGCCGCAGTGGTTGGCGCACACCGCCTGGGCGCGGCCGGCGATGGTGATCATGGGCGTCTGGATCGCCATCGGCGGTACGACGATGCTGCTCTATCTGGCCGCACTGGCGAACATGCCCAAGGAGTTGCTCGACGCCGCGGCCGTGGATGGCGCCGGGCCGTGGCAGCGCTTCCGCCACATCACCTGGCCCCAACTGGCGCCAACGACCTTCTTTGTGAGCGTCATCGCCATCATCGGCGGTTTCCAGGGCGGCTTCGAGCAGGCCCGCGTCATGACCGAGGGTGGGCCGGCGGGCTCCACGACCACCTTGAGTTACTACATTTTCCAGATGCTGTTCACCGACCTGAACCTTGGCTATGCCGCCGCAGTCTCGTGGGTGCTGTTTGTGATGATTTTCATCGCCACGGCCATCAACTGGACCTTTGGCAAAGGGGTGGAGGTGGAAGCGTGAGCACGCACGACTCCCGACGGCCGAAGGCGCGAATGGGCCGCTTGCTGCTGCGCTTCACTGTGCTGTGCCTGCTGGGGCTGCTGGTGGCGGCGCCGTTTGTCTGGATGGTCGGCGCATCGTTCAAAACGCACGCTGAGGTCGAACGCGGCGGGGCGCACATCGTGCCCGAACGGCTTACGTTGGAGAACTACCCCAAACTGCTGGGGCAGATCCCGGTACGCGGCGACGAGTATCTCGATCTGGACTTCGGCCGCTGGTACGTCAACAGCTTTTTCATCGCCCTGGCGACCACCCTGCTGACGGTGCTCACCAGTGCCATGGCCGCCTATGCCTTCAGCCGGCTGCGATGGAAGGGGCGCGACACCGTCTTCCTGCTCTACCTGGCCACGATGATGGTGCCCGGCGTCGTGACGATGATTCCCAACTTCCAGATCATGGTCTGGTTCGGGTTCGTCAACACCTATCACGGCCTGATCATTCCCGCCGCCTTCAGTGCCTTCGGGACATTCCTGCTGCGCCAGTTCATGCTTTCCATTCCTCCCTCACTTGATGAGGCGGCGCGGATCGACGGGGCAAGCCACTGGCGGATCTTCTGGGATGTGGTCATGCCGCTCGCCCGGCCGGGCGTCATCGCGCTGGCGATCATCACCTTCCTCGCCGCGTACCAATCATTTTTCTGGCCGCTGATCATGCTCAACGACAGCCAGTACTTCCCGCTCTCCGTGGGCCTGCTGGAACTGGACACCGGCTATGGGGTCCAGGCGGAACTGGTGATGGCGGCCGCAACGCTGACCGTGATTCCATTGATCGTGATTTTCGTTATTTTCCAGAAGTTCCTCGTGCGCGGACTGCAACTTGGCGGGGTGAAGGGGTAGGTCATGCAGTACATTTTCCTCGGTATCCTGGTCATCTGCGGCCTGATGTGGGCGGCCGCCCAATTAACGCTTGAAGATCCGGTTCGCCGGGCTGTGGAGCGGCAGATTGACGATGCGGATCGCGCGGAGGCGATCGACGTGGATGCACTGACGGTGCTCACCTGGTCGACCGATCCCAACCCCGCCCGGCGGGTGCAGTCGGAGGTCTTTCTCGAACACTACCCGGGACTGGCCGTGGTGCGCGATCCTGGTGATATGACCAAGCTGATCGTTCGCGCCGCTACTGGCACCGGGCCGGACATCATCGACACCTGGAGCGCCGCGCACATGGCCACGTTGGTCGAAGCGGGGATTTTGCTGGACCTGACGCCTTACGCCGAGCAGATGGGCATCGGGCCCGACGCCACCTATCCGGCGATGGCTGATGGCCTGATGTATGAAGGCCGGCAATATCGTTTTCCATGCAACGTCTGGGCGAGCACGGTGATCTACAACAAGCGCCTCTTCGATGAACTGAATCTGCCTTACCCGCAGCCGGAGTGGACGTATGAGCAACTGGGGGAATTGGCGGTGCAGATCCGCGAGCGTAGTGCGGCGCAAGGTCGACGGATTATCCCGGTGGCGAACTGGGAGAACACCATTTTTTTCGAAGACCTGCTCGCCGGCCACGGAGCCACGCTCTTTGACGCCGATGGGTTACGCAGCACACTTGACCATCCCGAAGCCATCGCCGCGCTCCAAACCTATCAGCGGCTGATGTTTCACCACCGGGCCCTGCCGCCGCCTGCCGAGATGGCCAGTCTCGCCAGCCAAGGGGGATGGGGCGCCGGCGGCCTGAATCTTTTCTTCAGCGAACGCGCCGCCATGATCTTCATCGGACGCTGGGTCACCGTGATGCTGCCGGACCATCCGGACCTGGACCCGGCGAACCTGGCCACGGTCACGGTCCCCCGGGCCGGCAACCGTCCCCCGCAGGTCGTCGGCCGGGCCCGCGGGGCGGCTATCAATGCCGCCAGCCCCAACCGCGAAGCAGCGCTGGCTTTCCTTCAATATCTCGCCAGCGAGGAGTACGGCCAGCTCATCGTCAACGACGGCGACGGGTTGCCGCCGAACCCGAACCTCGCCCGCGATGGCGATGACCTGACCAACACCCTCGTCCCCGAGGCCGGTTTTCACGACGCCTTTATCACCGCCCTGGAAACCAGCCGGTCGCTTGACCTGAGCCCCTTCATCGAGATCGGCACGACCGAGCGAATCCTTCGCGACGCGGTGGAGTATGTCGAGAACGGCCGCGATCCTGAAACGGTGCTGCATGCGGCGGCGGATGAGATCAACCAACGCATCCGCCAGAACCTCCGCCGCCGGCCTGACCTTCAGAGGAAGTTCGAGCAGGTCACGGGCCAGCCCTACACCGAGCGATGGTGGACAAGCGATCGGCCTGGCTCAGTGGTGCAATAGTGCAGCACGTCCCACGAGTCTGTTTTGTGGTTGCAGCCAACTGCTCGCGCACAGTTTGACCGGACCAGACACCCCGGACGCGAAAACAGCGATGATGAATATCAAGGCACGCACCGATACCTCCGTGGCAGACCCGAGCCTCCAGACGCAACTGGAGGCGCTCGCCGCACGGTTCAGCAGCGAGTGCGACATGGTGCGGACAAAACTGAGCCGGCGTAACTACCATTCCAGCCTTCCCGTTGGAGAGCAGGCGCATGAAGTCCTGGGATCATTGGGCTATGCCATTCTGCTGCTCAAGCATGGCGGGAAGGCGGAGGTTGAGCGGGCCAGGCGGATTGTCACCAAGGTGATCTCGCTGCAGAACACCGATCCATGTGAGCCAACCTACGGCATCTGGCCGTACTATCTCGAAGAGCCGGTCGCACGCATGGCGCCGCCGGACTGGAACTGGGCGGATTTCTGCGGGGCGCGACTGGCGACGATGCTGGCCGAGCACGTCACGGTGCTGGGCGAGGAACTGGTGGCCTTGATGCGCGATGCGTTGGCACACGCGGCCTGGTCGATATTTCGACGAAACGTGCAGCCTGACTACACGAACATCGCCGTGATGGGCGGCGGGGTGACGGCCGTGGCGGGGGAAACGCTCGACGAGCCGCGACTGCTGGCCTACGGCCGACGCCGCTTGGAACGCGTGCTTGCCTATGCCCGCCAGCAGGGCGGCTTCACCGAGTACAACAGCCCGACCTACACGATGGTGACCTTGCTCGAAGCCGAACGGACGCTGCAACTGGTGCGCGACCCGGTTGTGCGGGAGTCGGCCGAAGGTCTGCGCCAACTCGCGTGGCAAACCATTGCCAGGCATTACCATCCTCCGACGCAACAGTGGGCCGGGCCGCACGCCCGAGCCTATGCCGATCACCTGGCCGGCAACACCGTCGGCTTGCTGAACGCTCGGCTGCCACAGCCGATCACCGTACATCCGCGGCATGCCGGCGAAAAAGCCGGAACACTGGAGGCAGGCATCCGACCGCTGCCTTGCCCAGCCGCGCTGGTGGAATGTTTCGCCCGGCTCGACCCGCCCGAGCAGGAACACCATGACAGCTTCGCCCGTGACCACGCCGGCCGAAGCACCGTGGCGGGCACGACCTGGTTGCATCATCAGGCAACGCTCGCCAGCGTCAACCGCGGCGAACTGTGGAACCAGCGCCGTCCCTTGATCGGGTACTGGGCGAGTGATGCTGACCCCGCCGTCGTGTTGCGCGTGCGTCTGCTGAAAGATGACGAGGACTTCGCCAGCGGCTATCTGCGATGCATACAGAAGCGCAACCGCGTGCTCTGCCTGATGACGATGCTGCGCGACGGCGGCGACTTCCACCTGTTTCTGGATCGCCCAGCCGATGGAAACTTCCAGGCCCATGATCTGCGCCTCCGCTTGGAACTGGCAGGACAGGGCGTTGAGGTGAGACAGCTTGACGCGCAGCGTTATGTCCTGGCGGCCGGCACATGGCGGGCGGTGGTGCATCTGCCCGAAACAGGCCCGACGCTGCTTGAACACAACCCGCGGTGGGAAAGTCGGCAGTTGGATGACCGTGTCGTACTCGACGCGGTGTGGTGGTCGGGCCAGACCAGGACCTTCAACCTGGCGACCGACAATCGGCCGTGCTGGCAGGCGTGGGCGTTGGAACTGCTTCATGACGATGAGCCGGCCTCGGATGCGCCCCTGCAAATCGCGGCCTTGTCGGACCAGCAAGTCGCCGTCGTCTGGGAGCCGGAACAGTCGATGCGGATGGAGTCGACGATCCTCGCGCACGACCGGCCGTGACCCGCTGAATGCCCCGGCCTGCATGTGACTTTGTTGAGCAGAGGCGTTTCATAAAGCGAGGGGCTTGCAGCAGGACGGGGTTGACGCGGAACAAAGCGCCTGCTAGATTTCACGTGCAATCATCCGGTTGGGGCCCCCTCGGAGGCTCAGCATGTTTCACCTCACGAAGTCGGCGACAAGTCAGGCCGCACGCCACCGTTCGGTTGAGCGGTCGTTTAAGCCGTTCGCGAACAGATTGTCGTCACCTTCAGGTACATGCCGGATGTGTCAGGTCAGCCAAACCGCCCGGCCATAGTCATATCGGCGCGGGCGTGTGTTGCGGAGTTTTACCTTGTAGCGGAGGCCTTTCTGATGTTTATACACACCATGAATCGACGCAGCCACGGGACGATTGCAATGCGAGGCTTTACGCTGATCGAGTTGTTGGTGGTGATTAGCATCATCGCGATGCTGATCGCTCTTCTGCTACCCGCGTTGGCGAGTGCACGGGAGTCGGCGCGGCGAACGCATTGCCTGTCGAACCAGCGGCAACTGGGCTTGGCGCTGCACATGTACGCGTCCGATGAAAACGATCACTGGCCGACGTTTCCAGCGGACGGCAATGGCGTCCACTGGTACGACTGGTTACGCCTGATCCAGACCAATAATGGCTTTCTGACCTCCGAAAGCGCCTTTCTCAACCACGGCAGGCTGTGGGAGGCGGGCCTGCTCTCGTCGGGCGAAGTCTACTTCTGCTCCAGCGACGTGATGGCGCAGCCCTACGTGGAAATCGGCGAGTCCATGTATCGCGAGTACAGCCTCTATTCCCCCTGGCCGACGACGACCACCCATGCCGGGTTTGAATGGATGGAAAGCAGTTACTCGCTGAATCCGTACGTCTACCAGCACGAACCGGATGCCGTCAACCCGCCGGTGTCCGGCGCCGGCGGCAACGACCGGGCCTACTGGACACGTGAGCAGATGCCGTCGAACAAGATCCTGCTCATGGACACGCTTCAGAACTGGGGTCACTTCGATGGTCAGGACGGCGGCTGGAACGTCATGAAGGCCGACGGTTCGGCCAGCTTCCGCCGAAGCAGGATAGCGTATGACCTCATCGCCGTCGGCTTCTCAAACTGGACCCAGGGCTATTCCGAGTTTCACCCTGCCTTCTGGGATCTGGAGTAGTCGCCTCTAGGCGGCATGGCAGGCAACCGCTCGAACTTACTTCCTCTCCCTCCGAAAGGGTCGGACGCGATGGGTGTGCGCCAATGGATCAATGAACATTCGACGGTGGCCACGCTCGTGGTAGTGGTCGCGCTCTGCGGCGCGGTGGGGACCATGGTCTGGACACTGCGTGGCGACAGCGGGTCACTGCGGCAGGAGTATTACTACGACATGCAGACGGGGCAGCTTTTTACGGCCACCTACACCGCGGTGCCGCCCGTGGCGTCGCCTCACAGCGGCGGGCAGTTGACCGGTGCACGCGCGGCGGTGTTCGGCTGCGGCGGGTGTCCGAAAACACTCGAGAGCATGACGCGTGAGGAGGCCGAGTCAGCCGGGGCGATCGTGACATGGATCGAGTGGGCTCCCGAGGAGGTGCGCGGCGGCTCGACGCAGCCCGCCAGTCCCAGCGAAGCCCGCCTGAGGGGGATGGACGGCCAGTTCTACTTCCTGGTGCAAGACCTGGACAGCGACCGGCCTGTACGGCAGACCAGCGACGCCGGCCGAACGCTGACCACCCGGCTGCCGACCTGTCCGGACGGGTCGACCCCGCAGCGCTGTACGCCCAATGACTGACTAATGACTGACTGATGAGGAACCGACTATGAGTAACAAGCGTGACGACGCGTCCATGGGAAAGTCGTGGCGTGCGCGGAGGCTGAACACGATCGGCGCCGCGGGCATCGCCGGCGTCCTGCTGGCGGGATCGGCGACAAGCGAGGCCCGGACTCTGGTGGTTGACCAGCAGCACCGCGATGCCGCCAATGACAACCCCGGCACGGCCGAGCGACCGCTCAAGTCAATCAATGCCGCGGCGCAGATCGCCGAGGCGGGCGATACCGTGCTTGTGCATGCAGGCATCTACCGCGAGTGGGTGACGCCGATGCGCGGCGGCGAGCCGGACAGCCCCATTACCTACCAAGCCGCCGAACCTGGCCAGGTGATTGTCCGCGGCTCGGAACGTTACACCGGCACATGGGAGCCGGTCGAAGGCGAACCCGACACATGGCGCACGCAGCTCGACCCGGACCTGTTCACCGATCGTGATTACAAGCCCTTCGCCATGCGCGTTTCGCGACATCGCGGCCATGGCACGCAGGGGCAGGTGTTTTTTAACGGCCGGCTGTTGGCACAGGACGGCACGGACAAGCGGCTGCCAGACGATGCTGGTTCATGGGAAGTTTCCGACGACGGCCTGACGCTGTCGCTGCGTCTACCCGAAGGAGCGCCGAATCCGAACGAAGCAACCGTTGAACTGTCGGTGCGCATGCGGGTGTTCGCACCACGGTCTCGGGGGCTTGGACATATTCACGTGCGAGGCTTCGTCTTCGAACATGCCGCCAATCGCATCGCCGTCCCCCAGATGGGCATGGTCTCGACCCGCAGCGGGCACGGGTGGGTCATCGAAAACAATGTCATTCGCTTCGCTCGCGGCATCGGCCTCGAATGCGGAGCGGAGTGGGGTATCAACGACATGCCTTTCGAGGAGGACAAACGCAATGGCCACGATGGCGTGATCCCCCACACCGGTGGGCACCTGATTCGAAACAACATCGTCAGCGACAACGAGCAGTGCGGCATCGCGGGGCTGCGCAGCTACGACACCCGAATCGTCGGCAACATCGTCGAACGCAACGGCGCCGGCGTGCCAGGCTACGAGTCCGGCGGGATCAAGGTGCACCTGTTCTACGACGGCGTCATCGAAGGCAATCTTGTCCGAGACAACGAAGCCTACGGCATCTGGCTCGACAACGATTGTGCCGGCGGACGGGTGACGCGCAATCTTGTCATCAACAACACGCCGAACGGCATTTTTCTCGAACTGCTTGGCGCGGACCGTCCCGGCATGCTTGCCGACAACAACGTGATTCTCGCCAACCGCGGCGACGGCATTTACGCCCACGACGCCAGCCGCATCACCGCCGTGCACAACCTGATTTTCGACAACACGCGGCGCGGCATCTACATCCACGTTGCGACCAACCGCGGCCCTGGCGCCGAGCAGGAATACTTGTACAACAACCTGCTCATCGGGAACGTGGAGGGCGAGATCAGCCTGCCGCTGCCCGGCGGCAAAACCGCCGACAACGAGTCGGACCGCAA
The DNA here is from genome assembly GCA_040876735.1 of Phycisphaeraceae bacterium. Taxonomy (GTDB): domain Bacteria; phylum Planctomycetota; class Phycisphaerae; order Phycisphaerales; family Phycisphaeraceae; genus Natronomicrosphaera. The sequence continues at coordinate 142,193 of JBBDPC010000005.1, read as the reverse complement.
CGTCTTTTCCATTGCCGACGGGCACCAGCCACGATTCATCGTCAACCCCAACAACGGTGCAGAGGATCGACCCGATGGTGATCGCCTCAGCGCAGAGGCCCGCCGGGCGTTTGAAGCAACGGGCGACCCGGGCCTGGCCGACAGCCAGATCGAACTGCTCGAAGGACGCGCGCCGGCACTGAATCTCGACCAGTGGCGCGCCATGATGAATCACGACCGCGCCAGTCTCACCGGCGAGCTTCGGGCGACGCTGGACCCCGAAACGCTGGCGCTGACATTGACCGTCGACGAGTCGCCATCACAACTGCAGACGCTGCCTTACGAATTCGTGGAAGTTGACTATCTCGGCGCCGCCATTCCGGCGGAGGGACGGCTGCCCGGTCCATTCCAGAATCTTCAGCGTGGCGAGAACCGTTTCAATCTCTGGCCCGTGCCCGGCTGCGGTGAACCGTCGATCGAGCCGCCCGGTCCGGACGATCGGTGAGCGGGCAGTCCTTGCCATGCCCTGACAGGATGGCGGTCAAAACGTTGGAAGATGAGGCAGGGGGAATGCATCGTTGCGCTGATCGGCCGGGCGAGGACCGACGCGGTCCAGATCCAGCGGGCGGAAGCCCAAGGCCACTGCAGGCGATTGCGGGTCAAGCGTGAAGTCACGCTCGGAGATGTTGCGGCAGCGAGGGTCGTCGACCAACCCATGGCGATCGTACCCCAGTTGCTGCCACTGGTCGAAGCTGTAGTCGGTGAGCAGGTGTTCCCGGCCGGCCTTGCCATGAAGCCCATCGCCAAAGAACAAGTCACCATCGGTGATGTTGAAGTAGAGGTTGAGGTCGCTCAGAAATGCGTGGGCGCCGAGATCGCCCGAGCGGTCGCCCAGCCGGCCGATAAACAGCGGTTGCCGATCGGTGATGAGGATGTTGTGCATGAACGTGAAGCCGTAGGCGATGGCGCCGTCGTTAAACGAGCCCTTTTGCGGACAGACCATGGCGGGCCCGCGGCTGAGGCCGATGAGCCCCTCCTCGCCGAAGGCGAAGATGTTGTTGCGAATGATGTTTTCGGCGCCGAAATGCTGGTGCAACGACTGGCTGGAGGTGTCGTGGACGAGGTTGTTTTCGATGACGATGTGACTGGAGCCTTCGTCGAGATTGATGCCGAAGCCGCCATAGGCGGACTTGGTGACGTGGTGAATGAGATTGTTGCGGATGGTCGTGCCGGGTTGAACACCGAGCGTGTAGATGCCCGCCATGTCGGAGAGCACACCTTGGCCGATGTCGTGGCAGTGGTTGAACTCGATGCGGTTGTCGCGGCAGACGCTGGGCGCGTAGCCCCAGGTCCATCCGACACTGATGGCGGTGTAGTAGAGGTCGTGAATATGGTTGTGGAGAACACGGTTGCCGAAGCTGAACTGGATCAGGATGCCACTGGCGGCCATGAATACGTGGCCGAGGCTATGGATGTGGTTGTCAGTGATCTGATTGTTGCCGGTGAGCCGGGCATGGAGATCGGCGTCGGGTGTGACCTCAGATGAACCGACGTCGGCTTTGCGAGGCTGGCCGGAGGCGGGAAGATTAATGCCGCTGACACGGATACCACCGCCCCCGATGTCGTGGATGGTGTTGCCCACCAGCCGGTTGCCCATGCAGGCGTGACCCAACTCAATGGCATACATGCCCAGGTGCTGGAAGGTGCAGTTTTCAATTCGGCAGTGATGCGCCGCTTCAAGGAACACCGTGCCGGGCACGTAAGGCTCGGACTGGGCGCTGTTCGCCACCGGTTCCCAGTTGCCGTGCTGCAGCGTCAGACCCTGCAAGGTGAGGAAGGTGACCGGCCGGTTTGCATCAGCGTCGCCGACGATGCGCAGCAATTCGTTGCGGCATGTCACTACCGCGTCGACTTCGTCTGGCCGCTCGTCGGGCATCGGCATGTAGTACAGTTGCCCCTGGGCCTGGTCGAGATACCATTCCCCAGGCTCGGTCAGGGCTTCACGCAGGTTGTCGATGTAGTAGGAAGCATGCCAGCCGAGACTGGGCGCGATCAGCCGGCCGGGAACGTCATGACGCAGGCGCAGCGTGCGTGTTGCGGCGTCGAAGCCGGTAATGGGAATGCGATAGTTCTTGAAAAAGTGCAGCACGGCCACCTCGGCCTGATCCAGCGACGGCCAGTTCTGCACATCACCCGGCTCGCAGATAAAACGGTCACGCAAGCGGGTGGGATGCGTCTGTCCGATGCTCACGTCGTCGGCGACGCGGAAAAAGCCTTGCTTGGGGAGCCGGGCGCGCAGACGACGTTTCCCATTGACGAAGAACTGGCGGAACACACCCGAGCGGTCCAGCAGGTGGCGCACGTCGGCGCTCCAGATGCTGCGGCCATTGTGTTGTTGCTCCTGCCAGCCGTCGATGACGGTGCCGCCGTCGAGGATGGGCGTTTCGCCCGGGTAGGCGGTATAGGTGACATTGCTCGCGTCGCTGTGGGTAAAGCGCAGCGGACGTGAGAGGAAGTACCGGCCTCCGCGGAGCATGACGGTGACCGGCGCGGAGGCCAGGCCGATGCCTCGCGCCGCGCGGATCAGTTGTTGGGCTCGTGTGATGGTGGCCAGCGGCCCGTCACCGCCGTCAGTCGCCGGCTCCGCCAGCCGGCCGGTCCAGCGATCATTGCCGTCAGGGGCAATGTAGAGATCGGCGTGGGAGTGAGTCATGAACAACAGCACCTTTCTGTTTCAATTGCGGGCGCAGCATCTCAGGCGGCGAGAAGCGCCTCATGCGGCGGCCTACCGCGGGGGCGGTTCGGTGGTGTAGAGGTGTACGTGGCGTCGCGCGCCCTTGGAATCAATTGCTTCGTTGAGCAATTCCCGCGTTTCGCCATGCTGAATGTCACGGAAGTAGATGCGGAAATCATGGTTGTACGCAGTGGTGGAGAAGATCATCGCCGTGCGTGCATCCTCTGTCAGCACCATGGGCATGTCCGGCGGCACCTCGGTCACGGGATAGAGGAAACCGCCTAGCACTTCCAGACGCCCGCCATTGCGATTGACCACCATGGTGCTGGCGTATTCCGTCTTGAGGCCGAGCACCCAGACGTCGCCGCCATCGTTGATCAATTCCGAGACATCATGACTTTCCGGGTTGAGTTGACGGGCCCAGGCTTTCTGGCCGTCGGCAAACCGGGTGTAGGACTCGCTGTCCTCGAAGAAGACATGGCCCGCGCCGGGACGCGCCTGGTAGATCTTCGGCCCGCCATGCCGGAACACGACCGTGCGCGGGCTGCTGTGCTCCAGTTCACCGGCGACTGTGAATCGCTCGAGGATGAGCGGGTGTTCGTTATCACGGGCGATGCGGACGGTGGGACCGCTGAACTCGCCATGTCGCCCGATGCCGGTCTGCATCCCCAGCAGGTAATGCACGCTGGCGGGAACCTCGACCGTGCTGCGTACACCGTAGCCTTCACCTTGGTTGGCAGGAAAGAAAATAGCCTCGGCCCCGGAGTCAAAGGCGGCCTGGATCGCCGGGGCCCAGTCACCGTCCCACCAGTTGCCTTCGACGTGATCCGCAAATTCCAGCACGCTGACCCACTGGATCGAGTCGTCGCCGAGCGGGATCTCGGGCGTCTCCTCGATCGGCAGGTCCAAGGTGACCGGTGGGGCGTCGAACAACCCCTGGGGTCGGCCGGGGAGGAAGGCGGGCACATGACCGCCGCGCACCGTTTCACGGTCGCTGCGAATGGCTCGCCGGTAGCCGGGCGTGTCGACGTTGCGCACGTACAGCGCGCCGCGCTCGCTGTTCTCGATGGCGGTCAAGTCCGTGTTGGCCGGGGCTCGCAGTTCCGAATCGATCAGCGTCACCATCCCCCATCCGCCTGTGCGGATCGCCGGCACATTGTTGACGCTGGTGAGCTTGCGGATCGAGAGGATATTGCCTTCGTTGTGAATGGCCAGACGCCGCTGATCACGCAGTTCGACGTGCTCGAAGACCAGGGAGTATTCGCCCGCCCGGCTGTAGATGCCGGTGTCGAAGCCGTCCACGCTCACGTGTTTGATGAGTGTCGGGCCAGGCCAGTTCATGGAGAAGTCCAGCCCGCGGTGGCCTTGGCCATCCTCCGAGCGGATGGCGACGCGCTCGATGGCGCCGTGGTTGTTGGAATGAAACGCCAGGCCCACCGCCCCGGGATTGCCGCGGCCGGTGTCGAGGGTCAGTCCGAACAGGTAACTCCCGATCGCGTTGCCGGCACTGCCTTGCCCATTCGCCCGCTCCCGGTAGCTGTCCCAGCCGACGTAAAGCAGGGCATTCGCTTGGGCCGGGTTGTCAAACCCCGCGGCGTTGTCCTTCAGACGCAGCACGGTCTTGTCCGGGCCAGCGCCCTGCACGATCAGAAAGCGGGTCCACGAAACCGGCTCGCTGATCACATACGTGCCCTCGGGGATGTAGAGCGTGTGGTACTCGATCGGCACACGGTCCTGGAGTTCGGCGAAAGCTCGCTTGAAGGCGTGCGTGTCATCGTGGACACCATCACCCACCGCGCCATAGCGCAGACGCAGGTCGACATACCCGCTGCCTTCAGGCAACAGGCCCGGCTGCGGCTGAAAGTTGGCATGTTCCAGATCGTGCGGCGTCGCCCGCAGCAGTTCCCACGGCGCCAGCCCCGCGGCGGTAAGGCGAACATCGCCAACGTGACCGACGAAGCGGCGATCACTGGTGTTTTCCGGCCCATCGCCGATGTGCAACGCGCCGTCGGCCAGTTCCAGCGGGCCTTCAAGTTTCACACTGTCCAGCGGCGTGTAGTCGAGGTAACTGGTGACGGTTTGCGTCGGAGCATCGTAGACCACCGCCAGGTGTCGCCACTGTGGACTGCGCACATGCGTCCAGCCGTTGTAAAGAGCCTGGCTCAGCCGATGCGTCTGTCCGCCGTGCTCCACGGCTCCGGCCCACCAGTTGTAGCCGTCGGACGAATACACCTGAAGACTCACAGACTGCTGACCGTCGGCGCTGCGCCAGGTCACGATCTCCATGCTCGCGCCGCCCGGCTCGGGCAGGTTCTCCCCGTTGCGGACGATTGCTTCCAGTGTGAAGCTGCCGTCCGGTGCGACGTCGACAGGCGCGGTGATGTGTCGGGCCGCATTGCCACTGGGTCGCAGCTCAAGCGATGTCTGTCGAGCCTCTGATTGACCAGTGCCGGGGTTGTAGACGTAGGGGTGGGGCGTCTGATCGCTGACGCGGATCGCGTCGGCAGGGCCTTGAAGCTGGCCTTGGAGCCCCAGTTCACCTGCTGCATCCAGCGCGGCCGCGGCCGGGGGTTGCCCAGGTTCGCCAGCGAAGTGGAAGTGTCCCGATGGCTGGGCTCTAGCTTCATCGACGCCCGACACCGGCAAGCAGATCATTGTTGTGAACAAGACCAGCAGTGCCAGATGAAGTAAGTGCGGATTCATCTTGATACGCCTCCGAAGGGTCGGTTGATAGCCCGGGACGACAATGGAACAGGGAGCCCACAATCTGAACTGCGATTACACGTGAAACCTACCAAAACCCATGCTCGTGTCAAGTTGCGTCCGCTCCGCCTCGCGCGCAGCGCGTGAGACGATGTCTGTTCGTCAGGATCTTGACGGAACTGGCGAAGACTGGTAGGTTGCACGTGAAATCACCGACCGCCTTGAACCGTCATGGACGCGGCTTGTCCACCAGCGATACGCCTCAGTCGAGTTTGGCTGGCGGAACGCCACTCCCGTTAGCATTCCCACGTCAGGAGACGCAACGTGAAAAATCTGCTGCTCGCGATCCCGTTCACCGCAATTTTTATCATGACAGCCACCGCCCACGCCGGCGAGATTGTCTTCCCCCAGGACGAACGGGCGGTGATCGACGCCCGGGCGTTCGGCGCCCGGGGAGATGGCGTCACTGACGACACCGCTGCCCTCCAGGCCGCCATCGAGGCCACTGTCGCCGGCGAGTTCACACGCTTCCTCTATCTGCCCGACGGCACGTATCGCATCACCGATCGGCTGATCTTCAAACGCCCGGGAACCGACCTCGAAGCCGGCGACGTCGAAGGCTCCATGGTGGGGCCCTGGATCTACGGCCAGAGCCGCGACGGCACGATCATCAAACTCGACGATAACGCCGAAGGCTTTGACGACCCCGATCAGCCGCTCGAAGCGATCCGCGGCGTCTCCCGGCCTGATGGTGCCGGCATGAACGCCGACTTCTTTGATCGCACGGTCGCCAATCTCACGATCGACACCGGCGACAATCCCGGGGCCGTGGGCATCAAGTTCTATTCCAACAATACCGGCATCCTGAAGGACGTCCTGATCCGCGGCAACGGCGCCGTGGGGCTCGACCTGGGGAACAATGACCAGAACGGGCCACTGCTTGTTCAACGTCTTGAGGTGGACGGCTTTGCCATCGGCATCAGCACCGCTGCCACCATCAACAGCCAGACGCTCTCCCGCATCATCGTCCGCAACGCCAGTGATATTGGTTTGCGCCACCGGGGGCAGGTGCTGGCTATTGAAGGCTTGCACATCATCGACGCCCCCCAGGCCGTCGACAGCCAGGGCGGCGTCCTCACGCTGGTGGACTGCCGTTTTGAAACCTCGCAGCAGACGGACGGCCCCGCGATCCGTCTCGAGGACGGTCACCTTTATGCCGCCCGCGTCCACACCGCCGGCTACAGCCAGGCCATCGCGTCCGACAGCCCCGCCGGCGATCTCGCCGCGGCGGACATCGATGAGTACAGTTCGCATGGCGTGGAAACGCTCGGCGACGCTCCTGAAGCCGGCCTGCAACTCAGCCCCGAACACGCCCCGGATGTCGACTGGCCCACCGATGTGGATCAGTGGGTCTGCGCCAACGACTTTGGCGCTGATGCCGGTAACAATGCCGATGACTCGGAAGCGATCCAGGCCGCCATCGACGAAGCTGCCCGACGCGGCGCCAGTACGGTCTACCTGCTCGGCAAGAACGGTGAGCCGAACTGGTACCACATGCGCAAGGATGTCCGTGTGCACGGCTCGGTGGAGCGCATCATGGGCTTCGGCTTCGTCCGCCTCTTCTCCGGGCCGGGCGAAGATCCAGTCGATGCCCCGGACTACCCGCAGAACATGAACGCGTTCATCGTTGATGACGAGCCCGAGGGCCCGCAGGCCGTCGTCTTCGAGCACCTCCAGGTCTTCTCGCCCTGGGAGGCGTTCGCCGTCAAGGTCAACGCCACCGAGCGACCCGTGGTGTTTGAGAGTTTCGGTGGTGTGCCGCTGATCGGCCCCGACGCCACTGCGTTCATGAACAACTGCGTCGGCCATCTCTACATGGAACCCGGCGCCAACGTGTGGATCCGCCAGTGGAACACCGAACGCGGCCCCGAGATCACGCGCATCAACACGCGAAACGACGGCGGCCAACTCTGGGTCCTGGGCATGAAGACCGAAGGCATCAGCATCAAGGCCGCCACGCTCAACGGTGGGCGCACCGAAATTCTGGGCATGCACAACTACAACCACACCGGCTCGCAGGACGACGAGCCGGCCTTCCTGGTGGAGGACGCTGTACTGGCCGTGGCGGGTTACCGTGAAGTCAACTTTACCGGCGCCTGGTGGCGCGTCACGGTTCAAGCCAACCTGGCTGGCCAGGAGCATCAACGCGGCCAGCAGGCGTGGCATACGTGGTCGCTGCTCCGCGCCGGTCAGGCCGAGTGAGTCCCTCCCGCCACCGACCGCTTTCCAGAGGGCTCCCAAAGCGGGATGCAACGTGAACCGCCGTTGGTGGGCGAACCCTGTTGACCCGCGCGATATGCTTGTTTATCCGCCTTGAAATTGTATAGTTATGTTGACAATCACGGAAAACGTGCTAGATTGCACGTGTAATCTTTGGCTGCGCAGAGATCGCAGGCGCTCATCTGCCTGCAGGGACGAGGGGGACCATGGCTACCACGATCCAGGATATCGCCAAGGAATTGAATATCAGCCACGTAGCGGTGTCTAACGCCCTTCGCGGCACTGGCCGACTCGGCGTCGATACGCGTGAGCGGGTCATCGCCACCGCCAAGAAAATGGGCTATCGCCCTCATGCCCACGCTCGCGCCATCCGATCGGGCCGCTTCGGCTGCGTCGGCCTGTTGCTGACCACCGTCGCCGGCCGATCAACACTTACCGAGGGGTTGGTCTGCGGCATCCATGACGCCTTGGCAGAACAGAACCTGCATCTGATCATCACCCGCTTGCCTGACGATAAACTCGCTCGCGAAGGCGTCGTCCCCAAAACATTGCGGGAGGCGATGGTGGACGGCTTCCTGGTCAACTACACGGACCATATCCCCACGAAGATGCGCCAACTGATCCGTGACTACCAACTCCCGGTGATCTGGCTTAACGTTGATGAGTCCCATGACTGCGTCCATCCCGATGACCACGGCGCCGGCCGCGACTTGACCGCCTGGCTGCTTGAGCAGGGGCACAAACGCATCGCCTACGCCGACTATGCCCACACCAGCACGGAACTGGACGAAGCCCACTACAGCACCCATGCTCGCCAGGCCGGTTACGAGCAGGCCATGGCCGACGCCGGCCTCAAACCCCGCGTCATCCGCCCCGATCGGCTGCTGCCCGAGCCTCAGATCGAGAGCCACGTTCGTTCCTTGTTGAACCAGCCCGACCGCCCCACGGCGATCATCACCTACGGTGAGCGCGGCGCGGCGCCGGCCGTCTTCGTTGCCCGCCTGTTGGGGCTGGCCGTGCCCGACGATCTGGCCGTCGCCAGCTTTGCCGATGGCCCCATGCGGTTCGGCGGCGTTCACCTGCCCACATGGCTGGTTCCCCAGGACGAGGTCGGCCATGAAGCCAGTCGCATGCTGATGCACAAAATCAACCAGCGCGACAAATCACTTCCAACCAAGACCGTCCCGTTCCGCGTCTCTCTCAATGGCGAGACACCGCCGGCCATCCTTGCACCCGCAGTGTAACGACCCCCCCATCTCCTCCTCGCACGGCGAATGGGCCCTCGATCCGTGCTCGCAGTTCCACCCGCATGCCTACCCAGCCGCCTCGGCGGCCTCAGACGCACGCACCAGTTGGCGGATCGCCGGCGTCGCGTACTGGTATCGCATCGGCTCACGGTCGGCGAAGATCGACGCCAGATCCTCGATCGCCCACTTCCCGATCGTCTGCAACGCCTCGGGCACGCCGCCCGCCCGGTGCGGGCTCAACACCGCGTGCTTCGCCTGTCGCAGCGGATGCTCCGACGCCAGCGGTTCTCCCGGAAACACGTCCGTCGCCACGCGGAACCGGCCCGCCAGCACCAGCTCCGTCATCGCCTCAAAATCCACCAGATACGCACGGCTGACCACGCACAGCACCGCATGCTCTCGCAGCCGTTCCATCAACGACCGGCTCACCAGCCCCCGGTTCTCCGGCGTCGGCACCGCCAGCACATACACCACGTCCGCCGTCTCAAATATCGCCTCCAGCGACGCCGGCTCAATGCCACGCCCACGCAACACCGACGCGTCCATGAACGGGTCATACCCCAGCACCTTCACGCCGAACGGCTCAAGCATCCGCTGCAGCGGCCGGGACAACCCGCCACACCCCACAAACCCCACCGTCTTGCCGAATAGCAGGTAGTTCTCCTCGTTGCCTTTTTGCAGGTACGTCTCGGTCCCATCCCGAAACTGCCGATCGCTCAGGGCAATGCCCCGCGTCGCCGCCAGCGTCAGCCCCAGCGCCATCTCCGCCACGCCGTCGGCAAAGGCCCACGCGCAACTGCCCACGCGGATACCTCGCTCGAAGCAATAGTCATAATCCAGATCTTCGTGACCGTGGCCTCCGCCGGTTTCCAGGATCGCTTTCAGTCCCGGCCCCGCCGCGTTCCGCAACGCGTCCTTGCCCCAACTCCACGTGCTGAAGATCACCGCGTCCGCCTTCGGCAACTCGGCGAGAAACGCCTCCGTCGGCATCGGCCCATCCTGTGCCCACACCGCGTCAAACCGCTCATGTAAACGTTGGCGATCGGCGTCGCTGAACAGGTCGGCCATCGACCGGCCGTGCGGGTTGACGATCACACGCGGTTTGGACATGACATCGCTCCTCGAATTCATGAAAGAATCAACCAATCAACCCACAACATCCCCGCCCGGGGCGGGTCGTGGGTCAGTGTGAATGGAGTGGGGCGGGCGCGTCTCGCCCGCCATGCTCGGACCGCTCCTGAAACGCTTAAACAGGCCTTCGGCCTGTCGGCGGGCTTTGGCGCCCGCCCCACTGAGAGCCAAAATGCGTTTACCCTGTTCCCCGTGGCAGCGAAGGCAAAAACCATTTGACACGGCCCTAGCGTAGGTTAGATTTAACGTGTAATCAACAGGCGGCATTTCTTCCTTTGCCCCATTCAGACCGTCGCCCGGTGACCTCGGCAGACCAAGGGGGTATCGGAAGGCAGGTTTCTTGGGATGGCTCGCAGCATCCACAACGCATTCGACAGGAACTCGCTGCTTGACAGCCGGAAATTATGTGGTAGGTTTCACGTGTAATCGACGGCTGCTCCACGGGTTGGTTGTTTGGCCCTGCGTGAAGAGGTCGCCTCCGGGGTGAACGAGAGGTTCGTGTCGGCGCGTTCTGTGCGCGTCGTCTGGAGACATCTACGGGAAGGCCGCCATGCGGAAGGCGGCGATCACATCGTTTCATTTTTGAGTGTCACACGACGCGGTCGATTCATGACTTGCTCAGACAGAAAGGAGGATCGGGGACAGTGATGATGATGCCGGGGAGCCTTTGATTTTTCCGGGCTTGATGCATTGTCGTTCTGTTTTTTTTCACCTCGGTTCTCTTTAGGAGAAAGTCTGATGCAATTGAAAATCGCAATTTCCACTGTGGCGGCTTTGGCTCTGTTCGTGGGCACGCATGCCCAGGCTGCGCCGTACGCCGACAATGGCAATGGCACCTACACCGTGCACTTCGATGAAGCGCCCTACAACGGCGGCGCGCAGGGCATGGACGAGGAGACGATCACGATCTCGGAGATCAGTGTTGACATGACGTTCAGCCCGACGTGGTACGCCTACCAAGGGCATATCCAGGCCGACGAGTCGGATGTGAGCATCCTCTTTGACAGCCTGGTGGAAGTGTCGAGCATGCTCGTGGGGCCGGAAAACGGCAGCGGATCGCCCGTCTCAGGCACGATCACCGGCTACAACGGCGGCGATGTTGAGTGGACCGTCTCGCCCTCCAATCTGGAGGAATGGACCACCTTCACCGACGGAGCCGGCTCGTTTGTCGATCGCGTGCGGTTCGAGCACGCCTCGGGCAGCATTTTCGACGTTGACGACGTCACGATCGCGGCTGTCCCCGAACCCGCCAGCCTCGCGCTGCTGGGCCTCGGCGGCCTGGCGATGCTGGCGCGTCGGCGTCGCATGGCCTGATCGTTTCGTTTGATTCAATCACGCGAAGCGCCGCCTGACCGCGGCGCTTCGCCTTCCAAGGCAACTGGGGCGGTGGCCCACCTGTGCAGGTGCGGCAATCCGAAGGGGGCTCGCCAGGAAGTCTGGTTGTTTTGTACTTTTCGCAGGAGCACCTCGATGAACGGGCAAGGGATTACAGGACGTGCGGCTGATACGAAAACGAAGCACGGCTTTACGCTGATCGAACTGCTGGTGGTGATCTCCATCATCGCGCTGCTGATTGCGATTCTGCTGCCGGCATTGGGCATGGCCCGGCAGGCGGCGAACAAGATGAACAACCAGACCCGCCTGCGCGGCATCCACCAGGGGATCGTGATGCACGGCTCCGAGAACAACGGAAGGTTCGTGGGGCTCCACCCCAACGGCAAGGTGATCACTGACGATGACGATGGCTGGGGATGGATGGGCAGCTACGGCGTTGACCCGGCCAACCGCTATCGGATCCTGATGCGGGGTAAATACTTCTCGCCGGAGTACCTGGTCAGCCCCGTCGATCAGGACAAGGAGGTCTGGGATGAGTCGAGCGACCTGACTCTCGACAACTATTCGTTCGCGCTGCTGAACATTGGCGTGCACGGGGTGGGCGACTGGTGGGACCCCAGGCCTCTGCCGCGCGGGGAGGCGGAATGGAAGGACACGCTCAACGGTGAAGCGCCGATGATCAGCGACCGCGCCGTCATCGACACGCGCGACGGCAACTACCAGGGCTCGCCCTGGGTGCCCGACGCCGAGGACAACGACGACTGGGAAGGCGGCGTGGCCTGGAACGACAACCACGTCACCTTCGAGAACAACGTCGAGGTGGACAAGACGCGGTACGGCGATCAGGCGAACGAGATCGACCACCTGTTTTTGGACGAGGAGAATCCCGGCGCGACCAACGAAAACGACATGACCGGACTGAACGCCCACATGGTCTATCGCACCGACTGATGCCCCGGACGTCGCCGATGGCGGTGTGACAAACGCGGGTGCTGCGGCGCCCCAGACCGGGATATATAACCTGCAAGGCGTCGCCTGACCGCGACGTCTTGCTCTGCGCGGGTTTCGAGGCAATTGATTTGGAGTTTCATGTGAGAGCCGTTGGACTTGGCAGGACGTTGCGGTGGATTGGCGTGGTAGCCGGGGTGCTGTTTCTCACGGGCATGGCGCAGGCATTGGACCGGCCGGCGGACGTTGATCCGATGCACTGGCAGGCGCCTCCCGGGGAGATGACATTCGGCGACGACTGGCTGGCGAGCGAGGCGGCGACGTGGCCGACGTGGCGGGAAGCGGCCGAGCAGGTGCCCGAGGGCCAGCGGGCGGCGACGCGGGCGGCGTGGCGGGTGGCGTTGCTGGAAACGCTGCTGACGCGGTTCCCCGACGCCGGTGAACCACGGGTGGCGGCCCACACAGAACTGGCGGATTTGTACCGCGAATTGGGTGCGCTTGAAGCGCGGCGGCGCCACCTGTGGCAGGCGCTGGAGCATGACGCGGCGACGGACGAAGTGCGCCGCGAGACCGTCACGGCACTGCTTGAAGATGGGGATGAACTGGAGCCGGCGGCGGCGCACGTGGCGGCGATGGTGCGCGCTGGGACCCTGGCGGGGGACGACTCGTTGGTGGCGGCGGCGGCCGAGGCGTTGGGACAAAGGCGGTTGGCGCAACATCGCTTTTATGAAGCGCTGCATCCCTGGGCGGAACTGGACGTGGAGCCGGGGCTGGCGCACCAGGCCCGGGTGATGGCGGCGGCGGGTTTCGCGGAGCGGGCGATCGGCTTGTACGCGCGGATGGCAGAGAACGGGCAGGGCGACACCGGCCCGGTGGCGGGCTTGGAGGAGCTTCGCGATCGGGTGACGCGACCGCGGATGACGGCAGTGGACCCGCGCCTGGAAATGCGGTGGCGGGCGCTGTCGACAGGAGAGGGAGGCGCGGAACTGGTCGACGAACTGCTGGCGGGAACCGACGCCCGCGACGGACTGGTGCGCGTGGGGGAATCCCGATATGTCGCGCTGTGGGTGGAAGTCGCACGTTGGCTGCGCGAACGGGCGGACGCTGCGGCGCGGACAACGTTGAGCGACGAGGCGGCGTCGACGGAACCGCGCGACGAGGCGATGGACGAGATGGCGGTGATGCGGCAGTTTCGCAGCCAGCCGATGTCGAGCGAGGTGCAGCAGGCTTTGCTGGCCGTGGCGGACCGGCAGCTTCGTGAAGGGCAATGGGCATTGGCAGGGCGGTCGCTGGCGGACGTGGCGAACCATGCGGTGGACCCGGCGGTGCGTGAGCGGGCGGCGCGTGGGCTGGCGCTGGTGCGGGCGATGCGTGAAGAGGCGGCGGCGTCCACTGGGGAAGGTGCGGGCGATGGGGGGGAGGCGTCGGCGGTGCGCTGGCTGACGTTGCCGGCGATCGACTGGTGGCCGTTGGAGGACGTCAATGCCACGTCGCGCACGTGGCTGCAATCGCGGCGCGAGGCGGACCCGATTCCGCCGGCTTTGCAGCGTTGGTTTGGCGTGCCGGGGCCGGTGGTTACGTCTGCGGCGGGCCGGTACATCGTCAGCGGGGTGGGAGGGGTGGCGGTATACGACCCGATGGCCCTGGATGAGCCGCTGTGGTTGCGTGAGCCGCGTACCCGACCGGCGCGTGCGGGGAATCTCATCCAGCCGAGCATGCGGGCGACCGATTACGAGTTGGCTCCCGCGCTGCCGGTGAAGGTGGCGGTGGCGAACGACACGATCTATTTGCGGTGGGGCCGGCTGCGTGAATGGTCGGCGCCGGGTCATGTGGCGGCGTTCGACCTGCACAGCGGAGCCTTGCGATGGAGTTCGCAGGACCAGCCGGAGTGGGCGGACCTGCTGCCGATCAGTGATCCGACCGTGTCCGAGGGACGAGTCTACACGCTCGCCCGGCGCGGTGACATGGCGGCGATGACGTGGCAGGTGCTGGTGCTCTGCCAGGACGCGGCCACGGGCGAAACGCTCTGGCAGCGGACGCTGGCGACCGATTTCGGGCAACTTGCCTACGGCTTTGAAGGCCATGACGTGACCATGGACATCAGCCAGTACGGCAACCCGCCGTTGGTGCATGAGGGGGCGGTCTACTGCTCAACCAACATGAGTCTCGTTGCTCGGCTCGATGCGCGCGACGGCATGGTGGAATGGCTGCGTCCTTATGCGCGTGCCGCAGGCGGCGATTGGAAAGCGATTGCAGCGCGGCAGGGCGCTCGCCCGATGGTGGTGGACGATGCCGTGGTGTTTCTGCCACGCGATCGGTATGGCGTGCTGGCGCTGGAAAAAGACAGCGGTGAATTGCTGTGGGACCAACCGGTGCTGCCTTCCCGGCAGAGCGTGGGCGTGTCGGAGGGACGGGTGATCCTGGCGGATCACCATGCCGCCGTGGCGGTGGAGGCGGCCACCGGTGACCTGGTGTGGGAGCATCGCTTCAACAGCAGCTTGGCCGTTCCGCCGGTGCTTGTGGGCGAGTCCGTGCTGGCGGTGACGGAAGACCAGCGGCGGCATGTGCTGGCCGCCGATACCGGTGCCGCGACACATGATTTGCCACCCCTGCCACATACGCCGACGACGTGGATCGCGGACGCGCCGGGGCGTGGCCTGGTTGCGTTGACGCCGGATGTTTATGGTCCGGCGAGGCTACGTCGCCGCGCCATTGACGATATCGCCGCCCCGCCAGGCAGCATGACGAACGGCGTGCCGCGGCAACTGACTCCTGTGGCGGACATGATCGCCTCTAATGCAAGAGTGATCGTGCCGCCGGACTTGGATGAAAACGAGCGGCTGGCGTACCTGCTATCGGGCAACGTGCTGCACGCGATCGACGTCACAACCTCGACGCCGGAGGTGCGATGGCACCGGGTGCTGGCATCCAACCGGCAAGCCTTCGACATCAGCGGACGCCCGCACCGCCATCGCGGCACACATGACGCCACCAACAACTGGGAGCAGGGGCTGTGGCATGACGACCTGCTGATCATCGGCTACCCGCATGAGTTGTTGGCGCTCGATCGTGAAACAGGTGTTGTGCGGTGGCGGTGTCCGTTGCCGTTCGAGCCTGACAGGTGGACGATCAGCGGACGGTATCTCGTGATGAAGGGATGGTGGTGGACGGCAGAAGTCGAACGACCGGCGATGGTGGCGGTGATCAACATTGACACGGGGACATTGCTCTGGCAACGCGACTTTCAAGCCGTGGACGATGATCAAGATTTCCGCCTCGGCTACATGACGGCCGTCGATGACACACTGTTTCTTCTTTCCGAGACGACAGACGGCGGTGATCTGGAAGTCAACCTGCTCACCGGCGAGATCCACCGCATCCGTCAGGCGGATCGCAGGCATGCCGAGGGCGCGCTCCGCACCGCAGTGGCGGGACAGTACTACTACGGCCTGACCGATAGCGGCGAGCTTTACGAGGTCGATCTCGTCGGCGACCGAGCGCCGACTCGTTTCGCCTACGATTCAAATATCGATGACAGTTGGGGCTTCACGCAGGTCCACCCCATGGGCCGATGGATTCAGGTTCGCCAGCCCGGCAGTTCAGGCGATGCAAGTTTCTCGGCGGTGACGTATGACCGGCAAAACCCCGAGGCAGAGCCATATGGTGACCGTGACACCGCGGGACACGGCGGCCGGGAAACGCTGATTGAAGATGACACGCTGTTCGTCCTCGACGGCTTGGCGATCCACGCCGTTGATCTACCAACGATGCGACAAGAGCAGACGTATGTGATTCCCGTCCAGCCGCTCCAGGAACCGCCGGCCCAACAGCAGGAACCATTTGCCCACATCGCCAATGTCTGGCACAAAGATGATCATCTCGTCACGCTGGCGGGAATTCGACACGATCCGGACGACAGCTTGCTGCGTCCGCGCGTGGACGTGTTCGACCGTGCGACGGGCGAGCACGTGGCGGGGCAGTGGCTGGAACAGACCGAGTTTTTCAATATCTCTGGCACGGTCCGCGGCGGTGAAGACGATGCGTGGTGGCGTTTCAGCGAGGCGGCCTGGTACGCAGACCGGCTGGTGCTCGGCACGCTCTACGGCCTGCGCGTCTTTCAGCCTGCTGCGGCCGTCGGCCGCGATGCCGCCATTGAATCATCGGATGAGCCAGAGGTCCGCTATCACGATGGCACACTGCACGTGCGTGTCGACGTTCCTGCCGAACAGGTGACGCCCTATCGTTCCGGCGGCTGGCACGATGCCGACGGCGACTGGTTGGAACTGGCGATCCATGCCGATCAATCGCTGGCCCGCCTGGCCATCGGCGTCAATGCGGAAGGTGAACGCCTTGTCCAGGCCCTGCCGGTCGTGCTGAACGATGCGATCAATCAAGCACACGCGCTTGCCATGCTCGATGGTGAAACGGTGCGCGGGCATGGCCTGCTGAACGTCGAAAACGCTCGCGTGGACGTGCGACACGATCGCGACGATCAGCGTCTGATCTATGATCTGGCCATCCCGATGCCACGACAGCCGTCGAAGCTGGCACTGGCTTGGGTGGCGTGGGGGCCGCGTGCCGATCATCACGCGGTTCCGGTTCGGGCACATGAGTTCGGCCATGCATTGCAGGGGATGGTGCTCGTGCCACAAATGATGCGAAAGGTCAGTATGATCAAAACAAGGTCCGAATAAGAGTTCATGTTTCTGTTAGCCAGTATGCGAGCATCGCATCGCACACGATGAAAGTTTTATGTCATGACATCCATCAACACCACCACCCAAACCCGTACCTGGATCGTGGCGCAGCGTCATGCTGCGGCCGATGACCACAACCATGGGGACGCCAAAGCGCCCCTGAAAACCATCTCCGCCGCCGCCGCCCAGGCTCGGCCGGGCGATACGATTCGCATCCATCAAGGGATTTACCGCGAGCGCGTGGCTCCGGCATACGGCGGTGAGAAAGGCCGGCCCATCACCTACCAAGCCGCGCCCGGAGAGCATGTTGCCCTCCGTGGATCAGAAGAGTTCACCCCCGAGTGGGCCTCTGTTCCGGAGATGCCTGCAGTGCTGCGCGGGTCGCTCGCTGACGTCGACTTTGGCGCCAAGGCCTATCACGGCGTATGCGATGCATCGCTCTATGCCGACTTCAATCCCTATCTTCTCAATTTCAATCGCAGCCAGATCGCTCGACCTCATCAGGCAGTGATCGAGCAAGCCGAGCGGCGCGTCGAAAAGGCGCGGCAGGCGATGGCCGACTCTGGTGACAAGGCTGTCAGCGAAAACGGCATGCTGACTCCCGCTGGACAACGGTTGGAAACGCTTGAACGCGAGATGGACGAGATTGCGAAGCCGAGCCGTGCCCGTTACCGCACGACGCTCGGGCAACTGTTCATCGACGGCGTGCCGATGCGCGAAGTGGAAATGTTCAAAGAACTCGCCCGCACCCCCGGCACGTGGATGGTCGATCCCGACGGAGAGGCCATCCTGCTCCACCCGCCGGCGCATGCCCGCGACCTGAACAGCCACCTCGTGGAGTTGAGCGTGCGCCACACGGTTTTTGCGCCGTTGAAGCGCGGCCTGGGATACATCACGCTCCGCGGCCTGACCATCGAGCACGCCGCCAACCAGACCCCGAGTTGGGGCCGATCCTCATGGGCCCAGACCGGCGCGCTCTCCACCCGGTCGGGCCATCACTGGGTGATCGAGCACTGCACCATCCGTCACGCCAAGAGCGTCGGCATCGACTGCGGTACGGAAGGCGACCCCGCGCAGCAGGCCGAGTTCCCCGAAGCGCCGTGGGACAATGACGAGGACATCCGCAGCTCGCACAAGTTCACGCGCCTGCACGCGCTGGCGCAAAAGGGCGGCTACCACCTCATCCGCCACAACACCATCAGCGACAACGGCCACTGCGGCCTCACCGGCCACGGCCACTACTGCACGCAGGTGCTGCACAACGTCATCGAACGCAACAACTGCGACGGCTGGACCAGCCCCTGGTGGGAGTTCGCCGGCATCAAGTTTCACTTCTGCTTCGACTGCGTCATCGAAGGCAACCTCATCCGCGACAACGACGCCCACGGCATCTGGCTCGACAACCAGTGGCGCGGCAGCCGCATCACCCGCAACGTCATCGTCAACAACACGTGGTCCGGCATCAACATGGAAATCGGCAGCGGGCCCTGCCTGATCGACCACAACATCATCGCCCACACCCGCCAGGGCGACGGGATCTACGGCCACGACGTCACCGATATCACCATCGCCCACAACCTGCTCTACGCCAACGCCAACTTCGGCGTCTGGTTCGCCTACGCCACCCCCCGCGTCAAGCCCGAAAAAGGCTGCTGGGACATCAAGACTTTCAACAACATGATCCTGGGCAACCGCGCCGGCGCAATCGGCTACCCGCTGCCCTGGGAGGCGGCGGGCAACAACACCAGCGACGGCAACCTGCTCATGGGCGGCGGCGAATACCTCGACGAAGGCTCCGGTCCGCAGCCGCCGTTGTTCCAGATCACCAGCGTCAGCCACATGGCCCCCATGCAGCGGCACCTGGACTTCCCCGCCATGACCAAGACGCGCCTGCGCGAGCAGATGGTCGACTTGCTCAAGCAGGCCGGCGTGCCGGAGAAGGACTGGCCCAACCTCGAACAGTGGACCGACCACTACCTGCTGAACCTCGAGCTCTGGCGGGCGGTCAGCGGCAACGACCAGCATTCGAAGCCGACCGCCACCATCCGCGACGGCCTGAACGTGCACCGCTTGAACTTCCAGTTCAAGTTCGACAAGGCGCTTGGCGAGGTGCAATGCCAGCCGGTCGAGGGCATCGACAGCGATTTCTTTGGTCAGCCGGTGCCGGAGGCTTCGCCGCTGCCCGGGCCGTTCCAGGAGATCGAGCCCGGCAAGCACGTGAACCTCACCGTCTGGCCTGTCGTCCCGGAGCGCGGGTTCGATGGAAATATGAAAACCCGTTGAGGTGTCGTGCGGGGCAACTGAAGATGATCGGGAAGAGATCGGGAATGTCGAGGTCCTGGATCGCTTGCTCGATAAAGAGCAGAACCAGCGAGAGCGACTCAAGGCGGCCAAGCAGTTCAGCATTCCGCCCGAGGTGATTGGCGAGCGAAAGGATCAAGCAGCATGCGGCAGTACATTCACACAGTCGGCCCGCTGTCGATGTGGGTGCCGGCCCTCTTTGCCGCCGTGATCCTGAACCTGATCGCGGGTCCCGTGGTGGCGGATGAGGATGAGGCCATCAGTGAGGATGCTGGTGCGGGCCTCGCCGCCGTGCTGGAAGAGCCGGCTGAGCCGGTGGGCTACGTCATGCTCCTAGGATTTCCCCGGGCCGAGTTTGGGACGGCCGACGCGATGTTCGAAGGCCTTGCCTATTTTCATAAGCACGCGCCCGCAGGTGCGGATTTTCAATTACGCAGTGCTTGGGACCCGGACAAGATGGCAGAGGGCCAGCCCAACAGTGAACAATACGTGGGGCTCGTGACGTTGGAGCACCTGCGCGGGGAGGATTTCGATGGAGAACGTCTGTCGAAGATTTTTGGACACCAAGGCATCCAGCTTCTCGATCTCAGCCAACATGTGCGGCGGACAAGCCGGGTTATGGTGCCGCTCAACCGTGAGCGAGTTCACGTCGGCGAGGGATTCGAATTTGATCCGCGTCTTCTGAACCTCAGAGGTCTGCCGGAACTGCTGGGCGCCGAGCACCGCAGCTCGCTGAGGCTCCGCGGGGAAGATCTCCAGGCCCTGGATCGCCTGTTGGCACGCGCCGAGGACAACGGCGGGCGTCTGGAGGCGACGCTGACGGTCACGGACGAGGTGAGATATAGCACCCACCGTCCGCCCGGCGCAGGGTTGGTCTGGATGCGGGTTGAGGTGCGCAATGTTGAGCTGGATTTCGGCGACGGTGTCGTGTTCAGTGATGCGGCATCGGATCGCGAGCCGATCACACGCGACGAAGATCACGTGGTACGGGAGTGAAGCGATGCAACCACGGGGGCGACCGTGAGGTTGCCCGTTCCTGCGAAGCTCCTGTTGATTGTCCTGGCTGTGGGGATAGTTGTCTCAGGCAACTCGGTGGCCGAGGTCTGCAGGTGTCCGGAGCCGCCGCTGCCCTGGTAGGAAACGGGGCGGACGTCCTTCGTGCTCTGCCACCGCCAATCAATGACTCCCAGCCACTTTTCCTCCTCGACGACGCCGAGGCGCGGGGCGTGTGTGGCGTCACCGGAAGGTCCGCGTTTCTTTGCCGAATTACCCGTCGTGCCCTGGGAGGCCGTTGCTCGTGCCGTGGATGTCCTTCGGCCGGAGGCGGTTGCCCTGATATCGCAGTTGGCTGAAAGCGCGCCTCAGGCCCGGGTCGACTCTTCGTCAAGCGGTGCGGAAGCGGCGTCGCGGCTTGCCAGTTGAAAGTCATAATGGCCGCCGCCGAGCGTCACCTGCACGCAGTCGACCTCGGCCTCGACCGCCTGCACGCCGTCGGGCCGCACGGCCGAGGTGGTTGGCCACAGTGTGGCGTCACCCTCGGTCAGCACCGCCGCCGCCCCGCGCTCGCGCCATGGCAGCGTCAACGTGGCCGTGGCGCCGAAGGGCACACGGGCGGTGACCTGCAGTTGCTCACCCGCCTGCCGCCATGCGAGCGACGCAACGCCGCGCACCGTTTTCAACTCGGCATGCGCATGCTCGATCGATGGCGCAGGCTGGGGTCGGAATGCAAGGCGGTCGCAGGCCACACCGTCGTCAGCCACGTCGATGCCGGCGAGATGTTTGTAGAACCATGAGCCAACGGAACCGAGCATCGGGTGGTTGTGCGAGTTCATGCCACCGCCTGTGGCGTGCTCCCAGCGTTCCCAAAGCGTGGTCGCACCGTGGTCGAGCATGAAGCCCCAACTTGGGTACGTCGTCTGCATCGCCAGCGCGCAAGCGAGATCATGCCGGCCATGGGCGCTGAGCACTTCGAGCAGGTACTTCGTGGCGATGTTGCCGGTACTGAGGTGACAATCGTGGGCGATCACGTCCGCGGCGAGGTGCTGGACTACGCGCTCGATCCGGTCGGCCGGCACGAGATCAAACGCCAATGCGATGGCGCTGCACGCCTGGCTCCCGCTGCCGTAGACGCCGTGCGAGGCGTCCCAGAACCGGCGGTTGAACGCTTCGGCGATCGCGTCGGCGCGCGCTGCATACTCCTTCGCGTCCTTGCCCTTGTCCAGCACGCCAGCAATCCGCGCCAGCAGTCGCAGATGCTGTGCCAGAAATGCCGTCGACACCAGCGTACCAGGCGTTCGTTTTGACACCGGGGGAACGATCTTCGTCGGGTCGCCGCTGGGTTCCGACCAGTCGCCCCACCGGCTGAGTTCGAGAATGCCTTCTGGCGCCAACGATGCCAGACATTCCACCCATGCGATCATGCCTTCATAGTGTCGCTCGAGCAGCCGCTTGTCACCGCTATGGCGATGCAGCAGCCAGGGGATCATCAGATAGCCGATCGCCACCGGATCGGCGCGGCGGTATCCCCACCGGAACGGCACCGTGTCTGGCAGCTCACCTGCTGGTGACTGGGCATCGCCGATGTCGTCGACGAACTTGCTGTAGAACCGCGTCATGTCGAAGTTGAGCGCCGCCTGCTCCGACCGCGCGGTCATGTCGTTCAACCAGCCCATTCGCTCGGCCCGCTGCGGGCAATCGGTGGGAATGCCGTGCAGGTTGCTCGCTTCAGTCTGGACGACCATGCGGTGGATGCGCGTCAGCCGTTCGTCGCTGCACGCGAATGTCCCGCGCCGGGCCACGTCCGACCGGACCACCCGCGCCTGCACGGTTCGCTCGTCCGGCTCGACAGGGAGCCCCTCGACCTGCACATACCGGAAGCCGTGGTACGTGAACCGCGGTTCATACATCTCCGGCTCATCGCCGCCCTTGAGGATGTACGTATCACACGCGTCGGCGATGTAAAGGTTGTCCTGATTGATTGTGCCATCGTCGCGCAGCGTCTCGGCGAAGCACAATGTCACTTTCGTGCCCCGTTCGCCTTGCACTTGCAGACGCGCCCAGCCGGCCATGTTCGTGCCGAAGTCCAGTACCCACACGCCCGGCCGTGGCTGCGTCACCTTGCGTGCCGGAAGCGTCTGGACCACGCGCATCGGCTCAAGAGACTGCGCCGTCATCCGGCCACCGGGCGCGTCGACCGCCGACGCCATCGTCCATCGCATGACCCGACCTTCGCGCCGCTGATCGGCCGCGAACTTCGCGGCCTTGTGGTCGTCGTAGGCCGCGGTGTCCCACCCCTCGTCTTCGAGCCGGGCGTCGTGGGTTTCACCATCGTAAAGACCGTGATGCACCACACCGCCGACCGCGATGTTCCAGCCCGGGCCGTCGGCCCGCTGCGTCGAAACGCACTGCGTCGTCCCATCGTCGAAGTCGATGTGCATCTGCAAACGCAGGCGCGGCATGCCGTACCAGCCGTTGCCGACGATCACACCCACCACGTTTGCCCCGGCATGCAGATGCTTCGTCACGTCATGCGTCGCATAGAGCACGCGCTCAATGTAGACCGTTGTGGCCGGGTCGAGCACGCTGTCACCGACCTTGCGCCCATTGATACGCAGTTCGTGGCAACCCAGACCGGCCACGTAAGCCCGCGCCCGCCGCACCGGCTTGTCCACCTTCACCGGACAACGGAAGTAGATCGCCCGCCCGCTCCAGCCTGCCGGTTGTCCCAGCCACTCCGCGTGCCAGTCATCATCGCCCAGCAGCGCCAATTCGAACCACCTCGGCGTCGCCCAGGCGCTGGCCTGGCCATCATCGTCCCAGACGCGTACGGTCCACCAGCACTGCTGCCGCGAGTGCAGCGGCACACCGGCGTACACCACCTGGCACTGCTCGTTGGACGCCACCTGCCCGCTGTCCCACAGGTCCGCCTGTCCCGATTCGAGCAGTTCCGGCGAACTGGCGACGCGCACCTGATACGCCCGCTGCCTCTGCCCGCGTGTGGTGTGTTCCCATTGCCAGCCGAACCGCGGGTGGCGGGTCTGCAGGCCCAAGGGGTGATGAGCCGACTCGCAGGTCAGATGCTCCACTGTGACAGGGGAGGGTGTATTCATGCGTCAGGTTGCTCAACTCAAGGAAAGTGCATTCGACTCAACGTCAATCTCACTTGGATCACCTCCGCGTGCCTCGCCCATGATCGGTCGAGGGCAAGCCGTCTCACCCGTCGGGAAGTGCCGTGGGTGACACGCATCGCCGGACGACGTTGAGGTTTCACGTGGAATCTACCACCGGCGGTCAGGCTGTCAAGCGTGCGCCTCGTTCCGCGTGCCCCGTCAGATCGGGAACACGGCGTACATCGGCGGGCGGATGCCGGTGCGCTGGAAATAGATCGTCGCCACGATCATCCAGAAAAGCCCCATCATCAACTCGCCGGCGATGACACCCACCGCCAGGGGCACGAGCTTTCGGTAGCCGGCCACGCCCGCACAACCCACCACCGCCGACTTGATCGCCCAGCCGATCAACAGCGACGTTGAGAAGCAGGCCGCGCCCCACGTGCCCCAGAGTAGAAAGAGCACCGGATGCAGCGGCCACCAGGGCAGCCTCAGCCGGGCCACGGCGCAGCCGATCACCAGCACAAAGCCGAGGGCGAGCCAGCCGAGGGATTCCGTGTCCGGTGCGAAGGCGCGGAGGCGGTCGGCGTCGCTCATCTGCATCGCCTCGGCGAGCGTGCCGGCGGTCAGCAGTGCCTCGCTGTGCCGCGAAGCGAGATCGAAGCTGCTGATCGGCACAAGCTCGTTGGCATAACCGGCCATGCCGTCGCGTGGAAGGCCGAAGTGGTAGATCACCGTTAGCGTCATCAGCGTGGCCAGCGCGAACCCGGCCAAAGCAGTGAGCAGAAACGCCGGGGCCGCGCGCGAGGGGCGCGTGCCCGCGTCGTCGGTCATCTTCAAGGCGTTGACGGCGAACAGCGTCAGGTGGTCCTTGCTGTCGCCCAGCAGTGCGAACCCGGCCACGGCGATGAGCACGAACTGCGTCGGGTTGATCGCGTCCGCGCCCAGCAGTCCCACAACCACGCCGGTCGGCAGGAGCGGACCAGCCATGAGGAACATGCCCGTCTCCGCAACGATCCGCGCCAACACCAGCCAGATCAGCAGTGCCAGGCCCGCGGTCATCACCGCCAGCATCGGCGAAAAGCCCATCCGCACCAGCGACACCACCCCCAGCGCCGTCGCCGCGGTCAGCAGCCACGCCCCCCAGATCGCCGATTGAGGTGACCGGCCCGACCGACCGAGGGTGACCGCGCCCCGGATGACCTGAAAGTAGTACCACCGGCCGGTGTAGCCGATCACCGCCGCCATCGCCAGGAAAGAGCCCAGGCGCAGGAAATTGCCCGCCCCGGTTTCCATGCGATCGGTGCTGATGGCAACGCCCTGCGACAGCAACGCCGCCGCGAACATCACCCACGCCAGGCTCGTCAATCCCAGGCTCAGCGAGGTCCGCCGATCAATGAAACAGGAGAACGCCACGACGGTGGGATACACCATCACCCAGAACACGCCCCACGAGCCGGGCACGCGACTGGCCGTGGGAAACAACTCACCCAGCGGCGCCAGGTCCAGGCTTCGGGTGATCGGTGGCACGGCCGGGATGTAGTGATGCAGTCCGTTGACCAGGTGCAGCACGACCATCGCCCCCAGCCCGATCCAGAACAGCCCGCTGCGCGCCAGTGCCGGCAGCCCGCTGCGATCATCGGTTTGACTCAACAGATTCACAAACCGCGCCACCGGATAGGCGAGCAGCTCGTGCCGACTCCATTGCGGATGCACCACCAGTGCCAGACCCACACCCGCCACCGCCAGCAGTACCACCGCCGCGCTCAGCGTGGACATCACCGGCCACCACGCCGCCCACGGCACCTCGGCCGGGTCCGGCACTGCCTGCGGCGCGTCATGCCCGGCGATCAGCGACTGCACCGCCGGATGGTCTGCCTGGCCGGCTCCTACCAGCCACGGCTCGCCCCGCGGCGGCGGCAGCACCAGCGCCGGCATCGCCGCCACCAGCGCGTCGCGCCCGGCCCGGAGGTTCGCCTCGGCCGGCGCGCCGGGGTCGCCCGCCACCGCGCCGGCGGCCAGCGCCTGGTTGGCGCTGCGCACCAGCGCCTGCGTCAGGCTTGCATCCACCCGCCGGTCCGCCGCCTCCTGCCAGGCACGGCGGCCCTCCGGGCTCAGGGCCCGATACAACCGGCCGGCCCCGGTCGAACGCTCCCGCTCGGCGACCACCCTCTCCGCCAGGTCTCCCCAGTCCGTGACAGACCCTGCCGCCAACGCATGCGAGCCGCCGGGGACGTAGGACATGATCTGCGCCGACTGCCAGTGCGGCATCGACGCGTGGTAATGACTCGGCGCTGCCACCAGCCCCGGCAGGAAGCGGTAGAAACTGCCGGCGAACCCGCACCCGGCCAGGCCCAACGCCACGATCACCGCCGCCTCCCCGCGCCTCAGCGACCAAGCCGGGCGAAGCCGCTGCAGCAGCGGGTTTACCGCCAGCAGCGCCAGGCTCATGCCGCCGAATACCGAGATCGGCAACTGGCTGCCGATGAGCGGTGTCTGCTGGATGATCCAGTCATTGTAGTAGGTGCTCGCCGCGATCAGCAGCGCCAGCCCCAACCCGAGCACCGCGGCACGCACGGTCATGGGCGAACCCTTGTCACAAGCGGGAAAACCGACGTTGCCGACCGCCGCTCAGGGCGACGATGCCTCGGTGTTGAACAGGTAGATGTCGTGCGCGTCCCAGTACGAATCGTCATAGACGCTGGTCTGCTGACGTTCGCGGATGACGATCCGCACTGCCTGCACGCTCACCGGATCGAAGCTGGCGATGGTATAGCGAGGCCCGAGTGAGTCCTCCACCAGGCTCTCGAAGTTCTCGCCGTCCTCGGACACCTCCACGGCATAGGTGGACCGCTGGGCATAGACCTCATAAGGCCAGGGGTTCGGGCCTGCCGGCTTCTTGTGGCCCGGTGTGTCGATCACGATGCGGTCGAGCGTCGTCGGCTCGTCGAAGGCGATCTCGATGTAGTCGTCGGGGCTGGTGGGGCTGGCGAAGTGCGTATCCGGATCGTGATCGAACAGCGCGGCCAGCGCCTCGGCGTCACGCGGCATGCTGGTGCTGTAACGCCAGCCTTCCCCGGGCTCGATTGGCGTGAAGTCCGGCTTCTCGCCGGGGTGCTCGGCCCAAGTCGGCTCGGGCTCGGGCAGCGGCTCGTCGCCCGGCATAAGCTTGAGGAACGCCACGCCGCGACCCGGCAGATCTTCCGCCGTGTAGCCGTCTTCGCTGGCCTCGAGGTTTTCGTGGGCCCAGAGGTCGCGGATCTGCACCGGACCCTCGGGCAGGTCCAGCTCCTCCCATGTGATGCTCACGCTGGCCGGCTCATCGCCGGCGTTGAGCAACACCACCGCCGTCGAGCCGTCGGCCAGGGGACGAGCCCAGACCTGCTGCCCGTTCTCGTTGCGGATGCGCCGGCCCGGCTCGCCGCCGAGATCCTGGTTCACCGCGATTGCCTCGGTGTTCAGCAGCACGTACCGGTCCCACTCATTCAGCACGCGATGGTCGTGCGAGAGGTAGAGCGGAGCACCGGCCACGCACCAGAGGCTCATCTGGCTCCGAGCCTCCTCGTCATCGATGAACCCGACCATCAGGTAGTCCGGGTTCGCCCAGCGGCCGTGGCCGGCTTCGCCCGGGTCGGCGGCCGTGCCGATGCATTGAAGAATCAGGTCCCAGGGGTAGTCGATGTCCGGACCCGTGCGCCACTCATCCGCGTATTCCCGTCCGCTCCAGCCGTTGGTCGAGACGATGATCGGCCGGCCCTGCTCCTCGGCGTGGCGGCGCAGCTCCTCGTACATCACCGCGTACGGCTCGTCGCCCTTTTCACTCGGCGACCAGGCGTAGCCGTCGAAAAACAGGTGATCGATCTGGTTCTCGGCCACGAATGCGGCGTGCTGCCGGACCAGGTCGGCGCCGGTCACCGGCGGCGGGACTTCCTCTTCTTCGTTGTTCGGGTAGTTGCCAGCCACGCCCATCGAGATGTTGGGGTCGAGGTAGAAGCCGAACTTGAAGCCGCGCTCGTGCAGATGTTCGGCCAGGGCCTTGAGGCCGTGGGGGTAGTCGGCCGGGTCGACGTGCGGGTCGCCGGGCTTGTAGGGCGTGCCGTCTTCGTATTCGCCGGCCTCGGTCCAGTAGTAGTGGCGTTCGCCGCCATCGTAGCCCCACCAGCCGCCGTCGATGCGCAGAATGTCGTAGCCGGCATCCCGCAGCCCCGAGGCCTCGAACGCCTCGGCCAACTGGTGGAACACGTCCTCATTGTGCATCGCAATAAAGAAGTTGAACGTGGCCCAGCCCATGCCCGGCGTGGGCAGCGGCGTCTCGACCGTCGGCTCCGGCGCCTCTGCCGCCTGCGTGGGCGACGTCTGCTGCGCCGCACCGGGGCCGGCCAGGGCGAGCAGCAGCAGGGCCATCAGCCCACATCTCGGGGTGAGCGAGCGAAACGGCCGGGCAAAGGTCTTCGTCAGGGCGGTTAGCCTGATCATGAATGCGATCTCCAGGATGCTGGGCGCGGGGTGGTAGGGGCCATGATCGTTGGCCTCTGAATGACAAGCAGAAGGTGGCATGGTATATTTGATTTGACGTGGAAGCAAGGGCGTTTACGCGTCGATGGTTTCAGTGACGGGACAACGTCTTGGGGGGGCGTGGTAGTAGATCACACGCGGCGCAGGCCGCGATGCGTCGACGGAAATTTCAGTTCTTGACGGAATGAATCGGGATGAGTGAAACGCACGCTCGACGCGTCCTGACCGACCGGCCGTCGTTTGCGGAAGCCGGTCCGACGCCGTTCGGGCCCTCGCCTTGGCCGGCGAACTGGCTCCAGCCGCCTGCGGTCGAGCAGCCGCCGATGGTCTGGGCCTGCCGGCTCCGATTCGCGCTCAATCAGCCAGTGAAGGTGCGAATCCACGTCACCGCCGACGAACGGTACGAGTTGTTCCTCGATGGCGAGCGTATTGGTCGCGGCCCTGAACGCGGGGCGCCACAGTGGTGGTACTACGAAACCTATGAGCTGGAACTGTCGGCTACCGAGCACACACTGGTGGCACGCTGCTGGTGTCTTGGGGTGGAAAAGCGGCTGGCACCCTCGGCTCAGATGCACGTGCACCCGGGCTTCCTGCTTGCGGCCGAGGCTCCATGCACCGAGCGACTGAGCACGGGCGTGGCGGCATGGGAGGTTCGTTCCCTCGACGGACGAACATTTCTCGAACCGCCTCAACATGAGGCAGGGTTCCTTGCTGGCGGATTTGAGCAGATCGATGCCGCCGCAGATGACTTCGAACCCGATGGCGGCGGCGAGGGCTGGCAACCGGCGAAGGCGGGGCTGATCGGCCGATCCGGCGGCGTGCCCTACGGCCATACACTCCGCGAGCACACGTTGAAGCCGGCGGAGTTGCCGGCGATGGTCGACCAGCCCTGGTCCACCGTCACCGTCCGGGCCGTCCAGCACTTGTCCCGTGAACAGGATCCCGTTACTGAACCCATTGCCACAGAGGAGGCGCTGACAGCCACCTGGCAGCGATTGTTCGAGCAGGGCCAGCCAGTGCAGGTTCCGCCGCACACGCGCCAGCGGGCGATTCTCGATCTGAATCGATACCTCTGCGCCTATTCATGGCTCAAAGCTGTCGGCGGCCCGGGGTCGCGCATCCGCATGCACTGGGCCGAGAGCGCCTATGTCGATCCGCCGAAACACGTTGCCGACGGCGCGTACGTGGACCCCAACCCGCGCAACAACCAGAAGGGCAATCGCAATGAGGTGCTTGGCCGTTACTTCGTCGGCAAGGGCGATGTCTTTCTGCCCGGCGAGGCCAGCCACACCTTCCAGCCGCTGTGGTGGCGTGCCGGCCGATACGTCGAACTCTGCGTCGAGACTGGCGAGCAGGGGCTGACCATCGAAGGACTCGGCTTCCGCGAAACCCGCTATCCCACCACGTTCCAGGATGCTTTGGACTGCTCCGACGACCGGCTCAACGCCACGCTGCCGATTCTTCGCCGTGGCATGCAGATGTGCATGCACGAAACCTACATGGACTGCCCTTATTACGAGCAACTCATGTACGTCGGCGACACGCGCCTGGAGGTGCTCACCACCTATGCCGCTGATGGCGACGACCGCCTGCCCCGCAAAGCCATCCGCATGTTCGGACTCAGCCGCGACCACGACGGCCTGACCTGGTCGCGCTATCCGTGCAGCAATCTTGACCCGCAGACCATTCCGCCATTTTCGCTGTGGTGGGTGGCGATGGTGCACGATTTCGCCATGTGGCGCGGCGACGAGGCGTTTGTGCGCCAGCAGATGCCCGGCGTGCGCTGTGTGCTCGAAGCGTTCCGCCACCACGTCGGATCGGAAGGCGTGGTGCATGGCCCATTGGGGTGGAACTTCGTGGACTGGGTGCCGGATTGGACCGCTGGCATGCCGCCAACACTGGCGCACGGGCCCAGTGGCGCCTTGAGCTGGCATTACGTGCTGGTGCTGCGGCTGAAGGCGAAACTGGAGCGGTGGCTCGGTGAGCCGGCGCTGGCCGACCGCGATGAGAGCGAGGCCAAGCGGGTGAGTGCGGCGGCGATGCGGCTGTTCTTCTGCCCACAGCGAGGCTTGCTGGCCGAGGATGTCGACCACACGCTCTTCGGCGAACACAGCGCCTGTCTGGCCATCCTGGGCGGCACACTCGAACCCGCCCTGCGAGACCGTCTGGCAGAGGCGTTGTTTTGCGAGCGGGACCTGGTGCGATCCACGATCTATTTCTCGTTCTACCTGCTCGAAACCGCGGCGGCCTCGGGGCGGATGGACGCCTTCTTCGATCGCCTGGAGCTGTGGCGGGGCCTGCCGGAGTTGGGCTTGACCACGCCACCCGAGCAGCCCGAGCCGACGCGCAGCGACTGTCACGCCTGGGGCTCGCATCCGCTCTATCACCTGTTGTGCAGTGTGCTGGGGATCCGCCCCGCCGGGTTCGGCTTCCCCGACGTCGTGGTGCGGCCGCAGCCAGGGCCGCTACGCCACATCCGCGGACAGGTGATCCATCCCAAAGGTCGAATTGAGGCGGAACTGGAACGTGACGGCGAACGGTTGCGCGGCACGATCACGCTGCCGGCCGGCCTGCGGGGCGAACTGCATCTCCGCGACCAGATCATCGCGCTCACCAGCGGCCCCACGTCGTTCGAAGGCGCTGCTGTCGCCGGCTGGCTGCAGGCCGGGACCGAAGCGCAGACATCCACAATGCGGGCAGATTGAGAAGAGGGAGTCATCACGTGGGTTTGAGCATGCTCGCAGCAATACCGGAGACGATCCCCCTGGTCTGGACCGAGTGGGGCATGATCTTGGTTTTCATCGGCGGCGTGCTGTACGCGGGCTGGGCCTTTCGCAAGCAGGCGGGTGTATCGCTGGACAGCGCCTACCTGGCCGACCGCGAAGTGCCCGGCTTCGTCGCTTCCTTGTCGACGGTGGCCACCAACCTGAACATCAACGACTTCGTCGGTCGGGCGGGGTTCGTCTACCTGTTGGGCATGATCGCGGTCCATGACATGGTCACTGGCGCGCTGGCGATGGGGTTCGTTGCCCTGTTCGTGATGCGCCAGCTCCGCGGCCTTAACGCCCGCACGCTGGGCGACTGGCTCGAACGGCGCTATAGCACGTCGGTGGGGGTGGCCTACAGCTTGATCTGGGTCTTCGTCTGGATGCTGTTCAACCTGGGGCTGTACATCTTCGGCGGAGCCTTCATTCTCAACCAGTTGGTCGGGTGGGACCTTTACTGGTCGCTGGTCGTCCTCTCGGTGATCGCCGCCGGGTACACGCTCATGGGCGGATTCCGAGCGGTCGTCGCAACCGACCTGCTGCAACTCGTGCTCATGTTCTTTCCGATGGTGATTCTGGCCATCACCGCCATTGTGCACGCAGGTGGTTTTGCTGCCATCGCCGAGGCGCTCCCGGAAGGAAAAAACAATCCCTGGCAGTGGCACACCGATTCACTGGGCTCGTTGTCGGTGGTGCTGTTTGGCGGACTGGCGATGGGGATGAGTTACTGGTCCAGCGAAGCGCAGGTCGTGCAGCGCCCACTCTCGGCACGCGACAGCGACAGCGCAATCGTCAGCTACCTCGGCGCCGCTTTCTGGTACATGATTCTCATGCCTTTCGTGGTCACGATTCCGGCGCTGGCGGCTATCTCGCTGTTCCCCGACCTCGGCCATCATGACGAAGCCATCCCCACCCTCATCCGCCACATGCTCCCCAGCGGTCTCTATGGCATGGTGATCATCGGCATGATCGCCGGGTTCTTTTCTTCGGCAGACTCACAGATCAACGCTTTTTGCGGCATGTTCACCCACGAAATCTACAAGCGGTTCCTCGTGCCCGGCCGCTCCAACCACCACTACGTCACCGTCTCCCGCGTGGCAGGCGTACTCTTTACCCTCGCGGCGATCGGCACGGCGATTCTCGTAAGCACCAACACCGGGGGCATGGTGCTGTTCGCCATCTCCGTGCTGGTTACGATCATGCCGCCGTTCGGCGCGGTCACCATCCTCGGTTGCCTCTGGCGCCGCGCCACCAGCGCCGGGGCACTGGCGGGGCTGGTTGTCGGAGGCGGCTGGTCGATCGGCCTGATCCTCTTCGAGCAGATCGTCAGTCGCGATCCGCGCTACGAAGCGCTGTTCGCCACCTACACCTCAATGGTGGGTGAGCAAACCTTCAACTTCCGAGCCTTGACAACGTTCCTGATCACCTTGCTGGTCGCCGTGGGAGGCTCGCTGCTGTTGCCCGGCCGGGGGATCGTGAGCCAGACGGCCGGCGTCGGATTGCCGCGCAATGTGCCGGCTCACATCCTTTCCATGGTCGCCGCGCTGTTTCTCGGAGGGATGGCCATCTACGTCTTCTGGAGTCTGATGTTCTGATGAGCAACCAACCGCGCCCTGTCAACCTTTCCCCCCAATCCTCCACCGCGTCGCAAAAGACCGGGCCACGTGTTTCGCTGATTCATGGCGTGATCGTGACGCTCATCGCCGTGCTCCTGCTGCTCACGCCGCAGGTTGCGGACATCGAGCCCCGCGGCGCCCTCATCGACTACATCTGCGGCGCCTTGCTGTTGCTGCTCGGGCTTGGTCTGATCGCCCTCGGGCTGCGCCCCCGCCGGGGGAACAGGCAGGAGGGGACGCCGCCTGCCCGCTGACATGAATCCAAGGCTGCAGCTTCGTCGGTCGCGGCCATCGACCACCAGCCGCCCGTCCACCCACACGTACACCGCCGACCCGGCAGGAGCACCCATGTCTGCGAAACTCGCCCTCGTCGGCCTCGGTCACATCGCAGAGGCGCATCTCGATGGCGTCCGCGCCCTCAACGCGATGTCCGATCAGCCCCTCATCGACGTGACTGCCGTGGTCGACAGCTACCCCGGGCGGGCCGGGCAATGGGTTGAGAGACATTGGCCCGACACGGCCGGCGATCGCCGACCGACCGTGCTTGAAGATTGGCATGCCCTGATTGAGGGGGTTCACAAGCCGGACATCGTCAGCGTGCTGTTGCCGCATCACCTGCACCTGGAGGTTGCCGAGGCGCTATTGAACGCGGGCATCGGCGTGCAGATGCAAAAGCCCATCGGACTGGCGATCCGCGACGCGAAGCAGATGGCCGACCTCGCCGATCGCACCGGCACGCCGATGGTTGTCTGTGAACCTTCGGTGCTCGGCCGAGGCGAACGGCTGACGCTGGACTGGCTCCGCCGCGGCCTGCAGATCGGCCAGCCCACGTTCATGCTCGACCAGGCGGTGATCGACCTGCACGGCGGATTCTTCATGACGCCCTGGCGACACCTCAAGGGCATGGCCGGCGCTGGCTGGTTCATCGACCACGGCGTCCACCGCACGCACTGGATGCTCGAAGCGTTCGGCCCCTGCGAAACCGCCTACGCCCAGACACGCCAGATTGAACCGGTGCGCGAAAACGAGCGGTGGGGACGCGTCGCCGTCGACACGGAAGACCTTGCCGCCGCTGTACTCCGCTTCGCCTCGGGGGTCGTGGTGCAGTGGACGGTCATGAGCGGCGGCCGCGGCAAAGGCCACCGCCACGTGCAAATCTGGGGCACGGACGGCAGCTTCCACGACGGCAAGGTCACCTGTACCGGCCGCGACGACCAGCCCGAGCCGCCACGATATGACGCATCGTCGGTTTCGAAGCAGATCCCCGACAACCCGTTCGCCCACAGCTACCAGGAACTGCTGAACCGTTTCGACGATCCGCAGGCCTTCGTCGTGGGCGACCCGCGACGAGCGATTGAAGCCGAGGCCATCGTCTACGCCTGCCTCGAATCGGCACATACGGGCGCGGCGGTGCGTGTGGCCGACGTCATCGACGGTCGAGCCGACAGCTACGAGCAGACCGTCTGGGCGGCGCGCGATGCCGCGCTGGCCATGAACATGCACGCGCTCACCTGAGCAGAACCCTCAGCCTGGTAGCCGATGACCGACGACGCGTCGGGGGAACCGCTGCCGGTGCTCATCGCCTCCACGCAGGACGCCGACGCCGAGCCGCTGCTGCGCCGGCCGCTGGCAGAACTTCCGCCTCAATGTGATGGGGATGGACGACGACGCTCCAGCCGGCTGCCATCCTTGGGACCACCGCACGCAGATCCACTGGCGGCCACCATGGAAAGCAGCGGACAGCTCTCCCGAGGCCGGGCTCTTCCGCCGACAGCAACAGTGATCGCTGTGGCCACAATCTGGTGCGGATCTCGAGGTTGCGGCCGGGGGGGGGAGCTTTTCAGTGGTTGACCGAGGTGTAAAGGAAGGGTAAATTAGCGACAGATGGTTCCACGTGAAATCTTTACATTCGCCTCCTTGGATGCGCTACTTAAGCCGGCGTCAGGCTCTCCATGCCATCTGGTCAAGTCGCGGTCGCGTTCCTTCCGGAATCACATGATGAGTTTATTTCGTTGGCCTGCTTTGTTTCTGTGCCTCGTCGTGACGGCCACCTCTCACGCGCTGGTGGACCCGTCGCTGCAGGTTTCAGATGTCGCTGGGCGGTACCGACACATAGTCACCGGCACCATCACGGATATTGATAACCAAGACCGTCTGTTGACCATCGACGTCGACCAGGTTGTCGCCGGGGACTTTTCTGGTGACGAGCTGGTGGTGGAGGTTCCGTTGCCGGAGGATGATGGTTTCGGTGGCGGGTCCGGCACGGACCTGCACCAGGAAGCCGTGGCGGGCCAGGTCGTGGTTGCGTTTCTTGGCAGCCGAGGCCGGCGCGGCGGCAGGGGGTTGCTCTATCAGGGCATGGAATGGCACGAGTTGCAGGTGGACAAAGCAGACCCCACCCGCTGGACATGGAGCCGGGGCCTTGGCGATCAGATGAAGGGCACGTTCGTGGGTGACGCCGCTCAACTGGCCCGGTTGGTCGTGGACCATCACGAAGGACGCGATTTCTTCCCCGCCACCCCCTTCACTCGCTTCCAGCCTGAACGGGTCATCGGCACCTGGCGGGAGAGCCTGCGCGGCGTGGCGATCGCCGATGTGGATGGCGACGGCCGACCCGATCTGATTGCAACCAGTGACGACGGCTGTCGCGTCTATCTTCAGGCCGACGATCTAACGTTCCATGACCGCACCGAGGAGTTGGGTCTGGCCGGCACGACGGCTCGCAGCGTGTCCGTGGCCGATATCGACGGCGACAGACATGTGGACCTGCTCTTCGACGGCCAATTGTTCGTGCAGCGTGACGGCCGGTTTGTCGCCAGCGAGCAGTTGCCCGATGCGGCGGCGCAGGATGTGAAGGTGTCGGCGTTCGTGGACCTCAACGGCGACGGGTGGACGGATGTCCTGATCTCGCGTGAAGGTGGCGGGCTCGCCGCCTGGTTGAACCCGGGGCCGGGCGCGGATGTCTTTTCCGACGCGACCACCGAACTGGGATTTGACACGCCCGAGGCCGGCGCCGGCGAGACGGGATTCGTCATCCCCGGCGATTGGAACGGCGATGGCCTGACCGACCTGTTCTTTGCGGCGGGCGATGGTGTGCTGCTCATTCAGCATGCCGAGGGCGGTTACCGTCCCGGCCCGGACATGCCACGGCTTTCGCTTCGGACGAGCCGCAGAGACGAGCCGGGCCTGACGGGCGCCGGCACGTTCGCGCCGCTATGGCGAGAAGACAGCGTCGATCTGGCGGTGCCGAACGACAGCAGCCTGGCCCTGATCACCAATCAGGACGGGGACATGGTGGACAAGATGCGCGTGGGCAACGAGAGCAACATCGCCCGCACCCGCCAACTGGCCACGCTGGCCGAAGATCTCAACATGGACGGCTACGTGGACCTGTTCACCTTCACCCGTGACGCGGATCGTCGCAACATTTTCCACACCAACCGTGGCTATGGGTCGTACATGGTGGATGAACTCTACACCCAGCACCCGATCATACCCGGCGACGCCTATGAGACCGGCCAATGGGGCATTGCGGTAGGGGACGTCGATGGCGACGGCGCCACGGATCTGCTGCTCGGGGGTGCGGATGGCAAGCTGCGTCTTGTACTGAATGACGCGCTCGCTGAGCGCGTGCCGCAGGAGAACGACGTCCATCAGCAGCAGGTGCTCAACCGCACGGCAATCGTTGCAATCGATCCGACGCCCGGACGAGGCGTGGTCGGGGCTCGCATCACGATCGCTGACGCCGACGGTGAGACGATCACCTGGCGTCGGTTGGGAGACGCCGTATTGACCGGGTGCAGCCCACTGCACCAGGCGCGCATTGCGGTCCGTCAGCCGGGGCCGATTCAAGTGACGATGCGCTGGTCCGATGGCGTTGTCGCGAGCACCGAGCTGGTCCTGGAGCCGGGCGAGGTGACGCACGTGGAACTGGAACGGCCGTCGCCGTGAACGTCCGGCCGGACAACGCACACCTACTTACATCCCTCAGGAGATATGATGAAAAACCACCTATGTCCACTGCTCGCCGGTTCGACGATCCTGCTGGCAGCCATCAGCGCCAACGCTCAGGTGATCGACGAACCCGGCAGGCCGGCCACCAGCATCTGGGCTGCCGAGTACCCGTACGGCGAGGCGACTGCAGCCGATCCGCACTTCGACGATGAGCGGGTCTGGCCCCACCTCACCGGCAAGGAATATTTCCTCGACACGCAGTGGGACGAGCCGAAGCGCACCCTCGCCTGGGCCCAGCCCGGCACCACCGGCGGGCGCAACGGCCCGTTGGATCCGTACGATCCCGCGAACTGGGTCAACGTCGAGACCGGCGAGCCAGCCCAGTCGCTGCCCGACCGCGACACCGACGTGATCATCCCCGCCTCCGACGAGTCCTATGAAGTCAACTGGCGTTTCGCCGGCCACGGGAACCCGGAATGGGGGCCGCCCCTTGAGGCTCGGCACGTGACCGTCGGCTCCAACGTCCACTTTGCCATCGTCGATGGCGAGATCTACGGCAACGTCTGGGTTCAGCGCGAAGGCCACTTCAACGTCGACGTGACGATGAATCTGCTCGGCTCCAAGCACACGTTCTACCGCAACGACAACACCGGCGGCAGTCCCAGTGCCGTGGGCAGCCGCGACAAGAGCTACCTTTGCCAGTACCTGATGTTCAACAAGGCCGAGCCCGACGCCTCGGCCGAGTTCCTGGGCATGTTCCACTCCGGCGACGAGTTCCAGGTGGTCTCGGG
Organism: Phycisphaeraceae bacterium; assembly: GCA_040876735.1. Lineage (GTDB taxonomy): Bacteria > Planctomycetota > Phycisphaerae > Phycisphaerales > Phycisphaeraceae > Natronomicrosphaera. The sequence continues at coordinate 105,088 of JBBDPC010000005.1, read as the reverse complement.
CACGATGATCGTGGGGCCGGACACGGTGGTCGAGATGGGCCGTGAGGGCAGCCCCTATATCGAGAAGGACGGCCGTATCGTGCTGCTGGACAATGCCTACCTGGGCAAGTGGTCCATCGACTTCCACGTGACGGATCTCGATCTGCGCGGCGGCACGTTGCAGGCCGGCCTGCCCGATCGTCCCCTGGCCCGCGACGCCATTGTCCGCGTCAGCCATAAGAACCACACTGCCGCGCAATACAGCGAGCCTGTCAGTGATGAGGACGGCGAGATTGAGATGGCGGCCGAACGCCACTTCCGGCGCGTGCCCGGCATCCTGTTGCAGGAGGGCAGCACCCTCCGGACCTACAGCACCGACATCGATCAGGCCCGCCTGGTCATCACGGCGTTGCCGGCCGAGTACCCGATCACCTTCCTGCGTCCGGCGCTGGGGAGCCGAGCATATGAGGACCGGGCCGAAAACCCCCTGCGCGGGGCGTTCATGCAGTGGCTTACCGAACTTCCCCAAGGCATCGACATCGCGGTGCGCGAAAACGTGACAGTGGAGGGCGTGGAGTTCGACGGCCTGCGTGCTCAGGGCCTGATGGTGCAGAACCGGGAGGCGGTCGATCAGTGGGAGAAGGTCTTCTGGGGGGAGAACAACCTCGCACCGCAAGAAGAGTTGATCGCCGACCTGCCTGAGGAACTTGAGGACGGCGGGGAATATTGACCCCCGGTGGACGCGCCGACGGGGCGGTCCCATACGGCCGTGGAAGATAAGCCGGACGCTGGAACTTCAAGTTTCTGCAAGGAGCGACTGCATGACCTCACCGCTGAATCTCGCCCTGTCCGTGACTCTGGCGTGGCTGGTTTGGCCCGCGGCGGTGCAGGCCCGGCAGATGCCGTTCCCCGAAGATGCGGGCGTGGTGGACGTGACGCAGGCGCCGTACCACGCCGTGCCCGACGATGACGGGGATGACACCGCGGCGATCCAGCGGGCGCTGGACGACCACCCCAGCGGCAACGCGATCATCTACCTGCCCAAAGGGACCTACCGCGTCTCGGACACGCTGCGCTGGCCGGAGGGCGAGCACTACGGCGTGTACATGAAGCGCACGTTCCTGCAGGGCGAGAGCCGTGAAGAAACGGTGCTCCAACTCGTGGACGAAGCCGAGGGCTTTCAGGATGCGGACAGCCCACGCGCGATGATCTACACCGGCGAGGCCCCGGCCCAGCGGTTCCGCAACGGCATCCGCAACCTCACCGTCGACACCGGCTCGGGCAACCCCGGCGCCATCGGCGCCCAATACATCGCCAACAACCAGGGCATGGTCCGCGACCTGACCATCCGCTCCGGCGACGGGCAGGGCGTGATCGGTCTGGACCTCGGCTACACCAACGAGCAGGGCCCGTGCCTGATCACGCACGTCACGGTCGAAGGCTTTGACATCGGCGTGCGCAACGCCCACATCGTCGACAGCGTGACCATGGAGCACATCACGCTCGAAGGCCAGAACGTGGTGGGCATGGACAACGAGGATCAGGTGGTCACCATCCGCGGCCTGACCAGCCGCAACAGCGTGCCGGCGATCCGCAACCGCGGGGCCGGCGTGCTGACGCTCGTGGAAGCCGAGCTCATCGGCATGGACGGCGCCAGCGACCACGCGGCGATCGAGAACACCGCCGGCGGCACGCTCTTCGCCCGCGACATCACGGCCGAGGGCTACGGCCGCGCCATCGCCAACGACGCCGGCCACGGTGAAAGCCCGGACGGCACGGAGATCGAGGAGTTCGTCTCCCATCCGGTGCACACGCTCTTCCCCGACACACCGACGCACTCCCTTCGCCTTCCGATTGAGGAGACGCCCGAGGTCGAGTGGGGCCCGCTGGACGGCTGGGCCAGCCCCGCCCACTTCGGCGGCGAGCCGGGCGACGACTTCGACAACACCGAGGCGATGCAGCAGGCCATCGACTCCGGCGCCCACACGCTCTACCTGCCCAACGGCCACTGGCGGTTCGACGGCGAGGTGCTCGTGCGCGGCAACATCCGCCGCGTGATCGGCTGCGAAGCCAAGCTCGCCGGCGAAGGCACGCTCCGCGTGGTCGACGGCGACACGCCGGTCGTGCGCGTCGAACGCCTCGACCTGCTCTACCAGCACGTGAGCATCGAGCACGCCAGCGACCGCACGCTCGTGGTCAGCGGCATCACGATGGGCGAAGGTGACTTCATCACCCGGCCCGGCGCGGGCAAACTGTTTCTGGAGGACGTCTGCGGCGGCCCGTGGCAGTTTGAGAACCAGCAAGTCTGGGCCCGCCAGCTCAACCCCGAAAGCCCGACCACCAAGATCACCAACGCCGGCGGCGACCTGTGGATCCTGGGCCTCAAGACCGAGCGCAACGGCACGTTGGTCCACACGACCGACGGCGGCCGCAGCGAGGTGCTCGGCTGCTTCGCCTACGCCAACACCGGCGATGAGAAGGTGCCGATGTTCATCACCGAAGATGGCGCGTTGAGCGTGACGATGGGCGAGATGGTCATCCGCAACCAGCCGTTCCGCACGCTGGTCGTCGAGACCCGCGGCGACGAAACCCGCACGCTCATGATGGACGACACCCCCGGCCGCGGCGGCGGCAGCACAATCCCGCTCTACGTCGGTGTGGCGGGGGGGCAGTAAGCCGGGCACTGAGGGTTTCGTGACTTCCAGATGTCCTTCTCCAAGGCTGATACCTGACGAGTGACTTTGAATGGTGACGAGTATGTTTCCAATCGTGATGTTGGATGGCTTGCCCGGGGTGGCAGGCGATCTCGCGGTAGTGCCGGTGTTTGTCAACGCGGGAGCGGCGGTGCTGCCGGCGGTGATCGGCGCGCTGGCGTCGGTGGCGGTGGTGCTGGCCAAGCCGAAGGTGCTGGCGCCGGTGCTGCTGGTGACGGCGCTGGTGGTAGGCGGGGCGTGGTACTTCTGGCCGGCGGGAGATGGCGCTCCGCCCCCCGCCCCGATGGCGGACAGAGGCCGGCGAACGACGGCGGCCAGCGCGGGGGAAGCAGACTGGTCGGCCGTGGGCATGGCGATCATCCAGCACCGCCAGCGGCAGGAAGCGCTTGGTCGAACGGCCGGGCCAGCGGCTTCCAATGACAGGGATGAAGCCGCTGCCGAGGATCCAACCGACGCCCGCGAGGCGCTGATCTTCCGTGGCGGTGTGCAGCGCAGCGGCCACCTTGGTGGCGGTTCGCCCGTGGAGTTGGTGGAGCAGTGGCGGTCGGCAGATCCGGACACGATGTACCTTGCCTCGCCGCTGGTCGCCGATGGCAGGGTCTATGCCGCGTCGTGCTACCTCATGCCCGGCGGCAGCGAGGGAGGCGTCTTCGCCCTTGACGCCGCAACCGGTGACGAACGCTGGTACGTGGACACCAAACCCGGCGGCGGCTATTTCACTGGCTTTTTCAGCTCCCCGGCGCTCAGCGCTGACCGCAAAACGCTGGTCATCGGCCAAGGGCTGCACGTGGACGCCAACTGTGAGTTGATCGGCGTGGACGTCGAGAGCGGCGAAATCAAGTGGACAGCGCCCACACCGCTGCATGTGGAAGGTTCGCCAGCGATCGAGGGCGGCATTGTGGTCGCCGGCGCCGGCGCCATCGAGCAGGGCGAGGACCACCTGCCGCGAGGTGACCCCGAGGGCAGGGGACATCCCGGTTTTGTCTTCGGCGTCGATATCGCCAGCGGCGAGGAGCTGTGGCGTTACCAGGTCAACGACCCGGAGAGTTCGCCAGCGGTCGAGGACGGCGTGGCCTACATCGGCAGCGGCGTCAATGGCAACGCGGTGGTCGCGCTGCGGACCGCACCTCAGCCGGAACTGGACGAAGCGGGGCAGGAGCGGTTGGTGTGGGAAACCGAAACGCCCTACGCCGCGGTGGGGCCGGTGACGCTGACCGAGGACCTGGTGCTGATCGGCTGCGGCAACTCCAACTTCGTCTTCGCCGACCCCAACCCGGCGGGTGTGATCCTGGCGCTGGACCGCGAGACTGGCGCGGTGGTGTGGGAGCATGAAACCAATGACAGCGTGCTTGGGGCCATCGCGGTCAGGGACGGCATCGCCATCGCTGCGGTTCGCACCGGCGAAGTACTGGCGTTGGACATCGCCAGCGGCGAAACCCACTGGTCGGTGGACCTGGGGGAGGGGCCGGTGCTCTCCAGTCCGGCCTACACCGGTGCGTGCGTCTACTTGACCACGGCCGACGGATACCTGGTTGTACTGGACGCGATGGAGCAGGGCGCAGTGATCGAGAAACATTACATCAACGCTCCGGGTGCGCCGGGCGAACGGGCACTGACGGTCAGTTCGCCCTTGGTGCAGGGAGGCCACGTATACGTGGGCAGCGAAACGGGAGGCCTGATTTGCTTCACAGGCAAGCACAGCCGATGACGGCCGGGGCGTACGTTCAACCACTGGCGGCGTGCTGCGAACTGGTGCGATGCGGCGGCAAGGCAGTGCAACTCGGCGCGCTGCTGCGGGCGGGGCTGACGGTGCCCGGCGGCTTCTGCGTGACCACGGCGGCCTACCAACTGGCCACCGCTTCCGATGAGGCGGTTCCGGAGGAGGTGGCGGAGCAAGTGGTGGCGGCCTATCAGGCCATGGGTTCACCGGCGGTGGCGGTGCGCAGTTCAGCAACGGCGGAAGATGCGGCTGGGGCATCAATGGCCGGCCAGCACGAGACCGTGCTGAATGTTCAAGGCCCGCAGGCCGTGCTCGATGCGGTGGCGCGGTGCTGGCAGAGCCTGGGCAGCGCACGGGCCGAGGCTTACCGTACGCATCGCGGAGTGAACGAAGCGAAGGAAACGGCGGCCATGGCCGTGGTCGTTCAGGAACTGGTGCCGGCGGCGAAGGCAGGGGTGCTGTTCACCACCAGCCCCACGCGGGGGGCGACGCATGAGATGCTGATCGAGGCGGCGTTCGGCCTCGGCGAGTCGGTGGTCTCAGGTGAAGTCCAGCCCGATACGCTGCGGCTGGATCGGGCGACCGGGGCGGTGCTTGAGGCGCGCATCGCGCGCAAGGCCCGGTGGGTCGACCCCGCCACGGGCAAGGCGGCCGCATTGCCCGAACATCAGCGGGAGATTCCCTGCCTCAATGCCCAGGAGGTGGACCAGCTCTACCGCCTGGGGCTGGAGGTGGCCGAGCAGTTGGGGCGGGCCCAGGACGTGGAGTGGGCGATTGCGGGCGAACGGCTGTGGGTGCTTCAGGCAAGGCCGATCACGACACTGGCCGACGCCGAGGCGGACGAAGCGCTGCTGACCGAAACGCGCGAGCGCCTGCGGGAGCAGCGCCGCGCCGGTCGGGGCCCATGGGTGCTGCACAACCTCGCGGAAACGCTGGACCAGCCCACGCCGCTGACTTGGAGCGTCATCGGCCCATTCATGACCGGCGGCGGTGGATTCGGCAACCTCTACCGCCTCGCCGGTTTCGAGCCTTCGCCGGCCGTGAAGCACGAAGGCTTCCTCGAACTGATCGGCGGACGGATCTACCAGGACCTGGCCCGCGCACCCGAGCTTTACCTGGAAAATTACCCTTTCGCCTACGACGAGGCGCTGCTGCGCCGTCACCCCGAGCGGGCGCAGGACCCGCCCACAACACCCACCGGTGGCCTGGCCGGGCAGCTTACGGCATCACGGAAGCTGCGCGGCGTCGAACAGCGGATGGCCGAGCTATCCCAAAAGACCGATCGGCAGTTCGAGCAGGAGCAGGTGCCAGCGTTTCTGGCGTGGGTCGAGCAGGAGCAACAGGTCGACCTGGCCGAGCTTTCGACCCAGCAGTGGATCGAGGCGTGGCGACGACGGCGGGCGAAGGTGCTCGACGAGTTTGCCCCGATCTCGTTGCTGCCGAGCCTCATCGCCGGCTATGCAATCCAGCGGCTGCGGGCGCTGCTGGACGAACATGCCTGGGACGAGGATCCCGACCGGCTGGTGAGTGAACTGTCGGCGGGCGAAACGCCTGACAGCACGGTTCGCTCAACCGCCGCGCTGGCCGAAGTTGCCCGCGGCGAGCAAACGCTGGAACAGTGGTTGGAAGCGTTCGGCCACCGCGCCCCAGGCGAGATGGAACTGGCCAGCCCGCGCTGGCGTGAGCATCCCGAGCGGGCGCAGGCGATGACCGAAGGTTTGGAGAACATCCATCCGTTGGATCGGCACCAGCGCCGGCTCGAGCAGGCGAGGGAGCAGGCCGCCGCGATCGAACGCAGGTTGCCTGAACGGGTGCGTGGCGCGTTTCGCCAGCGTCTGGCACTGGTTCAGCGGTACGTGCGGTTCCGCGAGGACGGTAAGGATGCGCTGATGGCCGGCTACGCGCTGCTGCGTGAGTTGGTGGTGGAGGCTGGCCGGCGGTTGGAGGTGGGCGAGGATGTTTGCCTGTTGAGCTTTGAGGAACTGCACGACGCGCTGCTGAGCGGCTACGCGCCGCTGCACCTGATCGAGCGGCGGCGGACCGAGCGGGCGGCCAGCGCCCGGCTGCGCGTGCCCCCGTTCGTGGGCGACGAGCAGATTACCCGCCTCGGTGAGCCCCCGGAACCGCAGGAAGAGGCCAGTGACACCTCGGAGACCCCGGGGACGATGCGGGGCTTTGCCTTGACCGGCGGCGTGGCGACCGGCCGAGCCCGCGTACGGCACCGGCCTGATGAAGGCGCCGCTTCCGGCAGGTTCGAGGCGGGCGACGTGCTGATCTGCCCGAGCACGGATCCCTCCTGGACGCCGCTGTTCGCCCAGGCCTCGGCCCTGGTGCTCGAACGAGGGGGCACACTCTCGCATGGGGCGGTGGTGGCGCGCGAAATGGGCCTGCCGGCCGTGGTGATCGAAGGCGCCACCGAGCGGATCGCCGAAGGCGCTTCGGTCACTGTGGATGCCGACCATGGCATCGTTATCCTCCCGGGTGGTGATGCAGCGGGCAACGGACAGCAGCAGGTCGCGCCGAACAATGACGCCGTGCCTGCGGCCGACCCGGAAGACCCCGTCCTCCCCCGGGCCGAACTCCCCCCGCCGGTGAGCGGCGCTGAGCGTGCCGGAGCCAGAGTGGCGACCGTGGCGACGGTGGCATGGACGCTGGTGCTGGTCGCCGGCTGGTTGCTGCCGCCCGCCTGGCTGAACCGGCCGGCGATGCGGGTGCTGGACGAGTTGCTGCTACCGGCGATGGCGGCACTGGGGCGGCCGGCGCTGGTGGTGGTGCTGGCGGTGGCCTTGGGCGCGGGGCTGATGGCGTTGCAGAAGTTGGTGACCGACAACGCCCGACTGGTGGAGGCGAAAAAGCGGGCCGGGCAATTGCGGCGGGCCGCGGCGCAATTGCCAGCCGCCTCGGCGCGGCGACGGGCGATGGAGGCGGCAGCGAAACCGGTGCAGGGGCGGGTGTTGATTGCCGCCATGGTCCCGCTGGCCGTGGTGTTGGGGCCGCTGATCCTGCTGTTCACCTGGTGCGGGGTGCGCGTGCCCCCGTCGATGGCCAATGCGCCGGTGGGGACGGCGGCGTACGTGACCGCCCAAGTGGCCGGCGACTTCACGGGCGCGATCACGCTGGAGACGGATCCGGCGCTGGCGTTGAGCGATCAGGCGCCGGCATCGCAGACGATTCCGCAGATTCGGCCGGTGTTGGAGGAATTGCACCAGGAGTGGTCCGTCCAGAGCCTGCCTGTTGCGGCGGATCTGCCCTGGCAGGTGCGAGCGGCGGGGGAGGCGACGCAGCGTGAGTTGCAGGCGGACTTGGGTCGCTATCTCGCCGGGCCGATGCCTCCGCGGCAGGTGGCGTGGCGGGTCGTACCGGATGCCGACGCGGCAGGGCGATTTCGGTTGGCCGTGCGGGCCGGCGAGCAGACGCTGGCGACCGCCCTGGTGCTGGGCGATGCCGCAGCCCCCGAGCCACAGGAGATCATGGATCCTGCACAGGGCCTCAGGCAGGTGGTGCGAGCCGGTGCTCGTTCCGACGTGACGGAGGCGCCGGTCCGCTGGGTGAAGGTCAGCTACCAGTCGCCGACGTTAGCGCCGGGGACGCAGGTGTTCTGGGGGCCGCTGGCCTGGGTCCCGGGCGACTGGGCATGGTTGGTGCTGTACATCGCCGCCTACGTCCCGGCCATGACCATTGCCCGCCGCATGCTGCGGGTGGCGTGAAACGGACAGCGACAAACGACCTGTTGCCACTCCCGATACACTCAACCGTTGACGATGGGACGGCCACATGATCTGGTCGCTCACCGGCATGGCGCGAGCCTGCGGCATGGCCCGGCCGAATGACCGATACCGATTGCGATGCTGTTCGCGCCGGCGATCACAAAGCACGCGTGCGGCATGCAGCGTGCGGCAATGCCGTCGCAATGAAAGGAACACCAGGGATGTCTGATCTCACCGTGGAACTTTCCACCGCCTCGGTGGTGGCGTATGGCGCGACCGGCGACGGTACAACGGATGACGCGCCGGCCCTCCAACGCGCACTGGACAGCGGCTGTCGCCACCTCACCGTGCCGATGGGGGTCTACCGCGTCGGCCAGACGCTCCGCATCGGGTCAGGCACGCGGCTCGACATCCATCCCGAGGCCACACTGATCCTCGCTGACGGCGTCGGCCAGGGCGTTGACGATTTCCTGCTGACCAACCGCAACCACGACCGCGGCGACCGCGACATCGACATCCGCGGCGGCATCTGGCATGGCAACAACCGGGGCAACCGGCGGGTCGAACCGTTGATCCAGCCCGGGGCGTACACCGGCGTCATGCTCAATTTCCGCAATGTCGAGGGCCTGCGCTTCAGTCACGCGATGCTGCGCGACGCCGAGTCCTACTCCCTGCGCCTGACGCAGGTGCGCGGGTTCGTGCTCGAGCACCTGCGGTTCCATACGCAGCATCCTCGGCCCAACAACGACGGCGTCCACCTGACCGGGTTCTGCGAGCGCGGGGTGATCCGCTACCTGCGCGGGCTCGGGCCGGCGGCGCCGAGCGACGACCTGGTGGCGATGAACGCGGACGATGCGATCCACCGGGTGGAGTGCCAGGGCGGCCTGTGCGGCCCGATCCGGGACATTACCGTGCATGACCTGAAGGCGGATCAGTGCCACAGCTTCGTGCGCCTGCTGAGCACGGATTCGCCCATCGAACGCATCGAGATCGACCGCATCCGCGGCGGCTGCACCACCGCCACGCTTAACATGGACGCCGCCCGCGGGTGCCGTGTGCCGGTGGTCGATCCCAAGGACCCGCGCTACGCCAGCGGCCTGGGGAACTGCCGGCAGATCCGCGTCAGCGACGTGGTCACGTACAAGGCCGCGGCGAACGACGGGCCGATGTTCCGTCTCGAGCAGTTGGCCGAGGGGCTGACGGTCACCGATTTCCAGCGGGACGTCGCGCGGGACGCCGCCCCCGCGGCGCCGACGGTGTCGGCGTGCTACCTGCCGGACCACCGCCTGACGCTGGAAGGGCTCACGGCGGATCAGGTTCAGGCCACGCGGGAGGCGATTTCTGCGCCACTGGCTTCCCGGCTGTTGACGCGCGACCAGCCGCGCCGCCTTGTCACACTGACGGCGCCTATACGGAACCAGGAGCATTTCATGCTGCCTGACGGGGGATTCGATCGCCTGACCATCGGCGCTGAGGAATGAAGTTCGCATCCGGCGGCGCCTCCGGGAGTGTGGCGATGCGGTGAACTGGACAACTCGCCTTGCATGCGCGGCGTCCCTTCAACGTTGGTCCCAAGCCGCCTGATGCCCCCAAACCAAGAGCACGGTCGATCCTTGCACGGCAGGATAGCCCATTGACACTGAGTAAAGAGACCGTTAGATTTCACGTGTAATCTTCTTGGCGGGGGGCAGAGATGGCGACTGCCGTGCCGCGAGATGAACAGACGCCGGGCGTTATCCAACTCGCAACCGCAACCCGCACCACCGGGACAAGGGGAACCCCCGTTATGTTGAGCCACCAGCCGTCCTGCAGCAGCGCACTTCGCTGGTCGATCGCCGCGTTAATGATGGCGGTCGGCGGCATGATCTGGGCCACCCCGACGCGGGCGGCGGCGCTGCCCAAAGAGGCCACGGGCGCAAGCATTGATCTGACGGCATATGAGATAACACTCTACGTCGATCCGCAAGGTGACGATTCCCGCGAGGGCCAGACCGCCGAGCAGGCGCTGCAGTCGCTCGGTGCGGCCCTCGAACAGGCCAAAGGCCATTTGAACCAGGGCGCAGGCGTCCGCGTGCTGCTGGCGCCGGGCGTCTACCGCGAGGGGTATCTCCACCTGCACGGCGACCACGATCTGACCGACGCCGGTCGGGAGGCCCTGTTGATCATCGAAGGCGCTGCCCGCGACCAGGTCACGGTCAGTGGTGCGGTGGTCGCCGGGTGGGAACCGCATACCTGGGAGGCGCGGCCCGTCGACGCGGGCATGCACGTCTACCGTCACGACTGGCCGTATGACTGGGACGTGATTGACGAGGAGCCGGACGATGTGTTGATCGGCTTCCGGGAGATGGTCATTTTCAACGGGCAGATGCTCAAGCAGGAGGCCTCGGCAGACGCGTTGAGGCCCGGCCGATTCCATATCGACCGCGATGGTCAGAGCATTGAGATCGCCTTGGACCGGCAAATGCTGCCTGGCGATCAGGTGGAAATCGCCGAGAAGCAGAGCCTGCTGACAATCAAGCGCAAGCACAACCTTGTGCTGCGCAATCTCAACTTCCTGCACAGCAATCCTCACATTGCCGGCGGTGAGCACGGGTGCGTGGAAGACCCATGGGGGCGGGCCGTGGAAATCTGCACGCATGGTGTCGCCGACGCCGAGCCAAACCGGAACATCCTGATCGAGGCGTGCTCGTTCTCCCTGCACAATGCCGCAGCCGTGCGCGTGATCAACGCCCGCGACGTCACCCTGCGCAACGTCAAGGCCAACACGAATGGGTGGAAGGGGATCGGACTCTCATTCGCCCGCAATGCACTCTTGGAAGACTGCGAAACCAGTTACAACGCGTGGCGACAGCTATGGTCGACCTCACGGTTCCACGACTCGGGCGGTATCAAGATCATCCCCTTCTGCGACGTCGTGACGCTTCGCCGACACGCCGCCATCGACAACACCGTCACCCACGGCATCTGGACCGACTGGGGCAACACCAACATTATCCTTGATGAGGTTCGGGTCTCGGGGCACTCGGCTCCCCCGATCCACCTGGAGATGGGCAAGGGACCTCACCTGATCCGCAACAGCCACATCAAGAACGAAGTGGGCATCCTGATTCGCGGATCGTCCAATCTCACTTTCGACGGAAATCATATTGAGGCTGAACGCGGCGTACTGATCTCGCTACAGGAAGACAGTCGGCAACTCAACGGCGAACGACTTTACAACGAATACATGACGCTGCGCAACAACCGGCTCGTGGTTGGTCGAGGTCGGATCTTCAACGCCACTGCCAACTGGCAACGCCTCTACAACACCCTCACGAGTGAAGCCAACACCTATGTTTTCGGGCAGGTCGAGCAAGGCCAGCTTGGCCTCTATTTCTCCACCCAGGAAGTCATGTCGTTCCAGGACTGGCAGGCCAATGGCTTTGACGCGCAGTCGATTTTGATCGTCTCAGACCAGGTGCAACGCCGTGGTAGCGAGTAGCCTCGGCACGTCGCGAGCGGGAATGATTCCCCAGTAATATTGAATATAAAGCTCCATGAACAGCGGAGTATGAGTGGAGACGAACTGCGATGGATCGAACGACGGACAATGTTTATTGAGCCTTGAGCCGTTCGCTTTAAGCGCTTTTTAAAAATCCTTCTCCCCTGAGGAAAGAAGGTGCCGGCGCCCCCGGAAGCTGAGCGGTGAAAGTGTGGAGTTCGATCGACACTCGGCCTTGCCGGCGACGTACGGTTGATGGACGCCCCACCTCACCCCAGCCCTCTCCCTGGATGGGAGAGGGAGGCCATTTAGGCGCTCTAAGCCTTCAGCCAGCAAGTTCCCGTCCGTTTGATCTGTCGCTGGCTCATGGCGTAAAGCTGACGGCTCAAGGCTCAATAATCAAAACGTGGTCACCCTGTGTGCTCGCATCAGGAAAGACCAGGACGTCAGGCTGAGCATCGGCGGCCCGTGTCGGCGATGTGGAATGGAAGATCGATGGCGCCATGCACGCACTCGGATGGGTGGACGACGAAGCGAGCGGCCGGCGGATGTATGGCGTCATGTGAACTGACTTACGAAAAGGAGACAGGATTATGTCTAGCAATGTCTGCCGAGGTCTTCGAAAAAGCATTGTTCTTGCCCGAGCGGTGATCGTTCTCGCCATGCTGCTGCTTGTTGCCAGAGCGTCGGTGGCGCAGGATGGTGGAGACGGTCAGCCGGTTTCGCAGTCGCGGCCGATCGGCGCGATGATTGACGCGGATCGCCGGATCGCCTTCCCCGAGGCTGACCGGATCGTGGACGTCACGCAACCGCCTTACAACGCTGCGGGAGATGGCGAGACCGACGACACCGAAGCCCTTCAGCGCGCCCTGCACGACAACATGGGCCATCACCGCATCATCTACCTGCCGCCGGGCACGTACCTCGTCTCCGACACCCTCGAGTGGTCGAAGCAGGACAGCAGCGGCCGCGAGGCGTGGGGCTTCAACTGGGTGCAAGGGGCGGGGGTGGAGACGGTCATCCGGCTCAAGGACGGCACGTTCACCGATCCCAACGAGCCCAGGAGCATCATGTGGTGCGGCGGATTCGGCTCGGCCGACTGGTTCCACAACTATGTTCACGACATCACCTTCGACGTGGGCCAGAACAATCCCGGCGCGGTGGGCTTGCAGTTCTACGCCAACAACATGGGCGCGGCCCGCAACATCCGCATTGTCTCGCAGGACGGCCAGGGCGCCATCGGCCTGGACATGTCCCACCGCGACATGAACGGCCCGTTGCTGGCGCGTAACATCGAAGTCGACGGCTTCGACATCGGCGTCCGCGCCGGCCACACCGTCAACAGCCAGACCTTCGAGCACATCACGCTCACGAACCAGAACCGGGTCGCCTTCGTCAACGAGGGCCAGAGCGTCGCCATCCGCGGCCTGCGCAGCGAAAACAGCGTCCCCGCCCTGCGCGCCGCCAGTTTCACCGTGATCATCGACAGTGAACTGATCGGCCAGGGCGACGCAAGCGACGTGCCCGCCATCCACGTGGGTGACACCGCCTTCCTCGCGCGCAACGTCACTACCAGCGGCTACCAGGCCGCGCTCGTGCGCGAAGACGGTGCGGAAGGCGTGGCCGAGGCGGACATCGACGAATACATGACCGGCGACGCCAACGCCCCCTTCGGCGGCCCGCGTGCGTCGCTGAATCTGCCCATCCGCGAAACGCCGGAGGTGCCGTGGGACGACCCGGCCGACTGGGTGGTGATCGAGCCGGTGCCCGATGGCGGCGACGCCGCGCCGATCGTGCAGGAGGCGATCGACAACGGCGCCACCAGCATCCTGCTGTCGCACGAGGTCGCCTTCCATTCGCCGGTGATCGTCCGCAACAAGGTGCGGCGGATCATGAGCACCGGCGGGCAGATCGGCCAGCGCGAGCTCATCAGCCCCGACCTGATCATCGAAGACGGCGAGGCGCCGGTGGTCGTGATCGAACATTTCTCCCGCATCGGCGGCGGCATCGAGATCCGCACCGATCGGCCGGTCGTCCTCCGCAGCATCGAGTCGAACATCACCACCACCTCCGACAACGATCTCTACTTTGAGGACGTGTGCACGCACGACTTCCACATGCAGCCGGGCCAGAACGTCTGGGCCCGCCAGCTCAACATCGAAAACTACGGCACGCACTTCACCAACAACGGCGGACAGGCGTGGATCTTCGGCTACAAGACCGAGCGCGGCGGCACGCTCGTGCATACCCGAAACGGCGGCAGGTCCGAAGTGCTCGGCACGTTCTGCTACTCCACCTCCCGCGTCGACCTCGCCCCCATGTTCGTGACCGAAGACGCCTCGGCGTTCGCCTACTTCACCGAGGTCGCCTATGGCGAGAGGGTGCCCATCTTCGTTGAGGAAACGCGCAACGGCGAAACCAAAACCGTCCCCCGTGAGGAAGGCGGCATCGCGCCCTATATCGGGTACGTGGAGGAATGACCTTGCCAGGGGCGGAAGCCGTGCAAGCCTCTGCGGCCGGACTTGGCCAACATGGTTGACAGGATGAAGGAGGCGGCGTCAAACGCCGTCTCCTTCATCATTGCGCAGGCAGCCCATGGACATGGTGATGACCTTCTGCGGCGACTCGAGACGGCCATCCCGTTCGTCAGCAGGTTCCGCCAACGTGGAATACAGAAACGCTCCGACGGGTTCCCGGCGATCGACCGGTTTCAGACAGCCCACCAGCGGGTGCGGGTGGCCGGCCATGGCGAGGGGCTGGAGCGATGGTGCTGCCGGCCCGCGTTGCAACCGCAGAAGCCACCGCGGTCGGCGGTCTTGCTCAGGTCAACGTTCGTCGGGCTCATCAACAAGCAGTGTCACCTGCCCGCCCAGCGCTGCCAGGCCCAGCACACGTTGATCCTTGGCCAGTGCGTCGACCGGATCGGCATGCAAGGATTTGAATGTGCCCGAATGGGCGTCCATGCCGATGACGGAACCATCCACATCGACCAGCCATGCGCTGCGCTCGGCGGCCACCGGCCCGTGCAGTATTGGCGCGGCCAGCAGCCGGGTCCAGCGTCGCTCGCCGCTGGCCGGGGCCACGCCGACGACCATGTGCTGTTCAGCGAGAATCAGCGTCCCGTCAACGATGCCCGCCGTCCGCCAACTGGGCATCATCAGCCGGTCCCATGCCAGTTCGCCCGTCTGGCGGTCCAGGGCGAATACGCCGTGGCGATCCCGTGGGATGATGATTACATGACCCTCGCTCAGCAACGGCTTGTGCCCGGCCCGGACGCGCAGTTGCTCCGGATCGGGCGCGTCAGCCGGGTTGTAAAGGTGCAGCCAGTCGATCTGACCATTACGGGCATCCAGACGGGCGACCACGCCGAGTTGGCTGGCGATGTAGATCGCACCATCGTCTGCGGTGACCGTCGCGCCGAACCGTGCCACATCGCTGCTGCGTTCGCTCGTGTCCACCAGGTCGGTCACCACCTCTGCGAGGCGACGCTCCCAGAGCACCGCACCGGTGGCCGCATGGTGACAGATCAGCCAGAGGTCGGCGGTTCGGCGTTCACCGCTGATCGCTAACTGGTAGACCTGTTCGCCGATTGCCGGCGAACCAAGTGGGCGGCGATCGTGCCAGGCCGTGGCCGTGCGGGCCGCCCATTGTTGTTGCCCGTTGCGACGGTTGAAGGCGACCGGCGGCTGAGGCTGCTGCTGCGTCGCATTCCATCCCCACCGGAGCACCACCTGCCGAGGATCGGACGCGGTCCGCAACAGCCCGGGCAGCACCTGAACAGTCGTCGTGTCGGCTTCGGCAAGGTTGGCCTGTCCAGGCGTCCACGGAGCGTGGCGGACCCACCTCGGCGTGCGCCGGTCTGGGGCATAGGCCGCAAGCAGGCCCGGGTCGGCGGCAAAGGTTCCGGTCCCGGTCATCACCAACTCGATCGGACGCAGCGTCGCCCGTGGGAGCGCGTCTGTGATCCGCGGTGCGTCGCCTGCCTCGTCCGGCCAGTAGACATGCCGAAGTTGCCAGGGCTGATCCACTTCCGAGATCGGCGTTTCCACCGGTCGTGACGCTTTCGCGGTCGCTCGGCCGGCTTGGGCTCGCTCGCGCAGCTGCGCCGCGTCTGTCACCCGCGACAATTCCTCAAACCCACGATCCGCCATGCCGAATCGCCCCTCGCGCAGATTCTCCTCCGCCAGCCCGAGCATCAACTGCTGCACGGTCGGGGCGTAAGGGTAGCGACGGAACATCGTCATCACCTCGACGTCATCCAAAGAGTCGAATGGACGGAGGCCTTGCACGGCCGCTTCGTGTCGTTGGCTTAACAGCGTTCGCAGTGCGGGCGGAATGTTATCGCGGACCATCGCTTCGATGACGTTCCATGTGTCGACGTAGACGCGGTCGGATTGCGCCACCACGGTGTGGGCCTGCGACGCCGTCTCGAACAGGGCGTCAAGCTGATCAAGGGCGCGTTCCGCCTGGTCGGGACCCGCGGCAAGCTCACCGGCAAACAGCAATCGCTCGGCCTGCCGCCGAAGGTCGCCGGCTTCCATCACGCGGGTGCGCGACTGTGGTTTCATATCCAGCCGGTAATCGTCCAGGAGGGTGTTTTCGATCAGCGGACGATGTTCCTGTGTCAGGTGGGGCGTGGCGCCCATAACCTGGATCAGCGTCCGCAGTCGCTCGTCGCGCTCCTGTTCGTCGGCAAACTGTTGAAGCAACCAATACGCCTCGCCGAAACGTGCCTGATCAACCCGGCGCTGGAACAGGTGCTCCCATTCATCGAGGGCAAGATCGAGCCTGGCGTGGAGTTTTCCATCGCGCCGAAACTGCTCATACCGTGCCATCGCCCGATCGGCGTTAGCCGAGCCGCGGTGCATCATGGACCGCAGCAACTGGAGGATCGCGGCCTGGTCGGCGGCGGGTTCGTTGAGGATGGCCCAGTGATGGTGGTCGCTGCCAAGTCGCAACCTCAGTCGATCATGAATGTCGACCAGTTCGTGCCGTGCTTTCAATCGCAAGTCTGCAGGTTCGTCAAAACGTTCCAGCAGTGCCTCGAGCAGCAGGCCCCGCCACACCCGCTTGATTTGTTCTCGGGGGGCTGCCTGCTCCTGTGCGTCCAGTGCTTGCAGCCATTGCGTCCAAGTAGCCTGCTCCATCGCGGCCCAGTCTCGCGCCGCGGCGACGGGTGGCGGATCGGGCAGTTCCAGCAGGTCAACAAAGCGGCTGAGGGAAGGGGGCTGGGGGGCCACCTCAATGCGCCGCAACAACACGTCGCCGGTCGTGACCACGTGCAGCGTGTCGACCAGCGATCCCGCCCCGGCGGTGACCGGCGCCCGCCATCGATCGCCCACCGGCTGGTCCCATTCATAGACCCACACCCGTTGGCCGTCGGCCAGTCCCTCGATCCTGCCCGTGTGGCCGGCGTCGTTCAGCTTGAAACTCCGGAGTTCGACCAGATCCGGTGCGCCGTCTTCTTCCAGAAAAAAGCGGAGCACGGTCGGATGCATTGCTTCGCTACCCCATCGCCGCTGCGTGATGGCGTTCTGGTCGAGATGCGTCTTCCACTGGCGCTTCAACTGCCCCTCGTCGATGGCGTAGCCGAACGTGTGCGTGTGCTCAGCGGCGAGAATCTCCCACCAGGTTTCGGAGCGATCCTCACCCCATGTGATCTGAGGGTACGTCACCCAGCCGCCGAACGACAGGTCATGCCAGTACCGCTCCGATTCCATGCCCACTTCGTCATCCGTGACTGGCCAGTGGTCGTCCAGCCAGTCCGACTCGGCTCCGGCCGAAGAGGCAAGAATGGCGACAACCGCAACGGTCGCCATGAGCCGCCAGGCTGAGGGCGTCCCCGTCCTGGTGAAGCGGTTTGCAACTCGTTGCAATGCAAGCCTCCGTGGGAATCGACAGATGGTCCGCCCGGCCGCGATGCAGTTACGTGGTGGAGCGACACCATGTCATCGCCGAGCTTGCCACCCAGATAAAGCACCGGCTGGGTTACACGTGAAACCTACCGCGTCAGTCTCTTCCGGTCAAGGGTTTGTTGTCGAGGGGGGGCGAGGTTTCCCCGCTGGTCCAGGAATGGGTGGCGGACGCACGCACTGGATGGCGATCGTTCCCGCGGCGCCAAGGCAGCGGCCTGGCGAAACCGCTTCGTTGCGCCGCCGTCTGGTGGCGCTCGGGCATGAGGGGCCTTACGTCAGTTCGCGTGATCTCGGCCGTTTCTTCACCTGCGTTATCGAAGCCGACGGCACCGACTTTGTCCTTCATTTTGATGCCGGGCCGGGCACGGACCGCCCGCTGTACGACCTGTCCCGTGGACGAAAGCTCCTCGGCGACGAGCCGCACGACCACTTCGCCGATGGCCTTCACCTTACATGGCCATGATTGCGAGCCCCGTCCGCTGATAAGGCCATTTGCAAAGCAACGGGTTTCAGCGGCCGTCAGCACGCGCCCCCTCGACAACGTCGGACAGGCCGGCAGCATTGCGGGCCGCGATGCGATAGTCGTAGCTGTTGACTCGTGTATCCAGGTCGTAATCGCGCATGTGGTTCTGCGTGGTGGTGATATAGCCCCAGAACTCCCACTCCCCATCGTTGATCCGCCGTTCGATATGCATGAATCGCGCGTCCGGTGCGTGATTGGTCCACTGCACGCGCATCTCAATATCTGAATGCACGGTCACGACCACGTCGCTTGGCGCGGCGGGCAGATCCGGTAGTGCCGGCCGCTGCTCGTCATCCCAGAAGGTGATCGTATGCCGGTCTGCGCCGAGACCCTGAACGGGCCCAGCCTGAACGGGAGCACGAATCACCTGACCTTGAAAGTCAATCATCGCTCCAGGCATGACGGGAGCATCTGTCAGGCTCGGCTCGCTGCCGAGGAAAAGCGTCACGGCCCGCCCGCTATAGGTGGCCTCTTCAAAGATGCGTTCTTCGGAATGGCGGTCGATGGTGTCGCCCATCGTGTGACGCCAGTGGACAAGGTCGGCTTCGACACCGTTAGGGGCATTGTTGGCCCCCCAGTTGACGTCGGGCTCCCAATGCTTGCCATCGCCGGCGCGAGCGGCGTCGATGTCGTCGATCGAGTACTGGACGACGTTGGGCCGTGGCTTACCGTGTTCACCGGGGCCGTCCCCTGTGCCACCGTCGCTCAGCAGAAACCTGTGAAAGCCCGCGTCGTCGGCGGCGTACATGAGATTGAAGTCGGCGGTGTGGTGGTTGATCGCCTGGTTGTAGCCGAAACCATAAGCCCGCTGCTGATCGACGAAAAGATTGTTCCAGACGTGGATGCGCATGTTCCCGTAGTCCGCGCCGAGCATGGTGTGTCGGTTGCTTCCCATGGCGAAACCGCTTTCCCCGCCGTAGACGAGGTTGTGATACAGCGCCACGCCGTCCGCTCCGGCCGAGACGACGGCGTGGGCGCAGTTGATGAAGATGTTGTGGTCGATCACGGAGAGGTACTGATCGAGGGAACTGGAAATCTCGAGGAAAACCACCGGCGTTCGGCCGGGGTGTTCGAGGAAGACGTTGCGTGACACCACCGAGCCGACGGCGTTGTTATCCAGCCAGACGGCGCGGTGGTCGCCGGCGAAATCTTCGAAGAGGTTGCGTTCGATGAGCGTGCCGAACTGCATGTGCAGCTTGATGACGCCGTCCTCGGCCGACTTGGGTAGCACAAGGCGGGAGACGTTGGCGAAACGGTTGCCGTAGATCGTGTTGCCGAGGCTGCCGATGCCGCAGATGGCGCTGGCGCCAAGGTCGTGAAAGTCGTTGTTGGCAATCAGGCAGAAGCCGGCTTCTTTGAACGGGCGGGCTTCGATCTGGCTGTTGCCGGGGACGTGTTCGTTGTCGCCGCCGCTGAGGCGGGGGTAGTTCACTTCGATGTGCGGTTGGCCGTTGAGCAGGCCGTGCGGATCCCACCAGTGCTCGTCTGCGATGTCGGTGCCGGCGCTGAAGGTCAGGCCTGGCCCCTTGGCGTTGCGGATGGTGTTGCCGATGATCCGCCAGTGGTGGCCCTGCCGCGTGCTGATCAGCCCGCTCTGATACAGCGGGTGCATCCGGTCAACGACGCCGGGCACGGCTCCATTGTTGGCGCAGTAGGCCAGGTCAAATCCTTGCACGGTGATGTAACCCAGACCCTTGAGATAGGGGCGGAACACGCCACGGCGGGTGGTGATTTCGACGGTCTTCCCGTCCGGGTCATCATCGAAGTGGATATAGATTGTGCCTGTGCGCTGATCGGCCCACCAGCGGCGAGGCTCGGCGTTGGCGTCCTCGCGGTTGGTCTGCTCGGCGTATTCCTCGCCGTCCACCACGACGTGCCCCAGCGTCATGCCGCGGCGCATCCAGTAGCCGATGCGATAAGGGTTGCCGCCATCGACATAGTGTTTGTCGGTGAAGATCGCCTCGTCTGGCGTGGCGTAATGCAGGTTGTCCTGCCGTTGCCACTCGGGCGTCCAGAGGTCGAGGCCGGTGATGATCACGTGGTCCCCGGGGTTGGCCATGTACGTGATCCGCTGCTCGTCGCTCGAGCCCCCGCGCGGTGGCGTGACGCGTTCACGATAGACGCCTTCATACACCAGCACGGTGTCGCCTGGCTGAGCGAGGTCAGCCGCTTGCTGGATCGTGCGGAACGCGGTTTCGGGGGTCAGGCCATCGTGCTTATCACTGCCGCCGTCCGCCTGCACGTGGTACGTCGTCGCCGCCAGTACCGGCGCGGTGAGCAAGGGCAACAGGAACGCCAGCACCAGGTACGTCATCGATCGATGGATCATGGTCAGTCACCTTTTCACATTGTTTTCTGATTGCGTCGCATGTGGCGATCAACGGTGCCAGACATTCCGGTGTCACGGCATGGTGCGGCCGACTGCTTGAATCGTCACGAATGAGAAGCCGAGCCGGCTGGTGCATGCAGCGTGCCTTGACGCGGCAACTCGCCCTCGGTGGCAAGGTGTTCGGCATCCGGCTTCGCGCCCGCCAGGCCGACGAAGTGACGCTGGACGGAGGCGCCGGCGGCCATGGCAGGCAGTACGAGATTTATCGCCAGCAGCCCGGACAGGGCACGTGTGAGGCTGTTCATGGTTGCGATCCAGAGACGGAACCGATCTTGACGGGCGGTTGCGGCAAACGTCCGCAGCTTAGGTTACACGTGAAATCTACCCTATCAGGTGAGCTTCGACAAGCCACGCTCTTGGGTATGTTCTCAGGCAAAATCTTGATGTGATACAGTCGCCGGCCCTGCCACCGCCACCACCAGCCCCTCCAAACGCCGGCCGGGCCACCGCGTATGTCGAGCCGCGCGGTTTCACGGACATGCTCGGCGTTCGCACGGTCGTGGAGACGCGCATCGAAATGGGGCCACAGCAACGGGCCGACGGTGTGTTTATCAGGCAATGCTGCCCGAGGCACATGGGAGGCTGAAAGGCGTTGACGGTGGAACGCTGGATCGTGGACATGGACAAGCTGGACAGCGGGTGTAAAGCGGGCGCCGCCACGGGGCGTACTGGTCGAGCCATTGCCACAGTTCGCGGCGAATGGACGTCGAGATATCTTTTTTCCTTCCTGGAGGAAGGTGCTGGGTCAGGTGGAGCGTTCCCGGTCAATGCGTTCACGGTGATGGCCAAAGACCGGAGGCATCTTCTTGGGCTCCCGGCTTGACGATCAACGCAAACGTTATGAATGACAACAGCCACCATGTGCACGAGCCGCAGGATGGTGGAGGGTGACGAGGGATTCGAGGCGGGCGTTGACCTCGGTCAACAGGTCGACGTTAAGTGGATTGACTTCATCATTCGTGTCGACCAGCCCGTAAGCGACCGGCCGCCCGTTGCGGTCTTGAATCCAGCGGTACCACGTGTAGCCGACGACGCCGGGATGGCTCATGCCGTGCACGAGGCTTTCCGGGCCGACGCGTTGGACATGCGATTCCACGCTTTCGCCATCGGCGCGGTCCTGCTCGGTCCAGTGATCGGGACTGACGAAAGGCGGCGAGGCCCAGGCGAACTCGCCGACCAGCAGCGGCATCTCGTGGCCCTGCCAGTACGCGTTCATTCGGCCGTAGAGATCCACGCGATAGTTGTTCGCACTGACCACGTCCACCCACGGCTGACGGAACGCCTGCAACACCGCTTCGCCGGGCGGGCTCCCGAACCGCGCGCCGAGGATCAGGTGGTTCGGATCGTGGCGGCGGATGGCCTCGGCGGTGTGGCGGACATACGCATGGGCGAACTTGCGTGAAAAGTCGTGATGATCCTGCCCATAGCCCGTGGAATACAGGATCTGGCCAGCTTGGTTCAACCGCGTCACATCCTCCGGCCGCGACAACGCCACGTCCCACGCCCGGCCGATCTGTTCCA
The DNA here is from genome assembly GCA_040876735.1 of Phycisphaeraceae bacterium. Classification (GTDB taxonomy): domain Bacteria; phylum Planctomycetota; class Phycisphaerae; order Phycisphaerales; family Phycisphaeraceae; genus Natronomicrosphaera. The sequence goes on along the minus strand of JBBDPC010000005.1, from coordinate 83,139 downwards.
TGCTGCCATGGTTCTCGAGCACGAACGCCCAAGCCTCGCGCCGTGCGGGGCAGTCCTGTTCCATGCCCAGGATGGCCTGGAGCAACGTGGGCCCCTTGCGGTTGGCCAGTTCGGACGCGCCCCAGATCTGATCGGTGCCGGGCTGGCCCCACGACAATTCGTTGTCCGTGAAGTAGCCAATCAGTTCGCGGCTGTTTCGCAGGGGCGTGCAGAGCAGTTGGGCCTGCCGGTCAATCGCCTCATGCCAGGCCGGATCGAAAACATCCGGCAACTTGATGCCGGGGGCTTTGAGAACGCTGCCCTGCATGACGCACTCAAGAATTTCAGTGAACGGCATGCCCTGATCGAAAAACTCTTCGGTGACCCACGACCCCAACGCGTTGAAGTTCCAGTCGCGCAGTCGCTCGAGGGTGGCATCGACGAAGCGCTGGGGGCTGCGCGGGTAGTCGTACTTGCGATCAACGGTGGCCGCGTAGGGGCCTGGCCGGGCCAGGCGTCCGCCTTGCGTGCCCGCACGGTTGACCCCGCACACCCCCTTGAACAGAAACGGCCGACCATCGGGATCGACCAGCGTCCACTGGCCTCCCGCATCCTGGCAGACCTCAAAATACCCGGTGCCAAGCTGGCCGTGCGTGCTTTGTTGATCCATGGGCGCCAGCATAGCACATGTCCGTATCATGCATAGCGCATTGCTGAAATACGGCGAACGGCCGGGTCCGGGAAAGGATGTTTTTACGCAACGAAGATGCGATTTAACGCACTCCTTGTTATCTTGCACCATCGCCTTGCGGGCTTCCCGTTGAAGCCTGGCGAAGGTGACGGAGCGGCAAACGGGCATCGGCAAGCGAGGCTGCGTCCGGCAAGTGGGATGGATGAACTTCAGGTGGCATCAAGAAGGGGCAGGCGCATGACGCATTCTTTCGCGCAGGTGAACGGCTGGATGTTCCTGATGATGTTGAGTGCGGTGGCGATGGCGCTGGCCGCAACAGGCGGCCAGCGGGCTTGGGCGGAGTCAGCGGCAGGTGCAACCGGCGAGACGATGCCGCCGGTGGGCGGTGCGAACGCACCCGACTCCGCGCCGCCGATCGCACTGGTGATCGACACGGCAGACCTCGACGTCGGTCGTTTTCAGATTCGTGTGCCTGTGGGGCAATATGAAGCGCCACCCGGGGGTGCGCCGGCGTACTCGGTGCCGGGGCCGATTGTCGCCTTTCGCGGGCCTGATGGACGATGGCGCGGCCATGGTTACCTGGAAACGTACCCCCGCCTGCTCAGGTTCGAAAGCACGCTGACCCGCGTTGAGCCGGTCGATGACGCCTCGGCCGCCTGGGAAGTGCAACTGGATTATCGCTTCGAGCATGATCGCACCTACCGTGTCACCCTCACCGCGGGCGACAACGTCGTTCTGCTGGAAGAACAATCCAACCTCGGGCCGCGCAACGTCTACGTTTTCGACGCGTACTACGGCGACGATCCCGCCGAGGCCGGCCACGCCTGGCTGCCCGCTTCCGGTTTCGCGGTCAGCCTCACCGGCGAGCATCACAACGCCCTCTACCTCCCCTGTTATTACGACAAGCCGGAGGTGACCATGAATCCCGCCGCGCAGCGCGAACTGGGGGGTGCCCGCCCTGGTGGTGTTGCTGTCTACAACGCCGACCCGGCGAAACGTGACGTGGCTGGCTTCTGGGTGCGGCAGAGCGACCGGTGGGAGCGAGGTGACACGATGGGCATCCAACTCTGGCAGCGCCGGCAGTTGCCCTCCGACCCCGCCAGCCGGCATTTCATCGGCCCGGAAACCAAGAGCGATGCGACGCCCAACCCGCGCACTGCCGACCTGCTGGGCCCTTCCCTTTACGAAGGGCATGTCACCATCGAGTTCAACCTCGGCACGGGCACCCGCCGGCTTGGCTTCACCGTCACCGACGGTAACGCAGCCGAACCGCAACTGCCCGATGCGTTCAAGGCTGCCGTGCAGGCCAACCGCTGATGCGGCGGATTCGCGTTTGAGATGTTCCATTCACCATCAGGTGACAAAGGTTGACTGGGTATGCTCCACCTCCCGTTGTGTGATCTGACGTTGGCCGGCACAGGTCTGATTGTGGCCATCGCGACGATGCTGAACTTCGCCAACGCTGCGAATGCGGAGGAGACCACGCTCGCCCGCTTCGCGGTCAACGAATACTTCGACATGCCCTACGAGCGTGAGCCGGTGTCGTTCGACATTGAGCTTGACGCACCGGTCTCTGCCGACCGGCTGGGGCTAACCAGCGCGGCCGGCGAAGCGCTGGTGCATCAGGTGGAAGTGCTCGAGGGCGATCGCGGCGCCGTTCGCCGTGCCCGGCTGTGGACGCTGGTGAGCTTTGATGAGCCTGGGCAGCAGATCGTGCATGTTGTGCAGCGTGATGCCGGGCAGCAACCTTCGCACGAAACGTCGCTGCAACTGGAGCCGGCCGAGGGGGTGGGCGACGTCGAAGTGGCGGTGTTCCGGAACGACGTGTTTGCGGCGAAGGTGGTGACGGGCAGCGTTGCATTTGATGTGCCAGCGTCGCCGTTCGCGTTGCCCGGGCCGGTGATGAGCGTGGCCCGAGAGGATGGGCGGTGGATCGGCAGCAGCTACCTGGACGCGATGCTCCGCGTGCGGGCGATCCGCAGCGAGGTCGAGCGTGGGCCGGTCTACCTGCAATCGACCATCACCTACACGTTTGAGAATGATCGCACGTATCGCGTACAGGCTCGCTTGTACGAGGGCAAGCCTTACGTGCAATTGACGGAAGACTTCGATCTCGGCGGCCATTCGAAGTTCGTCTTCAGCTTCAACGACTGGCCGGTGGATCAGTTTTTCCTGCCCGGCGATCAACGGCTGGCGGACTGGTCGGACCTGGACCGGGCGAACCCGACGGGCGACTACATCACCATCGAAGGGCAGAAGGCGTTGGCGCGGATGATGGTCTGGTCGCAGTTCAACTACTTCGCCGGCAAGCAGGAGACACTGGGGGTTCGCACGGCCGAGCGGAAGACGGCGGTGGGGGGGTTCTACGTTCGGCCCGACCAATGGACACGGGCGAAGATCAACCACATCGACCTGTACCAGCGGCCGGAGGTGGCAGGTGACCGCATGAGCCGGGGCATGGTGGGACTGGCCGGTGCGGAAGATCGCATCGCCCTGGAGGCGTGGCTGCTGGAAGGCCATCGTCGGTGGGCGCTGTTCGCGGTGGATGCGGAGGACGACCGCTTCTTCGCCAAGGCTCATGTGCAGGAAGGCGTCTGGCCGCTGGACCGCATCAACCGGCTGCCGCTGGTGTGGAACGGCGACGGCTCGGCGGTGACATTGGAAGAGACGGCGCCGGCGGGCGAGTTGGGATATGCGGGTTTCATTCGCCGCGTGCTCGTTGGCACGGAGGGCCGGTCGGGCCTGCAACTGTTCAACGGTTCGAACCCCGAGGTGCGCCAGGGGCTCGGCTCGCAGGGGCTGATCGCGTGGGCCCGTGAACATCAAAAGCCGATGGCGGGCGACGTTCCCATCTCGCAGCGCATGGTCGGGCCGGCCATGTTGGCATACATGGCGATCGACGAGTCGGCCTACCCCGGCTATCGCGCCATGCTCCCCTGGACCCATCCCGAAGCGCTCAACCCCACCTACCAGGGCATGGAGAACCAGAACTTCAACGCCGACCTCTACCGCGGCATCAGCGCCTTCGGCCGGGCGCTGGTCGACCTCGGCCACCCTGAAGGCGAGCGCTTCCTTGCCCACGGCGAGCAGCAGATGGACATGGCCCTGGATCGCTACGCCTATCCCCAGAGCGGCATGTGGGAGGAAAGCCACACCTACGCCGCCCACACCATGCACAACCTGATCCCGCTGGCCCGGCAACTGCGCGACGCGGGTCTACAAGACTTCTTCGACGACATCCGCTTCGCCCGCATGTTCGAGGTCTGGACGCGCATTCATTCGCCGCGCGACGCCCAGTTCGACGGCAAACGCGTGCCGCCGCCGGTGGGCGACCACGGCGTGGACCCCGACCGGTTCATGCGCGAATTCCGTGACGCACTGCCCGATTTCGCCCGCTCGGACAACCGCGACATCCAGCGCATCGCCAGCCACATGGCCTGGCTGATCCTGGAAAAGAATCACGAACTCACCGCCGAGGTCGAGCCCACGCCACCCGACCTGACCAGCGGTTGGCATCAGGGCTACGGCTCGACGTTGCGCGCCAGCGACGACCAGGAACGCGAGACGTTCACCGTCCTCCGCGCCGGCCAAAGCTGGGGACATCACCACATGGACAAGGCCCGCATGTTCCACTGGGCCCGCAACGTCCATTTCTTCGGCAACGCCGCGTGGACCGCGCCACCCGGCGGCACCTACGGCAACGCCTACAAGCAGGGGCCCGCCGGCGGCACGCAGATCGAGTTCAAGGGCGTCAGCAACTGGATTCTGCCCGCCAAATACGCCGCCGGCTTCATCAGCGACGACGCCTACCACCCCGGCGTGTTCGACTACGCCAACGCTCGCAACATCTATCCCTTTAATCCCGCACTCGACCTTAGCCGGTCGACCCCCGCCGTCGGCATCAACGCCTACGACCGCCAGGTCATGCTCGTCCATCCCGACCTGCTGATCGTCCGCGACAACGTCCGCACCATGGGCGACACCGTCTGGCGGCTTCACTCCTACCAAGTGGACGACACGCAGGTGGACGGCCTCACCGCCACGCTCGGCTCGCCCGAAGGCGTCACCGGTCACCTTGCCATCGTCCACCCCACCCGGCAGCCCGGCTTCGACATCATCGAGCGCGACGACCTCAACGGCACGGACCAGCCCTTCGGCCGCAACCGCGGCGTGGAAGATGATCGCGGCCGGGCCGCCGCGTACGACACGCGCTCGCTGGTGCTCAAGTGGGACATGCCGGGCAACACCAGCGCCACCTGGGTCTTCGGCGTCAGTGAAGACGGTGAATCCGAGCCGCAATACGAAAACCTTGATGAACACGGCCGAGTGACCCGCATCCGCCTCGACGGCGATCGCGAGATCATCGTGCTGATGAACCTGCACCCGTTCACGTGGGCCGGTGAGGGCATCACATTTGAAGGCTCCGTCGGCCTGGTCGTGCGGGAGAACGGGCAGGTGCGGACGCACCCGATCCGCGCTCAACGACTCGAAGCAAACTGAATTCCCGCTAGCCAAAGCGTGGAAGCAGTTCCTTGTTATGCACCGGTGGCTCGGACCCACCAAACGTGCCGCGAATATTGGAAGACGAAATATGACGCACTTTGGACAAACGGCAGCCGCGGCGGCGGCTTTCGCAACCTCCCTGGTGGCAGGTTTCACCCAGCCTGCCTCAGGCGAACCGTTGGTGGACATGAATCAAGACAAGTTCACCGACGCCACGGCCATTGAAGGTGGGCAGGCGTTCACGTTCGACATGGGCGAGAAGCGGGTGAACTGGAACCACGCCCGCTGGTCGGTTCACGTGTTCGACGAGCCGCGCGATCTCTCCGCATGGAACGCGCTGCGCATCCGAGTGCGGACGGAGGACGTGCGCGACGATGCCGGCGTCTTTGTGGCGGTGCGCGAAAAGCAGGATGGGACGTGGTACTACCATTCGTGGGCCGTGAGCCTGGTGCAGGCGGAGAACACGGGAGTCGCTCATTTCGACGACTTCGCGGTGGCGCTGTGGGCGTCGCCTCCTGAAGGCGGCCACTTCGACAGCAACCAACGGCTGGATCTCGACGCCATCGACGCGGTGGCGATTGGCACGATCAATCCGCTGGGCGTGGGCACGTTGCGCTTCACCGTCACCGGTATCGACCTGATCAACGCCGAGGACCAGACCGCCGAGACGGTGGACGTGCATGTGACCGGCCGCATGCTCGACATCAACGGTACGAACGCCGTGCCCGCGGGCCTGTTCGGCTCGTTCAACCTGCCGAAGGGGCACACCCAGCGCTACCGGCTGGCGATGGATCGTCGCATCCGCCACGACGCCTCCGGCGCACACGACCCAGCACTGGGGGACGGCGAAATCACGCACATGATGATCAACACCCTCGGCGACCGCGTGCGCCCCTCACCGCGCCTGACCCACGGCGACTGGCGCGAGCGCAGCGAACGCCTCGGCGTGCACCTGGCCACCAAAGCCCGTGACGCCGGCCGGCCGTTGTACGTCGAGTACTACAACGAGCCGTACTTGAACTGGGCCAACCGCAACCGGGCCGGCTTCATCAACCGCTACTTCGACGAGTCCAAAGCGGAAGAGGGCGGACCTGTGCACATCAAGCACGACGGCCAGATCGCGCCGCACCTGCGCTGGACGAAGCAGTTCGACGCGCCGCCCTGGCAGTGGACCACGCCGCGCGACTGGCGCCGCGGCCGCGACGAACAGGGCAACGTCCACTCGCCCGTCCACGCCCCACCCTACGGCGGTATGGCGTCGGTCTACGGCGGGCAGTGGCAGCCGCAGTTTCATCCGCCCGAAGACATCGCCGACGGCGAAGCCTACACCGCCGAGGGCCGTGAGCTCGAAGCAATCACGCCTTGGCACATTTACGACGAAACGCAGTTCACCTACTGGTCCGGCCGCGGCATGCTCATGTTCTACCTCGACCCGATGCTCGCCATGGGTCAGGCCCTGAAACAAGCCAACTCCGACGCGTTTCTCATGGTTGGCTGGGGCTTCCGGCCTGGCGAAGACCACTGGGCCGCATGGGACATGCTCTACAAGCCCACCATCGACGCGGGCATCGACATCATCGATGCGGTGGTCGATCACGACTACGGCGGCTCACCGCATCATCTCGCCGCGCAATACGAAGTCGTCACCGCCTACGGTATGAGCGCCCACGACAAGTGGCTTTACAGCGTCAACACCGAAACCGCCATGGGCTCGGACCCGCAGGCGTATCCCGATGCGGACATCTCCACCGGCGCCCAGGCCGACCGCAACAAGTTCCACTGGACCACCACCAAGCTGCTGCACGCCCTGCAGTTCGTGCCGGACAAGGCACGCGGGTTCGCTTGGTTCGGACACGGCGGCGGCTGGTGGTCCGATGGCGGCGAAGGCGTCGCGATGGACCTGCTCCGCAACCTGCGTGGCAGGCTCGTCCACGTCGACAACCCCGACCCGCACCTGTACGTCGCCGCCAGCGTTGACGGTACGGACCCGCTCAACCCCCGGCCCGACGACATGGAAGATCGCCGGGAACTGGTCGTGGCCGTGCTCAACGATCACCGCTCGCGGCGGCGGGTGAACCTGACCGTTGATGCGCCGGCCGGCACGCGCTTCACCGAAGCGATCATCCGCACGCCCGACTTCACCACCGAGGCCGTTGCCGACCGCATTGACGAACGACGCGAAGCGGTGACGGGCGCGACGTACCGCATCGAAGACCTGGAACTGGACGATCGCGGCATCGTGGTCTACACCTTTCCGCTCGAAGGTCCACTGCCCGAGTCGGCCGAGGTGGATCGCCGGCAGTATTTCGCCGACGCGGTGCTGCGCGAGGTAGGGCGTGATGAGCCGGCGGCGTTGAAGGTGGCGGTGGATGCGGATCGGCTGGCGAGCGCCGAGCGGGCGTGGGTCCGGATCGTGGCGGAGCGGCTGGAGCGGGGCGAGGGGGCGCTGCGCCTCAACGGCCACGCCTACCCGTTGCCGCACGCGGTGACCGCCGCCAACAACACGCTCATCCGCCAGTTCGAGGTTGCGGTGGACGATCTGGCCGAATCGAACGAGGTGGTGTTTCACGTCGCTGACGACCGCCACGCCGGCTACCTTCTCGGCGCCGCCAGCATCGTGCTTGAAGGGCCGACCAAGTGACCGCGACATCAGCGTGCAAGAGCGCCTTCAGTCCAAACCCAGCGGGTGCCACACAGCATGCCGCAAGGCTGCTGTGTGCCGGATTATCTGACGCGCACCAGCACATAGCAGCCTGCGGCATGCTGTTGTGGCGCCCGACGCGGTGGCTGTGAGACAGAGCCTAGGACGCGTGTGCGGCGTCGCCGAGCACTTGGCTCGCCGCGTCACGAATCGCCTGAACTCGCTCGGCGACCTGCTGCGGCGTGTGGTCGGGATGGTTGGCGAGCGACACCGTGCGACGGAGAATCGCCAGCGACCGCGGGCACATGTCCGGGGCGTAGTTCATGCGGCATCGCTGGTTCTGCGGCAACTCGAAGGCGTTCATAACTGGCATCGGGCCGCCCTGGCGGTGGAGAATCGGGTCCCACTCGTTGTACGTGTGCCGGCCGGTGCGCGCCAGGACCGTGCCGCCGGTGGCGTGGGCGAAGGCGTCGGCTTGCGGTGCGGTGGGCAGGGCGAACATGGTCACCGCCCCGCATTCGTGATCGGGGCTGTGCAACGGCACGGGAATCAAGCCGGCGTCGCGCGTTTCGCCGAGGATGCGTGTTTTCTGATCGCGCAACGCCTGCATCATGGCGGGCAGGCGGTCGAGTTGCACGTTCAGTATTGCCCCTTCGATCTCCGAGGCGCGGGCGCCGGAGAATGCGAAGCCGGTGAAGTTCGCTTCGCGGTCGTTCCAGTAATAGCGGTGGCAGTCGATGGCGCACTGGGCGCGTTGGAAGACCCGTGCGTCGTCGGTGACCACGGCGCCGCCTTCGCCGCAGGTCATGTTCTTGAAGTGGTTGAAGCTGAATGCGCCGGCGTGGCCGAGCGTGCCGGCCATGCGTCCGCGGTACCCGCCGCCGACGGCCTGGCAGGCGTCCTCGACGACCAGCAGGTTGTGCTTTTCGGCGATGCGCAGGATCGCCTCCATGTCGCACACCTGCCCCCACATGTGCACCGGGATGACCGCCCGCGTGTGCGGCCCGATGGCGTCTTCAAGCGCGGCCGGGTCGAGGCAGATGCTCTCGTCGATGTCCACGATCACCGGAATCGCCCCCACGGCCACAACGGCGACGGCGGTGGCCATGTAGGTGTGTGCAGGTACGATCACCTCATCGCCCGGGCCGACGCCCAGCCCCACCAGCGCGGCGGTGAGCGCCCCGGTCCCGCTCGCGGTCATTCCCACGTATTGGGCAGACAGGTACTTCGCGTATCGCTGCTCGAAGCGGCCGCACTCGCTCGGCTCGTGGTAACGGAACAGGTTGCCGCTTCGGATGACCCGGGCGACCGCGTCGATCTCTTCCTGGCCGATCTGAAACATTGCAAGGCTCCAGTTGCACGTCAGGTGGACGGGCCGTAACGGCGGCCCCACGCTTCCGTCGGTTCACGGACGAGCGGCTAGCATCCAGGCCACGATGTCACGGATCGGCGCACACCAGATACGGGCGTGGTGGTCGCCGAGCCAGCGAAGCAGCCGGGCATGCGCCTGCTCGCCGAGAGCCTTGACGGTGGCGGCGTCGAAGCGCCAGACGGCCCACTGTCCGCCGGCGACGACGGCGTCGATCTCCGCCATCAGCGCTGTCACGTCCGGGCGGGTCGGCATCGACGGCAGCGTGTCAGGCAGCGGCTGGCCGGCTTCCAGCGCACCGGGCTGGGCGGTGACGCGGTAGAACGCGTTGCCGGGTTCGGCTGGCTGGCTGTCGTCTGTGGTGACCAGGCCGCGTTGGGTTTTCTCATCCAGTTCGCGCAAGGCCTCGGCCAGTTGCGGGTCGAGGGTGGGGCCGTGGATCGCGATGTCCCAGTTGCGGTCGACCAGTTCGCGCAGGTCCGGCGAAGCGGCGGTGCATGCGACGGACGCACGGATGCCGACGCGTGCATGGTGCGCCTGGACCATGTTCAACTGCGCAGTGGGAAGGTTGACGTAACAGAGGCTTGCGCCGCCCTGTCTACCTTCTTTCCACGCTCCTGTGCCGGGCTGGTGCATGACGGTCCGCCTTTATCGCTGCAGGAGCTTGGGCCGGTCACTCGGCGGTGAACTCGACCGTACCATCGTCGTGGACCGTTTGCTCGAACACGTGTCCGCCGGCGTCGACACGAAGCGTGCCGCCGCCCCATCTTAGCAACACCGGTGCGTTGTCGTCCTGTGGGCCGTACACGTCCAGATGCTGCGACCATTTGTACAGTTCCCCGTCGCGCTTGACGAGCGGCATGTCGCGGTCCGGGTTGTGCGTGATTTCCAGCGTTCGCCCGTCGAGTCCTTGCAGGCGTGCAGCGCCGTCGGCAAGGTGGCTGAGGTCCAGTTCACTCTGGCTGCGCACCGCCTGCTTGAAACCGTTGAAGCTGTCGTGGTCCACCGCATCGGCGGCTTCCAGGGCGAAGCCGGCGTAGTGATCGCCGCGCGGCTGGGCGGTGAAGCGAACGTCGCCGCGGGTGGCGCTCACCGCCGGCTGGACCGCGGCGGCGTCGAGGTGGATCGGCCGGATGGCGAGGTAGGTCTGGTCGTGCTCGACGAACCAGACGCCGTCGTCGCGGCTGACATTTGCTTCGCCTGGCAGTTGGAAGGTGAACGGCTTCCCGTCGGCGGGCCGGAGCCAGACGACGAGGTTGCGGTAGTGGCCGATCTGGTCGCCCGGCCGCATGCCGTTGAAACTGGTGCCGCTGTTGACGCGGAAGTGCCGGGCGCCGCCGTCGCGGGTGTTCATCAGCATGTCCCACGGCCGCACGTCGCCCTGGCTGGAGGTCGACACCGCCGAGCCGAGGTAGTAGCTCTTGCCGTAGAAGACCGTCTCCCACGTCTCGGGCGACTCGGCCTGGCCGGGCAGCCAGTAGGAATAAGTCGGCTTCGTGTTGATCAACTCGGCGGGGCGGTCGAACTCGCCCTGACCGACGGCGACCACGGCCAGCGGCGGGCGGTAGGCGCTGGTGATGACGTGGAACAGGTCGCCGTAGGGCTGGGGCTCGGGCGTCGGCCGGTCGCCGAAGTAAATCTGCACAAACCGGGCCAGTCCGCCGCCGGTGCGCTTGGTGGGGGCGACGGCGTGGCCGCGGTAGTACTTCACGGCCGAGGCGGTGTAGAGCCAGTCCAGCGCCGCCTTGGCCAGGGCGACCACCTCGTCGTCTTCCGCGAAGTCGTAGAGGTTGTGGTACGGGGCGATCGTGTGATGCAGGTAGTTTTCACTGTCCCACTCGCCGTTGCCCACGCGGTAGAGATTGGCGACGAAGCGTTGGATCTTGTCCTTGTAGAGCCGGCGGACCGTCTCGTTGCCGGTTTCCTCGGCCATGAGGTAGATGGAGGTTTCGCGCATCGCCCGGAGGTTGTCCGTGTTCCGCGCATCGGCGCGCGTGCCGCGGATCGGCGGATCCCAGGCGCCGCCCACCGGGCCGGTGCCTACGCCGTGCCGAGGGTGCGGGAAGGGGTTGGCGCGGCGCTCGACATCCTCAAACACCTGCCAGCCGCGGTCGGCATACTGTTTCCACCAGCGCTGCCATGCCGCGTGATCGTCGCCGAGGTCTTCGTCCGCGTAGCGGTCCTCCACGTCGTCCAGCGCGGCGATGTTCTCCCGGTACTGGCGCAGCACTTCCAGGGCGTACTCGCGCACGGCCGGATCGTCGCTGGTCAGCGAGGCGACCAACTCGAAGCTCGGCCGGGGATCGTCGGCGGTCCAGATCTTCGCCGCGTCATACATCCGCTGGCGGTAGTCGGGATCGAGGTCGGGGCCGAAGAAGAAATACTTGCGCATCTGCCCCTTGAGCGTGAACGACCAGTAGTAGTCGATGCCCTTGGTCCAGGCGTGGTCCGTGCCGGCCCCTGCTGGTCTTCGGACTGAAGCGCCTGGATGACGTCGTCATGCCGGCCGAGCAGGTAGCTGTACATCGTCGCGGGGTAGCTGCGCTTTTCGCGCTCCGCCTCGGTCTGCACGCCGAACGCATCTTTGTAATGCTGGATCGCCTGGTTCGCTCGCTCCCAGAAAGCATGCTCCATCGGCTCCGGCCAAGCCGGGTTCCGCCACTGCTCGGGCACGGGCAGGGCGTCGACGCGGATCAGCCCCTGCGCATCTGTTTCGATGTGTTCACGCGGATCGTGGTCGGCCAGAGCGGGCATCGCCGTCAGGCTGACGAGCAGAACGATTGTTGAAACATGTCCGAGCGGCATCATGCAAGCTTCCTTGGTTGATCGACACAGACGGCCGGCATCCGGCCGGGCAGCACGCCACTGGCCGCAAATGTGGGCTCTGCGGTGTCCGCCACCCTGTCGCGGATTCACAAAGAACCGGCCACCGCAGCGAAGGCGGCCGAAGGTCGTATAATAACAAATAACATGCGAATTTCAGGACATCGCTGCAGCGCCACACCATTCGAGCATCCGCAGGTGGAAGCGATCATGGACGTTGCGTCTGTGAGCCATGCGATGCCGGCGTGAAAAGTTCGCGTATCAGACCACCATCCTCAGTGCGGACACCAGGGAGATCGTGACGATGAGCAAGCAAACCCATGCAGAGCAATTCATGCAGGATGGCTACCTGATCGCCCGCCAGGTCTTCAGTGCCTCGGAGCGGGCGCGGCTGCGTGAACTGGCGGAGCGGATTCGCGAGAAGGCCTGCCGTGAGCTGCTGCCGGGGATGCGGTACTGGACCGGCAACAAGGGCGGCGTACGGACGATGTCCCGGGACCTTCAGGCCAGGGCGGCGTGGGGGATCAACGAAATCACCCGGCCCGAGCTGTTCGAGCCGGAGCTGGTCAACGTGTGGGCTCACCCCGGCGTCCATGCGATGATCCACGCGCTGCTGGGGCCCGAGCCGCGGGCGTGGGGCATCAAGATGCTCTGGACGCCCACACTCGCCGACTACAACCTCGGCTGGCATCGCGATCAGCTCAAGCGGGAACTCTATGACTGGGTCCATTACAAACCCGCAGTGCAGGACCATGTGCAGTTCAACGCCGCCCTCAACCGCGACAACTGCTTCCTCGTCGTGCCCGGATCACACCGCCGGCCGCTGACCGAAACGGAGTGGCAAGCGATGGAACAGGACCCGACCGCCGACCTTCCCGGCCAGGTCACCGCCGAGCTTGAGCCAGGCGACATTCTGTACATGGACGCCCACGCCCTGCACCGCGGACGGTCCAGTGTGCATGACGACCGCCTCACGCTGCACTATTCCGCACAGGCGCAGTGGGTGCCGCTCAAACCGTGGGCAACGGATGAAAACTTCGACTTTCTCTGCTCGGATGCGTTCATCCAGCAGCTTGCCCCGGATGCCAGGCCGTTTTACCAACGCCTGATCACAGCCGAGCGCACCGAAGACGCGATGGCGTTCGTCAAAGCGGCGGCCGTGGCTCATGGCTGGCAGCCGAGCGCGTCAGATAGCTAAGAGCGTCTAAATTGCCTCCCTCTCTTCCAGGGAGAGGGCTGGGATGAGGGTGGGGCGTCCTGTTGCCTTGCACCATTGACAAGGCCGGCGTTGGACTGTGCTATTCGTCCAGCGGCGCCTGTTTGATCTGGCCGATCGGTGGCACTGCGTTGGTTTCGAGCAGCGTGTGTACTTCGCCATCGCGGCGGAGCACCACCTGTCCGCCTTCGTCGCCGGCGTTGGTGTTGAGGTAGATTTCCTCCGTCTCGTCGCCGACGGTGACCCGCACGCCCCGGCCGTCGTCGAGCGTCTCGAACGTCGGCTGCTCGTCGCCGTGCGGCTGCGGGTAGAGCACCCAGAGCATCGGCGTGCCCGGCTCGGTGTGCAGGCGGACCCACTTCTGGTACTCGCCGACGCGCCACGGCTCGTCCCAACCCTCGGGCGGAATCAGCGCCTGCCCATCGGTCTCTTGGATCATCGCGTCGGTGATCTCCAGATCGTCGTTGGCCTTGCCGCCGCCGTAGAACCACCGGCCCTCGACGTAGTCGGTCTCCGCGACGTCGGCGAGGTAGAGCAGGGCGTCGGTGTTCCACTGCCCCCGGCCGCGGATGAGGTTGCCGCTGCGCTCCAATTCACGGGCGAGCAGGTGGACATTGAGCTGCTGCGGTTCGCTGCTGGTGGTTTCGTCGCGCACGACCAGGTAGTCGTGCAGCTTCGCGTCTTCGTCATGCTTGATCATTGCCAGGAACCGGCGGTGGTGGATCGTTTCGACCTCGCGGGTGGGGTAGGGATATTGATACATCGCCTGCGTCGGATAGATCGGGCGAAGCTCGACCGAATCGGCCGAACGCTCGGCGACGGTGACGTCGGCGACGTCGGTGGAGACGAACGCGCCGACCCGGGCGGCGCCGTGAATCTGCTCCATGGCGGGCACGGCTTCATCGTCGCCGCTGTGGGTGTATTCGCTGACGGCGCCGAAGGTCACGCTGTTGTGCAAGGCGGCATGGTCGCCGCGCGGGCTGTAGCTGGTGTTGTAGTCGAGGCTCAGCGGTTCGCCGGCGCCGTAGAAGTGGTAGGTCAGTTCGTCGTTGTGGTAGTGGCCGCGCATCGGGCCGGCCTTGAAGGTGACGAAGGTTTCGTGGTCATCGCCGAAGCGGCTGCGCATGATCGTGCCGAAGCCGTAGTAGGCGGCGCTGGCCCAGTCCAGTTGATCGGCGGGTGTGGGTTCGATGGTCTGGTCGACTTCGATGAGGTCGTGGTAGAGGTCGCCGGTCATGCCCTGGTCACGGTACATCTGCCAGATGCCCATGAGCTGGGAGGCAAGTTGCGGGTCGGCGTCGCGGTAAAAGCGAGCGAGGATGCCGAAGGCGCGGCCTTCCTTGTCGCCCCAGCGGTGGGTGTCGCCGATGGGCGCCTGGTGGCGGATGCCCAGTCGGCGGTCGTGGGGGGTGATGAGGTTGCGGTGCCAGCGGGCGCGCTGACGGAAGCGGTCGTCCTCGGCAACGGGGTTGCCATAGCCGATGTTGTGGAAGACGCGGGCGATGCGCAGTTGCAGGCCCAGCGAGTAGAGGCTGTAGCCCGGGCATTCGTAGCCCACGCCGTGGGGCCGGAGGAAGACGCGGTCGATGTCGTCCTGGAAGTTGTCCCAGCCGAAGTCGAGCCAGTCCTGGGCGTGGGGGTGGTCCTGCATGGCGGCGCCGGCGTAGATGGCGACCATGTACTTGTCGGTATGGAAGTTGGGGTTGCCCGGGTGCCAGCCCTGCTGGTAGCCTGGCCAGTGGTCGAGGTCGGTGAAGATGTACCCCGTCGCGGCATCCCACGCGCCGCCGAGCGGTCGGCCGTCGGTGACCAGGTCTGCGGGGGGCCAGCCGCCCATCATCCGGCGGGTGTAAGTGGTGGGGTTGAGGAAGTCGTCCTGATAACGGCGGCCGATCCAGAGATCGGGCCGGGGCGGGTTGCGCCGGCTCACGTCGCGGCCGGCGATGAGGTCGACCAGTTGCCGGGCTTCGCCTTTCAGTTCGTCGCGCTGCGCTTCATAGCGGCGCAGCACCTGCATCTCCGCCGTGTCAGCCTCATCCGCATACTGCCGGCGAAGGTCCGCCAGGTGGTCGCGTGAGATCAGGATGTGCGGGCCCGCCAGGTCCGGATCGCGTTCCCACTCCAGAACGTACTTGTGAATCTGGTCGTTCAGCGTCCAGTCGGTGTGCCGGCGGACAAGCTGGTTCATCCGGTGGGTGGTGTCGAACCGCTCACGCTCACCCACGACGATCGCGTACGACCGGCCGCCGGTGCGCGTGGTGAACTGGACGCGTGCGGTGTCGCCTTCCTCCGCCCAGGCGTTGATGACCTGACGCCCCGCGCCGGGCCACTTCATCGGATGCGTCGCCACCACGCCCACCGCCGGCGCGCTGCCGTCGTACGCCTCGGTCTCGGCGTCCGTCTCGCCGCCGCGGGTGACGAAAAAATCCTGTCCCGCACCGGGCCGCTGTGTCCAGCGCGGCTGAAGCGTGACGAACGGCCCACGCTGCTTCGACTGCGGCTGAAGCGGGTGGAATAGCAAGTTGGTGTTGCCGCCGAACTGCTCGAAGCGAAACCACGGCACCCACATCACTGTCTCCGGCCGCAACCGCTCGCCAAGCTCCACCTCGTGAGCCGTCCCCTCACCCAGCGCGTACGTCTCGGTCACGTCCACCCATGGATCACCGGCCACGAACCGCAGCGTCGCCTCGTAAAAGGCCGGCTCACCATCCACCGGCTCGGCCGCATCCAGCCGCAGGCGCACGGTCACGAACACCGGGCCGCGCTCAAGGATTTCCGTGCTCGCCGTGTCGATCTTCACCTCGCCGGCCCAATGGGCGTCGCCGTACCACGTATCGTCCTGCGCCAGCCGCATGCCCGCGATCGGGCCCGGTAGTTCGTTCAGCGGTCGCGGCTCGACCAGGTCCAGCGCGTCATAGTCCGGCAGGCGGAAGTTGTAAACGCCGTTGTCGATCCGCACGTGGCCGTCGCCCCGCGTCAGCGATAGCGGCGAGCCCGCCTCGCCAGGTCGGAGTGTGACCGTCTGGCGGTCGCTGCCTTTGTCGATGGTGGCGAGGAACCACGCCCGTGTCGTGGGCCCCGCCTCGCCGTCCACCTGCTCGATCTGCACCGGCCGGGTGTGTTCGCCAAACGCCGCCACCAGCGGCCCGTCGGCTGTCGCCGGCAGATCGACGTGCACCAGTTCCCACGGCCAACCCAGTTCCAGGGCGTTGGGAATCTCGACCTCATGCTCCGCCCAAGCCCGCGCGGAGGGGAGAAAACCCATCACCAGGCCCGCCAGGCACACACACACCAGATGCCTCATAGCAACACTCACTTTCATATGACGCCCACCATTCGAACCGTCGACATCACCGCTTTGCGGGACGCTTACGCTCGAGTGCAGCATACCAGTGAGCAGCATGATCGCAACTAACTATCGAATTTACCGAGTTGCGTCGGCTGCGCCTGCCGTGACGACCCAAGAGTGTCACCGCACGCGGTGGGTCTTGCGGTAGCCGGTCGGCGGCGCGCCGAACGCATTGTGGAAGAGTGTGGTGAACCGTTTGAAGTCGCGGAAGCCGCTGCGCCGCGCGACCACGGGGATCGGCAGGTCGCTCTCGGCCAGCAGTGTGCGGGCACGCTCGAACTGCACGCGGCGGATCTCGTCGTGCAGCGATCGGCTGAACATCGCCTTGAACCGCCGTTCCAGCGTCCGACGCGACACCCCGACATGCTCCATCAGGTCCGCCACCTGGATCGGCTCGCAGGCGTGGCGGCGAATAAACTGCGCCGCCCGGCTCACCTCCTCATCCGCCACCGCCACCATCTCCGTGCTCGTCCGGCTCACCACGCCCGCCGGCAGCACGGTCACCGGCTCGGCGGGCGCGTCGCCACCTGCCATCAGCCGATCCAGCAGCCGCGCCGCCTCGTACCCCAGCCGTTCCGCATTGGGGTTCACGCTCGACAGTGGCACGTCCGCCATCTCGCACATCACCTCGTCGTTGTCCACCCCCAGCAGCGCCACGTCCTCCGGCACGCGCCGGCCCGCCAGCCGACACGCCTCGATCAACTGCGACGCACGGTGATCGTTGCACGCCAGCAACCCCACCGGTTTCGGCAGCGACGCAATCCACTCCGCCGGCCAGGCGTAGCGAACCTGATCCGTCGACTGCCCTTCGCCCGGGGCACGGTAGACGTGGCACGACAACCCCGCCTCACGCACCGCCTCCTCGAAACCCTCTCGGCGCTGATGTGAATACCAGTGATCCGCGTACCCGCAGAACGCCATGTGGCGGAACCCGCGCTCAAGCAGATACGACGCCGCCATTCGGCCGATCATCCGGTTGTCCGGCAAGACCTGCGGAAACATCGACGTGGCATAGTGGCTGGAAAAATTGACCACCGGCACGCTCAGCCGGCCCAGTAGCTGCGCCCACTGACTGTCGTACGACATGGTGATCACCCCCCGCAACGGCAACTGCTGCAACACCCCGGGTTGGATGTCCGTTGGCTCGCTCAACGACAGCAGCCACGGATCGTGCTCCCGCACATACCGCCGTACCCCGCGTAACGCCTCCCGGCAATACGTCAGGCCGATCGGCATCACCAGCAACACCCGCGTCCGCGCCTTTGCCGACGACGTTGGCGCAGCCTTGTTCAACATGGCCGTTCCCGATTTCATAGATCGCGCTCTTGAGAGGATGTCGAAACAGGTGACGCAAAAAGGATAACACACGACTGCCAACCTGGAACCCCTGGTCTGCCTCGTCTTCAATTTCGTCCACCGTCGCCACCCGCCCGCTTCAGCCCTGTCCCCCGGCGCGGGCTGGTGGGGGCGAACGCGCCGTTCTCATCGATTGAGCAGCCCCGCCAACTTGTCCATCTTCGCTGGCTCCCTTGTTCCAACTGGTGGTTGCCGTCCATCCAACACCCGTTCCACCGTAAGAGTGACGTAAAAAGCATCCCTACTTTACGCAATAAACGTATAGCCAGACCGCCGCAGCCGGGTATCTTTGGCATCACTGGCAGGGGCGCTCATCGCATCATGCCGGCCTCGGGGCTTCCGCCCGTCTCTGGAACTCACGTTTTTTCATCTAACCAGGAGGATCGCATCATGAAGAAATTCACCACGCACACCGCCGCCGGACTCGCCGTGGCCACGGCACTGGTTGCCGGTTCCACGTCGGCTCAGGCAGAGTTGCTGGTCTACGAGGGCTTTGATTATGACACTGCGCTGACGGAACTCGACGGCGAAGCGACCAACGCCACCGGGCTCTCGGGAAACTGGTCGCAACGGCACACCGGAGCCGGGGAGAGCGACATCGTCGCCGGGTTGAGCCTGGGCTCGCTGGTCACCAGCGGTAACGCGTTCATGCTCGCTGATCGGATCAGTACCAGTGGAGACCGCTATAACGTCGCGGACGCAACGATCAGCGCCTCGACCAATGAAAACACCATCTGGCACAGTCACCTCGTGCAACTCGAGGTTCGAGACGAGTCGGCTGAGTTCAACTCAAGCAACCCCAACTTCCGCTGGCAGTCCCGTGTCTCTGTCCATGAGGGCACGCATAGCCGAACGGATGCGCCCACGGAGTTCGGCTTCTCCGCTACCAAGGACGGTTCGTCCTCCGAGGGCCGGATCCAGATGGGAGGCGGAAACACCGACGGCGGCGCAGCGTTGAACTTCTACGAAACCTACCTGGTAGTCGCCAAACTCACCGGCCTGCACGACGCCAGTGTGGGTGCGACCAAGACGGCGGACATGTGGGTGCTTTCGGCAAGCGACTTCAGCGCTCTGGAAGCCGCGAACTTTACTGAAGCTGCCTTGGACTCGAACAGCCAGTACAAACTCTCCAGGTCCGTGACGAACGATGAAGAAATTGCCCTTACTGGACAGTTGAATATCCATACCCTCGACTGGACGGAGCAAAACTTTACGCCCATTTTCGATGAAGTCCGCTTCGGCACGTCGCTCACTTCGGTGACGCCGATCCCCGAACCCGCCAGCTTGGCCCTGATGGGCGTCGGCGGGGCGCTGATGCTGATGCGGCGGCGCAGTCAGATGACCCGGTCCATTGCCTGACCCGGTGGTTGACCTTGAGACCTAACCTACCCGACCCGTCCGCCAACGCGGGCGGGCCGGTTTCATCATCATCACGCACCACCTTCCGGAGCACGCGCCATGCATCGCCCGGCCTGTCACCGCTTCGCGCTCTGCCGCGGGTTCACGCTCATTGAACTACTCGTGGTCATCTCTATCATTGCACTGCTGATCGCCTTGCTGCTGCCCGCCCTGCAACAGGCCCGACTCGCTGCGCGGCGGGCGGTCAACGCCGCCAACCTGCGTAGCCTCGTCCAGTCGCTGCACATCCAGGGGCTGGACAACAACGGCTACTTCGTGGGCTTTCAGAGCAACGGCGAGTTCATCAATGAAGGCCGGGGCGTCGGCGGATCGCCCAGCGTGAAGGCGGGCATGAACACCCAGCGGCGCTACTGGGAACTGCTCGACGGCGGCTATACCGCAGCCGAAGGCATCATCAGCCCGCTCGAGTACCTGCGCGAAGGCGACGCGAGCAACCCGCCTCGGACCGTCTGGGAAGGCGGGGGCATCAACGACTTCGAACGCTGGCACTATTCCTATGCAATGCTCGCGCTGCAATGGATGAACGGCAACGACCTCGGCGGCGAGGCCTACCGCGACGCCCGACGCAGCGAGTGGGGCAGTTCCGTCAGCAGCCAGGCGATCATCGTGGGCGACCGCGATACCGATGCCGAGGGTTACAGCAGCGGTGGAAACCCGAAGTGGTATGACGGTGAACGGTGGAACGGCGCCTTCGGCCGCGGCGACGGCAGCGTCAGCCACGGCGACTACCTCCAGCGCACGCAGTATGGCGGCATCCTCACGCTATCCGACAACATCTTCGCATCCCATCCCGCACACGCCGGCGGACCCGGCGCATTGATCCACCGCAGCATTGCCGTGGGTCGGCCCCAATGGGACTACTGGTGAGCGCCGCCGGCCGTCACGGGCGCTGTGTGCCCGTGGCCGGCTTCGTCCGATTCATCGCCGGCGCCGCCCCGCCTCGCCGGGCCGTTGACGTCGGCCGCGACACCACCCCGCGCACCACTTCGCCGTGTCCCCCCTCCGCCGTTCCAAGCAGGGTCCAGACCCCTGGCCGAGTGATGTCCGTGTTTTCGAAATGAACCTGTCGATATTCACTTGACCCGCGAACAGCCTGACGGCATAATGCTTTAAGAACTGGTCCGGAGATAACGCAGTTACAGATCGGAATATCACAGTTCCCCATGATCACCCGTCCTCCCATCAAGCAGCGGCTGGTTTCCGAGCAGATTCGCCGCGAGATTATTGAAGGGCAGTTCGCCCCGGGGGCGCAACTGCCGACACGGACGGAGCTTGAGCGGCGATTCGCCGTCAGCACCATCACCGTGCAACGGGCGTTGGACCGGCTGGCGGCGGAAGGGTTCATCCACGCCCGCGGCCGGCGGGGAACGTATGTGGCCGAGAATCCGCCTCATCTTTCGCGCTACGGCCTGGTGTTCGCTCATCACGATTCCGAAGCCCGGCCCTGGCCCCGTTTCTGGACCGCCCTGCACAACGAGGCCAAGCGCCTTGAGCAATCTGAGCCAGGCTGGGAAGTGACCATCTTCTGCGATGCCGATCCGCACGGCCGCTCGGCCGAGGCTCAACGCCTGATGCGCAGCGTCAAGGCGCACCGATTGGCAGGGCTGGTCTTCTGTTTCCAGCCGAACTGGCTCAGCGGCACGCCGGCGCTTGAGGAATCCGGCGTCCCGCGGGTGGCGATCACGCACGACAGCGGTCTGCCGGGTGTCACGGCCATCAAACTCGACACCGCCTCGTTGCTGGACCGGGCGTTGGACGTCTTGGCGGAGCAGGGGCGCAAGCGGGTGGCGATGGTCACCGTCGGCAGCATTTACGCCAGTGCTGCGGATCGCGAGCGCTTTCACGCCGGCCTGGCGGACCGGGGCATGAGCACGCAGCCGTACTGGTACCAGGTGCTCGACGTCAACCGCCCGCAGTGGGCCCGCGAGTGCCTGCACCTGCTGATGAACGACGGCCAGAAGCATCGCCCCGACGGGGTGATCATCGCCAATGACAACCTCGTCGAACATGCCTCGGCCGGGCTGATCGCCGCCGGCGTCCGCGTGCCCGAAGACGCGTCTATCGTCGCCCACGGCAACTTCCCCTGGCCCACCCCCAGCGTGCTGCCGGTGACGCGGCTGGGCTTCGACGCCCGCGAAGTGCTCCGCGTCTGTTTCGACAGCATCGACGCCCAGCGCCGCGGCGAAGCCGTCGAGCCGGAGGCCGAGCGGTGGGTCAAGGTCAAGTTCGAAAACGAGCTGGACTCCGCAGACATTCGTGCCGGTTGATGCCGGCAGACCAGCGCGGAGTGTTTCCCCCGCGTCCGTTCCGTAATCACGTTTCCCGCATTCTGTTTCGCTTCGCGTCGTAGAACAGTCCATGTGCCGCCCCAACCGCACCCGGTTCACGTCACTTTAAGAAAGGAATCCGTCATGATGCAGTCATTCTCCTGCTCCTCTCCCCGTCGTACTTCCTCGCCTGGTTTCACGCTCATCGAACTGCTGGTGGTGATCTCGATCATTGCGCTGCTGATCGCGCTGTTGTTGCCGGCACTGGCCAGTGCGCGCGAGGCGGCGCGGAACAGTGCCTGCATGTCCAATCAGCGGCAACTGGGGATCGCCAGTATCGGACAGAACTTTGATATTGGTTACTACATTCAATCGACGGATCGTGGACTCACCGGCCGGTATTACCATCCGCGTGGCTACTTCGGTGAAATGTACACGGTCCTTTACGGCGACCATGGGTACACAGATCTTGGTGACCGTGGGGATATCAAAGATCTATACGAAGAGGCTAGCGTCACAATGTGTCCGAGCTACCCAACCTTCGACAGTGTCTGGCATGCGTCGATTACGCCCAACGGCATGCTTAATCGTGATAATGCAGGACGCATCGGCAATGGCCGAGTCGAGTTCAACGAAAATGAATTCGGAACGTCACGAATCATCCTGCAAGGGGATGGCAATGGCATCGGCCTGCTGCCTCAAGGCCAACAAGATCTCGGCGGCATTGCTGGTTCCGCTGACTATCATCTTCCACTGTTCCGGCACTTTGCGGGCGACTCATTTGACCCTGAGCTAAACAAGAACGACGCAACCGACCTGAGCCTGCGTGGGAATGGTCAGGCCAACATGACGTTTGCCGATGGTCACGTCGAGGCTGTTGGAGCCGACGAGTGGACCGATCGGATTACCGACGAAGACATCGTTCTCAAGGGCGCCAGGGAAACCGAAAAATCCTACTGATCTACCGACGCTTGTGTCACCGGTGTGTGGCATCGAGAGACGTTGCGTGCGAATTCGGGATGCGACCTCGAGATTGAGAGATGCGTCATGATAGTCCTCAGGCCCAACACGGCTGGAAGCGGGGCGCATCGCCGGCACGGCTTCACGCTTATCGAACTGCTGGTGGTGATTTCCATCATTGCGATGTTGATTGCGTTGCTGCTGCCGGCGTTGTCGGCGGCGCGGGAGGCGGCCCGGAGCGGGCAGTGCCTCTCAAACCTGAGGCAGATCGGGCTGGCGGTGCATATGTATGCGCAGATGTATGACGATGCGGTCGTGCCGTCGGACTCTCGGGTGAACGGCACGATGGGGTTGACGCTGCCGGGCATGCTGTACGAGGCGGACGTGCTGGTGGTGCCAGCCTATGCGACGGCGGATGAACTGCCGGGCACGGCTTCCGCGCTGGTCTGCCCCACGGCCGACCCGGAGCGGGAGGTGCATGAGGTGCCGACGCACTGGACCGATGCGGATGCGGAGTGGCTCGCTCTGGCGTATGGCGTGAACGGGGACACGTGGAACGGCTCGCGTTCGCCCTGGCCGCATGGACGCATCAATAACGATCCGTCCGCCGGCGGCGATGGTTATGACCAGCCGAACCGGCTGGACGAGATGGGCCGGCTGTCCAACCTCGTGTCGATGTATGACGGGCCGCCGGTATCCGAGTGGTGGCTGCACAATCGGACCGACGTTCGCGTGGTGCCGCGGCATCAGGCGGGGACGACGATCAACATGAACTTTTTCGATGGCAGTGCTGCCGGTTTTGCGATCGACGACGTGCCTTCCGTGCAGGCCCAGGCGACGAGCCGGCCGCACTTCGAGATCAACCGATGACCCGCCGTAGGCCTGGCAGGCGCGACCTTGATGCAAACAGGCGGCGGCTTGTGACGTATGAGCAACAGGAACCTCGGGCCGGCGGCGCCGCCGGGTCTTGACACCGCGACACAAAGGAACAGGTAAGTGCAGATGCAATGGACCCGGATGGTGACGAGCGGCGTACTGGCGACGGTGATGAGTTTGCCGGCG
Source organism: Phycisphaeraceae bacterium (assembly GCA_040876735.1). Classification (GTDB taxonomy): domain Bacteria; phylum Planctomycetota; class Phycisphaerae; order Phycisphaerales; family Phycisphaeraceae; genus Natronomicrosphaera. The sequence continues at coordinate 59,504 of JBBDPC010000005.1, read as the reverse complement.
TTTGGACAGATTCAGGACAAGTGGGAGATTCCAAGTCCGGAGACGGCGGAGCATCCCGGGGCGGAGGCGGCGCCGGCGAGTTCGCCGACGACGTATCCCGATGGTGAAGGGTTTGATGAACGGGCTGTGCGCGTGCTGCGTGCGGTGGCGGACGGGGACTTGAACACCTGGCGTCGCGGGTATTTCGCTGGCGGCGATCCGGGCAAGTATCTGCCGGGTCATGCGATGGCGCGGCTGCTGCTCGGCGAGGACGTGGAGCATGCCACCCGGCTGATGAACGACGACAGGTCGCACAAGGAGCATTACCACTTCGCCGCGATGAACTGGGGCCGGTTTCTGCCAATCTTCGGCGAACAGGTGCTGACCGAGGAGACCCGCGAGAAACTGGCGGACTCGGCAGCGGGGTACACCGCCTACCACAGCGGCGGGGGCACGGAGAATCACGTTACGCAGTGGCGCACCACGGCCGTGTTCCTCTCCGACTACCTCGGCGGCAACGGCCAGATCGGCCGACGTAGCAAGGAGCAGGTGCAGCGCGAGATGAAAGAGTGGCTGCGCGGCTATGTCCGCGGCATCTACCAGGGCGGCAACGGTGAGTGGGACTCGAGCACCTACTACATCTTCACCATGAACGGCCTGATGAACATCTACGACTTCGCGGAAGACGAAGAAACCCGCCTGCTCGCCAAGGCTGGCCTGGACTGGTTCACCGCCGCCCATGCGCTGAAGTACCGTGACGGCGTCTATACCGCGCCCAACCAGCGCGGCTTCGCACAAGGCCCGCACCGCACGCACACCGACGAAACAGGCTACGTCTGGTACGGCTCGAACGCCAACCTCGAACACGGCGACATGCGCGGCTGGCGGTACACCAACCACGCGATCACCTCCAGCTACCGGCCCAACCGCGCGCTGTACAACATCGCCACCAAAAACCTGCCCGCGCTCAACGCCGGCGAAGCGGTGGAGTTTCGCAACGCCAAGCCCAACTACTGGGGCACCGGCGGTTCGCCCCGCAACAGCCAGTACCACGAAACCGTCTACCTCGCTCCGCATTACACCATGGCGAGTCTGTGGAACGGCCACGGCGGGCAGATCACCCGCTTCATGATCACCGCCGAGTCCGACGACGGCGGCATCGTCTTCGCCGGCGGCCATCCGCGAAAGTCGACCCACGACAACAAGCATGCGGGCGTCGGCTATCGCGACGGCGTCGATCGCTACGGCCAGGGAGCCCAGGCGGGCGGCGCCTACATCCACATGGCCGACGCGCCCGAAGGCGAGGAGCACCAGTATTCGTTCTTCACCGTGCCCCAAGACGTGACGCTCGATCGACGCGGCGACTGGTGGGTGATGCAGGCGGGCAAGGCCTACCTGGGCGTGCGGACGCTCGGCGGCGAGGCGGAGCAGGTTGACGCCGAGGAAAAGGCCCCGGCCATGCTTCGCTTCCCCGGCCAGCGCACCGGCTTCGTGGTGGACACGACCGACGTGACCGAGTTCGACAGCCTCGAAGCGTTCGCCTCGGCACTGGAGAGCAACACCCGCCTGGACCGCAGCGCTTTCGCCAGCGACATGCGGGTGACCTATGAAACGCTTGCGGGCAAGACGATGGAGATGACGTTCCGTCCGGCCGAGGGCGATCAGCCCGCCCACGGCAACCGCACCGCGTCGGTTGCCATCGACGGCGAGGCACTGGCGTTCGGCGACTGGCCGGTCTACGACGGCCGGTACATCCATCAGGCCGAGGGCGTGCTGACGGTGCATGACGGCGAGGAAGGTTTCGTCGTCGACTTCACCGGTGACTTGCCCGAGTACCGTGCGTGGTCGCCGTGAATGAGCAACGTGAAATTGGAGTGACGTTTTGAGGCGAAGCCAGCCACACCGCGCGATCATCGGAGGGTTGCTTTTGTTGTTCGGCCCAGGATTGTCATCGTCATGCCAGGCCGCGGCGGACGCGGAGGTGACGCTCGCCGGGGAGCCGTCCGCGGTGGTCGTCAGTGGTGAACTGCTGTCGGTCAACGGACAGACGCAGGTGCCGGTCGGGCTGTTCGGCGTCCACCACACGCAGCTCAGCGATGAGGAGGCGCGGGCGTGGGGCGTCGAGTCGGTGCGGCTGCTGTTCCACGCGCCCGATGGCAAGCCGGTCGTGCCGGGGGAGCATCCGTGGGTGCCGGCGGGCGTGTCGCAGGTGATTGAATGTTTTTACGATCGCTACCAGCCGGCGCTGGTGGTCAGCGACCCGGAGAACTGGGAGCAGCGGTTGACGTCGCTGGCGCGACGGTATGCCGAGAACGCCCGCGACAGCGACAGGGAACACACGGTCGAGTTCTGGAACGAGCCGTACCTGAACTGGGCGGGCCGGCCGGGGGCGAACTACGACCGGCGGTACTATGAAGTGGAGGAGGCGACGGAGGGCGGGCCGATGCGCCTCCGCGGCCAGGCCGAGCCGGTCGAGCACTTGCGGTGGTCGAAGCAGGTGCGGACGGTGGATTCCCGAAGCGGCGAGGTGACGTTCGACGCCTACCTGGCGCACGCGTACATCGGCCACCGTGAGCCGGAGGGCGCCGAGTTTGAATTTCGCGGCAAGCCGTACCGCAACGAGCAGATGTGGTGGGGTGAAGACCCGACGCAGGAACACTACTGGTCGGGCCAGCAGAACAGCATCTACTACCGGCAGATGCTCGTGCCCTTCGCCCGCACGCTCAAGGAAACCAACCCCGACGTGCAACTGATCGCCGGCTGGGATTTCCACATCTACAGCCACGGCTGGGATGCCTGGGACGTGCTCTACAAGCCGACGATCGACGACGCCATTGACTGGCTCGACGGTGTGACGGAACATCACTACGGCGGCGACACGCGGCGGGTGGCGATGTCGTACGAGACGGTGTGGGCGTACGCCAAAGGCACGCACGGCAAGTCGCTGCGCTTTTACAACACCGAGGCCGGCGGCATGCTCGACCCCGAACAGCCGGGCAACCCGCGCGTCCGTGCCGAGGGGCAGGATCCGCTGACGGCTCAGCGCGCGAGCATGACCTACCTGGTGCGCGACATCGTCTATCTGCTGCACATGAGCCCGGACAAGGCGGCCGCCCGCGCCGCTCACGAGGCCCATAGCTGGAGCGGCGGGGGCGACAAGTACGGCTTCCAACTGTTACGCGACCTGCGCGGCCGGCTGCTGGAGACGACCTCGCCGTCGCCGGAGTTGTGGTCCGTGGCGAGCTTGAATCCGCAGACGCAGACGCTCTGCCTGGTGCTGTTCAACGATGCGGACCAGCCGGTGAACGTGCCGGTGTCGATCGACGCGCCGGCGGGCATGCGGTTGCGTGACGGGCGGCGTCTGTGGGCGGATGCGGACGCCACGGGTGAAGCATTGACCTTGCACGAGCAGTCACTGACAGGTGGGGCGGAGGGATACCGTGGGACGTTGACGCTGGGCGCGCGAGAGGCAACCGCGTATGTGTTTGAGGTTTCGGGAGAAGCGCCCCCCGAGCCGGGCGTCGTGGTGACGCAGCACCCCAGCGGGCAGGTGGTCAATCGTGTGGAGCCGGGGCAGACGCTGGAACTGACAATTGCGATACCAAGCGAGGCGCCCACGCGGGCCTCGCAGGCGCTTGTGCGGCTGGTTGTCGATGGAGACGTTCGCGGGTTTGAGTTGAACGGCCAAGCCGTGGCTCTGCCGGATGCGTCATCGCCGCTGCGCGAGGTGATGATCGAGCCGGCCATGCTCAAGGCGAGCAATACGCTGGTGTTCCGCAACCCGGATGATGCCGAGCATGGCTTCAATGTGAACGCGGCCAGTGTGATGACCATCGAGCGAAGCCAGAAGTCGTGGTAGGAAGAAATCGTGGAGGGCCGTTCACCCGGGGACTCGGGGACTGACGCAGTCAACGATTAACAGAATGAGGAATGACAGCATGAAGTACGGACTGACTGGATGGATGTGCGCGGCAGCTTTGATCGTGACGCCGGTGGTGGCCACGGCTGAGGAGCGCGTCCGGATCGACGATCAGGATCGGATTGTGCCCGTGCCGATGCCGGTGGATGAGCGGTTGAACAATCCGTGGCCGGACGACGAGGTGGAGGCGCTGCGCGACCGCATCGACTATGCGATCCGTGCCCATGGCGGCAAGATCAGCGGCAACACTTATTTTGAAAATGAGAAGGCCTACTATCCAACGGCTTTCCTGGCATTTCTGAATGGTGACCGCGAGCGGGCATTGTCTGTGCTGCAGGAGCAGGACAACCAGGCCGGATCGTGGAACAAGCACACGGAGGGCATCGACCTGTTTCCTTCGTTCACCTTGAAGGGACAGGTTCGCAAGTACTTCTACTTCGGCGAGTATCTGGAAGACGACTACCGCGAACGCATGCGCCGCGCGATCGGGATCTGGAGCGAGCAGGACCCCTACCGGCGTTCGCACCACGCGTATGATTCCGCCAATGCGGGCCAGGGCTGGACGCCCACGGCCCACAGTAGCTGGGTTGACATCCGAGCGACGGACAACCTGCGGGCGATGCGGGAGACCTCGGCCTACCTGTTCGCCCGTGAAGCGGGCAATGACGAGGTTGCGGAGGCCTACCGCCGCCGCATCGAGCGCTATGTCTGGGCGCTCTGGAACGTGGGCATGGGCGAGTGGGACAGTGAGAACTATCACTTCCACACCGTCGCCCCTTACCTCAATCTCTACGACTTCGCGCCCGACGAGGAAACCCGTACGCTGGCTAAAGCGGCGCTGGATATGCTGTTCACACGCGCCGCAGTGAGATACTACAACGGCGGTTGGACGGGCCCGATCAAGCGGGACTACCAGAAGCCTTACGCTTTCGCCGCCGCTGCGGGCGACGCCTGGCTCTGGTTCGCCGACACGGCGGCCGACAACCCGCACATTCACTACGACTACGGCCACTTCACCACGACCGCTTACCGGCCGCCCATGGCCGTGGTGGCGCTGGCGCGCAAGCAGTTCGACGAGCCGGTGGAACTGTTCGCCTCGCACCCGCCTTACGAAACGTGGAACGCCGAGGGCACCAGCAGCGCGGGCAGCGACTATCCCTCGGACAATTATCCCGAAGCCGACCACGAACCCGCCTTTCATGAAACGACGTTCATCGGGCACACCTACCAGTTCGGCACGCTCGCCCGCGGCTCGCACGGCGACACGAACGGCTTCAAGCTCCTCATGCGGGACTCGGACAAGGCCGCCCAGTTCTTCGTCGCCGCCAGCGGGGGCAATCTCGCCGGCGTCAACCGCGGCTCGGGCAACGACCGAATCGCGCACTACCGCAATGTGGCGATCGTGCTGACACCCGACGGCGGGGCCGACTGGTCGTTCGTGCTGCCTGCCGAGGCGGGCTTCGAACAGCGCAGCGGCGTGACGTTCATCCGCGGCGAGCAGACGTGGATCGCCCTGACGCCGATCAACCTCACCATCAGCGAGCCTGACGGCAAACAGCCCAAGGGCAACTGGACGGACACGCAAGGTCTGGCCGCCAAAGGCACCGGCGGTTCGCACAGCGGCTTCGTCATCGAGATCGGTGAAGCGCCCACCCACGGCGACTTCGACGCCTTCGTGAGCAACGTGCTCGACCGCAGCGAAATGACCGACGAAGGCGACGGCCAGTTCACGTACACCGGCGTCAACGGCAGCACCGTAGGCATTCACGAAACCGGCGAGACCCGCCCGGTGGTCTACCGCAACGGTGAACGGCACGACTTCGCCAACCACTGGCCGCTCTATCAACCCGCCGACGGCGGCAAGGCGCCGGTGTCGCTGGGCTGGAAGGAAGGCCGGCTGTACGTCGAAGCCGGCGATCATGCCTTCGAAGCCGAGTTCACCGACGATGGCGCGTACACATGGGAAAACCGCGCGGCCCAATGAACAGCAGGCGCCACGGCGTTGCCTGCTTGCCAGTGATGACTTAACCGAAGGATGCTTCATGATGACCAGAAGCTGCATCCCGCAGTGTGCGCGGTTCGTCGCAGCACTGATGCTTACCGTCCCCTTGTTCGCTGTCACGGCAGAGGCGGACGAGGCTGATTCACGCATCTACACCGGCGAGGACGGGCAGATCTACGCACGCCCGCTTCCCGTGCCCGGACACCTGCTCAATCCCTGGCCCGAGGCGTGGGAGGCCGAGTTCTGGCAGCGCGTTCAGCCGGCGATCGACCGCTACGGCAACAGCGCGCCCAGGGGCGGGACGTACGGCGAAAACGAGAAGAACTACTACCCCCGCGCGATGTTCAACTTCGTCGCCGGCAACCGCGACCGGGCTTTGCGCGCCCTCCAGGAGCAGGACAACCAGGCGGACCCGCATCACGCCCACATGCTGGGCATCGACTACTTCTGGACGTTCACGCTCAAGGGGCAGATGCGCAAGTATTTCTACTTCGGCCCTTACCTTGATGACGACTACCACCAGCGGATGTATGACGCCGCGAAAGTATGGACCGAGCAGGACCCCGCCGAACGCGAACACCCCCGCTTCGGCACGGGCTCTGGTGAGTACGGTTACGGTCCAGAGCAACGCGGCTACTGGGTCGACCGACGCGGCACGGACAACATGCGCATCATGCGCTACGGCTCGGTCTACCTGATGGCTGAGGAAACCGGCAACACGGAAACCGCCGAGCGCTACAAAGACCACATTCGCACCTACGTCCGCCAACTCTACCACGTGGGCATGTCCGAGTGGGACTCGCCGAACTACCACGGCCACACGCTCGCACCGTTCCACAACATCTACGACTTCGCCGACGACGAACAGGTGCAGGCGATGGCGAAGGCCGGACTCGACTGGCTTTACACCGCCGCAGCGCTGAAGTACTGGCGTGGCGGCTTTGGCGGTGGGGCCATGGCCCGGCATCACGGCGGCGGCAGTTACGAGGTGTTCCACAGCAGCCCGGCGCACCCGCTCTACCTGTATTTCGGCGACACTGCCATCCCTGACCCGGTGCAGGACCGGGACGATGTGCATCACCTCACCAGCGCCTACCGCCCGCCGCCTGCCGTCGCCGAACTGGCGCACAAGGACTTCGACCGGCCGGTGGAACTGTTCGCCACCAAGCCGCCTTACGAAATCTGGCAGCCCGGCGAGGAGGACTTCCAGCCGCGCTACTGGGAAACGATGTACTTCGGCGAAACGTTCCAGATGGGCAGCGTCGTCTCCAGGCGGCACGAGCAGACGTGGGCCGTCGCGCCGTTTTCGCTGATGGCCTGGAACAGTGAGCGCGGCGTCGACTACTTCGTGGCGCGCAGCGATCCGATGCCCGGCAACAGCCGGAAAAACCCCGGCGACCAGATTGGCCAGTACCGCAACCTGATGATCTGGCTTCGCCCGGCGGACGATGAAGACCACGAGGCGTTCCACTTTCTCGTGCCTGACAGCGCAGAGCGGTACGTCGACGACGGCGTCTGGTTCTTCGAGTACGGAAAAACGTGGATTGCCGTTCGGCCCATCAATCTGACGGCGTACGAGACGGCCGAGCACGACCGCGACAAGCGCTATCCGCACGAAACGTTCCTGCGCGCTGAGATGCAAGGCGAGGCGCTGGCCGGCTTCGCGATGGAGGTTGGCGAACCAGGTGCGCAATACGCGACTTTCGCCGAGTTCCGCAAGGCGGTGGTCGAGCAGGGCGCGCTGGATGTTTCCGCGCTCGATCAGGGCACGGCCGAGCTGACCGGTGCGACCGGCGAGCGACTCGCGGTGACCTTCAATCCGGACCATGACCTGCCACGCGTGGCGCGCGATGGTGAAGTCATCGACTGGCAGGACCGGCTCGATCTCTATGCGACCGCGCCGGGCAGCCCGAACCCCAGCCCGGTCACGCTTGGGTGGCGCGCGGGCCGGCTGCGGGTGGAAGCAGGCGGTCGTGCTTTTGAAGGCACGTTTGACGAAGACGGAACGTACCGCTTTACCAACGAATCGCAGTGAGGCGGTTCCGTTTCCGAGTTGCAGAGTGGATGTGATGATTGAACACACAGAAGGGCGTGTGGCCGCCGAGCAAAGACCCGGTGCGAAGGTGTGGGACGCGACTGCTTTCGGCGCCGTGGCCGACGGCCGCGCGCCGGCGACCGCAGCCATCCAGCGTGTGATCGATGTTGCGGGCGAGCAGGGCGGCGGTCGTGTCGTGCTGCCGGCGGGACGATATCGCTGCGGCACTTTGCATCTTCGTAGCCACGTCACGCTGGAACTTGCCACCGGCGCGGTGCTCCAGGCCTCGCGCGACCTGGCGGACTATGCGCCGAGTCGGCGGGGGAAGGACGGTGATCGCCACCCGTATCACTTCATCGTTGCCGAGGGGCTCGAAAATGTCCGGCTATGTGGCGGAGGCACGATCGACGGACAAGGCGAGGCGTTCTGGCATGCCGCGATGCCGAACACGTGGAAGCGGGCGCGCGACGCTCGCCCCTCGCCGATGATCGAGGTGGTCCACTGCCGGGACGTGCACATGCACGACGTGAGCATCGTCAACCCCCCCGGCTGGACGCTGCACCTGCATCGCTGCGATGCGGTGGTGGTGAATGGCGTGCGGATCGACAACGACCTGTTCGGCCCGAACACGGATGGGATCGACATCAACGGCTGCCACGACGTGTGCATCAGCAACTGCAACATTCGCTGCGGCGACGATGCGATCGTTCTCAAGACCACCGAGGACAGCCGGTCGCTCGAACGGGTGACGGTGACCAACTGCACGCTGCGCACCAATTGCGTCGCGCTGAAGCTGGGCGCGGCCGAGTCGTACCATCCGATGCGTCAGGTCACGTTCAGCAACTGCGTGGCGCATGCGTCGCATCGTGTCGTGGGGCTGTACAACCTGCGGGGCACGACGTTCGAAGACATTATGATCAGCAACATCGCCTGCGATACGCTTGCGGGCCTGCCGCTGCAACGGCCGATTCACATCGACCTTCGGCGTAAAGATGACAACGATCCGCCGGGGACCATCCGCAACGTCAGCATCAGCAACTTTGCCACGCGCACGACGGGCCGGTGCCTGCTGACCGCCGAGGCGGGGTGCCGGCTGGAGAACGTGACGTTGCGTGATGTGATGGTGACGATGCCGGAGGTGGAAGACCCGGCTCCGCTCGCTGCCGAGGCGCGCAGCGTGCAGTTTTCCAACCGCAGTCCGGAAGCGCGTGCGGCCCGGGCCGCGGTCGTGGCGGAGAATGTGCACCGGCTGGTCATCGACAACCTGCACGTGAGCCTGCCCGAGGCCGGGGCGGAGTTTGATTTTCCGTTGCTCTGGGGCCGCGGGCTGGTAGACGGCCGGGTGAGCGGGGCCAGCATCACGCCAGAACCGGCCGGCGAATCACGCTACGACCTTCAGGCGTGCAGTATTGACGTATCCGAAGCTGCCACGGCCAAGCGGGCTTTGAAGTGAAGGTTTCCGCATGATGGCATGGTGGAAACAACAGCGTACTTGTGTATTTGACATGGATGGAGATTTGATGAAGTCCCGAGATCATTCCGTTGTGCAACCGTCTGCCGTTGAGACGGATGACGCAGTGTCGATTGTAGCTGGGGCGTCGTCGCCCGAGCGTGATCCCTGGCTGTCGCGGCATGACAGCCCGGTTCAGCAGAAGCTGCGCCGCCTTCGGCCGTGGCCGGTGGGGAGTGTGTTCATCGAGCGTCCGGGCATGAGCGACGCGGCCATCCGCGAGCACTTCCGGCTGATGAAACGCTTGGGCTTCACTTGCCTCAAGCAGTGCCAGGTCTGCCCCGGCACGGACCAGCGGCGCGTGATGCACATGGCGCTGGACGAGGGCATCATTCCCTGGTGGTACGGTGACGCGGGCTTTGAAGACCCGACGCCTGAGTTGCTCAAATCGCTCGGCATCGAGCCGGACATCGCGCCCGAACGGTTGCGCGAGCACCCGAAGTGGATTGAGCGTCAGCATGGCATCATGCGCGAGCGCATCGACAGCCCCCATTACCTCAAACGGGGCTTTGGCGCGGCGGAGTCGGAGGCCGAGTCAGACGCCGTGGCGGATGTGCCCGGGGTTGTGCCGGCGCCGCACTTCGGCCTGCCGCCGGAGGCGGCGGGCCCGTTCACCGCCTGGTTGCGTGAGCAGTACGGCAGCGTGCCGGCGCTTTGCCGGACGTGGAACATGCACCACAGCATGGTGACGCGCACCGACTGGACGACATGGGAGGAGGTTGAGGCGGGCGTGCTCGATCAACTGCGCGGCCAGGTGCGCGAATACCGCCGCGTCCGGGATGTACTGCGCTTTAAGGCCGATCTGCACCTGCGTCGCATCCGCCGAGGCAGCGCGGCGGCGCTGGCGGCGGACCCGAACGTGCCCTGCCGCGCCGGCGGCGAGATGAGCCTCTTTCTACCGGCGGCGATGTGGGGCATCGACATGGCGGGCATCGCCGAAACGATCGCCGAGACGGGCTCGTTCTACCCCTCCATGCACCTGGCATGGCATTTCGAAGAGACCGACTTCGAGATCATGCGCCCGGTCTACATCCAATCGTCGCTGGCGGCGGACTGGATCAAGGGCGGGTGGTCGGCGACGTGGGAGTCCACCGGCGGACCGCAGCAACTCTCCGGCGGCAAGGCGCCCTTTCTCGCCTCGGCCGCGGCGCAGACGGCTGGCTTCACCGTTGACGGCGGGGTGATGACGCAGTTGATGCTCAGTTGGATCGCCGCAGGCTTCCGCGGCTTCGGGCTCTGGAGCTGGAACACGCGCACCGCCGGCTGGGAGGCGGGCGAATATGCGCTGCTGGATCGCAACGATCAGCCCACCGATCGCGCCGTCGCCGCCGGCCGCATCGGCGCGGCCTGCCAGCGCTACCGTGACGAACTGTGGCAGGCCCGCAAGCAGCCGACCGTCGGCGTCCTGCAAAGCTGGGAAGTCGACGCCGGCTGGGCCGCTATCTCGCTCGCCGGCCGCGACCACTTCCGCAGCATGCCGGTGGACGCACGCATCGGCACGGCCCGCGCCTTGATCGACGCCAACGTGCCATGGGAGTTCGTCACCCCCGCCGACCTGGCCGCCGGCCTCGCCAGCCGATACCAGAGCCTCTACCTGCCCGCCTGCCTCATGCTCGACGAAGCGTTGCTCGAACAGTTGGCCGGCGAAGTGCGGCGCGGGCTGCGCGTCGTGCTTGATGCACCCGGCGGATGGTACGACGCCTTCGGCCAACTGCTGTCAACGGCTGACGACTCGGCCTTTGAGCAACTCTTCGGCTGCCGGTTGGCCGACGTGCAATACTCCCGGCCCGGCAACCGCGCGTGGCGCATCGAAGGTCAGACGGTCGAAGGTTTCACCCTCGACCTGCAACCCACCACTGCCCGCGTGGTGCAGTCGTTCGACCACGCGACGGCCGATCATCCGCTGCCGGTGATGACCGAGCACCAACTCGGCGAGGGGCAGGCCGTGGTGCTGGCGACGCAGGCGGCGCTGACGTGCAAGCGGCCGGGGCAGACGGCGGCGCAACGGCTGCTGGTGCAGGCGGCGGTGGGTGATCTGCCGCTGCCTTACCAGTGCGAAGGCGCGATCTGCTACCGCCTCGTCGCCCCGACGGCCGACCATTACTTCCTGCTCAACGACGGCGACCCGGCGCAGGCAACCCTCACGCCCGCGGCGGGCACGGCGGCGTCGCAGGCCACGGACGTGCTTACCGATGAGCTGGTGGATTTGAGCAAGCCTGTGACCGTGCCGGACTGCTCGGGCCGGTGGCTGCGTGTGCCGCGTGAGGAGGTGATGCCATGACGGTCGCCACCCTTGGAACCTGGCAGCCGATCTGGGCCCGGCCTGAGCGGCTGGCGATGGTCCGCGACCGGTTCGCGGCGAGCGAGCCGACGGCGGTGGGCATGATCGAGCAGGCGCGGGCGGTGGCCGACCAGCCGTGGGAAGCGGTGGTCGAGCCCGGCGAAGCGGCGGAGGGCGAATCGCGCGCGACGGCGGGCGGGGCTTATCCCGTGGCGTGCGCGATCATGGCAATGATGTGCGGCGAAAAAGCCTACGCCGACCGGGCGCTGGCACACATGCAGGCATGGACGACGCCCTGGAGCCGGAAGAACCTGCACCTGGGCCACCAGAGTCTTGTCGCGGCGATTGTGCAGGATGGCTGTTACGCGCTGTGGGACGACGATCAGCGGCAGCGTCACGCCCGCCTGCTTCGGCGACTGGTGCTCAGCAGCCGGGAAGTCGAGTTGCACGTCACCGACCCGCATGTGGTGACGAACAACCACTGGGCCGTGGATCACGGCGGCGCGTGCATGGCCGCCATGGCGTTGCACGGCTGCGATGCGGGCAACGGCGAGCCGGTGGACATGAGCGAGCAGATCGCCTGGGCGCGCGGGCGCGTCAGCGCGTTTTTGATGCACCATGGCGACGCAGGGATCTACCACGAGGGCCTGGGATACATGGCCTATGCCGGGGCATACTGGATGCCCGTGGTGATGGCGTCGCAGGCAGACGAGGGCGGCGACCTGCTGGCGCGGCATCCGCAGCTTCGCAATGTGGCAGCGAGCCTTTATGCCACCAGTTGCGCCCGGCCGACGGTCAGCGACTCGACCAGGCCGGCCGACGGCTTCGGCATGATGCTGAGCTGGAACGATGCCGGAGCAGGCTGGTTGCAATCCAGCGTGGCGGTGTTGTCGATCGCCATGGCGCACGATCACCAGCGCGGCGCGTTGCGGTGGATGTACGATCGCCTGAACGGCGTGGCGGCGGACAGCCGGTTTGCGCCGCAATGGGGCGGCCTGTTTTTCGGCTTGCTCTACTACCCGTACGATTCGCTTGCGGTTGAGCCGGCGGGACCCCTGCCCGCGCACGTCAGCGACAGCCGACAGGGGCTGGTGGTGTGGCGGAACCGGTACCGCGATGCGGACGACGCCATCTTCGGCGCCTATGCCCGCACGACGCAGATCGGGGGGCACAAGCAGGACGATGCGGGCTCGATCCGTTTCATGGCGTTGGGCTACGACTGGATCATCGGCGGCGGCCAGGCCCGCGCGGGCGCGATCTACCAAAGTGTGGTGACACCGGTAGGGGGGCGAACCGAGACCAACCGTTGCGGCGCCGTGATGTGGGACGAGCCGAACAAGCACGGCGGCGTGGCCGGGATCGATCTGCGGAAGCCAAGCGTCGGCTACCACGAACGGTGGATGGCGGTGGACTACCGCGAAGCGGCCGGCTCGCCGGCGGTGCTGGCGATGCTGGACCAAGTCGACGATCACGCCGGCCGCGACTGGGCGTGGCACATGAGCTTCGACAGTCGGCTTAAGTTTGAAGCGCATGCGGACGGCCGGGGCTTCACGCTTCAGTCGCCTGCGGGCCCGAACCTGACCGCCCGTTTCCTGGGGGCTCAGCCGGACGCGGTGACCTTGGAGACGATGCCTGATTCGCAGCGCAAGTTCCAGGGCGGCGAGCATGTGACCTACCCCGGCCGGCCTTATGTGCGTGCGGCGTTCGCCCACCGGCCGTGGCTGGGGATCTACGTGGTGATGGCGGTGCAGCAAGGGGCGTCGCCGACGATCGAGTTGATCGAAGGGCTCGATGTGCAGGTGGGGACGTGGGCGTGGCGTCGGCCGTTTGGTGCGGCGATCCCCGCGGCCTTTCGACTCGGGAAAAGCGGCGGGCTGTGCAAGTACCCGGCGGGGGTGGTGGGCTATCGCGCGGGCATGGATGCCGGGCCGGCGTGACGGTGCCTGGAGATTGAAAAACGCCCCGGAACGCGTTCGCGTTCCGGGGCGGCACAGAGTTTTCAATGGGTGGACGGTGCAGCGTTCAAGCCTGCTGCTTGCGTCGCCGACCCAGCAGAGCCAGACCGCCGAGGCCCAGCAGCGCCAGGCTGGCCGGCTCGGGGACCAGTTGGAAGTTGTCATATGTGTAGGCGAAGCCGTTGTTGCCTGCGGCGTTCAGGCTGACATTGTGGATGTCCGGGTTCTCGCCGACAGCGTAGGTATGGGTCGGGGCGATCGCCACGTTGTTGATGTAAGCGGTGTAGGTCCACTGCGAGGCGGTTGTGTCCAACACCACCTTGAGCGTATGGAAGACGTCGGACGCATGCGTGCCCGTCGCATCTCCGCCCAGATTGTTCTGCGTGCCCGGCCCCGCAAAAGCCAGCGAAGCGCCGTTGTTGCGCAGCAGCATCCACGCACGGCCGGCTTCGGGATCAGGATCGGGAAAAGCCATATTAGCACCGTCATTGAGCGTTTCGATGTCACCCTGGAACCCGAGTCCGTGCCAGTCGCTGGCGTCGCTCGTCCCGTCGATTTTGACGTCGACGCTCAGTTCGTAGACGTTCCCCGCCTGCGGCGTGAACGGCAGGAACATGTTTCGCCGTGCTGCACTGAAGGTGAGCACGGAACCATCGGTGGCGGGGGTCGTGGCACCCTCCTGATCGTGGGCGGTCCACGTTTCGGCGCCCGGGGCCACATCCGGCGCGGAGCCGTGCAGAAGGCCCTCGCGGCTGAAGCTGTCCTGGTAGATCGTCGCCCCGGCCTGCAGGGACAAGGTGCCGACCGTGAGCGTGGCGATGCACGTTCCTCGAAGCATGTAACTCATCATTTCTCAAGACTCCTGATGTGGAAAGGATTTTGACAGATTGCCGACACGCAGGGCACGAACTTGAAGTGGTGATCGTGTCCGAAACAACAACACCCGTCCCGGATGACATGCAAAGCAGGTTTCAGCCGGCCGCACATTGACGACACGGGAAGTACAAACTTCACCTCCAGGATAAAAAATGTAACTACTTGACATAAAACAACTAACGCAATGATAGAACCTCTGTGGAGGCAGGAGGATGATACCACGCCTGCCGCTGGAGGCTTGTACTTATGCGTCTTAATTTTTCAAATTTGCGCAGGGAATGGGGCCTATGCCCCAGCGCTGCGGCGGGTGCGGAACTGGCGGGGCGTCTCACCGACCTCGCGCTTGAAGGCGGAGCTGAAGTGGGAGGCGTAACCGAACCCGGCCCGGTCGGCCACTTCCACCATGGACAGGTCGGTGTGCAGCAGTAGCGTCTTGGCCCGCGCGACGCGCGTGCGGACGATCTCCTGGTGCAGCGAACGTCGCAACTGCCGCTGGAAGGCCTGCTCCAGCCACCGGCGGGAGACCGGCACGTGCCGGAGCACGTCGCGTACGTCGATCCCCTCCGTGGCATATTCGCGGATGAAACGCATCGCCCGGGCGACGGCTTCGTCGTCGATCGCCAGGATGTTCGTCGACTGACGCGGGATCACGCCCACCGGCTCGACCTGCACCGGCGTCTCCGGGGCCGGCTCGCCCGCCAGCAGCCGCTCCAGCAGCGCCGCCGCTTCATACCCCAACCGCTCCGCACCGTGGTCGATGCTTGACAGCGACGGGACCGCCAACTCGCAGGTCAACTCGTCGTTGTTCACGCCCAGCACCGCCAGCTCTTCGGGTACCATCACGCCCACGTGCTGGCAAGCCAGCGCCACCTGCCGGGCCCGTTCGTCATGTGCGGCGAACACCGCCACGGGCTTGGGCACATTCTGCACCCACTGCGTCAGTTCATCCGACTCCGCTTCCCAGTCCGGGTGCTGGCTGCTGCCCGGCGGTGCCAGGTGCATCTTCACGCCCCGTGGATCACGCGCGGCCGCTTCCTGAAACGCCTGCCCGCGCACCGACGACGCCCACCCCTGGCCCGTGCCGCAGAAGGCGAACTGCTCAAAACCCAGCGACGCGAGATGCTCGTATGCCAGCCGGCCGACGGCTTCGTTGTTGGCGATGACCCAGCCGAAGTCGTCGACGCGTTCCTTGCCGCCGATCAGCACGGCCGGCACGCCTGCCTGGCGGACGGCGTCGCGAAGCCGGGGATCGCGCGACTCGGCGATGATGCCGTCGAGATTGTGGACGCGTTTGAGGGTGGAAGGCTCGGGGCGGGGGCGGTTTTCAAACAGCGTCTCCCACTGGTTGCGCCGCCGGGCGTACCGGATGATCCCGTGCATGATGTCGCGCCCGAATGCCTGGTACGTCTGCATCATCACCAGCACGCGCGGGGCACGGCGAGGGGGAAGGGCGGATTGGCGGGCGTTCTTTTCCATAGCAACAGACGCACGGCCGCCTGACGGCACGAGCGTCTGTGCAGAGGATGATACCAATGCTGTAGCCGTGGCTAAGGTCGTGCCTCGCGTCGGGCCGCTGCGCCTGCCGCGTGTGTGGCGGGCGTGCGTGGGTGTCCGGGATGGCTCAGGCATGGGCCCGACGTCGGCCGGCGAGCATCAGGCCGGCGCCGACGCCCAGCAGCGCCAGTGATGCGGGCTCGGGAACCACCGTGAGGTCGACGCCGTAGACGCTGGCATGGTCATTGCCGGAGGCGATGGTGCGGATCTCCGCCGTGCTGCTCGAAAACGTGTAAGCGCCAAGATCCACCGTGGTGAAATCATCGAGGTTGTTGTTCTGATCCAGGATGATCGTGTCCAGCTTGGCCGCCCCGTCCCAGATCTCGATCGTGGTGTCATCCGAGCGAGCGCCGCCATCCCAATACTGGTAGTTGATGTTGTAGGTTCCCGCCGTGACGTCGATGGTGAAACTGTGGGTATCGCCGGCGCTGTTGGAGACCAAGTCATTTTTTGTACCAACAAACCAACCGTTCCCCGACTGGCTGCGTGCAAAGGCGCTGCCCAGTTCGAAACTCGCGGTAGGCAGATCATCCACGCTGGTGAAGCGCACCGCGTCGGCATAGGCGTATTGGGTGGCGGAAGAAATGGTCACGTTGCCGCCGGTGCCGCTGTTGAAGCTGTGGAAACCGAGGGCGGCCCAGTCGCCGCCCAGATCAGGCTGATAGAAGGTGTAGTCCGTCGAGCCACCAGCATGGTTCACCGTGGTGGTGTTGGTCGTGATGCCGGTATCAACGGTCGGATTCCACACCTCCACGAGCCAGTCGCCCGCTGTCAGGTCGGGGGTCCAGGTCGCGAAATTCCCGTTGTTCAGAAGGTGGTTTCCGTTTCCGCTTCCCCCCGGATGGTACTGCCCGTCTTTGGTGCGAGGCAGGCTTGAATCCGTGGCAAAAGTCCCGCTTCCCACTTCGCCTACGCCGAAATCGTCAATGATCACCTGCGCCGCTTGCGCGGAAGCGGGGGCGAACATGCCGCCGGTCATCAAACCGAAAGCCGCCAGAAAACCAAGGGTGTTTGCGATACGCATGAGAATCCTCCTGTCGAACTTGTGATTTAACACGATGTCGGAAAATGACTTGCAGGTAGACGAATCAGCCTCGAATCAAGAATGTGGTCTACTCCTCAAATACATGCCAGTCCGGAAACGGACCGACGCGGTCGATGTTGCGCCGTTCAAGGTACCACAGGCCCCCGCCGAGGCTAGGCGCACATTGCGTTTTTTTCTTCCTTGATTTTTGCCACACGCGAGGTCATGCTCTTACCATGGCTGTACGTCACATTTACCTGTCGCTTCAAGGGTTTGCAGGGTTTGGTGACGGTGTGCGGGCGGGGATTGCGCGGTTTGCCCTTTCGCACCCCGGCTGGTCGTTTGAAGGCACGTCGGCGATGTCGCCCGCTCCCGACCTGGCCAGGCAGGGGGACATTGACGGGTTTCTCGGCGCGTTGACCGATCCGGGGCTGCTTCGCGCGCTGGTCCGGCAGCGTCGGCCGGCGGTGCAGTTGTTCCACCACGAGGTTCGGCCGAGCGTGCCGGCGGTCTACTCCGACGATGAGGCGATCGGGCGGTTGGCGGCCGAGCACCTGTTGGAAGCCGGCTTCCGTCACGTGGCGTTTCTGGGCCAGTCAGATCGGCCGTTCTCCAACGCCCGGGCCCGCGGCGCGACGACCCGTTTCGCCGAGGCGGGCGTGGAGGCACAGGTCGTCACCAACAACTCAGTGCTTCACGGCCGCGACTGGAAGTTGTTACCTCGCATGTTGGCGGCCTGGCTGTCCGGGATGCCCACCCCGCTGGGTTTGATTGCGGCAGAGGACAACCTGGCGCACCTGGCGCTTCAAGCGGCGCTGGCCGTCGGCCGGCGGGTGCCGGATGACGTGGCGATCGTGGGGATCAACGACGCGTTGCTCACCTGCGCGTTCGCCAATCCGCCGTTGACGAGTGTGACGCCGGACTGGCATCGGATCGGCTATGAGGGGGCGGCGCTGCTGGGGCGGTTGATGGATGGCGAGTCCTGGCCGGACGAGCCGCTGCTGATACCCCCGGTGGGCATCTCGGTGCGGGCGTCGTCGGATGTGCTGGCGATTGACGATGCGGAGGTCGCCGCCGCGCTCGCGTACATCCGCACGCATGCCGAGCAGCCGTTGAACGTGGCGGACGTGGTGCAAGCGGTGCCGGCGGCGCGGCGGTCGCTGGAACGCAAGTTCCGGCAGTACCTTGGCCGGTCGCCGTGGCAGGAGATTCGGCGGTCGCAGATTGCCCACGTCAAGCAACTGCTGATCGGCACCGACTGGTCCATGCCCCGCATCGCCGCCGCCAGCGCCTTCCGCGACGCCCGTGACCTCTCGACCCAGTTCCGCAAGCACGCGGGCGAAACGCCCACCGGCTTCCGGCGACGCCACCGCACCTTCTGAAACAGGCCGGGCTGCCGCCACCACGCCTGCCCAGGGGCAGCTTGCGCATATGTGACAATCAAACACGCTTTTAAGTAAGCGCCTGTTATCACCAGCAGATACACTCGTGAGTGACTGAAATCCCTATGCGCCAGCGACAGTCCGGAGCAGCCACATGCATTCCATTTCTGTTCAGAAGCGGTCGCCGTTGATGTGCCGGGCTTGTGGTTTTACGCTCATCGAGTTGCTGGTGGTGATTTCGATCATCGCTTTGCTGATTGCGATTCTCCTGCCCGCCCTGGCCGCCGCTCGGGCTACCGCCACCCGCGTCAAGTGTGCGACGCAGTTGCGGCAAATTCAGACCGGCGCTTACACCTATGCCACCGACGCCAACGGCTGGTTCCCCTATCGCACGGGTGGCGCGAACCCGCACGCGATGCAGTCCACCAACGATTACGATCTGCACGAAGGGTTCATCGTGCCCTACCTCGGCGACGGCGTGCGCGACGAGATCATGTTCTGTCCCGGGCCATTGCTGGAGTTGCGGAATCCTTCCTCTAGCGGGTATGATTTCAAGCATGTCACTTACGCTTATTACGCGTACGCCAGCGACGAGGACGGCTGGCAGATCAGCTCGCCGCCGAACCTTCAGACGATCGACACCGCGCCGTCGCACGCAACGATGTGGACCTGCATGACGTTGCTGGCCGGCGGCAACTACTTCGCGCACAACGTGCCGATCCAGCCGATCGTGCCAGACGGGCAGAACGCGGTGCGGGTGGATGGCTCGGCATCGTGGGCGCAATGGGGGCGGATGGAACTGGCGTTCCAGCGCGGCAGTCAGCAATGGTTCTGGGCCAAGCCGGGGTCGCACTGAGCAGCCGTGTGGCGTCGCGACGATGGACGCTGGGTTGTGAGGGAGCAGGCATTGGTTCGGCGGCGTGTCCGGGGCCCAGTGATCAGCAGGTTTGAGATAAGGTCGTTTTCCGTCCCCATGCGTCGTATGCGTGACCTGATTACACCCCGGCTGGGCTACCTCGCGATGGTCCTCGGCGTCATCGTGCTCCTGAGCCAGTGGGGCCGGGTGGTCGACCACGCCAACCACCACTTCGGCGATGCGGCCAGCGACCGGCCGAAGCAGATCACGCAGTGGAGCTGGTCCGGCTCGCCGCAGCACGAACTGGGGCTGGCCCGCGACTTCATGGCGCAGCATCCCGACGTCAGCGTCGACATCCACTTCGCCGAGTCGGGTACGGTGCAGAACGTGCTCTACGTCAGCTTCGCCAGCGGCAATCCGCCCGATCTGATCGGCGTTTCCCAAGGCGACCTGCGGCAGATGGTGGCCGCGGGCATGATCCGCCCGTTGGACGACCTGCTCCAGCAACAACTCGAAGCGGACCCGGACTTCATCGACCAGACCGTGGACGGCCCCGACGGCCTGCTGCGCTTCCAGGTCAACCCCGACGACGAATACCTGCGCGATCCCACCACGCACCCGCTCGAAGCCGCACGCCTGCTGGCGATGCACGGGCAGGTGGTCGGCTTCACCGACACACGCAGCTTCTACACGTTGACCTACAACAAACGCCTCTTCCGTGAAGCGGCGCAGTGGCTGACCACGGCCGGCCGCGCCGACGACGCCCGCCTGCTCGTCGACGAGCAGGGCGAAGCCCGGCCCCCGGCCACGTGGAGCACGCTGCGGCAGACGGCCCGGCTCATCAGCGAATACGGCCAGGCCCGCGCCGCCGAGGGGCGATCCCCCGTCTACGGCATCGTCGTGCAGGGCCAGCGCCCGCGCGACATCATGCGCGGCCTCGAACCGCTGGCCGCCACCGCCGGCTCGCGCGGCTTCAACTTCGCCGGCCGCGACTGGCTGGGCGAGCATGGCCTATCCCACGACGGCCCGGCGGGCTACTACGAATACGACCATCCCGCCCTCATCGCCGCCTTCAAGCTGCTGATGCTCATGCGGCAGGACGACGCGATCCTGCCTGGCACCTCGTCGCGCCATTTTGAAGAGTCACGCGAAGCCGTCGGCCTCGGGCAGGCGGCAATGATCATCGACGGCTGGTGGTCGGCGCTGATCGCCGGTGAACGCGTGCCCTGGGCGACGGAAGACATCGGCAGCGCGCCGGTCCCCGTCCCTGATGAGCAGATTGAGGCGGAACTGGGCATGCAGCTTGGACGCGGGGCCGGCTTCCGGCAGGTCAGCACCACCACGTCCGCCATCGGCTCACTCTCGCAGCATCCCTGGGCCACCTGGCAGTGGATGAACTTCAACCGCAGCGATGCCGCCCAGCAACGCAGTGCGCAGCGCGGGGGACTGCCCGGCACAAACTCGGCCGTCGCCCGGCTTGACGATCCGGACTGGTTCCCCTACCAGTGGCAGGGCGAGGCGTGGCGCGTCTACGAAGCCAGCGAGGTCTGGCCCGAGCCGCCGACGTACGGCCACGTCCGCGGGGTCGCCACGGCCGAGGAGGTGTTCCAGGATGCGCTGTTGCGAGGCGACGCGAGCGACCTTGACCAACTCGGCGAGCAGGTGCGTAGCGAACTGGCCGCCTTTTCCGACGCGGTCAACCGGCAGGTGGCCGAGCAGGTCGCGCGAGGGGAGATCGACCCGCAGGCGTGGACGTTCAGCGACTGGGACCCGGCGAGTCCGCAGCAGTCGTTCCGCGAGCAGCGCCGCCGCAGCCTGGAAGAGTCCGTGGACCTGGGCACGCTGCGGGCGAAGTTGCCGGCCGAGTTGCGCGACTTCGATGCGGACGACCTGCGCCAGGGCCGGCTGATGGGCGAGCAGGACCGCTGGCATGTGCTGGCGATCCCGGGGCTGATGCTGCTGGCAGTGGGGGCGTTCGTGGCCAGCGTGCTGGTACGTCACCGGCGTCGGCCGTTGGCCGGCTTGCGGGAGATGGGCGACGAAGCACGGCGGAACCGGCACGCCTACGTTTTCATCTTCCCCGCCATGGTGATGCTCTTCGCGTTCATCATCTATCCCGCCTTCTACCAGTTTTACCTGGCCCTGCACCAGGGCGCGGGCATCGGGCCGATGCGCTACGTCGGCTGGAACAACTTCGCCGCCCTCGCCGCCGACGCCAACTTCTGGGGCATCGTCCTGCCCAACACCTTCATCTACATGGTCGGCGTCACGGTGGCGCAGATCGTAGCCGGCCTGTTGCTGGCCAGCGTGCTGAACCTGCCGTTGCGCGGCGGCGGGCTGTTCCGCCTGCTGTTCTTCGTGCCTCTGGTCGTTTCGCTGGCGGCGGTCAGCGTGGTGTTCATCGGCCTGCTGGGCGGCGCGGACTCGGCGGTGAACAACGTGCTTGCGATGACGGGCCTGGCCGATCTGCCGTACTGGCTGGGGCTGGTCGCCCGTCCCGGTGATCGGCTGGACTGGCTGGGCAATCCGGGCACGGACCTGTGGATGGTGATGCTCGTGGGCGTCTGGCACGGGTTGCCGTACACCATCATCCTGATCCTCGCAGGGCTTCAGTCCATTTCCGCCGAGCTGTACGAGGCGGCGCGCGTCGACGGCGCCAATGCCTGGCACCGGTTCCGGCACGTGACGCTGCCGCAGCTTGCGCCGATCCTGGTGATCATCGTCTTCAATGCGCTCGTCAGCGCCGCCCGCGTGTTCGGCCCGGTCTACGTGCTGACCGAAGGCGGCTCGCGCCATTCCAGCGAAGTCGCCAGCACGTACATCTTCAAGTGGGGCTTCACGCGCGAAGAGCACCGGCTGCCCGATGTCGGCTATGCCTCGGCGGTCGGGGTGGTCTACGGCCTGCTGCTGGCGGCGCTGCTGGTGGTCAACGTCTGGTTCATCTTCAGCCGGGTGCGGCGCAACATTGCCGGCGGCGGCGAGCAGGCGGCGGAGCAGGAAGGGAGCCGTACGAATGGCTGACGACCGCACTTCCGTCGTTTCGCCTTCGCGTGACGCCTCGCCGCCGGCGGTGGACGCGTTGCCCCGTCAGGACGTGGCGGGTGTCGCATCGCCGCCGCCTCGGCGTCCGCGGTTCGGCGGTCGGCGTCGTCTGTGGACGTGGGGCTTGAGCGTCGTACTGCTGGCGGTGGGGCTGTTGAATGTCTACCCGTTTCTCTGGATGGGCGGCACGAGTCTCAAGAGCCAGTCCGAAGCGGCGGGCGAGCGTCAACGGCCGATTCCCCGCTACAAGTATTCGCTGACCGAGGCCGCCCGAGAACAACTGAACCACCTCACCGCCGACGCACCCGTCGCCGCGCCGGACGCCGACGTCGTGCCGACCGGCATCCCCGCCAACGCGCGGCAGTGGGACACGCTTGACTCCCTGCGGCAGGAGGATAGCCGCCGACTGTCGCACACCGTCAACTTTGTCGCCGACAGCATCACCGTCCGCGAGTACGCCGAGCATCACGGCCTCGACCGCGAGCGCGCCCGGGCGGAACTGGACCAGCTTGTGGCGGAAGGTCTGCTCACCGGACGATACCTTCAGCTTGATAACTACCGCGTCGTCTGGAGCGACATGAAGTTCTACCTGCACTTCATGACCAGCATCGTGCTGACGCTGGGTGTGGTGGGGGTGACGCTGCTGATGACCACCATGCTCGGCTACGCCCTGGCGCGGCTGCGCTTCCCGGGGAAGATGTGGGTGCTGGGGCTGCTCATCCTCGGGGCCGTGGCGCCGCAGGAGGCGACGATCATCCCCATCTTCCGCATGCTCAACGCCCTCTACCTGTTCGACAACCTCTGGGGCATGACGCTCTGGATCGCCGGGTTCAGCGTCGGGCATACGCTGCTGATGGCGGGCTACTTTTTCACACTGCCCAAGGAGATCGAGGAGGCGGCCACGGTCGACGGCGCCGGGCCGTTCCGCACCTTCTTCGACGTGGCGCTGCCGATGGCCCGGCCGATCGTGGCCACCGTCGGACTGTTCGCGTTCCTGATGGCATGGAACGATTTTCTGATCCCGCTGATCGCCACCATGAGTCGACCGGACATGCAGCCGCTGGCGGTGGCGGTGTTCAGCTTTCAGCGCGGGCACCAGGGCGAGTGGCATCACATAAGCGCCGCGGCGGCGATCATGATCGTGCCCGTGATCGTCCTGTTCATCTTCCTTCAGCGCCACGTGATCCGCTCGATCGCGGTGGGGGCGGTGAAAGGCTGATGCGTCGGTTTACGTTTCCGCGGGGGGCGGGGCTTCCGGGGGTTCCGGGGCTTTGGGGAGTGGTTGGTTTTACGAGTCAGAAACATGGAGCAGTCGAACATGAGTAAATGTACAGCTTGGTTCAGGATCGCAACAGTTTTCGCCTTGTGGATGGCGCTGGCCAGCCCGGTGTTGGCACAGGAGGCGGACGACGCACCGCGACTATTCATCACGCCCGAACGGTTGGCCGAGCTGCGGACGCAGATGCGCAGTCCCCGATCGCCCGCGGCGGAGATGGTGCAGGGCATGAAAACCCGCATCAAGCAGGGTTGGGAAGCAGGCTACCGGGCCGGCTTCCGGCCGGGCCGTCGCACGTATCAAAGCAGTTGGATGGCGCGTGAGGCGGCGATGATGTACCTGCTCACCGAAGACAAGCAATACGTGGACATCGCGCTGCGGGAACTGCGCGAAGGCGTCAAGAACGCGGGCACCACCGGGCGCGGGCTCAATGATGCGCAGCACAGCGTCGCTTTCGCGATGGTTTATGACTGGTGCAAGCCGGCGATGAGCGAGGCCGACCGCACCTGGATGGAAGCGGAAATCGACGAGGCTCTGGATCACTGGCCAAGCGTCTCACACGCCAACTTCGGCATGGACCGCGGCTCGAACTGGGTCTCCGTCTGCCGGGGGGGCGAGCTGATTCTGCTGCTCGCCAGCGGCCAGGCCGAGCAGCGCGCCGACCGCCTTGAGATGCTCAAGCGCGAGCTGGGCCGGCACATCAACTCCGCCATCGGCTCGATCGGCTACACGCAGGAAGGCGTGGGCTATGCCAGCTTCGGCGGCGCGTTTCTTCAGCCCGCCGCGCTGGCGCTGGAAAGCGTGCTCGGCGACGACACGCTGGTCCGCGAATTGCAAAGGCGGCGGGCCTGGGTCTTCCCCATGTTCGCCGGCTCGACGGGCGCAGGCGATGAAAACGGCTGGCAGCGCTTTCTCATGAGTGGCGTCAGCGGTGCGCTGTTCATGGACGAAGGATGGGCCAGTGCCTTGCTGGGCATCGTGCCCGACGAGGACATGCCTTACTACCTGTACTTCTACGATCGCCACGCCGGCCCGGAAAACGAACGCGACGTGGAAGTCCGGTACGACAGCACGCGCGGCGGCACGGTCTTCGCCGCGCTCTATTACCCCTTCGACGTCGAAAGCAAAGACCCACTCACCAAGTACGCGCCCCTCGCCGCCGATGAACGCGGCTACTACTTCTTCCGCAACCAGTGGCAGGACCACACGGACGTGATCACCTCGATCATGGCCGACACCAGCTCGCACCGCCGGGCGTGGGACCAGCCCGAGGCGCTCCAGATTGCGCTGCTAGCCTACGACACCACGTTCATCGGCGGCCCGGCCCGCGATCGCGACCCGCACCGCTACAGCGCGCCGCTGATCAACGGCGAGCGCGGCTCGGGCAATCCCCAGCATCACCGCGGCCGCAAGGTCCACGAAGAAGCGACTGAGCACGGCGGCTACGTCATCGTCGCCGGCGGCGAGGTATATAACGGACAACCCGTGAAAGAAGTGACCCGCCACTACCTCGTCGACTTCTCGGAGGCGACCGGCACGGATGCGCTGCTGACCACGCTTGACCGCTTTGAAGCCGACCGCGACAACACCTACACCTGGAACGCCGCTATCGGCGACCATGCCGGGGCCGACGGCGTGGAGCGTGTGGAAGTGTCGTCGCAGAACGGCCGCCCGGCATTCACCATGCACGGCCGGCACAACAGCTTCGTCCGCGGCTGGGTCGTGCATCCCGCCGACGCGCGGATCGAGAACCAGGGCGACGACGCGCTGCAGATCCATGCCGAGGGACAGGACGTGGACATCTGGGTCGTCATGGTCGTCGGTGCCGGCGAACCGCCGCAGGCCCGGATCACCGGCGAAGGCATGGACGCGGCGATCCGGATCGGCGGGCAGACGCTCCGCTTCGACGGCGAACGCCTGGTACAGGAATGATCAGCAGGTCCGCTTGGCCCAATCCAGCCATCACCGTGAAACGTTGCAGCGCCTCCTCGGTTCGCCGAGGGGGCGCTGTCTCGCGCCATCAATCCGTCACGACCTGCCGCCTTACGAGTGGCGTGGCTGCGGGCCCGTTCTATTGAGCTTTGAGCAGTTAGCTTTAAGCGATTAGCCAGCGATAAGCCGAACGGAGGGGGCATTCTGGCTGAAGGCTTAAAGCTAACGGCTCAAAGCTCAATAAGCGAGCGTCACGATTGTGTCGTTGCCCACGTCCCGATGCAGTTCCATCTGTCGCGAGCGTGGTCGGCCGGTGGGATCGGTCCAGCGCAGGACGTAGTTGCCGTGGAACCCGCGAAAGCGCAAGACCCCTTCGCGGTCGGTGGTCGTCTGGGTGCGGGTGCGCCAGGCGTCGTTGATCAGGGCGTTGAGGGCGTGGTACATCGGCGATGGAACCCAGCCGCCGCGGTCGAAGAATTCGGCGCCGCCCCAGTAAGTCAGATGCGTCACCTGGGGGTGGCCGAACACGACGGTGTAGAAGTCGCCGAGATACTGCACCAGGGCGGCTTGGCGTTGCTCGTCGTCCAGTTCGCTGGCGTTGGGGCAGTCGTTGGGCTTGGCCCAGTACTCGCTGACTTGCAGCGGCAGGCCGGGCTGGCCGAGTTCGTCGAGGGTCTTGCGCACCACGTCCATGGGGAACCACTTGCCGACGTGCGACTGCGTGCCGACAGCGTCGGGGGCGCAGCCGCGCTGCTGCATCGCGTCCACCAGTTCCACGAACCGTCGCCGTTGCATCGCGGCAGTGACGTCCTTCAGCGGCGTGTAGGTGACTTCCAGGCCGTAGTCGTTGAGCACGTAGACCGCGTCCGGGTCTTCGTCGCGCGCCCAGTGCACGGCCGGCTCAAGGTAAGTCAACATCTCGTCCGTGCTTTCCAGGTGCGGCCAGTCGCGCTGAGCGAGATGACGCAAACTCGGCTCCCAGAGCATCTCATTGGCCAGATCCCACAACTTGATCCGTCCCTCGGCCGCCTGGATCAGACTTCGACAGTTGTGCTCCATCAGCGCGAGTTGCTTTTCGTATGGATAGCGGCGCACCCACTGCGGAATGGCCTTGGGGACGGTCCAGACCAGCGGATGGCCGCGCACTTTCAGGCCATAGGCACGCGCCCAGTCGATCTCGTCGGTGAAGCGCTGGGTGATGCGCTGGCCCTGGTGCTGTTCGATGGGCTGATGCCACTTTTCGTCCCAGTAGCACTTGGCGGTGGTGCAGTTGAACAGCTTGACGAACAGGGCGTTGCGGGCCTTGATCCTCGGATCTTCGGCCTCCTCGGCCAGCGTCGAGCCGCTGGAGCAGCCGAACTCGAAGGCGTGTGTCACCTGTTCAATCTCGAGTTTCAGGCCGGGCATCGGTTCGCCGTTGCCGTCGACGAGGCGCCACTGCGCATCGCTTTTGCGGTGGTTTTCAATACCTTGCCGGGCTTCGGCGAGCACCTCCTCGCGCGGCCGCAACGTGTTGCCGAAGTGATCCAGGTCGGCCTCGGCCACGTTTTTCCACTCTTCGCCCTCAGGGGCCAGCATCGGTTCCATGGTGAAAACTCTCGTATGTGTTGATGGTCAAGCCAGCGCCCGTGGCGGTGTACACCCGTTATGGCAAGTTCAACTGTTCGGCTACTTCACCAGCCAGATCGTACAACTCCAGCGTACGCTCTTGCCAACCAGAGCCCGCGTACCATTCATACGATTTCAGACCAACTTCCGCGGCCGCGGCTCGGCGCTGAAGCAGATCCTGCACCCGCTCGCGCAGCGGCGCGGGAAGACGATCGCGTATCGCGCTGTCGTGCATCGCTTGCTCCAGCATGATTCGCGCTTCGGTCTCCTGTGTGCCTTCCCGCAGCATCTCGTACCGCACGGTGGCCACAGGCCCTTCGGGCCCCGGCGCCAGCAGTGAACGCGGGTTGCCGCGCATCAGGTTGTGCCAGCGATGGTGCCGGCCGAGGATCGAGCCGTCGCCCACCGGCCAGAAGTCGGCGTTGATCCGCGCGTAGCCGCGGTGTCGGCCGGCGACGCTGACGTAGGGCATGTTGCGGTACGCGCCCGGCTGCGAGTCGTCGTCGATCCAGCCTCGCAAGGTCGTAACCAATAGGAACGGAGCGTCCCAGCCGAGCATCAGGTCGCGTCGCAAGGCCGACTCGCTCTCGCGGTTGAACGGCCACTCCATGTAGCCCACGCGTAGGCCCTCGCCGACCACCAGGTTGCCATCTTCGGGCAGCGGGTCGCCGCGGCCGTGGGTCCAGAGCATCCACTTCATCTCCGGGGCGACTTCGTCAAAGAAGGCGATCACATTTTCGTTCGGCCGGGCGTCGCCCGGTGTGCCGAGCATCAGCGCGTCGCGGTCCCAGCCCAGGTCGTCGGCGATCGCGTTGATCCCTTCAATCGCCGGCCGCCAGAACGCTTCGCTGCCCGGTTCACCGTAGTAGGGGGCGGCAATCTCGCCGATGCGGCCGCCGCGTTCCAGCGTGCTCACGGTCATCTCCGGCGTCTGGCCCTCGTACCGCCGGCCGCCCCAAGCCGGCTCCCACAGGTAGAGGCAGACCACGCTCGGCTCGCCATGCACGCGGTCGATCATCTCCAGGTACTGCCGCACCACGCTGAGGTCCGGTTCATGGCCCCCGCCGCGCGAACGCCAGCGCACCATGCTCTGCTCATTGCTGAAATGCGTGTGCCGCACCAACGGCAGGAACACCACGTCGTTGCCCAACTGGCCGAGCATTGTCAGTGTTCGTTGCATGAACTGGAAGTGTCGCGGCGACCAGCGCTCGACGTCGTACGAGCGGGCCAGTGTTTCAGGCGAGTGCGGCAGGTTCGCGTGGCTGCGGTAGTCACGCGGGTCGGGCAGGCGGTAGCGGCCGACCGTCAGTTCGATCGGCACTTCCGCCAGCGGACGGCGGGCTTGTTGAATCACCAGCGTGCCTTCGTACCGCCCCGGCTGCGCGTCGGCTGGCACATCGACCGTCACCCACACCGGCTGCACCGGCGCGTCGGAGTTGGAGGCGTCGAGCAGCGCATCCATGTAGGGGACGAACGATTCGCCAGCGTAGCGGATGGTGACGGCCTCGGCGGGAATCCCGCCGCCGCCTTCCACGGCGCGCAAGGGGGCGACGCGGGCGGTCACCCGTCCCAGCGACTTGTCGGCACTGACCACCACCTGTCCCGACGCCGCGCCGTTGCGCGCCGCCACCAGACGGATCGGGCCGAGTTCGTCAAACGGATCGCCGGTGGCGGCGCTGGTGGGAATCGCCACCAGCGGGTTCGCGTTCCACACCTGCACGTCTTCCATCCGCTGATCGGGCCCCTGCACGACATTGGGCTGCGTCGTGGTCAACTGCGCATCGAGAAACGCCGCGGTGCCCCATGCGTCGCGGCCACCGGGATAGCTTCCCAAGTCGGTCCGGCGGGCGGTGCGGTGAATCTGGATTGCCAGCACGTTCACTCCCTGCCGAAGCGCGTCGGCGGGAAGGGTGATGTCGGTCGCGGTACGGCGGCGCTTGTCGAGGCGGTCAAGGTTGTGCTGGCCGTTCTCGCCCAACGGTCCGATCACCCGGCCGTTGCCGTCGACGTAGACCTCTTCGGGATAGTCCTCCGCCAGGGTGGTGGTGTCGACCGAGCCCGCGGGCATGTACTGGCGGTGGATTTCCTGTCCGTTGAGGTAGACCACCACGCCGCCGCGGTAGCCGAGGTCCAACGTTAACTCGCCTGCGCGGGCGGGGTGGGTCACATGGAACTTGCCGCGCAGGTGCAGCGTGGCCAGGTTCAATGGCTGGCTGATGCCGTAGCCTTTTCTACCGGCGAAGAACGGTCCCCGGCCGCGCCACCAGTTCATGTCGTCGAAGTCGGCGGCGGTCCAGTCGGCGGGCGGCGCTTCGGTGCGGGGGAAGTCGCCGCGCACTGCATGATCTTCCGCCGTGCCGGTGACCAGCGGCGCCCAGGTGGCCTGCAACCGCCAGAAACTTTCACCATCCAGCACGGTTTCTTGCGCTAGCGCAGGGCCGGCGATCAGCACCAGGGCAAGCATGGCGGTCATCGTCGGGAGCAGCAGAAAAGGGACGTCGCGTCGTCTTCGCTTGGTGGCTGGCATAAGGTGGGTGTCCTTCAAGTCAGGTAATAAGGTCATGCTGGTGCGAGTCAGGCCGCAGTGCGAGTGACGCTGTGGCGAGTCGGGGCAGGGCAGTGGATGCCCGGTACAATCCGTTCATGGAATCGCCGAACATCCTGTTTTTGATGACGGATCAGATGCAGGCGCGTGTGCTCGAACCGGGGCACGCCTGCCGTACGCCGAACTTCGACCGGTTGATGGCGCGGGGGGTGCGTTTTCGTCGCGCCTACACGCCGAACCCGATCTGCTCGCCGGCGCGTGCGAGCCTGATGACCGGGCGACTGCCGCACAACCATGGTGTGCTGAGCATCACGCATGGCTTGCCGCCGGGCATGGGCGAGATGGACCCGGCCGATCCGGTCATGCCGCACTGGGCGCAGCGCCTCAATGCCGCGGGCTACCGCACCGGCTATTTCGGCAAGTGGCATGTGGAACGCAGTGACAGTCCCGGCCGCTTCGGCTGGCAGACCTGCCTCGACCGCGGCGACCCGGCGTTTCGCGAGCGCCTGAAGCAGGTGGCCGGCGACACGCCCGTGCGCGGCGTGCGGCAGTGCTACCTCGATCAACCCGAAGGCTACAAGCCCGCGATGCTCTACGGCGTCATCACCGCCGAGGCCGAGCAACGCCATCTGGGCGTCACCTGCGACTTCGCCGGTGCGTTTATCGAGCAGGCTGCTACTGACGATGCGCCGTGGTGCTGTTTCGTCAGTGTTCTGGAGCCGCACGACCCGTTCATCTGTGCCGAGTCGATCTTCGACCAGTACGACGTCGACGCACTCGAACTGCCCGCGAGTCGGGCCGACACGCTTGAGGATCGGCCGGGGTTGTACCGCAAGGGCGCGGTCGTGTTCGCCGACCTCACCGAACAGCAGCACCGTGAAGCCACCACCTGCTACTACAGCGCCATCACGGAAGTCGATCGACAGTTCGGCAAGCTGCTCGACCTGCTCGACCGCACCGGGCAGGCGGACAACACCCTCGTCGTGCTTGCCAGCGATCATGGCGAGGCGCTTGGCGCACACGGGCTGTACTTGAAAAACGTCGGCGCGTTTGAAGAGATCTACAACATTCCGCTGATCGTCAGCGGGCCCGGCCTGCCGGAGGGCGTGACGAGCGAGGCACGCGTCGGACTGCACGACCTCGCCCCAACGCTGCTTGAACTGACAGGCTGCGATCCGCTGCCTCACTGTGACGGGCGATCGTTTGCCGACGCGCTGGCTGACCCCGGCGGCGCAGCGGGCGCGCTTACGACCGGGTATGCCGAGTATTTCGGCACGCGGTACTGGCTGACGCAGCGGGTGATCTGGGACGGCCCCTGGAAACTGGTGTGGAACGGATTCGATTTCGATGAGCTTTACCACCTCGACGACGACCCGCACGAGATGACCAATCTGGCCGGGCGTCCGGAGCATCGTGAGACGTTGAGCCGGATGATGGCGCTGGCGTGGCGCACCGTGCGCGATACGAACGATGCAGCGCTGTGGGGCTCGCAGTACCCGGCGGTGCGTCTGGCGCCGTTCGGCCCCGGCATTGCGGGCAAGGACTGACGCCGCAGCTTCAAGCAGCGCGTCGCGTCGCACCACCGCAAGCGTGCGGGAATCGAGTTGGGGTTGTTTCACGATCACTTGCCTGTCACTCACCTCGCTCAGTACACCTTCAGCACGCGCTTGCAGACGATGTACGCCGGGATCACGATCACCAGGTAGGCCACCAGCCACGGCGCGAGCGTCATGGCGGGAATGCCCGGGACCAGCCCGAGCAGCTTGACCTGGCGCATCGACACTTCCATGGCCGCATTCTGCTCGGGGAACTCGACGCGCATCGGCTCGTACCGCCGTTGTCCGACGCGCAGCTTTCGCTCCAGCGTCTGGCCGGCGTAGCGCAGTTGCAGGGTGTACGGTTCTTCAGCGGCCTCGGCGATGAGGCGCCAGGTGGCGTGGCCGCGCGGCGTGGCGCTGTCGTGTTCGGCTTCGACCCGCTGCACCCAGCCGTTCTCGGCTTCCACCGCCTCCACCGGCACGAGGTGGACCAGTTCATCCGTGGCGGTCAGCGGCAGCCAGGCATGCACTTCGATGGTTTCGCCGGCCTCGAGCGGGTGAAACTCGATGCGCTCGAAGCACCAGGTCGCCACCAGCGCGATCGGCACGATCGCCAGCAACAGCGGCTTGCCTTCGGCCCGAAACGCCAGCAGGCCGAGTTGCCCTTTGGTGGTGCGATACCGGGCAAGGGCCGGCTTGTCCTTTTGCCGCCGGGCCTCCCGGGCAAGCGCTTTGAGCCGGCGCTTGTCGTTCGCGCAGCGGCGCAGCAGATCCTGGTTGGTCACGAGCGGGCGAACGAGCATGAGGATCAGCGCCGAGCCGACTGCGACGAGCACGATCGCCAGGTCATGGGGCAGCCAGAGCAGCCAGCCCAGCAGCAGGTCCATCGCGGCGACGAGCGTGTTGGTGAGTTGCTCAAGCATGGTCGGTCTCCCGTCGGGTCACGGTGATGCGGCCGGTGTTGCCGTCGACGCGCAGTTCATCGCCGCTGTGGATCAGCCGTGTGGCATTGGGGCAGACGATGGCGGGGATG
Organism: Phycisphaeraceae bacterium; assembly: GCA_040876735.1. Taxonomy (GTDB): domain Bacteria; phylum Planctomycetota; class Phycisphaerae; order Phycisphaerales; family Phycisphaeraceae; genus Natronomicrosphaera. The sequence goes on along the minus strand of JBBDPC010000005.1, from coordinate 27,157 downwards.
CCGAAATCGCGGGCGACGATCGCCCCGTGCGACAGCGTGCCGCCGCGCTCGACGATGAGACCGCGAGCGCCGATGAACAGCGGGGTCCAGCCGGGATCAGTGGACGGGCAGACGAGGATGTATCCTTCGCCGAGGTCGCCGGCCTCGCGCGGATCGCGCACGATGCGGGCCACGCCGATGGCCGTGCCCGCCGAGACGGCGCTGCCTTCGAATGCGTCGGCGCCTTCCAGTTCCGGGGGCTGGCCGAGTGCGTCAAGCGTGGCGGAGTCGATCACGTTCGGCATGTCCAATCGCTGCAACGCCTGGCAATGCACCTTGCGTTGCTCGAGCGTTTCCAGCAGGGCGTCGCGATCGTGTTCAAAGCGGTCGAGCTCGTCGAGCTGGAGGTAGAACACGTCGCGGCCGAGGTCCCAGCGGCGGCCGAGTTCGACGATGGCCTGCCGAATCAGCTCGTAGCCCATCATGAGGTAATGCTTGCCCGCCTCGCGGTAGGGCAGCAGCGTGCGGGCGAGCTGCAACTGTTCGTCGATGCGTTCACGGAAGGCGCTGCCGCCGTGGTGGGCGAGCGCGTCGGGCAGTTTCCGCTCGGCGTCATGCCGTTTGGCGACGTTCTGCGCATGGCGCTCGGCCAGTGACGGGCCGGTGTCCTTGCGCAGGCGGGTGGCGATCTGTTCCAGGTAGCTCGGATCTTCGCGCCAGCGCGGCTCGGCCAGTTCCATTTCCCCGCCGGTGCGATGGCCGAAGCGTTCGAGGAACTCGGGCATGTCCGCGCGGCCGTGGGCGACGTCTTCGAGCATCGCGTCCTGCTCGTAGGTGGTGTCGCCGTCGAGCGCGGTGGTGAGGGCGTTGGTGTAGCGTTCGCCTTCGGTCGGCCCCATGAGCTGGGTGAGCCGTTGGCGCAGCTCGCCCAGCGCGAGGCCGCCGAAGAAGCCGGGCTTGAGCGACTCCTTGCCGAACTGATCGAGCACCCGGCGTCGGCGGTCGTGCAACTCGACGATCAGGTCGGGGGTGGACAGGTTAGCGAGGTTCTGCGCGTGTTTCGCGCGGATGTAGTCGAGGTAAGGGGGGAGCACCTGCTGTTCGAAGTGCTGTTTGGCGGTATATCGATCACGCCGCACTTTGCGGGCGCAGCGGAACATGGCCGTGACCAGGCGGGGCAGTCTGATCAGGAACGTGCCGTCGGCGCGTTCGGGGTCGAAGATGGTGGGGGCGCGGTCGAGCGTGCCGGGGTCGTGGAGCACGGCATCGAGGTCGTAGCGCAGGGGCATGCCGTCCCAGAACAGGCCGGCGAGGCGTTCGGGGTCGGCGTAGATGCGCTGGCCGATGAGTTCGAGAAAGCCATGCTCGCAGACGTCGGCGGAAGGGCGGTAGCCGAGGTCGCGGTACATCAGGCCGAAGCCGCCTGAGCCGTGCATGAACCGGCGGACGATGTCCCAGGTCAGGGGCGTGGGGGTGCGCAGCGTTTCGCCGAGGTTGTGGGCGACCCACACCCGGCGGGCCTTTTTGCCGGGGCCGACGAGCGTGCGCAGCCGTGCGATTTCGGCTTGCCGGGCAGGCTCGACCGCGCGGGCGACGTCGAGGCCGCGGATCGGCCGGCATTGCAGCAGGGCGAACTGACCGTGTGACCATCCCCATTCGATGTCCATGGGTGCGTCGAAGTGGGTTTCGACGTTGCGCGCCAACTCGCACAGTTCGAGAAGCTGGTTGGCGGTGAGGGTGGATTGATCGGGCGGGCCGGTTTCATCGCCGAGGCTGGCGACGACGTCGCCGCGCTGGCCGAGGTGGGTTTCGATGCGGGTGAAATCGTTGCGATCGACGAGGAAGCGGTCGGGCGTGACGTCGCCGGAGACGACCGCTTCGCCGAGGCCGTGCGACGCTTCGACGACCATTCGCTCGGCGGCGAGAGCATTGGGGTCGACGGTGAACAGTACGCCCGAGACGTGGGAGGGGAATATGACCTGCACGTTGACGGCCGTGCCGGCGAGGCCCTGGATGTTGTGCTGCTTGCGGTAGGCGTTGGCGCGTTCGCTGCTCCAGGAATTGAACACGGCATCGATCCCCTGGACCAGCGCCTCCCAGGGTTGATCGGGGAACGGCTTGCCCGCTGCGCGCTCGTATGCTTCGCGGTATTGCCGGGCCAGCTCGCGCGACGGCTTTGCATCAGCGCGGGTGTCGATCTGCTCGGCGAGGTCGATGCCCGCGGCGCTTTTGGCAAAGGCGATCACGAATTGCATATAGACGCGCCAGAAGCCGGGCGTGTCGCCCACCTCGTCCGCCAGGCCCGGATGGACGCCGCAGTTGAGCAGAGTGTCCATCATGCCCGGCATGGAGACGGCCGCGCCGGAGCGGACGGAGACGAGCAGCGGCTGGGGTCCTTGTCCGAAGCGCCGGTCGGTGCGGGCTTCGAGTTGCTCGAGCGCCGCGCGCACCTGCTGTTCGAGTTCGGCCGGCCAGGCGCCGGCATGATCCATGACGTGCCGGCATGCGGCGGTGGTGATGGTGAACCCCGGCGGCACGCGCAGGCCGGCTCGACTCATCGCCGCCAGGCTCGCCCCCTTGCCGCCGAGCAGGGCCTTGGGCTCGTTGTGGCCGGGAGGCAGGGCGTCGTCAAAGGCGTAGATCCAGCGGGTGGCGTTTCGTGATGCCTGCTGTGGTGCGGAGGGCGTGGGCATGTTCACTGCGGCCTCCCGATTCGGACCAGGCCGCGCTCATCGGTGGCGAGGTAGAGGGATGCGTCGACGGCGACCAGAGGGGCGGTGATCTCGCCGAGCCAGCCGACGGCCATCCAGCGCTGCGGACGTGCGGTGTCGGGCTGATCGAGATCGAGCGTGAGCAGGTTGCCCCGGCTGAGGTAGACCAGACGGTCGCGGACGAACAGCGGCGGCACATCGGGTTGCGCGTGCATCTGCGTGGCGATGACGTCGCCCGTGGCGTGGTCGATCAGATGCAGCGTGCCTTCAGGGTTGATGTAGGCGAGATAGTGACGACCCATGGTGAAAGTAGACGTGACCGCCCCGCCGCCGACCCCCCAGCGTTGCGAGCCGTCGCGCAGGTCATGTGCAGCGAGCCCCTGCTCGGTGCCGAGATAGATGGTGTGGTCGACCACGGCCGGCCCGGTGGTGGGGACGTCGGCAAGCGGGACGCGCCACAAGGTGCGGCCGGTGTGACGATCGAGCGCGGCGAGCATGGCGGGGCGGTCGGTGGCGACGACGAGCATGTCGTTGTGGCTGGCGGGCGTGTGGACGACGCGGCCGAGGCGTTGCCGCCACTGGACGTCGCCGGCGTGATCGAGTTGTGTGAGGTGCTCGTCCTGGTCTTGAATGTAGAGGCGATCGCGGTCGATGACGAACCGGCCGGCGACGCCGGTGGCCAGTGGGTGTTGCCACTGCACGTCGCCGGTGTCGAGGTCGAGGGCGTGGAGGTGGCGGTCGGCGTCGCCGGGTTGGCCGTCGGTGAAGAAGGCGAGGTCGGCGGTGACGGCGGGCGAGCGGTGGACGCCATTGGCGACGGGGTGGAACCAGCGTGGGGTGGGAGCGTCACGGCTGGCGTCGTCCAGCGGGAGGCTGACGATGCCGGGCTCGGAGCCGTCGGCGATGGGAAGATACAGGTGTTGATCGAGGTAGGCGGGCGGGGCGGAGATGTGGGGGGCGGGGGTTTCGTTGTCGTCGTCGGGATCGGGGTAGCGCCAGAGCAGTCCGCCGCGACCGGGCAAGGGGCCTGCGGCGAGGCTGCCGGGCTGACCGGGGCCGGCAAGGTGGCCGGGCCAGTGGGGTGTGTCGGCGTCACGGTCATCGCTGGCGGGCGAGCCGACGGCGAGCAGGCCCGCGCCTTCGGTGCCGACGTAGACCTGGCCGCGTGCGACGGCGGGCGAGCTGAGGAACCGGCCGGTGTCGGCGAGGGTGAACTCCCAGACGGGCCGGAGCGTGTCGCGGGTGAGGCCGTAGAGTCGGCCGTTTTCCGTGACGATGTAGACATGGTCGTCGGTGACGGCGGGCGAGGCGACGATCGGCGCGTGGGCGTTCCATTTGCCCAGCAGGTCGCCGGCGAACGAGACGCTGTAGAGGTGGCCGTCGCGCGAGCCGAAGTAGATGCGATCGTCGGCCGCGGCGACCTGGCCGAGCACCGCCCGTTCGGTGTCGAAGCGCCATTGCACGTCGTGGGTGTCGAGGTCGATGGCCCAGACCGCGCCGCCGGGGCCGAAGCGAGGGCGTGCCGCTTCGACTTCGGCTTCGGTGGCGCCTTGCTCGCGGAGGTAGTTCAACTCGGCGGTGATCGCCTGCTCGGCGGTCTGGATGAAGTTGCCCGTGCCCATGCCGACGAACAGCAGGTTGGCTTGCTCGGCGATCGTCGGGCCGGAGAAGACGGCGTGGGCAGTGTCGATGCGCCACAGTTCGTCGCCCGTGTCGGCGTCGAGCGCGGCGACGCCGGTGCCGCCCCATCGGCCCATGGGGACGTAAACCACGCCGTCGTGCACACTGGCTGAGCCCGAGGCGTCGGGGTAGCGGTCGCCGGGCACGTGCCAGACGACCTGGGCATTGCCGTCCGCATCCGGTTCGAGTTCAAAGCAGTACCAGCCGTCCCGGCCCGAGCCGCTGTAGACGCGGCCGTCGTGGATCACCGGCGACGACTCGGCGTGGCTGTTCGTGCGGTAGGTCCAGAGCACTTCGCCGTCGCGGTCGAGGTCGAGCACGACGACGCGCGCGTCGCGTGCCTGGTGCAGCCCCTCGCCGATCGCCAGGCGGTTGCCCACCACGGACGGCGAGGAGAAGGTGGCCCGGTAGTCGCTGGGCCCGCCGCGCCAGACCAGCCCGCCCGTGTCCGCGTCGAGGCAGAAGATCTCCCCCACGCCCTGCTTGTTGAAGACGCTCAGCCCGGTCGCCGAGGCCACGTAGACCCGGTTGCCCACCACGGTCGGTGACGAGTAAAAGGTGTCCGCCGGCTGGTTGAACGTCCAGTTGATGCCGCCCTGCACCGGCCCGGCCGCACCTGGCAATGCCCCGCGCCGTGCCAGGCCGCCGCGGAACTGCGGCCAGTCATGCGCCGACGCCTCCGCCTCCGACACCGACGTCTGCCGCTGCGGCAGCACGGCGCCCGCCAGCGTGACGCTCCCGGCCACCACGGCAGTGACCAGCACCACCGTCACCTTCACACGCCAGAGCAACTGAAGCCCCACCTTCATCGTCGACGGCTTGAGCAGGTAAACCAGCGTCCCCCCCAACGCCATCAGGATGCCCGGCAGAATCGCCAGCAACACCTGCATCGGCCCGACAAGCACCGGCACCACAGCCAGCGAATCATGCATAAGCTTCAAGTCCTGGATTAAGAGCTTCTAAAAACACAATCCGGCATGAGTGAACCACAGAGACACAGAGCATTTAGCCCCGCAGCGCAGCGGAGGGCGCGGGAACCCTGCGTCATCGGCGGCCGCGCCCTCCGCTGCGCTGCGGGGCTAAAGGTCCGATCCGTGTGCATCGGTGGCTTTTCAAACGTTCTCAAGGCGTCAACTCCACGTGCACCGCGCCGCGCTCGGCGACGACTTCCTGCTCGTGCCATTCGCCGTCGGGCGTCTGCCAGCGCAGCACCACCGGACCGGCCATCGGCAAGCCGAAATAAGCCTCACCCGCGCCGGCCGTCACGCTCCAGGCGCCGAGCGATCGCTCGTCATACTCTGCCGTCACCCGCAGGGGCCCGGTCAGGTCGGCTGTGGCGGGCAGGGCAGCCCGCACCGCCAGGCCGGGCACGTCGTCCACGTCGCGGCGCATCAGCCAGAGCGTGCCGTCGTTGAGCACCATCGCCAGTTCCTGCGCCCCATCGCCGGTGAAGTCCGCGGCGACGCCGGCCTGCTGGCCTTGCCCGAGGTCCGCCAGCACGTCCATCGGGTCGAAGTCGATCGCGAAGCCGAAGCTGTGGAACCCACGGTTGAAAAAGTATTGCGGCCCCTGGTGGCGATAGAGGATCGTCAAGTCCTGTCGGCCGTCGGCGTTCAGATCGCACAACACCGGCGCGACGCTGTTGGCACGTGTGTGGTAGGAGACTTCGCCGGTGAGGCTCAACCGTTCGCGGAACTGCCCGTCGCCGGCGTTGTGCCAGAAGAAGCTGCCCGCGTCGCCGGCGAAGTAGACGTCGAAGCGGCCGTCGTGGTCGAAGTCGGCGACGATCGCCTGCGTCGGCTCGTCACCGAGGGTGAGTCCGTCGAGCGACTGCGGCTTGTCGAAGTCGCCCGGGGCGACGCCGGGGAAGAGGCGGGCGCCCTCGGCGAAAGGTTGCAGCACGTCGGCCACGCCGTCGCCGGTGAAGTCAGCGACGAGGGCCGCGTGGGCCTGGCCGAGCGCCGGGTCGGGATCGATTGCGGTGATGGGGCGTGACTGGTAGTCGCCTTGCCCGGTGCGGGTGATCAGTTGCGGGACGGAGTCGGTGCTCACCAGCAAGCCGGCTGCGCCGGATCCGCCGTCGACATCCATCGCCGCCAGTCCGAGCACGGCCGAGCCGTCGTGGGCCAGGTCCGCATCGCTGGCGGTGAACGTGCCGTCTTCCGCCTGTTGCCAGAGCGTGATGCCATCGCTGTTTGCCGAGGCGAGGTCGAGTCGGCCGTTGCCGGTGAAGTCGCCACATGCCGCTGCGCGTGACTTCGACTGCAAGCCGAGGTCGGCGGTAATGTCGATCAGGGTTTGCTGTCCCTCGTCCCAGCGCAGCAGGCGGTCGCCCGCCGCGCTGTTCAGCAGCACCATCGCCAGGCGGCCGTCGCCTTCCAGGTCGACCGCCTGCGCGCTGTGCACCGGCGGGGCGACCGTAGCCACCTCAATCGGCTCGCCCCATCGCGCCCCGGCTTGCACCGGAACGTCGGGAAACGGGTTCGTCTGGATGTAGCGCAGCGCGCGGTGGAGCATGTCCGTGCCGCCGTTCCACACCGCCTGCATGTTCGGGTCCAGTGCTTCGATCGGCCACGGCTGCCCGGGGGCCGCAGTGTTCACACTCAACCACTGGCCGCCCACGTGCAGCAACCCGGCGCCCGCCGTGTCGCCGCCGGCGTCGCTGAACTCGCCGAGAAACAACAGCCCCGGCTCGGTCCGCCACTGGCCCAGGGCCCGTTCCACCTCATCCCGGTCACGTTCGTGCAGGGCAGTGAGGTCGAACGCGACGGGCCGGTCGTCCGCATCGTCGCCCTTGACCGCCTCGGCTACCCGCACGGTCCATTGGCCATCTTCGCCCGGCTTCAGCTCCATGGCGATCACGCGCTGCGCCTGGTGCAGCAGTTGCATGGGCGTGAAGTCGGGGTTGATCAGGGCCGGGGCGGGCTCTGCCGCCATCGCGAGCACGAGTCCCGTAATACTGGCCGATACGATGGCGGTGCATGAGAAGCCGCTTGTCAACCGCATGCGATCTCCTTGGTTGAACAGTTTTGATTGCAGACTTTTAGACCCGTGGGCCCCACCGCGTGGCCGGCTGGCGGTCGCGGGCGGATCGTCTGAGCAAGCCATTCTACCCCGCTGGTCATCAAATAGACAAGCAAGTTGTCGGATAGCGTACCATGCTGCCAGGGCGTACGTTCGCAGGGCCCGCGGCTGTGAGTTATAGTGTAACACAATTGCGAATATCAGTACCTGTGCGGAGTTTTTCACGTGACCTTACGGGCCTTGATCATCGGAACGGCGTTGGGCCTGTTCATCGTCAGTTTCACGTTCTTCAACGATCAGGTGATCCGTCAGTCCTTTTTCATTGCCAACCATCTGCCGGCGTCGGTGTTCGGGTTTGGCGTGCTGCTGCTGCTGGGGCTGAATCCGCTGGCCCGGCTGATGTCGCGTCGGATGGCGCTGGGGCCGAGCGAGGTGGCGATCATTCTGGCGCTGGGGCTGGCGGCGTGCAGCTGGCCTGGCTCGAACCTGATGCGCTACTTCGGGGCGCTGGTGACCCGCCCCGTGGTGGTCGAGCCGACGAAGACCAACTGGCAGGCTCAGCGGGTGATGTCCTACCTGCCCGGCGGCTCGCCGCTGCTGGCCGAGGGGTACGTCCGCCAGTGGCAGTCGTTGCTGACGGGGCTGGCCGAGGCGGATGCGGACGATCCGGCGGACCCGGCGGGGCGGTTTCGGGCGCACCTTTCGGCGGGCGACCGGCGGGTCATTGAGGTCTGGGCCGAGGCGGACGAAAAGCCTGATGCGGAGGATCGCGGGCAGTTGGTCCGCGCGATCAACCGTGTGCTGATCGAGCCGGATCTGTACGACGAGGTTGCCTTTGCCGACGTGACGTTGCCCGACCCGGCGGTGGCGTTGATCGAGGCCCGGCATGACGGCACCCTGACGCCGCGCCAGGTGCAGCGGCTCAACCGCTATCTGCTCGAAGCCACGTTTCCGTCTGCCCTCCGTTCGCCGCCGACCGGCTCGGGGCTGCTGGTCAACGACGGCGCGCCGCATCCGGCGATCGACCTGATGCTCACCGGCCCCGAGCAGGGGCAGACCATCGGCTTTGCGGACGTGCCGTGGGGCGTCTGGTGGCCGACGCTGCGCCTGTGGGGCGGAGCGCTGGCGCTGGTCGCGGTGGCGACGCTGTGCATGATCGTGGTTGTGCATCCACAGTGGTCCCGGCGCGAATTACTGACGTACCCGGTCGTCCAACTGGCGCAGGAACTTTCCCGGGAGAAGGAAGGGCGTCTGTTTCCCGCCATCGCATACAACCGGCTGTTCTGGATCGGCTTCGCCTTGGTCTTCGGCCTGCACACGCTCAACGGGCTGGCCAACTGGTTCCCCGGCCTGCCGTCGATCAACCGCCAGTTCGACATGAGCGCCTTGACCGAGCTGTTTCCCAACGCCTCGCGGGTGTACGGCAACCACAACTTCTTTCGCCCGATGATCTACTTTGCCGTCATCGGCTTTGGCTTTCTCATCCCGACGCAGATCGCCACCAGCCTGGGCCTGTCGGTCGTCGCATGGATGATGCTCGGCTCGCTGCTGCTCGCGTTCGGCACGTCACTGGAGACCGGCCACTTCGTGCCGGGCGCCAACGGCTCGGCGATCCGCTTCGGCGCATACTTCGGCATGGCGCTGATGATTTTCTACTTCGGCCGACACTACTACCTCCGCGTCGCTGCGGGCGCGGTGGGCCTGCCCCGCCGTGAGGGGGTCAACGCCAGCGCCATCTGGGCCGCCCGGCTGATGGTCTTCTGCCTGGCTGGCGCCACGTTCCTGCTGGTTCGTTACGGCGGGCTGAGCATGGTGATGACGGTGCTGTTGCTGGCCGTGGTCATGATGATCTTCCTCGTGCTGGCGCGGATCAACGTCGAGACGGGCCTGTTCTATGCCCAGCCTGACTGGCTGCCGGTGATGATTCTGGCGGGCTTTTTCGGCTACCAGGGCGTCGGGACGGAGGCGATGGCGGTGCTGATGCTCGCCAGCGTGGTGTTCGTGATGGAACCGCGCGAGACGGCGGCGCCGTTCCTGGCCAACGGGCTTCGGCTGGTCGACAGGCTCGGCGGGCTGCGCGTGGGACGAGCGGCGACGGCCATCGGCGTGATGCTCGTGGTCGCGCTGGTGGTGGCGATCGTGGTGAGCCTGACCATCCAGTACAACATCGACCAGCGCGGCTCCGATGGGTGGGTTAATGAGGCAATTCCTGAAATCACCATCGACCGCGCCGCCGTGGCGATCACCGAACTCTCCGCCCGCAACGAGTTGGCCGAGTCGACTGGCGTCAGCGGACTTGAACACTTCCAGCGCATGCAGCCGATGGCCGGCCACATTCCATGGACCTTGCTGGGGATCGGGCTGGTCATCGGTTGCGCCGCGGCGCAGCTTCGCCTTCCCTGGTGGCCGATCCACCCCGTCCTGTTCCTGGTTTGGGGCACGTATCCCGCCAACAACTTCGCCGTCTCGTTCCTGCTTGCCGCGGCGATCAAGGGCGGCGTGCTCAAGCTGGCCGGTCTCGATGCCTACCGCCGCTTCAAGCCGTTCATGGTCGGCCTGATCGTCGCGGAACTGATGTCTGTGCTGCTCTGGTCCATGGTCGGGGCAAGCTACTACCTGAGCACCGGTCTGCGCCCGTCCACGTACCGCATTTTCCCAGGGTGATGCGCCAGAGATCGCTTGTCCATCTCAGAGTGTGATGTTTCTGCTGCGGGACGGCCCGTGAAATCGGGAGCAATGGCAGATGTCCAACCGAGCGAGTATAAACGTCAATACTGGAATCCTGGACAGCCCCGCTTCTGTCGGGGCGCCTGTGTCGAGAAATGGTGACGACGATATGCGCAAACCGCCTTACGAGATCGCCTTGGTGATGGACAAGGTCCGCACCTTGACGCGTGGGATCATCCATGGCGTCTACGACTACGCCAACGAAGAACGGTCGGCCCGGCGTCGGCCGTGGCGGGTTCGCGTGATTTCGCCGGAGTCGGAGGCAATTGACCAGTTGGAACAGGTTCAGTTCCACGGCGTGATCGCCTTTCTGTATCGGACCGAACTGCTCAACCGGGTGCGGAAGCTGGGTCGGCCAGTAGTTAATGTTTCGCGGGTGTTTGAGGACACCGGTTTTCTGCATGTGGGTGTGGACAATCATGCCGTCGGTCGACTGGCGGCCGAGCATTTGCTGGAGCGCGGTTTCACCCGGTTTGCCTTTTGTGGCCGCAATCCAAACGTGGCGTTTGCCCGTGCCCGCGAAGACGGCTTCCGTGGCCGGTTACAGGAGGCAGGCCACGACTGTTTCGTGTGGCCGCCGGCGGACATACAGGTGGGCGCCAACTCCACTGCGCACCGCACCCAGTGGCTAAAGACGTTACCCAAGCCGGTCGCGATCATGGCCGTCTATGACGACATGGCGTTGCTGCTGAGCGAGGCGTGCCGGGAACTGGGACTGCATGTGCCCGACGAGGTGGCACTGGTGGGCGTGGATGACGATGATCTGCTGACGCGTATTGCGTACCCGGCCCTTTCAAGCGTGCGATTGCCGCTCCGGAAGATTGGAACGGAAGCAGCGCGCCAGCTTGACCGGCAGATCAGTGGGCGCAAGCCGCCGGTGAAGCCGGTGCTGTTGCCGCCGCTGGGCGTGTCGGTGCGGGCGTCGAGCGACACGGTGAAGGTGAGCAACGAACACGTCAACAAGGCCCTGGCGGTCATCCACCGTGATGAAGGCAAGTCGATCACGGTGGAGGACCTGTTGAAGAAAGTGCCCGTGTCGCGAAGCTGGCTGGAGCGTCAGTTCAAGGCGGTGTTGGGGCGGACGCCTTACGCCGAGATTCAACGGGTGCGGATTGAGCGGGCCCGTCGGCTGCTGGCGCACAGCGACATGCCGTTGCACCAGATTGCGAAGGTATGCGGGTTTGGGGGGCCGATCCGGTTCAGCCACACGTTCAGTCGCGAAACGGGGGAGCCGCCTTCTGCGTATCGCCGTCGCTTCCGAGAGAGTTGAGCGGAGCGAGGACTTCGTGCCGTCTTTTTTGATGCGTCGGCACAGTCTTTCAATGCCGTGTCCGTTCATTCCCATGCGCGAGTGGCGATTGCTGCATGGCACACTCACGTTCAACAGAAGGTGGTTCATGCGTCACGTGCTTTACGCCCTGAGTCTGCTCACGTTCATCGGGTCGTCCATGACGCCGGCCTCGGCGGCGGTGTTCCAGTTCGTCGTGCCGGTGGAGACGGAGCGGGGGGAGCATCAGGCATTTTTGTGGTTGCCCGCCGAGGCCGAGCAGGTGCGCGGCGTGGTGATGGCGGGGATGACGTCGGTGGAGCCGGAGTTCGTGCAGGATGAGCGCATCCGCGCGGCGTGCGCCGAGCAGCAGTTGGCGATGGTGTTTCTCACGTGCGGGTTGGGTGCGGCGGACGTGCAACAGGTGTTGAGCGATCTGGCCGAGGCGTCGGGCTATCGGGAACTGGCGGTGGCGCCGTTGATGTTCATGGGGCACTCGGCGGGGGGGCCGCAGGCGCGGGCGCTGGCGGTGGCGCTGAGCGACCGTTGCTTCGGGTTGATCTCCTACCGCGGCGGTGGACCGTGGGATGGTGAGCCGCTGGCGGCGACGGTGCCGTCGGTGTCGCTATTCGGGCAGTTCGACGAGTTCTACGGCCTGATGCGCGATGCGGACGGGCGCGAAAGCTGGTGGCGTGTGCGTGACGCGCTGGCGGCGTTCCGGGCGGCGGATGAGCGTCGGCTGGCGAGCATCCTCATTGAACCGGGCCGGGGACACTTCGGCTGGTCGGACCGGAACGCGACGTATCTGGCGCAGTTCATCGCCCGAGCGGCGGCGGCGCGGATTCCCGAGACATGGCCCATCGAGACGGCTGAGCCGGTGGCGTTGCACGAGATCGATCACCGCGGCGGCTGGTTGACGGACCTGGCCATTGAAGCGGCGGATGCGGCCGAGCCTGCGCCGTACGAGGCGTTCACCGGCAACCGCGAGCGCACCGCATGGCACTTCGATCGGGAACTGGCGGAGGCGACGGTGGCTTACCATGCGGGTCTGACGGGCAAGGCGGACCAGTTTCTCCGCTGGGCGGACCGTCACTGGGTGGACGCGGGCGTACGCCACTTCTTCATGGAACTGACGTGGGTGGATGATGGGCAGACGTTGCAGGTGCACCCGACCTATGCGACGCAGTACCCCTTGTCGGAGAATGGCCCGGGCCCGCGCTGGCATCAGGCCGGTGCGCCTGTGGGGCATGCGGACGCTTCGATCCGTGTGCGCCCGGTCAGCGGGCCGCTGGTGGCGGAGGGCGAGAGGCGGTTGCGCATCCAGCATGACGCGCTCGCGCCGGCGGGCGCGTCTCTTCGTGGCACCTTCCTGGCCTACAGCGAAGGCGACGACGCGCACCGCTACACGGAACTGGTGGGCATGCTGCCGCGCGGTTTTCGCGGGTTGGATCGTGGGCAGGACCAGGCGATCACCTTTCAGCCGCTGGACGACATCGCTGTCGACAGCGAGCCGGTGGCGCTGAACGCGACCAGCGATGCCGATCTGCCGGTGGCGTACTACATTGCCTACGGGCCGGCGCGGGTCGTGGACGGCCAACTCAAGGTCGCCGAGGTGCCGGCACGGGCGGCATTGCCGATCGAAGTGAAGATCGTGGCGTACCAGTTTGGCCGTGGCGTCGAGCCGCAGATAGAGACGGCCGCGCCGGTGGTGCAGACGCTGCGAATCGTTGACCGGTAGGGGCTGGGCAGCGTGACGCCATCCGGAAACGGGCGTCAGGGCCATGGCAGTGACGCGGCGACCGCTGGTTTGGCGATCACTCTTCCTGCGTGTAGCCGGCGCCGTGGAATTCGATCGTGATGGGGCCTGCATCGTCGCCGGTGAGGCCGAGATCACGGCCGGCGACTTCGAATCGGGCCGAAATATCCATGCGTTTGGGCGCTTCAGGGCCTTGCTCTTTCCCGCGAAAACGGAAGGTGACCTGGGCGGGTCCGTTGACGCCGACGCGATGGTCGCCGACATGAATGGCACCGCGAACGTGGACGATGGCGCGGGTTTCGTGATCCGGGTCCTGTCGCCATCGTTCGATCTGGTTGACGACGAGGGCAAGGGGCGGGCGTTCACTTTGCGTCAACCAGGCGGTGCCGGCCATGCGTTCGTAGTCAGCGCCGCCGACGCTGTAGCGTGAGCCGATCAACGCGAACTCACCTCCGGAGCGGCCGGGGCGAGCCGCGTTGAACTGGAACTGGCGTTCGCCGCGTCCGCTGAGGAACAGCGGGCGCAGCTTGCGTTCATTACGCACCACGACCACCGTGGTCGGGTATCGCGGTTTGTCGGGCGCGAACGCATAAGTGCCTGAAAAGTCGTCGGCGCGGATGTCGGCGGCGCCGATCCCCAGGCCGAGAAGGGTCAGCACGAGAGCCGGCAGAAGTCGGCGGATACGCATGGTGATACTCCGCAAGGTGGCGTGTGGGTCAGGGCAACTCAATCAGCGCGATGAACGCATCGTATCGGCCGCCGGCGTGTTGCCCTTGCAAGGCGTGGATGGCAGGCGGTTGGTTGCCATTGCCATCAGCCTCTCGTGAGCGACCGAACACGAGCACGCCGTTCTGGGCTTCGCCGAGGCCGGTGATGTCGACCCCGGGGGTATAGCTGGAGTAGAACAGGTGCTCGAAGCTGTCGTTGAAGATGGCGACATAGCTGCCGCCGACTCGCGAGCCGTCGCGGGCATAGCGGAACCAGGCGTTGGGCGTTTCGGTCAGTCCGGTGGCGGCTGCGCCGGCAAAGGCGAGCGAGCCACCCGGCAGGGGCTGGAGATGATGAATCCAGACGCTGTTGGGCCGGTTGCGCTCGGGCAGGTAGATCAGCCAGTTGCTCATGTCCACGACCTCGAAGTGTTCTGGCTCGATGCGGACGAGGTAGGAGACCTGGCCCACGCCCATGCCCCACGAACTCATGCCGTAGCCGTTCTTGCCCACGGGCTTGTCGAGGTCAACCGGATTGCGTGTGTAAACGGAATTACCACCATCGGAACTACCGGCGATGATCATGTTGCCTTGCCGGTCGAAGGCGCCGGCTCGGACATAGGAGTCGGACACGAGCCGGTAGCGGTCGTGGGGGGGGGGGCCGACGAGTCGGCCATCCCAGCCGTAGATTTCCCAGAGGTGGTTGCCTTCGTGGTCGAAGCCGTTGACATAGGGGCGCCACCACGGCTCGCGTCCGGTGCCGGGATTGTTGTGACCGCCGCGGAGAATCGTGCCGTCGACAGGCGAAATGGCCAAGGTGCGACCGCCGCCGCGGGCGTCAATGGCGTGCAGTTCGCTGCCGTCGGGGGTGATGCGGTAGAGGTTGCGTGTGTTGGTGACGATGTGGTTCTCGTGGTCGATGAAGACCTGGCCGGGCTTGCGGTGGCCTTCGAGCAGCCAGACCCACTTCAGTTCGCTGGCGTCGCTGCTGAAGCGAGCCACATAGACATGGCCGGGCGTGGAAACATGTTGATAGTCGGTCGGTCCATAGTCGTTGGCGTTGGGGGCGGGCTGTATATGGAAGTGGTCGGTAAGTTCTCGTGCGAGGTCGGGCAGGGCGTCGGTGGCGCGCCCGATGACGATCAGGTCCCCATTGTCGGCGACGCGGCCGTGGGTGATGCTGGCAATGCCCGCCTCAAAGCGGGTGATCTGTCGCACCTGGCGAAGATTGTCGTTGAAGTGGACGATCATGCCGGCGGCATTGGGGTCACGAAGGTCGGGCTCAGCATCGGCGGCATCGTCTTCGAACGGGCTGGTGTCATACCGTCGTCCATGTGCCTCGCCGAGCACGCGCGGGGCGACATGCTCGGGATAATCCGGCCCCCAGGCATTGCCGAAGGCGACAACGGCGCCGTCGGGAAGATGCGAAGCTGCCACAAACGCCTCGTGCCCGGCACTGCCGAAGTGCGTCGCCGCCACCGGCTCTGCGTGCGGTGATTGTGAAGCCTTCCTGGTAAACTCCTCGTAACGCCCGGCCGCTTCAATCCACGCCGGCCACGTCAGCAACGCCAGTAACGCCAGCAGCCCCAGTCGAATCTTCAAACCGCTCCCCGCATATCGTCGTCGAGCCATAGCGCACCTCATCCGCTTGATAGGGTGAGACTTTGACAAGCCTCTGCAAAGATATTGTGACAGATAAACTTTGGTATCTACTTTTATTACTTTGATATCTGTTTGTGGTATTTGCATGATCATCATGGTGGCTAGCCACGCATTGGTCAAGCAACGTTTTCAATAACTGCAACACCTGCATTCCTGGACTTTTGCAGGACGAGCGATACATGGTCCAAGCCAACCTGCATCAAGTCAGCAAAGCCTAAGCGCGCGGTGATACTCTCAACGGCCCACAACTCGCGGAGCGAGAATGAATCCGAGGTGGATATGCGTAGTTCGTGAGAAGCCGCGACAGATCGCCCTGTTGTCGGACAGTGAACGGGGCGCATGCGGGATGCACCGATGAAGGCGGCGCGCGGTCCGGCCGGAAGGGGGGCTCACACGGGCTGGCCCTGGCCTTGCTGCATGTTGGCGGCGTCCGCCTCGCGTGTCACGCCGGGCTCGTGGTCGGCGAGCACGACGATCTGCCAGAGGTCGAGCATGGTCATCTTGAAGCGGTAGCGCACGTGCAGGTCGACGTCGGCCAGGGCCTCGTCCAGCGACAGGTCGCTCCGCCAGCCGATCTTCACGCACAGCGGATTGAGAATCTTCTCCATCACCGCGACCAGCTTCGTGTCGGACTGGAAATGGTTGAGCACCACCACCCGCCCGCCGGGCTTGACCAGCCGCTGCGCCCAGCGCATCAGCTTCGGTGGGTCGCTGACCACGCTGACCGTGTGACTGATCATGATGTGGTCGAAGGTCTGCTCGGCAAAGGGCGGGAACATCGCGTCCGCCTGGACGAGCTGGCAGTGGTCCAGGCCTTGTTCCTGCTTCTTCTCCACGGCCTTGTTGAGCATGCCGCCGGAGAGATCCAGCCCGACCACGGTGATGTTGCTCGGGTAGTGGCGCAGCGTCATGCCCGTGCCGACGCCGATGTCCAGCACGCGGTCGCCCGGCTGGGGGCGGATTTCCTCCAAGGCGCGGATCTGCCGCTTGTGCACCAGGGCGCCGAAGGTGTAATCGTAGAAGCGTGACCACAGGTCGTAGCAGCGGCTGGTGGCCGACTCGCGCATTTTCATCATCGTCTCGGTTCCCTTGGACAGCGCTCGTGGCCGCCGCGTGTGTCAGTCGGTTCGTGCCTGGGCGTCGCCGCCTTCCGCGCCAGTCTCGACCAGTTCGCGAACACGGGCGAGGATGCGGTCGGCGCGGGCGTCGGCGTCAATGAACTCGCCCGCCAGGTTGCCCTGAGCGTCGTAGACCAAAATAGCCGGCACGACGAGGTCGGTCCAACGCTCGCCCATGCCTTCCACGACTTCAATCTGTCCTTCGCTCGTGGAAACCAGCAGAAAGGCGTCCTCCAAGGCGTGCTGCTCGGCGAGGAACTGGATCGCCTTCCGCTCATACTCGCCGCCCGGCTCGTCCAGCGTCACGCTCGCCATCCGCACGTCGTCCCCGAACGCCTTCGCCCCGCCGTGCAGGTCGGGGAACATCGCGATGCAGGGAGCGCACCACGTCGCCCAGAAGTCGATCACCAGCACCTGCCCGCGGTCGGCCGTCTCCTCGATCAACGTCTCCAACCCCGCCAGGTCAACCTCCGGCAACGATTCGGGCACGTCCGCCTCGCCTTCCGACGCGTCCACCCCCGTCTCCGGCGGCGCCGTCGGCGACGGCCGAAGCGGAACCTCCTCCCCCGGCTCCTCCTCGGGCTCGGGCGACTGCCGATCGCAACCCACCGCCAGCAAAACCGGCATCAACGCCAGAACGAACCATAAACGCCTATATCGCATAAAAACGCTCCCAACAAAGACTGTTTCGTGATTAACCTGCTCATCCACCAGAATACTCCAACCATTGTCTCAACAACCCGCAAATCACCAACCCCCCCAACCAGACCGAGGCTGTGCGAGTTCAGTCGCTCGGATCCCTGCCCCCTGCCCATCGATCCGTTACACTGTAGCGTTGCCATGAACCTCACCCTCAACGGCAAGCCGTACGATACCGACGCCCGCACCGTGCGCGAACTGGTCGAGCAGCTCGACCTCGGCAAACAGGCCGTGGCCGTCGAGGTCAACCGTGAACTCATCCCCCGCAAGCTGCACGAATCCACGCCGCTGAACGAAGGCGACGCCGTCGAACTCGTCACCCTCGTCGGCGGCGGGTGACGCTTCCCAATTGCTAACTGCTAATTGCTAACTGCTGATTGCTAACTGCTGATTGCTGATTGCTGATTGCTGATTTGCCATGACAAGCACACCCACCCACACGCCTGACGCCGACGCCCTGGACCAGCCGCTGCACGTCGCCGGCCGCACACTGCACTCGCGCCTGATCGTGGGCACGGGCAAATACGCCGACTACGAGCAGATGCAAAAGGCGCTCGACGCCTCGGGCAGCGAAGTCATCACCGTCGCCGTCCGCCGCGAACGGTTGATCGACAAGGCCGGCCGGTCGATGCTCGACTACATCGACACCGACCGCTACACCATCCTGCCCAACACCGCCGGCTGCTTCACCGCCGAAGACGCGGTGCGCGTCGCCCGGCTGGGACGCGAGATCCTCGACCAGCTCGGTAATGCCGGCAAAGCGTGGGTCAAACTGGAAGTGCTCAGCGACAAGAAGACCCTGCTGCCCGACCCGCAAGGCACGCTGGAGGCGACGCGCGAGCTGGTCAAGGACGGCTTCAAGGTGCTCTGCTACACCAGCGACGACCCGGTGATGGCGGGCAAGCTCAAGGAGGCCGGCGCGGCGAGCGTCATGCCCGCCGGCTCACCGATCGGCTCCGGCCAGGGCGTGCTCAACCCCAACAACATCGCCATCATTCTCGAATTGCTCAAGGAAGGCGACCCCGCCTACCCCGTCATCGTCGACGCCGGCGTGGGCACCGCCAGCGACGTGACCATCGCCATGGAACTCGGCGCCGACGGCGTGCTGCTGAACACCGGCATCGCCCACGCCAAGGACCCGATCCGCATGGCCCACGCGATGCGCCACGCCACCGTCGCCGGCCGCCTCGCCTACCTCGCGGGGCGCATCCCCAAAAAGCTCTACGCCACCGCCAGCAGCCCGTGGGAAGGCGTCGTCAGCTATATCCCGGGCGAGTAAACGGCTTGCCAGGATCGAACGGCGCGCGAAAAAAAGCCCACGGCTTCTACCGATACGCCTGGGGATGATTCGGAACATTTCGTAACCGGCAGTGAAGTTCCTGAAAGTCAGAGGTTTACCGATCCTGAACCTTTGGGGACAGATGCCGATAAACCCGGGCCTTTGGCATCGGACCTAGGTAATTTTCAGGAAACCCCAGTTCTCGACAAGTGGGCCGACTGGGAGACACCAAGGCAACGCCGTGCGCGGACACGCGGGTTGCCCAAGGACGAGAACCTGCTCAAGCTGGCGCGGGGCTGGCTTACCGCTCAGCACAAAGCGTGGCCACAATTGGTCGAAGCTGGCCAGATTCCCGCGAATACCTCCGAAGCTGCCCGGCAACTCGTTGAACAATTCGTACAGGGGTTCAGTTCGCGGGAGGTCAAGCCATTCGAGCATGACTTGCCTCAGGTTCCGTGGGACTCGCTCGGCACCGTCTACCTCCGCTACTCCAGTGCGCACCAGAACCCCCGCTCTCTAGACGACCAATTGCAGATTGTTCTCTCGCGGGCCGAGCAGGAAAGGGTTTTCATTCCGTGGGAATACACCTTTGCTGACGCCAGCGTTACCGGGACAACCTCCCGCCGTACGGGTTATGTGATGGCTCAGCGCGTCCTCGAGTTCACAGGGGCTGGGGCCATCTCCACGATCTACCTGGACGAGATTGACCGAGCTTCGCGTGATGGGCTCCAGATTCTGACTCTGGGCACCATTGTCCAAAACCATCGCAAGCGAATGGTCGGCGTCAGCAGCAATTTTGATTCAACGAGCGAGCAGGCCTCGATGATGCTCCATTCGCTGGCGATGTTCAACGATTACTATATCACGCAACATCGCGCCAAAGTCGATCGCGGAAAACGCGGCGCTGCGCGACGCAAAACCATCAATGGCAAGCCACCGCTAGGCATCAAGGCGATATCAGCGTACGACAAATACGGCCAAGCGCTTCGGGGACGCGGGGGGATGCACGCCAAGACCGCCGCCGTGGATGAAGAGTGGAGTTGGGCGATTGTTCTGCTCGCCGAGCTTTTTGTCGACAAACGCTGGTCGGCCAACCGAATTGCCAAGGAGTTCAACCACCGTCAGATCGGTGGAAAAACGTCTTGGTACGCGGCGCTCATCACAAAGATGCTTCGAAACCGGTCATATATAGGAATTTTCATCTACGGCATGACCCGCCAGGTCAAGGATCCGCTGACTGGCACGATCCGCCACGTTTCCCAGCCACGGTCAAATTGGATTGTTTCCCGCATTCCGGAGGCTCAGATTTGGTCCTGGGGCCGCTGGAAGCAGATCCAGGCGAGGCTCAAGGAAATCTCCGAAACCTCACCGTATGCCCGAAACCGGAAAAGAAAACCCAAACCAGCGGGTTTGGTCTACCCTAAAACGCTATTCAGCAACATCCTCCATTGCGGTTACTGCGGGCGACGTCTGGCGCTCAGACGCGGTGGCGAATACCCATGTTTTTATTGTATTGCTGGTCCGGACGGACGCGATAATTGCCAGTTGAGGACCTCAAAAGCCGCCAGTGTTTTCGAGCCGTTTTTGCTCCAATTCATCCTCGACAGCATTTTGACGGACGAGCGAATGGACGAACTGGTGAACCAGGCTAATGGACATGTCGCTGTCGAAGCCTCCAAACCGCCGACCGATGTCGCCGGCCTGCAAAAGTCGCTGGGGGATGCAAAAGCGAAACGTGATCGGCTGATCGACTTGGTCGCCGACGATGTGAGTGCCAACCTCTCTGCGGTGAGAAATCGTATCACCTCGTTGGAAAGGGAAGTTCGCGAGTTGACCCAAGCTGTGCGTGAGGCTGAGCGTCAGAACGAGGAGCAGGTCCCACCTCTCGATCTCGAACAGATGAATGTGTTGCTCACCGACCTGCGGCAGGTTTTGAACCAGGATGTGCCGGCGGCCAACGAAATGCTCAAAAAACTGCTTGGACGAGTGTACATCACCCAGAAATCCGTCCCTGACGCTCGCAGGCCGGTCTGGGTGGCGCATTTCGACACTGACATGGTTCCGGCCCTGGCGGATCACGCTGCACGGAGGTGTCTTCCATCCTCATACACTTTGATGAAGCTAACAGTATGGGAATGGAAAATGCCAATCAAAGGTGAGATTGAAATCGGCGGACGTTTGCCTGTTTACGAGCGGTTAGCGAAAAAAGCGGCGTATATGCGCGATTGCGGGGCAACGATCAAACGGATTGGCGGTGAACTGGGTGTCTCGTCAGATGTCATCAGGAATGCCCTCCGCTTCCACGACACCGGTGTACGTCCGAAGCACGCCTCCAAACAGCCACGAAAGAACATCTACCACTGGATCGCGAAGGAAACAGTGAGACTTAGAAAGGATGGGCTGACCTACCGTCAGATCGCCGAGCAACTCGGCGTCACGAAGCGGCAGGTCACGAACGCGTATTACAATATGGTTGGACGTTATGAAAAACCAGCAATTCCGCCATACCAGCGCATTGCTGAACGAGCCCATCAGCTACGGCAAGAGGGGATGACGCACGCGCGGATCGGCAGGCTCCTCGGGTATAACAAGGTTACCGTGAAGCGGGCGCTGCGTTGGTTCTGTCAAAACCAGATTAGCGGTGGTAGGTATACCGACGCCGCTTGATGACGACGCGACCTTTTGCCCCCACCTGAAGCCAGCCAACCGGCTGGCTTTTTTCATGCGCACAAACAGGACAATCTCATGACGAAACCTACTGAAACCGACTCCTCTTCTGAACAATCTTCTTCTGATCAGCAATTGGCACAGGAGTTTTTGAAGCAACTCGCCAAGTTTCTGGCTCGGGAACATGTCCGACGCTGCCGGCATAAGCGGAATGGCGATTCGTCTCCGGAAGGAGTTGGAGGCACCGGCCAACCAAAACCATGAGGGCGCTGCTACGTTAATCAGCAATTTTTCTGAACGTATTGCCGTGGCACTTCGGCTTGTTCTGGCCAACCCATCAAAAACGCGAAAATTCTCGCGAAAACCGTTGACACGGGGCGGGCACTACGTTAAAAAGATAGCGCGTAGGCGTGCTCGGGCCCGGCGGTCAGCCGGCCCATTATCGAGTACACCTCCTATTTGCTCAGGATTCCACCCATGGACCCGCACCAGAACCTCAGCCGCCGAGAGCGGCAGATCATGAACGCCCTCTATGCGGAGGGGGAGTTGAGCGTGAATCAGTTGCAGGACCATCTGCCCGAGCCGCCGACGCCGATGGCGATCCGAAACATGGTGCTGATCCTCGATCGCAAGGGGCTGCTGGCCCGCCGTAAGGTCGGGCGGGAGTATCTCTACCGAGCGAAGGCTCCACGCCGACGGACCGGCCAGTCAGCGATGCAGAAGGTGGTGCAGACCTTCTTTGACGGCTCCGTAGAGCAGGCGTTCGGTGCGTACTTGGCCGGACGGAACGTAAAGCTGACCGACGAGCAGCGCCAACGGCTGCACCAGATGATCGACGACGCCCGCGAACGAGGCGACTGACGTGATTTTGCGTTCGTAATCGATTTCGCCATGATCCACCACCTACCGGGAACCGCTCCCATGCAGCACCTTCTGCCCCTTCTGCTCGACGTTGCGATCAAGTCCACGGTGATCCTGATGCTGGCCGGCGTCATCACCGCGCTAATGCGCCGCCACTCGGCCGCCGCCCGGCACACGGTCTGGGCAGCGGCGATCGTAGCCGTACTGCTGCTGCCGATGCTGGCGTATTTGCTGCCGGGGCTGGCCGTGCTGCCGGCAGTGCCGATCGCCATCGACGGAATTCACACCACCGACACCACCGTCAAACCCCTCGTTGACGCGCCGGCGACAATCAGCGATGGCAGCGTTCTTGCCAATGTGCCGCAACCCGCTGCCGATGAACGCCCCGTTCCGGCACCGGCAGGGCCAGCGGCTTCGGCGACGGACGGTGCACAACCGATCGACGATGTACCCCCCACCCCCGTCGACCCCGCCGCCGTGTCCGCGTCGGCGACGCCGACCGAGACAGAGCCCGCTTCGTCGACGAGGCACGAGGTGCTCGCCTGGCTGCCGTGGGTCTGGCTGGGCGGTGCGAGCTTTGCCCTGCTGCCGATCGTCTGCGGCGCCCTTGGCCTGGCGCGACTCAAGCGGACCAGCCATCCGATCACGGCCCGCAGCTGGCAGCACCTGTTGCGGGAACTGCAAGCCAGGCTGGGCCTGCATCGACCGGTGGTGCTTCGCCGCAGTCGACAGCCGATCATGCCGATGACCTGGGGCGGCGCGTTCGGCCTCGCCGCCACCGTGCTCGTGCCGGTGGACAGCGAAGACTGGTCGGCCCCGCGTCGGCGAGCCGTGCTGCTGCACGAACTCGCTCACATCAAACGCCACGACTGCCTGACGCAACTGCTCACGCAGGTCGCCTGTGCGATGTACTGGTTCAACCCACTTATCTGGTACGCCGCCCACCGCATGCTCATCGAGCGGGAGCAGGCGTGTGACGACATGGTCCTGCTGCACGAAACCGACTCGGCCGACTACGCCCAGCACCTGCTGGACATTGCCACCGGCCCGCAGGCAGGCCTGTTCGCCGCCCACTCCGGCATCGCCATGGCCCGCCGCAGCAAGCTCGACGGCCGATTGGTCGCCATTCTCGATAAGCACCGCAACCGCCGGGCGATGAGTCGCCTGGGCGTGGCACTGACCATCACGCTCCTTGGGGCGGTGGCCGTGCCCGTGGCGTGTGTTCAGGTAGCCGAACCCGAAGCGGTAACGACTGACGAGCCGACGCATCGGCAAACGCTGGAGGCATTTGTTCTCGGCCAAGTTCCGCGACAAGGGGCTTACGCCACTACGGAGGATGGGATTGAGGTTGGCGACCTGCTCGCAAGAGCCGGGCTTGATGAACGCCAATTGGACCAGCCTGGCTATATCGACTGGTATCGAGACGAAACCATCACACGATTACCACTGCGACGGGTAGCGTTAAACGACCCGCCATTGCGCTCCGTACTTGCCGGGGACGTGCTCCGTGTGATCCTGGGGGAGGCGGTAGACACGACGAACCCTGCCGACGAGGCTACCGGTGTTCAATACGTCTACATCGTCGGAGATATTGCACGTCCGGGGGCCTATGTGCTGCCCGATGATGACGAATTGACGTTGCTGCAGTTAATGGTTTCGACCGGCAACCTCATAGAAGAAGAGGATGGCGGTATGTCGATCGAGGTGCTTCGCCGCCAACCGGATGGCAGAGGTGTTCGATTATTGCCGCGAACGCGACTGTCAGAGCTTCTAGAGGGAGGGACGGAGCCTCCTGCACTACGGGCCGACGACGTGATCATCGTGCGGGCAGCAACGCAGTCGCCGGCTGGTGAGGAATTGGGTGATGAAGCGGCGCAACACATTGAGATGCTGGGGGAACTTGTCGCCTCACGCCAGCGGCAATTTGAGCGTGTGCAGCAGCAGATGCAGGCGGGTCGGGCGTCGCCGGACGACGTGGAGCAGGCTGGGTCGAAGTTGACCGAGGCGCAGTTGCGGCTGGCCGCAGCCGTGGCGGAAGCACACCGCCCGACAGAGCACTTTCATCCTGATGAAGAGTTGGCCGACGATCGACCTGATGCAACGGCCAACACGCAACCACAAGGCCGCATCGTCTATCTCACCGGGCAGGTCGGCAGGCCCGGTGCCTATGTGTTGCCGGAACAGGGCATGACGCTGCTTCAATTGATCGCCTCGGCGGATAATCTGAAGCCAGGAGCGGTGCCCGTAGTGGTCGAGATTGTTCGTCAGCAGGCCGACGGCAGCGAACGCCGACTCCCGCGCATTCGAGCCGAGGCCCTGCTGGAGGGTGAAACGGAGAATCCCCGCTTGGAACCCGGGGACGTGGTGATCGTCCGGCCCGACCCGCAGGCGCTGCGTGAACGTCAGATCGACAACCTGCGTCAGCAGCGGCGAAGCCTTGAACATTTGGACGAGGATGCGGATCAGATTCAGATCATCGAGCGGCAAATCGAAGAACTGCAAGCGGAAGTGAAATAGCGTGTTTTTACATTCCAAGCCCCCGGCGGGCCTGAAGCCGACGCTCCCCCGGAGATCACTGGCGACACGACAATCCAGCAGATGCCAGTACCGCCTGATGTGGACATGCTCAAAATCGTCGCGGTTTTCTCTTGCCATGACGCCCTGCCCATAATACTATGTTTTGCATAGTAAGGAGCCCGGTCATGAAGATTGAACGCGAACTGATGCGCGGGGCCGGGCCGGTGGCGGTGCTCAAGCTGCTGTCGGCCGGTGAAAAGTACGGCTACGAACTCGTCGGCCTGCTCGAACAGCGGTCCGACGGCGTGCTGGCGATGGGGCAGTCCACGCTCTATCCCATGCTCTACAACCTCGAAGCCAAGGGCCTGATCGCATCGCGCGTCACGCAGGCCGATAGCAGTCGGCCGCGGCGGTACTACCGCCTGACCGCCAAGGGCAAAAAGCAGCTCGCCCGCGACACCGCCCAGTGGCAGGCCCTTTCCACTGCCATGGGCAAACTCGGCATCACCGGAGGCTGACCCATGAGCACCGCACAGCAACAAACCCTCTGGCGACGCGTCCGGTTCACCCCGGTAAGCGATGCGTTGCGCGGTCGACTAACCGGTCGGCTGGACGTGGAGCAACTGATCGCCGAGGCAAAGCTGCCGGCCGGCCCGGCCCAGGCGGTCCGCGACGTGGTGCGACGCACGCGCCTCTGGCGCAGCGAGAAGACCGACGTGGCACACGAACTGATCGCCCACTTCCGGGATGGGCTGGATCACGACGTGCCCGTCGACGAACTGGTCAGTAGCTTTGGTGATGCGAAGCAGGTGGCGCGGCTGATTCGGCGGGCGAAGAAGCGCAATCGACCGTGGCCGTGGCACGTGGCGCGGGCAATGAGCCTGGCGGTGTGTGTGCTGGTGGGCGTCTACGTGGTTGCTTCACTGCTGCTGCTGATGGGTCGGCCGGCGGTGACAGTGGACTACGTGGCGCAGCTCAACGCGCAGGCAGTGGCGGTGCCGGAGGAGGACCGAGCCTGGCCGATCTATCGGGAGGTTCTCCTCTCAGGCGTGTTGCGTGATGGGATCGAGCCGATCATGGTGCGGCGGCAAGGTCGCCGTCAGTCAGTGATCCGTGCCGGTGAGCCGGGTTGGGACGAGGCGGTGGCGTTTTTGCATGAACGGCACGAGGCGCTCGACATGATCCGCGAGGCCGCGATGAAGCCGGGCCTGGGGCTGATCGTAGGCCATAGCTGGGACTACACGGGTATGGATCGCGAGGCTCTGTATGGACCGGATCATCAGGGGCCGGACCGACTGTCCGAAGGCGGGACCGGTGACAGCTACGTCAAACAATTGGCGGAGGAATCGACCATCCACGTGCTGTTGCCCCAGTTGGGGTATATGCGAACCATGGCCCGCCTGCTGACGGTAGACACCGAGTGGGCGTGGGAACAGGACGATCATGAACACGTGATGGCCAACCTCTCGGCAATGTTCAGCCTGGCGCGCCACAGCCGCGAAACCCCGACATTGATCAATAGTCATGTGGCAATGAGCATCATTGCGATGGCCCAGGAGCAGATGGCCGACCTGCTGGACCGTGATGCTGCTCGATGGAGCCGGTCGGAATTGGCGCAGCTTGCTCATCTGCTGGCTGGTGTTGATCCGCTGGTTCAGCCGGCGTACGAAGGTGTGCGGATGATGATGTACGACACCTTTCAGCGGCTCTACAGCCCGCGCGGCTACGTGACGCGAGACGGGTTGCGGTTCTTCTTCACGTTTGAGCAAGCTTACGGTCCTTCAGGGTTGGAGGAGCATGAACGTCGAATCCTCGCAGCGGTGAGCGTTGTTGGCCTGCCGGCGTTGAACATGCTGGTGGCTTCGCGTTCGGAGATGGAAGCTCAGTTCGAAGAAGTGATGACGACCCTTGCGGCCGAGTCAGCAATGCCTTTGTGGGAGCAAATGTCACACTCCCCCACTGATCAGTCAGTGGAAGCGTTGGCTCGAGATGACGCGCTGAGGATTCGGTACGCCCCCATTACCATGTTTATGCCCTCACAAGCGGCTGCTTTGCGCACATCCGGTCGCGTACTTGCCCTCCGCGATGCCCTGCACGTGGTGATCGCCATGGAACTGCACCGCCGCGACCACGGCGAATACCCCGCCGACCTCGCCGACCTGAGCCCACGCTACCTGCCGACGCCACCGGTGGACTACTCCACCGGCGCCCCGCTGCGCGTGCGCTACACCGACGACGGCGGCTTCATCCTCTACGGCCTCGGCCTCAACGGCGAAGACAACGGCGGCACGCTCAGCGACGACGGCCGAGCCCGCTGGCCCGGCGCGTCCACCACCGGCGACTGGGTGCTCTACCCACCCGTTATTTCGCCTGCCTATGCTGAAATCGATCCGGAACCCTGATTCACACCCGCCGGCTTTGTCCATCCTGATCTACCGCATTCTTTCGCGCCGCTTCAGACTTTCGTGTGGGTCGTTGACTCGGGATGCAGATCCAGATCGCC
>JBBDPC010000004.1:0-42091 GCA_040876735.1 Phycisphaeraceae bacterium | reverse complement strand
AGAGCGTCACGTTGCCAACGTGAATGTCGAGGGTTCGAATCCCTTCACCCGCTTTTTCATCTTCTTTGGGCCAACGGTGGACAGCCGTGGCCAATCGTGGACAACTTTCCTCTATCTGACGCCCGACACGCCACTTGCGAGGTGAATGTCGCGGGTTCGCTGTGGTGTTCGCATGGACAATCGTGGACAGCCGTGCCCTGCACCGGCCTGTAGTCTGGCACCAAGACGAGCACCCGGACGTGAGTCAGAGCACCGAGGTGGGCACCGGCGGATAAGCATGTTTGGTGGAGCCACGTGCCCAAAAGGCCTCAGCGGAAGGCGGCGTGGGTGGAATATCGCTGAAGTTCCAGCGTGTTCAATTCCGCAGCCGCATCCCGAGTGGTGAGCCAACTATGTTCTGGGCCGAACCACGCAGATTCGAGGGCCTGCCGGAGCTGTTCGTCCTGATCGGACCAGTGTGGATGGGCACGAACCTCTGCGGCCTTTCGTCGGGCCAAGCTCGCGAAAGCCCACCTCCGGGTCGTTTCTGATGCGCCGGCGCTGGCCTGTTCCAGCAGCACGCCCAAGTCTGCCCCCTCGGCTCGCGCCAGCAATTCGGATGCGGAGGCTGCGGCGCGTTCGTCGCCGTCGAACAGGGCACAGACCGCCCGCGTCGGAGCAGCATCCTGAACGATTCGACTGGCTGCCACGACGGCATGCGCGGCCACGTTTTCATCCGCATCGCCGAGGTGCTTAAGGAGCGTCGGTAACCCTGCCGGTGTTTCGCCCAAGCCCCAAGCTGCCGCGGCACGGGCCTCAGCATGATGCCCATCGGCCACGACCATGCGCAACACTTCGGCAGCCTGCGGCGTGTCCGAAAGTTCGGACAGGATAAAGACTGCCTCCATCACCCATGCGGCGTCGCCATCAGGTTGCAGGGCGTGGTCGGCGAGAAATGTCAGCCCATCGTCAAAGTTGTGGCGTGCCAGTACGCCGGCCACTTCGAGGCGGATTCGCAGATCTTCCTGCTCATCGGCAAGCATGCGCTGCAGACGGTCGACCACGGGCGCGGGATCAAGTCGAAGATAGGCTTTGACGGCAGCAAGGCGATCGCCGGCGTCATCGCAGTCAAGATCATTCACAGGCGACCACGCGGATTCATTCGCATCAAGCGGGGCCAGAGCATCAGGCAGGCCGAGCACGAACTGCTCATCACCGCTGAACCGCTCGCCCTCCCTCAGATAGACGTGCTTGCCTTCCATGCGCGAGTAGGTGTACGAGCGGTCGTCGTCATACCGCACCCGCACACGTCGAATCGTGCCGTCGAGGTTATGTTCGATCGTTTCGACTGCGCCGTCGGCCGACGGCACCCACGCAGGCCAGGTGATCGTGCGTTCTGAGCCTTCGGAACTGGCCTTGGGTCCACCGACGCGTTCGTCGTCCTGGCAGGCGCGAAGCGAGGCTACGCGAAAAGCGTTGATCTGTTCCCCCAGCCGCACATTCCCCTCATCGTCGAATGCCTTGACGAGGATCACCACGTCCTGATCGCGCAATCCGGCATCCCAGTGCCGGTCGACGTTGGCCGGCGCATGGCTCATTTCGATCTTGAGGTTGCTCTTGGCCCGCACCTCGAAGCGCACCCCCGTCTTCACGCACATCAGGTCGGGCAGGCGAAGGCGTTTGACCTTTTTCTGCCAGATCTTGTTGGAGCCGGCATAGCGCTCCAGTTCGATGATCTGGTAGCCGCGCTGCTCCAGCAGGGCCCAGACATGGTGCGTGGCCATCGCCCCCATCGTGACGAAGCGGAGGAAGCTGTCCATCGCCTTGAAGGCCATCACGCTCCTCCGTTGAAAAGGTCACGGATGGAGCATCGCAGCGCCCGAGCCAGCTTCTCGATGTTGTCAATGGAGACGTTGCGCTCGCCGCGCTCCACGCTGCCGACGTAGGTGCGGTGCAGGCCCGCCTTGGCCGCCAGTTCCTCCTGCGACCAGCCGCGTTCCATGCGGAGCCGGCGCAGGGCTTGCGCAAAGGCGACACGAGCCATCGGCCGTGAAGAAGTCTTGGGTGACATATGCCTAAAATCGGCACTTGCACACTTTACGTCTACACTCTATAAGTAGCATCGCGTCTGTTGCGATCCTCGCTGGCTTCGTGATTCGGCGGTAAGATGAGGTGATGATGAAAGACGGAAATGGCCAGTGCAGCTTCGATCGGGTCGCGCCGGTTTACCGCACCCCCCTCGGCACCGCTTGCTGTGGCGATGCGGCAGACCTGCTGCGCGACCTGCCCGAGGCGTCAGTGGATCTGGTGATGACCAGCCCGCCGTTCGCGCTGCTTCGAAAAAAAGAATACGGCAACGAGGATCAGGCGGACTACGTCGACTGGCTCTGCTCGTTCGGGCCGCTGATCAAGCGCGTCCTCAAGGATACCGGCAGTTTCGTGATCGACCTGGGCGGGGCGTACCGCAAGGGTGTGCCCGTGCGATCGCTTTACAACTACCGCGTGCTCCTGCGCCTCTGCGACGAGGTCGGTTTTTCTCTGGCGGAGGAATTTTTCTGGCACAACCCCTCGAAACTGCCCTCACCGATCGAGTGGGTGAACAAGCGCAAGATTCGGGTCAAGGATTCGGTCAATACCGTGTGGTGGCTGTCGAAAACCGACTCGCCAAAGGCGGATGTGCGTAACGTGCTGACGCCATATTCGGATCGAATGAAAAAGCTCTTAGAAAATCCCGAAGCCTTCTACAAGCCCAAGGCCCGCCCCTCGGGTCACGATATTGCGGCCCGCTTCGGCCAAGACAACGGCGGGGCCATTCCGCCAAACCTATTGCAGATTTCCAACTCGGAAAGCAACTCAGCCTACCTGCGACGGTGCAAGGCGCTGGGAGTCAAGGCGCACCCGGCTAGGTTCCCGGTGGCGCTGCCGGAGTTTTTCATCAAGTTCCTAACTGAGCCGAACGACCTGGTCGTTGACATCTTTGCCGGCTCGAACACCACCGGCGAAGCAGCCGAACGTCTGGGACGCCGATGGCTGGCGTGCGACCTGCGGCGTGACTACGTGGCGGCTTCGGCATTTCGATTTATCCAAGACCGCAATGACGATTCGGTTCAGCAGATCTACAACGCGCTGACGGACACCGAGGCCGAACCCATCCTTCTTCAGGATGAACAATGCCTGTTTGCGCAGTCGCAGTGATGTCTGCCGCGTAAGCACTCTGCGATGTTGGATAACCCTGCCTCTGGCTATCTGCAGATGACATGATCGATAGGCTTTCACCATGGCCATTCGAGAAACATGTATCTACTGCCAAGTGGAGTTTGACCCTCGCCGTGGTGAGGGCGATCACATCATCCCAGTTCAATTAGGTGAGTTCCGCGGTGATCTCCGGTTTCGGCGAATCTGCTCTTCATGTAACAACAAGATCGGAGCATCTGAACAACAGCTCTTGAGGTGCGGCCCCGAAGCCTTCCTTCGGGACGTCGTCAGGCCCACCGTACCCGCGAAGCGCAGGCGCGGACGATCACGTGCATGGAAGACGATGGGAGCTCCAGGGCCACAATACACGATCGATCTTGGTGACCACCATGCTTTGGTCCAGCCGGCAGAGAATCCGCGAGATGCCCATCCGCTGGACCAGCTCGTCATTCATGACGATCAAGGCAGTGAGCATTTCATCCGGTTGTTCCCCAAGATGCGCTCGGAATAGATCAAAGCGCAGGTCCAGAAAGCCGGCATCAAGACGATCGCCATGGCATGGCTGCACTGCGACGCCCCCAGATGGAACGCCTATCAGCGCTTATTGAGCACGGTTTGGCCGAACGCGACCATGGATGAATTGGAAGCCACTGCGCCAGGTGTCCACCAGATGCGAGGCGGCGTCAAGCTCACCGTAACCGACCACTACTTTCGAGCGGTCGCGAAACTCGGGTTTCACTACTACCTCACGCATACACGCCGGGGCTTTCGAGGCGATGAGGCCTGTTTCGCCCCACTGCGCGCCTTCATCATGAATGGTGGCGATAAGAACATCTTGTTTCACAACTCTGGCCGGACCTTCGCCATGCCCTTTGGCGAACTACCCTTCGGCGTGCTGACGCCCCGGCAGTGGGGCCATGTCCTTGCCAGCGACGAAACCCGTACACCTATTGTGGTTTATGTTCAGATGTTCGTGGGGCAGGGTTGTGTGCCTCGCCCCCATTACATCACCTTGGGAGCCATCGAGAATCCCGTCATCGCACCGAGTTTTGCATGGGGGCATGTGTATGTCTACGACGACCTGCAGCAACCGGGCAGATTTGCCGGAAGTGTTCGTCAAGCTCAGCTTACTCGCATCCGATGAACCGTGTCGCAATTGATGCATGAGTCTGACGACGTAGCATTGTAGGTCCTGCGCGAAGTCGAGACAGTGCGAACGGCAATAAACATTAATAGCAAGGACGCGCTGCCAGCGAGCGTCACGCGGTCGTAGCGTCGGAACGGTCGACCGACCTGCTTGTGCCAAACGCCGGCAGCGCGTTGACCGCCCCGGCCACGTCGAGCAGCGTCGGATCGGTGTAGTAGTTCATCGTCAGTTCCATCCGGCTGTGGCGCATGGCGGCCATGGCGGTGCGGGGGTGGACGCCCGAGGCGGAGAGGTGGGTGCCGAAGGTGTGACGGAGGCTGTGAATGTCGATGACACGGTCCCGGTCGTCGCGTTTGGGGATGCCGGCTGCCTGGATGTCGGCGTCGAAGACGCGGATGGTGGGCGGCGTGTCGAAGAGCTTGGTGTCGTAGCGATCGAGGTTGCGCTCGGTGAGGTAGCGGCGCAGCTCTTCTACCACATCGGCACGCAGCGGAATGCTCGCGCCCCTGGCGTTCTTCGTGTCCTCGGGATTGAGCGACAGGTACGGCGCGGGCACGGCGTTGAGGTGCAGTTGCCCGATGGTGAGGCTGGCCAGTTCGCCCCAGCGCAGGCCGGTGGAGACGGCTAGCAGGTAGAACAGCGCCCGCTGGCGGCCCAGCGCTTCAAGTTCTGTGCGCCGACGTGCGTTGTCCGCGAGTTGCTTCAGCCCTTCGGCATGGCAGCGCTCGAAGTTCTCCGCCGTCAGCGTCTCCCGCGTCCAGGAACTGCGACCGTACTTGTCCTCATCCGGCAGCGGCACCGGCTTACGCCCCACTTCGGCGACGGGCCTGCGCCGCGCGGCGTCCAGCATACGCGTCACCTCCTCCGCCGTCAGCGCCCGCCGCACGCGCCGTCGGTCCGAAGCGCGGTCGGCTTTGCCGATGCCCACCACCGGGTTCTTCGCCAGCCGGTCGGTCTTCATCGCCCAGTTGCAGAACGCCGACAGCGAGATGAGGTATTCGTTGCGCGTCGAGGCGGCGAGCCCATCGACTTCCGCATCATCCAGCCATCGCTCCATCCGGTCGCGTGTGATGTCGCGCAGCCGACGCCAGCGGCAGGCTTCCACGAGCCGTTCCAGTCGGCCACGGATGTTGGCAAGGTACAGGGCCGACACCTTGCGGCCGCGGATGCGCTTGCGGGTCAGGTGCATGAGGTAGTTTTCCAGATGCTCGCTCAGTGGCCGCTCGGCGTGGCTGGCGATCTGCTTCTCTTGCGAGGTGAGGATGCCGGTCTGCACCTTCTCCACGTCGGCGACGACGTTAGCCAACTTCTTCTGCGCCGCCTGCTTCTCCCGGCAGCCGGTGGATTCGCGGCGCATGATGCCATCGGCATCGCGGTAGCGCATGTACCAGCAGTCGGAGACGAACTGGATGCGGCCATCGTCGAGCACCTCGGCGGTGCGGGCTTGGTTCTTCGCGTTGGTCCAGCGGGCCATCTTTCGGCCATTGCGGACGATGATCTCGGCCCCTTCGGGCAGGGGGATGGGATATTTCTTCTTATAGATCGAGGCCATGCATTTCTCCTGGGCGGGCGCATCCGGGAGATTCCGCGCCCGCCGGTCACACTGAGCGGCATGTCGGCCGACAAAGCAAGGGCTTTTTGTGACCTTCAGTCGCGTCGGCGTGGCGGGCAGCCCTCGGCCGCCCACTGCTCGATGATCGCGCGGTGCCAGCGCAGCATGCCGCCGAGGCGGACCGGCCGGGGCATGCCACCGCGGTCGTTCAACCGGTAGACCGTCTTTATGGAGCAGGACAGCAGCACCGCCACGTCGGCGGCGGTCAGCATCAGCGGAGATTCAGGGGCGGGTGTAGAACAGGTGGGGCGGGGTGCTTCGCAAAGAGCGACCATGCAGGCGAATCCTTTCGTCTTGGGGAAACGGTGATCGTTGGCACGCGAGAATGGCGTGCCTGTTCGGCAAGGGGTGTCGGTGTCAGTAGGTCCGGGTCGGAGCGGGCTTCCGGGTCCTTCGGCGGGGGTAGGCTTCGGGGACCCACGACGGGAACAGCCGCGCCATAGGTTTGATTCGTTCGCCGTTGCACAACGGCGCAGGGCCCGCCGTGTCGCGGCCGGCGGGTCAGCGGCCATGGCTACCGCCCGCGCCACCGGCCGCCACACGGGCCACCGTGGGGCCACCCGGCGAAAGCCACCACGTCAGCGGCCATTCCTCCGCCCTCGCCGCCTGCGGTATGCCCGCTGGCGACAGGCCGGCCGGCAGTACCGCGCCTCGGGCCGACTGGCGTACAGTGCCGTGCCGCAAATGCGGCACCTGCGGCGATAGCACCCGACATGGTCGCCATGGCATCGCCAGGCGGCCTCAAGCAGCATCCGTCGGGTCAGCATGGCGATGGATACCTCCTGGGCGCGTTACGGCTGAATGTGCGGCGTGCGCAACAAACTCTGTCTGGTGACGCGACTGTTCCCGCCGCCATCATGGCAGGCATCGCCGGGAAGGAACCATGCCGCAAGGCAAGGCTGTCCATGCGTGTCCATCACTGGTCATCCGTGTCCCCTCAAGTCCCAGTGGCAGCCGTATGTGTCGCACCTGCCACGCTGGCGGTCCCAAGCGCAGCGGACGATAAAAGCCCGATCCGACCGCCATGGATGACGGCCGGACCGGACGCGTGGTGGTGCGATATCAGCTCACCAGGTGAGCGAGAATCTCACGCTGGCGACGCGTCAGCGCCGAATCCGCGAGTTGGGCCTTGTGGCGCAGCGTATACAGGCGATCGTCCACGGCATCCAGCTCAGCGATGCGCTGGTTCAACGCCGTGACCGCCTCGTCATTTGTGGCCAGTTCTTCGACATACGCCTGCCCACGAAGCGGCTCTGCCTTGACGTAGCTGCGATGTTCGCGAGCCAAGGCCTTCTCCGCTTTGGCGAGCGCTTCGCCACGCTGCTCACGCAGGTCGTTCCACCGCGTGGCAACGTGCTCTTCCATCTGGCTCAGAATCGCCTCGCGCTGGCCGAGCAGCTTGCGCAACGTGACCAGCACGTCCCACGACTCATCAACCAGGTGACGATGCCCGGCACGCACCGCACCGCTGTTGCACACATACAGATCCTCGGCATGAACCATGGCGGCGCGCTCGTCAGTCAGTTGCCTGATGCGTGCCTCCAGTTCCGCCAGGTCCGCGTTGTGCTGCTCGACCAGGGATGCCAGTTGCTCGTTGCCTTCGACGAGGCTGGCATCCAGCGGCGAGCGGTCGATGCGGTTGAGCACAGCGGTGTCCGAATCGTTCTGAGCGTTCCAATCCATACCCATAAAGGTGTTCCTCATGTAGGCCGGGTGTAGTGATGTCCGTGCCCGGTGGCCTGCGGGCCGGGCGTGGACGGTGTGAGCGTTTTGTCAAGAAAACGGGTAGCGAGGGGGGCAGGTCAGTCAGGTCTGAGCTTGGCGAATCTGGTTCTCGATCCGGGTCTCGATGACCTCGGCCAGCACATCCAGCCGTTGGGCACATGACTCGCAGAGGGAATAGACAACCATGCGCCCCTTGCCTGGTGGTGGCGCGGCGGGGGAGTCTCTGCCTGGCAAGTAGAGCCCGGCGAACGTCGCAGGTCCGTAGCACAGCAGGCAGTGTGGGCTGGGACACCGCGGGAGACGTGGAGGCGCAGCGGTAGCGCGATCGACACCGATCATGATCGGGATCCTTTCAGGTGGTAGGGGTGGGTGGAGCCTGACGGGAGGGGGGCACCAGGCCAAACTTGGAAAAGCGGCTCTCGATTATCACTTAGCCTTATATATTTATAAGCCAAGTGATAATCATCTGGCCGATGGCGGCGATTTATTCTTCAACATATTTTTGCATCTGGATTTACGAATCTGGAAAGGTGCGACGTCAGCCACCATCGACGGTCTGGCGATCCATCGCTAAGCGCCTGTAGCGCATGCCATTAGGCGGCTTCAAGCCCAGGCGATGGCAGATGGCCAAGTTGGTCGGCTCCGCGCCCTCGGCTGCCAGATCCACCATGGCGTCGGCGTACTGCTGAACGCGCTGCTGGAAGTCGCTGCGCCGGCTCGAAGTGGCCATGGCGGGAAACAGTTCGGCGGCATACACAGCCGTCACATCAAGCGCCCCTGACCTCTCCGGCAACGGCTCGTTCGTAACGACGTAGATCGTCGCATCGTTGGTCAGCGGTCGCAGTCGACCGATCGCCTGCATCAGTTCGCCGGTGACCACGTGATGCCAGACGGCCTGCCAGCGTTCGTCGTCGTACTGCTGGCAGCGGACGGTCCAGGTGTCCGGACCGATGTCGTGAGTGTGCAGCCGCCACTGCAGCGGCGGCGCTCGGAGCTTGTCGTCCAGCGCCTCGCGCCCGAAGGCGGCGACCGCAAGCAATTGAAGCTGCGCCTCGTTGGGCATGGGTCGACCGATGATCAACCCCGCGTCGAAACGCTCGTAGGCGTTGAGCCCACGCAGCGCCCCGTAGTGAATGACCGTCGCATTGCCATGCTCACGCTCAAGCAGGTCGGCCAGTTGCTCCTCATCATGCTTGAACGTCACGCACAGCAGCGATTGGTTGGCGTGCCGGCGGGCGACCTCGGTGGCGAGTTGCGCGGTCCAGCTCTGTTCGCTGGCCAGGTCGCGGCGGTTGCCGGCCCGCGTGCCGATCTTGTCCATCACCTGGTAGATCGTCGCCCGCTGTTCGATGGCCGGCGTGGCGATGACCTCCACCGCCCCGGGACGACCGAGCACCCCTTCGACCACCGTGGGTTCGGCCGTGGCATCGAGCATCAGGATCTGCCGATCGTGGGGAATGCTCGATGGGCGCGTCCATCGGCACCCGCCGGTGGACAGATGCACCGCCCTGGGTTCCAGCAGCAGTTCGCGCAGGTCGGCGAGCATGTTCGGCAAGGCGGTCTTGCGGCGCACCGCTTCGTAGGCGCAGCAGACCAAGGCAAAGAACGCATCGGAATCCTGAAGCGTGACACGGTCTTCGTCGAGGCCAATCTGCTCAAAGATCACCTCCGAAGGATGCCAGAACCCATGCCCCGCCGTAGCGCAGGCTCGCAGGACGTCCTCCGCGGCGCGACGAAAGATGTCCGCCATGGTCAGCGCGGCTTCCACATCACTCGCATCGTCGTCAGCGGACTCGGCGGAATCAGGTTCCTCGGCATTGGACAGCGCATCACGTAGGGAATCGAGATGTTCGAGGAAGCGCCGCAGGCGTTCGACGCTCAGTTCCACCGGCGCGGCCAGCGCCGACAGGGCATCTTCGTCCAGGATCACCAGTGGTCGGTGCTTGAGGGCGCGGATGTCCCACAGGTCCGCGCGCCGCAGATGCCAGCTCGTGATGATCAGCACTTGGGCGGACTGGTTGGCCCGGCTCGTGAACAGCTTGCGGTAGGTGCATTCGTTCCGTTTCGCGCAGTCCATGCACGGGCCGAAGCGGATCATGTAGCCCAAGCCGCGGAAGAATTCGACCTCATCAAGCTTGATGCACGCATCCTCCTCCGCGGGCCCCTGCCGCCAGTAGTGAGTGGTCACGCCCAGCGCTGCCAGATCGTGCTGGACCTGGAGGGCAAGGTCATGCGTCGGCGCAACGAAGACGGCGCGTGTGCCGTGGCTCGCCAGTGCGTGCAATATGGCGTGCGTTTTGCCCACGCCGGGTGGCGCAGTCACCAGCGCGACGGGCGACTGGCTGACCTCCAGGGGAGATTCGTTCATTGATGGCTGCGGCAACAAGACCACGGGCATCCTCGATGGTGATGGGTGTAAGGGACGACCACTGCGCGTCGTGACGGACGCGCAGGGAGTGGATCTGGCGCTGGTGGCGCGGGCGAACCGCCTGGCAGTCGTCACAGGTATGAGTGACACCTGCGGCCCGGGCGACCGATCGCGCCGCGGCGCAACTGAAGCCGTACGTGGCGTTGGCGTAGACACTGCGCAGGATCGAATCCGCCTTGCGATGGGCGTTCTCGGCCGACAGCTCCGGGCGATTGCGATCCGTCCACGCCGAGAGCATCGCCAGTGCCTGGCCGTAGGACTTTTTCGCCGCCTTGGCCCAGCAGGCGAGTTGAAGCTCGCAGCGATTGCGACTGCCTGACGCGACGTTGGCGTCGAAGATGCTCTTGATGCAGCTCGGCATGGTCGTGGTGGCCAGTTCATCGACCACGTACCCGTCAGGCCGAACTTTGAGCCCGGCGACCTGCGCGGTCTTGATGCGAAACTCCCGCGGCTGCCGTGCCCGGGCCAGCGCCGCGGCCCACCATTGGGCGGCCTCCGGCGTCGGGGCCGCGGGCAGTTCGTTCACTGTCCATAGTGGGCCACGCGGATGGCCTGCCAGCTTGACAATCTGCTCGGCCGAGGCCTCGAACAGCTCCCGGTGCGACAGTTCGATCTTGTAGCGCCCGCTCCTGGGATTCGGCTGATCGGGTAAACGCAGCATCCGCGGTAACGAGTAGACACTGGAATCGATCGTCATCGCCGGTGCGCCCATCGCGGCCACGTACTGGACCAGAGCCAGCGCCACAGCCTTCATGTCTGCCGTCAGCGTGGCGCTCGGCTGGATGCCTAGCGCCACCGGGTCCACCAAGATGTGCGCCCCCTTCGCTCCGGAGAACCACACCCGCACTGCCGGCTCCGGAAGCCGTAATTCCTCTATGAAGAACATTACCAGTTCCCGCGCCCACAGCAGTGCCGTGTCGAGGTCGCCATCGCAGTCGATGTCGAAGTAGAGCGGGGTGATATGCGGTAGCGCCTGTTCGCCGGTGTACTGCCCGCGCACCTGCGTCCAGCGGGTGGTGCCTGCCACCCCATGGGGCGACGCGAACCGCTGCACGCTGGTGAACAGGACGTGGCCCGCCGCGGTGGCCACCGCGGCCTGCCGAGCGTATTCCGCCTCCGTCGCCGCGCCGAACCGCCAGGCCCGCCACCGCCCGCGCCGGTCCATCCGGCCGTAGCAGCGGTATGTCAGTGAGCCATCCGACATCATCGGCGTCATCCTTTCATGGTGAAAATCGCTCCGCATCCATGGGTAGGCGCTCCATCTCGGGGACTGCGCCGGGGATGACGCATGGACAAGCACTTATGACCAAAACGCGTCCCGGTACGGGGGCGGGGATGTGGTTCTGGCGTTGAGGTAGACGGGGGACGTGGCGAGGCTGTCGCACCTAACAAAAGCCGTCTGTATACTTACGCCATGATGGAATGGCTCAACACCGAGGCGCGGACGCCCAACGATTACCAGAGCCAGCTTTGGCGCTGGCTAGATCAGGCCTCAGAAAGCTGGACGCAGGTGTCGCCGCACGAATTCACCGATGCACAAGGCACCGCCTTCGCCCGGCTGGTGCTTGGCGGTCAGTTCCAGGTGCGCCAGCAATTCACCGCCCGCAGCGGGGCCGGCGAGCCACAGGTCCAACTCACCTGCATCGTCACCGGCGACTACAAGCGCGCCCTGCTTCAAGCGGTCCGAGGAACCGTGCCGGAATTCGGGGGCAAGGTCGTCATTCACCCCTCGGAAACGGTCGAGTACCGCCTCAGTGCCGCCGGCTTGGCGACGCAAGCGGAGAACCGTCTCTTCGGCGGTGGCGACATCGAAGAGAATTTCATGGCGGCCAGCTTGCGGTTCGCCATCCCCGGCGTGGTGAACATCACCAACATCGAATACCTCCCGGGCAAGGCCGCGAAGACTGAACCGGCCGCCGCCGATCCCCAGCCCTCAAGCATCGCCCCCAAGCCCCGCAACGTGCCGGCTTGGCCCGTGGTGAAGACGGAGGGGCACGTCGCCGCCTATCACGCGGCGCGGAAATCGCTGTACCTCACGCTGGGCCGAGACGTACTGGACGATCGGCCCGGGGCGGCCCAAGCGTTCTGCCAGACGTTCGGCCCCAAAGCCATCGCCGACGCCATCACGAAGCAGGTGGGCACGAAGGTGCATCGCGCCTGCCGGGCGCAGGACGTGCACAAGACGCACACCTATCGCAACCTGATCCAGCCGCTGATACAGCCCAAGCCCCGCAAGCCGGCGGACTGGGACGAGATGATTGAGGAGCGAACGGGCGACGACATGCCGGAGATTCTGGAGGACATTCCATTCGAGGATGACGACTGTTGAATGCGGACAAGTATGAATCCTGCGTGCGCCAGAGCGCGTTCAACCCCAAGCGGCTTCTGGCGACGGAGTTCTGCTCCGACTGGTGGATCGGCTTCAGCCACGTGCGGCGGCGCGACGGGCACGGCCGAATCGTAGTCTGCCGCAAGCGCGGGGTGTATCCAACTGGAGACATGGTCAAGTGCTCGGATTGCGGCAAGTGGGCTCCGCGCAGAACGAGCGACACGCGATGTGTCGATTGCCGGGTGGAGTCCGATGATGCTTCATTCTGGCATCGCGTCAGGCGATGGCCGAAACGCGACCGCACCGAGTTCCTGCGTCGCTACTGGTCGAGGCCGCAGCGCACCGGGGAGTGGCTGCTCACGGGGATGCACCGGCCGAAGGTCCGCTTCGGTGGTGCGCCTTCGGATGGGGAGGATGCGACGGACGAAGATTCGCTCATCAGTGAAGCGGATCTGTTCAACGGCGAGTTGGAACGCGACCAGATGTGGGGCAGTGCTCCGAGCATGCACGACATGCTCAATCAACTGCGGGATTCGTTCTTTGAAGAGATTACGACGAAGAAGGGGATCAAGAAGAAGCGGCTCAAGCGACGGGGCGCTGGCTGCCACAAGGTGATGCTCAGTGAGAGTGAGACGGCATTGATGAAGGAACTCGCCTATTACCAGCGGACGGGGAAGATCGTGTCTTCGGCACGGCGGCTCAGTAATCCCTTCAATAAGCGGGAGAAGCCACTGCCCATGCCGGGCAAGCCGTGCGGCTTGTAATCATGGTGACGTCGTATCAGTACGGCAGCTCCGCCAGGAACAGGAACTCGCACATGGCGTCCTCGAACAGGCAGCCGTATGCCGCATAGTGACGCCGCAGGCGCGTGACCAGGCAGCCACGTTCGAGCATGAACTCAAGCGCCACGCT
Source organism: Phycisphaeraceae bacterium (assembly GCA_040876735.1). GTDB lineage: Bacteria > Planctomycetota > Phycisphaerae > Phycisphaerales > Phycisphaeraceae > Natronomicrosphaera. The sequence continues at coordinate 28,764 of JBBDPC010000004.1, read as the reverse complement.
CACCTGCGTGTGCGGCGCATCCATCGTTCGGACGAGCGGCTCGAGCGTGACACCTCCTTGGGCGTGCTCCTCGATCGTGTGGGCGACGTTCTCGAACACCTGTCGCGTGCCGCGGTGGGTGTACGAGCGGCCGTCGGGAAAAGTGACGGTGCGGACGAGGTGGTCGTCGACGACGTCGAAGATCACGTTGCGCTGACGGTGCCGGGTCGGCATGGTTCAGCCCTCCTTCTCGTCGTTCGTTACGATGCCAGCGAGGGTGAACTTGCCGCGCTCGACCTTGGTGAAGCGTGCGTCGTCGCCTTTCTTCTGCAGCTCACGCAAAATGGCCGAGTAGAGGGTCGCGGAAGGCGTCGGTGCATCGGTGGTCCAGTAGCCCTTGGCCATCATCGATTCGACCATGGCTTTGGTGTTCATCGGCTCGCCCGCGTCTTCGAGCACCTTCGCGGCGGCGTCGAGGCACGAGAGGCCGTCGCGTTTCTTTCGAGTCTTGGCGTCGGCGGCGGGCTTCTCGCTCTCCGCCATCGCCCGCTCGCTGGCGGTCATGCCGTCGGGGGCGGCATCGCGTTCATCGCGGAGCTGGGCGTTCTCTTGGTCGGCCTTGTGGCGGGCCTTCAGTTCCGCGGCGCTGAGCTTCTTCTTCGCGGGCTTCTTCGTCTTCGCCCGGTCGGATACGGTCGCCGGTCCGCGCAAGCGCTGGGCGCTCTTGATGCGGACCTTCTTGCCAGTGCTGAGATTGGTGGCGCTCCACCCGCGGTCGGTATGCTCCGCGTCGATGCGAATGGTGGTGAGCCGGTCGCTGACCTTGGCGCGGTACGTTTCACCGATCTTCACGTCGTCCTTCTTCATGATGCTGCTCCTTCGTTTGGGGGGTTAGTGACAGCCGGCCGCGCGGCCGGCTTCGTAGGCTTGTTCGAGCGCCTGGCGCAATTGCCAGACGCTGAGGTCGTGGAAATCAAGTTGGTCGCGACCACGGGTGTCGAGCGTGGCGACGTTGAGCGTCTCGCGGGCGATGCGCTCAATGGCCTGCTGCATGTCGTTGGCTTCGGGCATGTCATGGTTCTCCAGAAAGCAAAAGAGCCGGGCTTACAGGCCCAGCTCTTCGCACAATGCGTGGTACTCGTCGGTGCCGAGCAACTCGACGAGCCGGTCGGCCAGCCATTGGCATTGGCGTTCAGCCTCGCGGCCCGTCTCGCCTCTCGCGTAGCCTGGCCGGAGTTTGGCGGCGATCAGCGCAGCGGCATGCGGCGAGAGCGTGTCCTTGATGGCGGCGAGCAGGCATTCGGTGGCTTCGTCGTGGGGCATGGCGTGATCCTTGTGGTTCAGGCCTGGCACATGGCCTTGCTGTTGTGCGTGCGGACGCGGTGCGTCTCGTAGCGCCCCGGTGCGATGATGAGCTTCACCAGGACGGTGTCCTGAGTGACGGGGTAGGCGTCGAAGATCTCGTACCAGCCGGTGCCGAAGAAGATCACGTCGCCAGGCTTGAGGTCGTGCCAATGCCGGTCAGGGGTACGGCGTTCGTCGTGGTCGGTTCTGGCCTTCATGCTGCATCTCCAGTTGGCCGCTGGTGTTACATGCACATTGAGCCAACAATTTCCGCTCTCATCAAGCGGAAGCTGGCACATGTGGACAACTTTATGGATTCCACAACCATTGTCCTGCGCGTAAGTTGTGTCGATAGACGAAGAATTTGCGAAACAACCTGTTGGTCTGCGGGGTTGGATGACAGCGATTCCCACAGCAGAGGGCCCCACCCGCATGAAGAAGGCTGAGATCCACTTCGCCCAGGCGTATTTGTGTCAGTAATAGAGTTACTGACAAAAGGAATTGACTGAGCGACACGCTGCTGCTATATAGTGGCAGTATGCAGCTTACTGACAGGCAATCTGTATCGCGGCTGGTCCTTGCTAATGTCGCTCGCGTTCAAGCGGGCTACTTCTCCCGCACCCGCGTTAAGCCTGCCTCCGACGGGACACACCGGCTCCTTCAGGCTCGCGATCTGTCGGATCGGGCGGAGATCGAACCGGGCACAGTCGTTGCCTTCTATCCCGAGCGGAATCCCGACCTCTATCGCGTGTCCGAGGGTGACATCCTGATCATCGCGCGGGGGCAGGACCACCGCGCCCACCTCGTACAGATTGAGTTGCACGACACGCTCGCATCCAGCGTGTTCCACATCATTCGGCCCGATCTCGACGTCGTGCTGCCTGGTTATCTCTCGTGGTGGCTCAACCAGCCGGACGTACAGGCGGAAATCAAAGCCGGCTCGCGCGGCACGGGCATCGGCTACGTCAGTCGCCAGCACATGGAGCAGATTCCGGTCATGCTCCCAGCCTGCGACATGCAGAAGCGCATCGCTGACACGATGGCGCTCTGGCGTCGCAGGCACACGCTTCAATCTCAACTGGACCAGAAACGACAACTCATGATTCAGGCGCTCTGCCGCGAGGCCGTGCGAACGGATAAGGACCAGCCATGACCAAACACGTATCTCAGAAAGAGATCAACGACATCCTCTGGCAGGCGTGCGACACGTTCCGTGGCACGCTCGACCCCACTCAGTACAAGGACTACATCCTCACGATGTTGTTCATCAAGTACATGTCCGACCTGTGGAAGGACAAGCGCGATCAATACCTGAAACAGTACAACGGCGACAAGAAGCGCGTCGAACGTGCCCTCAGCCGCGAGCGCTTCGTCATGCCCATGGTCGAGTTGAAAGACAAGGAAGGCAACGTCGAAGAAACCTTCCCTGCCAGCTTCGATGCCCTCTACGAACGCCGCACCCGCTCCAACGTCGGCGAACTGATCAACGTCGCCCTTGAAGCGATCGAAGACGCCAACAAGGCCAAGCTCGAACACGTCTTCCGCAACATCGACTTCAACTCCGAACCCAACCTCGGCCAGGCCAAGGACCGCAACCGCCGCCTCAACCACCTGCTCGAAGACTTCGCCAAGCCGCAGCTCGACCTGCGCCCCAGCCGTATCGGCAACCAAGATGTCATCGGCAACGCCTATGAGTATCTCATCAGCCGTTTCGCCGCCGACTCCGGAAAGAAGGGCGGCGAGTTTTACACCCCGGGCGAGGTCGCCACACTGTTGGCCAAGCTGCTCAAGGCCAAGCCGGGCGACACGATCTGCGATCCCACCTGCGGCTCCGGCTCCCTGCTCATCCGCGTCGCCAAAGAGACCGACTCCAACAACTTCGCCCTCTACGGGCAGGAATCCAACGGGTCCACGTGGGCGTTGTGCCGGATGAACATGTTCCTCCACGCGATGGACAACGCCCGCGTCGAATGGTGCAACACCATCACCAGCCCCAGCCTCGTCGAGGGCGACTCGCTGCTCAAGTTCAACGTCGTCGTCGCTAATCCGCCGTTCAGTCTGGAGAAATGGGGCCAGGACTTCGCCGAGAATGATCCATACAACCGCTTCTGGCGCGGTATCCCGCCCAAGAGCAAGGGCGACTACGCATTCATCAGCCACATGATCGAAACCGCCCTCGAAGATGATGGCCGCGTCGGCGTTATCGTGCCGCACGGCGTGCTGTTTCGCGGCGGTGCCGAGGGCAAGATTCGCCAGAAACTCATCGAGGACAACCTCCTCGAAGCCGTTATTGGCCTGCCCGCTAACCTCTTCTTCGGCACCGGCATCCCCGCCGCCATCGTCGTCTTCAATCGCGCCCGCAAGCCTTGGGGCAAGGCGAAATCCAAACGCGATCAGCACATCCTGTTTATCGACGCCAGCCGCGAGTTCGAGTCCGGCACAAATCAGAACCGGCTGCGCGACCAGGACATCGCCAAGATCGTTGGCACGGTCGATGTCTTCAAGCAGGTGAATAAGTACGCCTACCCCGCGAGACTGGCCGAGATCGAGGAGAACGAGTTCAACCTCAACATCCCGCGCTACGTGGATACTTTCGAGCCGGAGCCCGAGGTCGACATCCCCGCCGTGCGGAAGGAAATCGCCACCCTCGAGGACGAACTTACAGATGTGGATAAGGAACTGAACGGATACCTCAAAGAGCTGGGGCTTTGATAGGGGCTGTTGATGGCGAAAACGCGACACATCAAGGAATCCGTCAGGTGCATGCTATGGGGACGCGCCGCCGGTCGTTGTGAGAAATGCAACCTCGCATTGTCGTGGGACCCGCAGACCAAGGCCGACGCCAACCTGGCGGAAGCCGCCCATATCATCGGCTTCAGCGCAGACGGGCCGCGACCGGAACGAGACATTGCCGAATCAGCGATCAATGACATCGACAACTTGATGCTGCTCTGCCGACTTTGCCACTCGCCCATCGTCGACACCAATGAAGAGGAATACACCGTTGAGCGCCTGCGAGCCATGAAACGCCGACATGAGGAACGCGTCGAACGGGTGACCGCCATCGGGCAGGAACGAGGCAGTCACATCCTGCTGTATGGGGCCAACGTCGGCAACCACAATCCGCATGTGTCATATCAGGTAGCCGCGCCCGCACTGACGTCCGACGATCGCTACCCCGCCTCCAGAACGCCGATCGCTTTGGGTACGGTGAACAGCGGCTTCCGCGATCGATCGGGCGAATTCTGGACCATTGAATCCCGCCAACTTCAAGTGATGGTTGACCAACACGTCAAGCCGCGCCTGCGGTCTGGCGATGTCGAGCACCTGTCGCTGTTTGCTCTGGCTCCGCAGCCGCTGTTGGTCATGCTGGGATATCTGCTCTGTGACATCAACTACAGCGCACGCGTTTACCAGTTGCACCGTGAGCCACCGGGGTGGAAGTGGCAAAACCATGCCGACGGTTTCGAGTACGTCATCGAGCGCCCTGAAGCGCCCAACGGTGACCCCGCCTTGGTGCTGGCACTCAGCGCGCCGGTCCCCGACAGTCGCGTCACCGCTAAGCTTGACGACGCCAGCATCTGGCGTGTCACCATCCCCGAACCCGACAACGACTACCTCAAGTCCGCCCGTCAATTGAAACAGTTCCGAAAGCTAATCCGCCCGCTCTTGGACGAAATCAAGAACCACTATCCCGCTGGCACCATGCTGAACGTGTTTCCTGCCGCCCCGGTGTCGGCATGCGTTGAACTGGGCCGGGCCATTCAACCGAAAGCCCACATGCCCCTACGGCTGTGGGATGAGAACAAAGACTTGGGGGGCTTCGTTCATGCCCTCGACATCAACCTGCCACAAGGAGGCCAATCGTGAACGAAGCTGAAAACCGTCACCAACTGAACCATCTACTCCGTGATCTTGCCGACACGCTTGATGTGCCACCGTCAAAGTATGCTGAGGCGAAGGACCACTACCGGGCGGTGGGTGACTGGCTCAACGCCGACGACTCTGAACTAGCCGACTTCTCGCCCGAAATCTACGCGCAGGGATCATTCGCCCTTGGGACCGCCGTGCGGCCGCTTGGCGATGATGAATACGATGTTGATGCGGTCTGCCTCCTCGACCTGACCGACAGTCAGGTGACCCAGTCCGAACTGAAAGAGATGGTCGGCCGTCGGCTCAAACACCCGAGCAGCCGTTACAAGGACAAGATTGACCCGGAGGATGGCGGCCGCCGGTGCTGGACGATCCAGTACGCCGACGATTCGCAGTTCCACCTCGACGTCCTTCCCGCTTTGCCCGATCGCCCCGAATGGCTCCGAGCCGGCAGCGTTGACGATGACATCGCCGCTCATGCCATCCGCATCACCGATACGGAGACGCCCGACTACCTGATCGGTTGGCCGGCGGAGGGCCACGGGGCCCATGACCCTACCCGGAGCAACCCGAAAGGTTATGCGACCTGGTTCAAGGATCGCATGCGCGTGCGGCTCGACGAAGCCAAGGCCTCGCTGGCGATCGAAAAGCGTGCCTCGGTCGAGGACATTGAAGACTACGAGGTCCGCACCCCACTGCAGCGGGTTATCCAGGTCCTGAAACGCCACCGCGACGTGCGATACAACGGCGGTGACGACCGCCCCATCTCCATCATCATCACCACGCTCGCCGCCAATGCCTACGACAACGAGGCCAATTTGTACGAAGCCATCCTCAAAATCGTGCCAGGCATGCGACAGCACATTGAGGATCGGGACGGCGTGTGGTGGGTGCCGAACCCCGTCAACCCGTTGGAGAACTTCGCGGACAAGTGGGAAGAATCACCGCGCAAGGCCAAGCTGTTCTTTGAGTGGCTCGATGCGGTGGAGGCCGAGTACCAGCACCTCATCACCGACGAGGGCTTTCGCAAGGTCGGCACCTACCTCGCCGAATCCTACGGGCAACGAACCGGGCGCGAAGCCATGACGAAGTACGCCAGCCGCGCCACCTCCGTCGCCGCGCCCGTCGTCATCGTGCCTAGCAAGGCCAGCGAAGCGACGAGGCCGAGGGTGGAGCCGTCGAGCAAACCGAGCAAGCCGTGGAGTTGCTGATTTCGAGATGGATCAAGGGGTAATCAACATCGTGATCGAGCAGATGGACAATGTTCAGGCTGAGCACTCCGGGCTTGAGTTGGTGCGTGACACCGACGGCAGGCTTTGCGTGCGCGGCCCCGTCGGCTTCGCGATGGATTACGAGGGCCATGCGATTGAGGACACATATGAGATCGAGATCGTTATACCCGACGACTTTCCGGACGCGCCGCCGACGGTGAAAGAGACTGCTGGCGCGATACCAGCCGACTTCCACCAGTTCAAATCGTCCGGCACGCTCTGCCTGGGCGCACCTGTGGACGTGCGCCGTCGCTTTGCCCAACATCGGACGTTGATCGGCTTCATCAACGGCCAAGTCATCCCGTACCTGTATTCCTATAGCTGCTACCGCGACCACGGCGTGCTGCCCCACGGTGAACTTGATCACGGATCGTCCGGCCTGCTGGACTACTACATGGAGCACTTCGGCGCAACCGGACTCACCACGCTGAAGCTCCTGAAATGCCTCGCTGACGGCTTCGCACCGCCACTCGGGCCGTGCCCCTGCGGAAGCGGGCGGAAGCTCAGGGATTGCCACGGCCCGAAGCTCGACGAATTGCGCCCGCACTACCAGCCCGAGCTGTTCGAATTCGAGCTGCGCCAGATGATCAACGCCGCACGTGCTGCGGACATCGACCTACCCGACCAGGACGTGATGCCCACGCGCATGTGGAGACAGAAGCAGAGCCGCCTTCGCAAGGAGGCGAATGCCGGAAAGCGGAAGTGTAAATGACTCGTAATGCTGATCAAGAGTGGCCCATGCGACCGATTGGTGATCTGCTCAAGCGGGTGAGCCGGCCTGTGGACGTACAGCCGAATACCACCTATCGCGAAATCGGCATCCGCAGCCATTGCAAGGGCGTCTTCCACAAGCCAGCGACAACCGGCGAGAAGATCGGCAACAAGCGGGTGTTCTGGGTCGAGCCCGGCTGCCTGGTGTTCAACATCATCTTTGCATGGGAGCAGGCCGTCGCGATGACGAGTGATGCCGAGGCAGGCATGATCGCCTCGCACCGGTTTCCGATGTACCGGTCCCGCAATGGCAAACTGTTGCCCGAATACGCTTGGCGGTACTTCTCCACACCCCGAGGCAAGTACGATCTGAACACGGCGTCCCCCGGCGGGGCTGGGCGCAACAAGACGCTTGGGCAGGAGGAATTCAAGCGGCTCAAGATTTCCGTCCCACCTATCGAACACCAACGCAAGACGGTGGACATCCTGGCCACGGTGGATCGGGCGATGGAGCGGACGGGCCGGCTCATCGAGGCCAAGCGGAAACTCAAAAAAGGCCTCGCCCAGCAACTGCTCACCGGCGAGCGCCGCCTGCCGGGGTTTACCAATTCATGGCAAACGCGCCCGCTGGGCAAGCTGGTCACGCTCCACTTCAGCGGGATTGACAAGAAGTCGCATGCTGATGAAACGCCCGTCCGCCTATGCAACTACACCGACGTCTACTACAACGACCGCATCACCAACGGCATCGAGTTCATGCAGGCAACCGCCAGCAAGAGAGAGGTTGAGAACTTCTCGCTCAAGCATTGGGATGTGATTATCACGAAGGACTCGGAGACGCCCGATGACATCGCCAAGCCGGCGGTCGTGATGCAGGACATGCCGGGTGTTGTGTGCGGCTACCACTTGGCCATCCTGCGGCCAACGCATGTTGATGGCCCGTTTCTCGCGCAGCTTCTTCGCTTGCCTCGGACGCGATACGAGTGTTACCGCGTCGCCAATGGGGTGACGAGATTTGGGTTGACTCAGGCTGCACTGCGCCGCCTGGAACTGACGATTCCTGATCGCGACGAGCAAAAGCGTATCGCAACGATCCTGGGCGCGGCGGACCGGGAGATTGCTCTGCTGGAGAAGAAGCTCGTCGCCCTGTCCGAACTCAAACGCGGTCTGATGCAGAAACTGCTGGGAGATCGATGACCGAGCCGAGGGCCACCCAATCAAGGAGAATCGCATGAAGAAGGAAGTCGTTGTCAGGTTGCACAAATCGTTTGAGGCCCTTGTCCAAACGGACCCAAGCTCGGGCGTCGAGTTTTGGCTGGCACGCGATCTGCAGGAACTGCTGGGCTACCGCCAGTGGCGCAGCTTTGAGCAGGTCGTTGAGAAGGCGATAAAGTCGTGCACAAACGCCGGTTACGAGGCAGGCGACCATTTTGCGCAGGTGCGCAAAATGGTCGAGCTGGGTTCAGGGGCTGTTCGGGAGGTGGATGACATCGCTTTGACGCGCTACGCCTGCTACCTGATTGCCCAGAATGGCGACCCCTCGAAAGACCCGATCGCCTTTGCCCAGACCTACTTTGCTGTCCAGACCCGTCGGCAGGAGATCATCGAGAAGCGGCTGGCTGAGGTGGAGCGGCTCAGCACGCGGCGGAAGCTGACTGCCTCTGAGAAAGAGCTGTCGGGGATCATCTATGAGCGTGTCCGCGACGAGCGCAGTTTCGCACGCATCCGCAGCAAGGGCGACCAGGCGCTATTCGGCGGCAGGACGACACAGGATATGAAAAACACGTTGGGTGTGCCCAAGTCGCGGGCACTGGCAGACTTCCTGCCCACCATCACCATTAAGGCCAAGGATTTCGCCAACGAGATCACCAACTTCAACATCAAGAAGGATGATTTGCGTACGGAAGCGAAGATCAGCCGTGAGCATGTGAAGAACAACACCGATGTGCGAAAGCTTCTGACGGAAAGGGACATCGTTCCCGAGAAACTGCCGCCGGCCGAGGACATTAAGAAGATCGAGCGCCGGCTGGCGTCGGACGAAAAGAAGCTGCCGAAGCGTGCCGACCCGTTGCCTGAGCTGCCGGAAGATGAGGGCGATTGATATGGACATCCCCTCCTTCAAAGAGGACCACATCTCGCAGGTGCCGGCACTGGAACTGCTCCAGAAGCTGGGGTACGCGTACCTCAGCCCAGCCGAGGCGGTTGAGCTGCGCGGTGGCCGCCTGAGCGGGGCGATCCTTGACGATGTGCTGGCTGAGCAGTTGCGGCAGATCAACACGATCCGCTTCAAGGGGCGCGAATATCCCTTCAGCGAGGGCAACATCCTCGCGGCGGTGCAGGCGCTGAAGGACGTGGTCGATGAAGGGCTGATCCAGACCAATGAGAAGATTTACGACCTGCTGACGTTAGGCCGGGCGATGCAGCAGTCCATCGACGGAGACACCAAGAGCTTTCAGCTTGACTACATCGACTGGCAGCGGCCGGAGAACAACGTCTACCACGTGACCGAGGAGTTCGCGGTCGAGCGCAGCGGCAGCCACGAGACGCGTCGGCCGGACGTGGTGCTGTTCGTCAACGGCATCCCGCTGGTGGTGATCGAGTGCAAGCGGCCGGACCTGAAAGACCCGATCGGCCAGGCGGTCAGCCAGCAGGTGCGCAACCAGCAGCGGGACCAGATTCCACGTCTGTTCCACTATGCGCAGCTCCTGCTGGCACTGTCGAAGAACGAGGCGAAGTATGCCACGGTGGGTACGCCGGCCAAGTTCTGGGCGGTGTGGAAAGAACACGACGACGTTGATGCGGCCATCGGGGACGTGATCGCTCGTTCACTTGACGAGCAGCAGAAGGCGCGGCTGTTCGGCGATCGATTCGGGTATGTGCGGGAATATTTCGAGGCATTGGCGGCGGACGGCCGGGGGGTGACCGAACAGGACCGGGCACTGTATGCCCTGTGTCGTCCGCAGCGCCTGCTGGAGCTGGTATGCCGCTTCATACTTTACGACGCCGGCGAGAAGAAGGTGGCGCGGTATCAGCAGTACTTCTGCGTGAACAAGATCATGGACCGTATCCGGCGCACCGGGCACGATGGCACGCGCAAAGGTGGTGTGGTGTGGCAGACGCAGGGTAGCGGCAAGAGCCTGACCATGGTGATGCTGGCCGAAGCGATCGCTCTGGAAGGCGGCATCGACAACTTCAAGATCGTGCTGGTCACCGACCGGGTGGACCTGGATGATCAGATCTACAGGACGTTCCATCATTGCGGGACGCTGCCAGTCCAGGCGAAGACCGGTAAGCATCTGGCTGAGCTGCTGCGTGACAACAAGGCCCGCATCATCACATCGGTGCTCGATAAGTTCGAACTGGCGGTGGGCAAGGCCGGGGTCCGAGATGAAAATCCCGACATCTTCGTGCTGGTCGACGAAAGCCATCGCGGCCAATATGGCGAGTTGCACGCGAAGATGAAGAAGGCGTTGCCAAACGCGTGCTTCATCGGCTTCACCGGGACGCCGGTGATGAAGAAGGATCGAAACACGATCGAGCGATTCGGCGGGCTGATTGACACGTACACGATCGAGCAGGCGGTGAAGGATAAGGCCGTGGTGCCGCTGCTGTACGAGGGGCGGCATGTCGATCAGCGAGTGGACACCGAGTCGGTCGATGGCTGGTTCGATCGGATCACGGAGAACCTGACGAAGGAGCAGAAGGCCGACCTTAAGAAAAAGTTCACGACCACAGATCAGTTGAACAAGGCCCAGCAGAAGGTCATGCGAATCGCATGGGACGTGAGTGAGCACTACCGCGACAACTGGCAAGGCACACCGTACAAGGCGCAGCTCGTGACACAGGACAAGGCGACGGCGCTGCTCTACAAGCGATTCCTCGACGATTTCGGGATGGTCAGCAGTGAGGTGCTGATTTCTGGCCCGGATGAGCGGGAAGGGGAAGACGATGTTCACGAGGAATCTCAGGACGAGGTCAAGGCGTTCTGGAAGAAGATGATGGCGAAATACGGCAGCGAGAGGGAGTACAACCGTCAGGTCATCAGCTCCTTTAAGCACGCCGAGCAACCGGAGATCATCATCGTCGTCGATAAGCTGTTAACCGGGTTCGATGCCCCGCGCAACACGGTGCTCTACCTGACGAGAAAGCTGAAGGGCCACACGCTGCTGCAGGCCATCGCCCGGGTGAATCGGCTCTACGACGGAAAGGACTTCGGCTACATCATTGACTACCGTGGGGTGCTTCAGAATCTCGACGAAGCGCTGGACATCTACGGGCAGTTGTCGGAGTTCGATAAGGAGGGGCTGGATGACCTGTGCACCGCGTTGGCGGACGTGGACGTTGAGGTGCAGAAGCTTCCACAGCGCCATTCGGACCTTTGGGAGTTGTTCAAGGAGGTTCGCAACCGGCGCGACGAGGAAGCATACGAGCTGTTGTTGGCTGACGAGGAACTGCGAGAGAAGTTTTACGAACGATTGAGTGTGTTCTCACGCACGCTGGCGGTCGCATTGTCATCCGCAGGCTTCCTGGAGGCAACACCTGAGGACCGGCTGGTCAGATACAAGGCCGACCTGCAATTCTTCATGAAGCTCCGCACATCTGTGCGCAAGCGCTACGCGGAGGTGGTGGACTTCAAAGAGTATGAAGCTCGTATTCAAAAGCTGGTTGATCAGCATGTGGGCACCGGCGAGGTCGAGAAGATCACCGACATGGTGAACATCTTCGACGCGGACGCGTTCGCCAAGGAGGTGGAGAAGCTCGGCAGCACTGCGTCGAAGGCGGACACTATCGCGTACCGTACGAAGCGTACGATCCATGACCGGATGCAGGAAGACCCGGCGTTCTATCGCCGCTTTTCCGAGATGCTTCAAGATGCAATCCGAGCGTTCCGCGAGCAGAGACTGTCGGACGCAGAGTATCTGCGAAAGGTCACGGAAATTGCTGAAAAGGTGAAGAACCGCAGCGGCGACGACATCCCCGAAGCGCTGGCGCACCGCGAGGTGGCGAAGGCCTTCTTCGGTGTGTTGCAGGACGTGTTTGCCGAGTATGGCGATGATGGATTCGACGTGCGGGCGGCCAGCACGGACGCGAGCATGGTGATCGATGACATTATCCAGCAGAATCGCATCGTGAACTGGACCAACAACACTGACGTCCAGAACCGCATGATGAGTGCGATCGAAGACTATCTGTTCGAGCTTAAAGACCAAAACGGGATCGATCTGACGTTCGAAGACATCGACCACACTCTGGAGATGGTTCTCGACATTGCACGGACGCGATATGTTTGAACAACCACAAACGACCGTGCTTGTTGATTGCGCCGGCAGCCGCGTACCGGTTGCAGTGCAGTTTCGGAATCGCACTCGGCTGTCGATATCCGTTCATCCGGACGGTTCGGTCACGGCGCTCGCCCCGGCCACTCGCACGCTCGACCAAGTCGCAGCGCATCTCGAGCGACGGCGGTCATGGATCGCGAAGCAGCGCCGGCATTTCGACAAGTACCAACCATTGCCTGACGAGAAGCGGTATGTGGCTGGTGAAACCCACCTGTACCTTGGCCGCCAGTACCGTCTACGCATCCACGAAGCGCAATCCGCATCGGTGAAGCTTGTCGGGCGATTCTTCCACGTCAGCGTGGCTGACAAACTCGACACACGGTCGATATCCGATGCGATGGATCAATGGTATCGCTCACACGCCGAACCGATCTTCCATGATCGGTTGGACCATTGTCTTGAAGCAGCAGCGTCACTGCGCTCGCTGCCGGTCCAGCTCCGTATTCGTCCGATGAAACGCCGCTGGGGCAGTTGTTCCAAGGCAGGCACGATCACGCTGAATACTGACTTGGTGAAGACCCCGCGGCACTGCATCGAGTACGTCATCATGCACGAGCTGTGCCATCTTCGCGTGCATGACCACAGCCCCACGTTCTACCGATTGCTGGGCCGCTGCATGCCCGACTGGCGGGAGCGCAAGAAACGCCTCGAATCAGTTGTACTGAGATAGGCGCGGAGGATGGCCCGGCTCCATAGCACGTGTGGTGCGCGGGTTGCCTGACGGTGAGGGAAATCAGACAATCCCGACATGAGTGGGCAGCTCTACACAATCCGCATCACCCTCCGCGACACAAAGCCGCCCATCTGGCGACGGCTGGCGGTGCCCGCGGACATCACGCTTGGACAGCTGCATGAGGTGATCCAGATCGCCATGGGTTGGACGGACAGCCACCTGCATCAGTATGTGTTGCGGGACAAGGCGCTGAAGCCGAGTCGGGATGAAATTCGCGAAGTCGACGATGCAGATGCCTGGACCGGTGCGTTCATCAATCGGCTGCGCGGCGAGCGGGTGTTCACGGCGACGACCACGCCGTTCGGCGACCCGACAGACATGGAGGGCGAGGACGAGGATGCCATCCCGCTGGCGGAGGTTTGCCCGAAGGTCAAGAGCAAGCTGACCTACGAGTACGACTTCGGCGATGGGTGGGAGCACGTCATCGAGGTGCAGAAGATCATGAAACCCAAGCCGGGCGAGGAATATCCGCGATGCCTGGCAGGGAAGAAGGCGTGTCCACCCGAAGATTGCGGTGGGGTGTTCGGCTATTACCGCATGCTGGAGGTTGTCGCGGATCCCGAGCATGAGGAGCACGAGGACATCGTCGAGTGGCTGGGCGACGACTTCGATCATGAAGCCTTCGACATCGACGAGGTCAACGACGTGCTCGCCGAGTGGGGGAAGGGGCAAGCGAGGTCCGACGAGTGATATTCTGGAACCTAATCACGTAATGACTGGTAAGTCTGACCAATCCGTGTCACCTGATCTCGCTACGCGAGTTGATGACGACTACTTCATGGCATTTCATCACCTCGCCGTGGAGAAGGCGGGGCTATACCGGGCGGTCATGAGGCAGTTCGTTCAAGCAAAAGCGCAGTTCGCCTTGCACTTGAATGCCTCCCGCATTGCTGCTGCTGTGGAAGTGTCCGGCCCGCCGTGGCACGCTGATCGGGTGGAAGTAGAGCGGGCGTTGCAGCAGTTGTGTGAGTGGGGCAATCTCGAAAAGCATCTGGACACAGAAGACGTCACATCCGTGCGGGAGTTCCTTCGCCCACGTTTCCTGTACCAGATCACGAAGACGGGTCAGGCGGTCGAGCGGGCGCTGGAAGTGTATGGCCAGGCATTGACCGAGGTCGGCGAGCTTCAAATCACGGCTCTACACGAAATCAGTGAAGAACTCGAGGGACTGCTGGAACTCGCCCGGCGCGACACGATGGACGATGGGGAGGCTTTCCGACGGCTGGAAACACTGCGCGCCCGTTTCGATCAGCTTACCGCACGGGCGCAAACGTTCCTCAGTAGCCTTCAGCGCTCAACACAGTTGCAGGATGTCGATCTGAAGGCCTTTCTGTCATACAAGCATGTGCTGATCGACTATCTAAAACGGTTTATTGCGGAACTGACTGTAATGTCGCCAGACATTGCGGAGGCAATCACGAGGATTGAGGCGATCGGGATTGGGCGGTTGCTGGATGCCGCAGCCCGGCGGGAACTGCGTGATGCACTTGACCAAGCCGACCCCGGCCGCCATGAAGCGGCCGTCAAGCAGTGGCGTGTGCGATGGGCCGGGCTACGGGGCTGGTTCATCGCACCGGCAGGCGAACGATGTCAAGCAGAGGAGCTGCGGGCTCACGCGCGTGCTGCGATCCCTGCCCTACTGCGGGCGGTGGTGATGCTGCATGACCAGCGGGTGGCACGAAGCGACCGCTCGGCCGACCTGCGCATCCTTGCTCGATGGTTCGCTCAGACTGACGACGACCGCGAGGCGCATCGGCTGTGGCGCGCGGCGTTTGGGCTCTCGCCGGCCCGTCACTTGCGGGTTGATGATCAGACGCTGGACCGCTGGCACGAGCAGGAGCCGCTTTCCGCGACGAGCTGGTTGGATGCACCGCCCCTGCGTGTCGCGCCGCGGCTGCGGAAGACCGGCCGCACCACGCGACGTGGTCCGCCGGCACAAGTCATCGATCGGCAGAAGGAAAAGGCTGCACTGGCCCGTTTCGCTGCGGAACAGGCCCGGCAACTCGCAGCGGCACGCGCCGTGCTGGCCACGGGACAGGCAACGCGACTGTCCCGCCTCGGAGAGTTGGACCGATCCGCGTTCGAGTTGTTCCTGGAGTTGCTCGGCGAAGCGCTGGCCCGCAAGGGAGCACCGGACGCTGTGGTGGAAGCCGCCTCGGCTGATGGCTCGCTGTTCATTCGTCTCGAGCCAACCGGCGATGGCACGACGGCGACCATCGACACGCCGATGGGACGGTTCAGCGGTGAAGACCACTACATTCTGATCCACTCGGCGCACCGCGTGACCAAACCTGATTCCGCAGCGTTGTCCGCTTCCGCAGAACTCGCATCGGAGGCAGGAGATTGACTGCGCGTACCTCAACTACCGGTAGGCTTGGGGCACAGCTCGATTCGGTGCTCTTGGAAGAACGGCAGCGGGCACTGCGAACTCTGTTGGCCCGGCCGCTGCTCACGGTGGCGGCGAACCCCGAGGCCCTGACGCTGGTTCGCCGACATGCTGACTGGCTGCGGGATTGGCTGGGCAGAAATGTCGAGTGGCAGTTGTACGTTGACAGCGAAGCGGCGAGGCTGCGCAAGCGTCCGATGGATTATGATGATTCGACCCGACCCGCGGTTGATTTCCGCAGCGGCGCACCGTTCACCCGACGGCGCTACGTCTTCTTCTGCTTGGTACTGGCGGCACTGGAAGGGGCGGAGCGGCAGACCGTGTTGGGGCAGATCGCCGAAAATGTCGTCAGCTTCGCCGCCGCCGACAGCGCCCTTGCCGAAGCGGGGATCGAGGTGGATCTGAACCATCAGGACCAGCGGCGTGATCTGGTTTACGCCGTTCGACTGCTGATCGACCTGGGGGTGATCGTGCGGATCGACGGTGAAGAGGCCGAGTACCTCGCGGACACCGGCGACGTACTCTACAACATCGAACGCGTGCCGCTGACAACGTTGCTCAACGTCAGCCGCGGTCCGTCAACGATTGACGCGGTCGTCCTTATGGACCGATTGAAGGCGATCGCCAACGAGGTGACGCCAGCCAGCGATGAGGCGCGCAATCGCCGGATTCGCACTCGACTGACCGCGCGGCTGCTCGACGATCCCGTGCTGTACTTCGATGATCTCGACGAGGCGGAGCTGGCGTACCTCAAGACGCAGCGTCCCCACCTGTTGCGTGAAATCGAAGACGCAACCGGGCTGGTCGCGGAGGTGCGGTCAGAGGGCATTGCGATGGTCGATCCGCGAGGCGATGTGACCGACGTCGCCATGCCGCAGGAAGGGACCGACGGCCATCTGGCCTTGCTGCTTGCCGAGTGGCTGGCCGAGCAAGTTCGTGATGCAGCCGAAACACGACCTCTCGTAGGCCTTGCCGCCATTCGGGCGCGAATCGCGGAATTGATCTTGGAATATGGCAAGTATTGGCGAAAAGAAGTGCGGGAGCCGGGGGCGGAAATGCCCCTCGCCGAGCAGGCAATCGATCGGCTGGAAGCGCTTCGTCTGGTTCAGCGGGTGGAAGGTGGCGTGGTGATCTACCCGGCCATCGGACGCTATGCCCTCGACGCTCCGCGCGAGGCCGGACGAACTGCACCTGATGCCGACCGGCCGTCGCAGCTATGGGAAGACCAAGCATGAGCGTGTTCACGGATTCCGCCCTCACACCCGAGCCGCAACCGACAGCGCTGCCGGCCGCAACATCCCGTCGGTGGCGTCCGGTTCGCGCAGGGCTGCTGAACATCTACCGCTATGACGAGCAGGCGTTTCACTTCGAGCAGGGGCGACTGCTGTTGCGGGGGAACAACGGCACGGGCAAGTCGCGCGTGCTGGCGATGCAATTGCCGTTCCTTTTCGACGCCGAAGTGCTGCCGCACCGAGTGGAACCCGACGGTGACGCGGCCAAGCGGATCGAGTGGAACCTTTTGATGGATCGCTACCCCGATCGGTTGGGCTATACCTGGCTCGAATTCGGGCGACAGGATAATGACGGACAGGAACACTACCTCACCCTCGGTATTGCACTGCACGCGGTATCCGGTCGAGGAGCGCCTCAGCGATGGCACTTCATCACCTCGCTTCGTGTCGGCCGCGATCTGAACCTGCGGAATGACCGGAACCTCCCCCTCTCGCAGACAGCATTGACGGAAGCCATAGGTGATGCAGGACGTGTCTATGACAAGTCACAAGCACGAGAGTATCGCCGAGCTGTGGACGATGCGCTGTTCAAACTCGGTGAGCAGCGGTATCAGGCGCTGATGGAGCTGCTCATCCAATTGCGTCAGCCGCAACTCTCGCGCAACCTGGACGAGAAGCGGCTTTCGGCCGCGCTCAGCGAGGCGCTGCCCCCCGTGGCATCCCGAATCATCGCCGACGTGGCAGAGTCGTTCCGCGGATTGGAGAGCGATCGATTGGACCTGCAGCGGTCAGAGGCTGCGGGGGAAGCGACGGAGACATTTTTACAGAAGTACGGCCCCTATGTGCGATGTGCGGCTCGACGTCGTGCTGCTGCGGTCAGGACAGCCCATGCCGAATCTGAAGCCGCGCAGCGCCGGCTGCGTGGAGCAGAACAACAGCGGGACGCCGCCGCCGCGTCGCTCCAAGAGGTAGAGACGCGGTTGAACGATCTGGCTGGCGAGATCGCTGCCGCCGACGCGCGCATCCAGACGCTCCGCGAAAGCCCCGAGATGCGGGCGGCGAAGGACCTGGACCGGGCACATCGTGAGGCTGAGGAACGGAACCAAGCACTGAAGCAAGCCCGCGACGATCACAGCGAAGCAGCGCGACTGCATAAGCAGGCGCGGGATGATGAAGAAGAGGCTAACCAGTCGGCGGAGCAGGCCGGGCAGGCGATGAAGGACGCGGCAGTGGCGGCTACGTCGGCGGCGCACAACGCAAGCTTCGATGAGCAGCACGTATCGGCCATGGCCATGGTGGATCATTGCGATCGCGAGGGCGAGCCAGCCGAATCCGATACTGCGGCCATCGAGCAGGCCCAGCGTCATGTCAAGTACGGTGTTGAGCAGCGCCAAAAGGCGATCAGCCACGTCGCCACACTGGTTGAAGCGGTCAGGGAGGCCGAATCGAAACTGACCTCGGCGAAACAGTGGGAAACCCACTGCCAAGGGCAGTGGGATGAGGCGGTCAATCAGCAGCGGATCACGGCCGAAGCGGTGGAGGCGGGGGGCACGGCACTACTTGCGGCATACCGCACATGGCATGAGGGGCTGTCGGAGCTGTCACCCTGCCACGCGGATGATCTTGCCGACGACCTGGCTGCCTGGTGTGAAACCGGTGCAGGATCCAGTCCTGTTCGACAGGCGGTGGATAGCGCGGTAGCGCGTGCCACGCAGGCACTGGTTACTGAGCGGGCATCGCTGGAGCAGCAACTGACTCACGTAGGTAAGCAGATCGCCGAATGGCAGGAACAACGGCAGGCTCTGGAGGCGGGCAAGCACGAGCCGCCGCCCCGTCCCCACACCCGGAGCGTCGAGGCCCGGGTCGAGGCGCAGCTCGGTGCGCCGCTGTGGACGATCGTCGATTTCGTCAGCGATGTGCCTGAGGAAGATCAAGCTGGGTTCGAAGCGGCGCTGGAAGCGAGCGGCATTCTCGACGCCTGGCTGACGCCCGACGGTCAACTGCTCGATGCAGCGACCTTGGACACATGTCTGCTCGTCACAAACGAACCGTTGACGGATGAGGTGCCGCGACTAACCGATGTGCTTCATCCGGATTCGGCGGCCGTCGCGGCGTCGGACATCGACGAGGAAATCGTACGGCAGGTGCTGGCGCAGATCGCCATCAGCCCGGATCGTGGGGGGACGTGGGTGGACGCCAGTGGCGCGTGGCAAAATGGTCCGCTACACGGTCGATGGACGAAGCCCGCCGCCCAGCACATCGGGCAGGCTGCCAGAGAACGTCACCGTCTGAATCAGATCGCGGCGTTGGATGGGCAGATCGAGGTGGGCCGACAGGAGGAGCGACGGCAACAGGCGGCAGTTGATGAACTGACTCGCCGTATCGAGAGCGCGGAACAGGAGGCGAAGCGATCTCCGAGCGACGATGACGTGCGGCAGAGCCTCGCCGAACGCGCTGCCGCAGAGAAACACGTCGTTGCGTGCCGAAAAAGCGTGACTGCTGCGGAGAAGCAGGTGCATGGTTGTCGGCGGGCACTGGCTGAGGCGGAAGCACTTCGGGATCGTGATGCGGCTGATCTCGGACTCACCGAGTGGATCAACCGGCTCGATGAACTGCGTCAGGCGCTGGCTGATTATCGTCAGGCCATGGCAGCACTGTGGCCGGCGCTACGGCAACGGGGCGAAGCTGTTCGTCGGCTCCGTCACTGCATCGAGCGCACCTGTGAAGCCACCGCAAAGGTTGACGAGCATGCTCAGCGCGTGAAAGGCGCATCTGAACAGGCGCATGCCGCTGAGGCCCACAGAGATACGCTAAAGGCGTCCGTCGGGCAAAGTGCCCAGGACATTCGTGTCCGCCTTGACAAAGCGCGGCAACAAGCCGATCGATTGAACCAAGAGCAAGTTGAGGCAACGAACAAGAGGGCCGACCACCGTGCCGACCTCGCCCGGATTGCTGAAAAGCTCAAAAGCGAAACCGAGACGCTTACTCGAAATCAGAACGAGCGAACCGCCGCGATGGATGCCTTGGCCGGCTTCATCGATACGGGGCTGATGCCCGTCGTAGCCGGCGACTTGGAAGGTGAAGGCGGCCAGATCGGATCGGTCACGCGCGCTGTGGAATTGTCCCGGCGCATCGAGTCTCTGCTCACAGATGTCCCGAGCGATGACCAGGCATGGGCGAAACATCAGGGCGAGGTCTTTCGACACATCCAGGAACTGACCGACAAGCTGCTGCCGCATGACCTTAACCCGCAGTCCACGATGATCCATGACATGCTTGTTGTCACGGTCGTCTACAACCAACAGGACTGCGGCATGGCGGAGCTGCGCGAGGCGCTGGCCGAGGACGCGCAGGCGCGGCGAACGCTGCTGGAGGAACGGGAGCGGCAGGTGCTCGAGCAGACGCTGATCGACGATGTGGCCAGCCATCTCCACGACCGGCTTCACGAGGCGGAGGGGCTGGTGAAGCACATGAATGAACAACTGTCCAGTCGGCCGATGAGCACCGGCATGATGCTCAAGTTCACGTGGGAGCCAGTGGACGACGGTCCCCCCGGACTGGCCGAGGCCAGGAAACGTTTGCTCGGAGCGGGAGCCACGTGGTCAGACCAACAGCGAGCAGCGTTAGGGCAGTTCCTGCATGAGCAGATTCAGGCTGTTCGCGCCGCCGATGAAACCGCAACGTGGCAACAGCACATCGAACAGGCATTTGATTACCGTCGGTGGCACCGCTTTGGTGTGATGCGACGGCAGGAAGACAAATGGCAACGACTGACAAAACGAACCCACGGCACGGGATCGGGCGGAGAAAAAGCGGTAGCGCTGACGCTGCCCATGTTTGCAGCCGCGTCGGCCCATTATCAATCTGCCGATCCCCTCGCACCCCGGCCGATTCTCCTCGACGAGGTCTTCGCTGGGATCGACAGCGATATGCGTGGGAAGTGCATGGGACTGCTCGAAGCGTTTGACCTCGATTTCATCATGACCAGCGAACGCGAATGGGGGTGCTATGCGGAGATGCCCGGCGTGGCCATCTACCAGCTCACCACGATGAAAGGCAACGACGGCGTCCTCGCGACACGTTGGCTGTGGAATGGGCAGGAGCTGCAGCGTTCCGATGCCACTGCGACGGATGGCCGTTTGGCAACGACCACTGACGGCGAGCAAGAGGTGGTGCAGTGATGGACGGCAATACTCGGCTCCGACAGGCGCTTGCGTCTGAGCACTTGAGCTGGCTCGTATCCCGCTTGCGTCGGCGATTGGAAAATGGCACCTACCAGCCGGATAGCACGCTCCGCTTGACCAATCCATCACCTGAGCAGCGTCAAGCCTGCGACCGCTTGCTGGGCCGCAAGCCAAGCTCCGGTGGCGCGCTGACGGTTCGACCCGATCAGCTTGAGAGGGTGCTGATCGAGGGCGAACTGGCATCCAACCTGCGTGAGGCGGTGGAGGTCGTAAGTGGTCCGCTGGTGGATCGTCGGGGGCAGCGACGACGGATCGAGGCAGCCTGGCGAGAGCTGTACGATCGGCACCGCCCTGCGGTGGCGGATCACCAGACTGCGCTTGGTTGGTACGAACAGATCTGGGAACAGGGCGTGCTGCGCAGGCTGTCCGGAAAGAGCGTGGAACAAGCCGGGCGACTGCTCGACCAAGCGGTGCGGGTGGTCCAGCGGCTGCCTGCCCAAGGCATCAGCTTGGCCGAGCTTGCCGCTGAATGTTGCGGAGACAGCCACGCCCTCGATCCTGCGCGGCCGGTCGGTACGCTCGCGGTCCGGGCTGCGGCAGTGCTTGGCGATGTCCAACTGCGGCGCACCGCCTCATCGCGGCGGCGGGCTTGGGATGCCGTTGGCGTCATCTGCGACGAACTGAGTGCGCCCGTACTCGTCCTGAATCTTCCTGCCAGCGGAGCGGGTGTGACGTCGCAGTTGTTGCAGATTTCCGCCGCAGCGGGTGAGCCCTGTCGCATCACCGTCCGGCAGCTTCTTCGTCATCCGCCGACTTTTGTTTCACTCGCCCGAGACGGCGTCGTCTTCGTGTGCGAAAACCCCACGGTCGTTGCGGCAGCGGCGCACCAACTCGGAGCGGCGGCCTGGCCTCTGGTGTGCATCGACGGCCAACCCACGACCGCTGCGCGATTGCTGCTCAACCTGCTCAGTGGCGCGGGTGCCACGCTGCACTACCACGGCGACTTTGACTGGGGCGGTGTCCGGATCGCCAACCGCATCATCGCCGATCATCAGGCGGTGCCATGGCGGATGTCGACCACCGACTATATTGCCGCCGCAGCGTCGGGCGGACGCGAGCTCCGAGGCAGCGCCGTGCCGGCCATGTGGGACCATGGTTTATCCGCAGCCATGTTGGACAGGGGGGTCGCAGTCCATGAAGAACGCGTCGTTCCCACGTTGATCGCAGACCTGCGCTCTCCTCCCAAGTGAAAAGCGCTGGTCAGGACTTGAGGTGTCTCGTCAATGCCTCCTCTTCTTCCACATGCCCTTCCATGTTCTGACTTCATGCCGTGGTTCATGACCACAATGCCAAGATCTCCTGCAGGCGAGCACGATAGGCTGCTGTGTGAGACTTCATGGCGGGCGTGCGCAGCAGATCATTCACACACTCGACCGTGCAGGCCTGGTACTTCCCCATGATCCAGACGAACTCAATGGTGTAGTCCGGCTTGAGGCGCAAGAGCGAGCGGCGGGCCGAGTCGACTTCCCGCTTATCGACGGGCATCCACTTCGCCCCATGCTTGGCCAGAAGGTGAATCGCTTTGAGCTTGTCCCGCGATTCACTTGTATCCAAGCTGCGCTTGGGGGCATCTCGCTCCCATGCGTACGGGCTGTAATGCCGAGCCCAGCTCATCCCATCCAGGCAACTTCGGATGGTTGAGCATCCGCCGCTCTCCTGATCATTCGGATCCAGCCCCTTCTCGAGCAGCCTCTTCAGGATGTCCAGCCCCTTGCCCCGGGTCAGAAACAGCAGCATTTCCGCGGCCGCTGGCCCAACGGGGCGCGAGCGAATGGGCTTGAGCTCAAAAACCTCGTAGTGCCCGTACAGCGCAGCAAACCCGAGAGCGGAAAGCCCTCCGTCGTCTTCATCCAGTTCCTCGCCAGGGTTTTCCGTGCCAGGATTGTACGGGTCCGCCCCCGCCCACAGCATCAGTGAAACCCACTTCAGGTTCCCCTCTTTGCAGTGGTGGCGAAGGGCGATATCGGCCTGCTCCTGGAGCTCAGGCATCCGCTCGCGGCATCGCTTGTAGCGCCCCAACGCCGTCCGGATGCGGTCGCACAATGCCGAGGCGAAGGGGTGGCCCTGTTGAAGCTCGGCCCCCCGTTCAATGAAGTAGTCCATGATCTGTGGGTCCCAGGAGCAGAAGACCGCGTGCATGTCGACTGCCTTGGGGTCGAAACCGTGTTCGACGAGCAACTGCACGATGTCGAATCGGCGTGCTCGCAGTGCCTGGTAGATTGGGGCGTCGTAACCCTCCGGCTCCTGGACGGCCCCGGCTTCCAGCAGCACCTGCACGAGGCTGTGGAAACCTCGGTCAATGGCGTACTCCAACGGGGTTCTGGGACGCTGCCCCTTGTCGGGCGGAGGTGGTGAATTGACTGGCTTGCCTGCCGCGATCCACGCTTGGACGTCGAACAGGCGGCCGGCTTTGCAAAGTTCGACGAGCGGAGCAATCGTCTCCTGGTCTGTCGCTCGCTTGATGGCTTGTGGTGTCGTTGGCATGGCCTACCACGTCCGTCGAAAGCCTCGCTGGGGTTCGTCGTCCTCGTCAATCTCCTCATCCAGAATGGATGGGGGACTCGGCCGCAGCGGGTCAAGCCGATCAGCCTGCCGAGTGGCCCATTCGATCCACTGCGCCGTCTCGCTCTTCGGTTCAATCGCCCCGTCGGCAGAATGTGCTTGCCGGACGGCCTCGATCAGTTCCCGTACCTGCCTGCTCTTTTGATAATTCTCCGCCTGCAGCAGGAGCGTGTTGACACGAGCCTGTTCAGCCTTGTACCGCTTGCGTTTCTCTGCACGCTGCCGCGCTTCCTCCTCGCGGCGCGCCTCTTCCTCTCGCCGAACCGCCGCCTGGCGCTCAAGCTCCTCCTCGTGCTCCTTAATCCGCGCAGCCATTTTGATCATGCCGGCCACGAACGAATTAAGCCGATCCTCTAAACACTTGGTTTTGGTGTCCCGCCACGTGCGCTGACATCCCTCGGTCCAGTATGGCCCGCCCTCCAGGATCTCCAGCGTGAACCGGCCGGAGGGCACGCGTTTTTCATTGAACCGACTGTGTCCGAACGTGTAGGGGCCGTCCAGATCGTGAGCCTCGGCCGGTTCCCGCTGGGTCTCCAGTGATTCGGTCATGCTGAACCGCAATGTCGTGCCGCCGATTGTGATCGTGGGGCCTGATGCGACCGTGTAGCCCCGCTGTTCCAATGCCTTGAACAAAGCGTCCGTAATGAGCAGTGCCCGGCGCAAGCTGCCCTTCGACGTGATGATGTTCAGCACGGGCCGGTCCGGCTGAATGATCATCTTGTGCCGATCGGTGCTCGCATTCTGCAGTTCCTGATTCGCTTGGCTGACCAACTCGTGTGAGCCACGCAGATTGTCGGCCACCTCAATCTTCATCTCTTCTTGCCGCTCGTCCTCGATTTTCTGCGCGACTTCTTCGCCCAAGCTTGACGAGGAAAGGCTGGCCTCATCCGGATCACGCAGCTCGATCCCCTCGTCATGGTCACGCTTGGGAAGCGGGGTTTGAGCCGGCTTCTGCCCGTGTTGCAGCTTTGCCCAGTAGCCGCGTGGTGGGCGCGGAATGTCGTGTTTGCGGCAGATCTTTGCCAAGCCCACGTCGGACAACCCGTAGGTTTTTGCCAGATGAAGCATCGGCTGTTGCCACACGAGGCGGTAGAGTTCGCTGCGTTTGAGGGTTGTAGTGGCGCGCATCTGCTATCCCTCTGTCTTCCTCAAGAGCCGGCTGGCGGTACCAAGGCGGGGGCATCGCATAGCTGGTCCCGCAGGCTGTCGCTGGCGTCGCCAAGCGCCCGCACGCGCTCGGCCAGCCGATCGATCTGGCCGCGTATGACGTCAATGGGGCCGGCGAGATTAAGGGTTTCAACATGAAGCGTCTTGTGGACTGACGGGATAGTGTGCTGAGCCGGCTCGCCCTCGCCGGCAGCGTAGATCAACAACCCGCATTCAAGATTCGCGGCCACTGTGTAGGCCAGCAACTGATAAAGATCAGGGTGCTTGATGCCTTGAGCATTTACCCGTTTGTACTTGACGTCGCCTACGAACCTGCATCGCCCGCCTCGCCACCATGAGAGGTCCGGCAGCAACTGAACATGTCGATCCTCGTCAAGTGCTAGCCCTGACCTACCACGCGGGAATGTTTGCTCGTCAAGCCCAAGCGCCTCACGCAACGCCCGATGCACGAACCGTTCGAACAGGTCGTTCATGTCGAGTAGCAGACTTATGCCCGTGGTGCGCCCTGATCCAAGCTCCAGCGAACCACCTTTCAGAATGAGCAGGGCGAGTCCAATGGCTGGGCGGTAGTGTTCATTCAGGCGGGTAAAACCCACCGTGGGCAAGCAGCTACTGCTAAACGTCTGTGGCGTCACTGCATGAAAAGCAGATCGAAGCTCACGCAGCGACCGCCCGGTCTGAGCTGAGCGCAGCGGGAGGCGCATCAGCAGTTCCATCGCCGCCAGGAGCAACTGGTTCTCGAGAATGTCGTCAGTGAACTCGTCGTAGCGCACCTCGGCAGGAAACATCATGCCGGCCCGTTGGCGGATCTGATCGTCGATCCGAAGGCGGCCGCGCACCACGACAGAAGCCTCTTCGTGTGTTTTGTAGCCATGCAACAGGCCACGATAGGTCGCGCGGGCAACCAGGCGTACAAACACTGGCGCGACGGCCTCCAACACGGAAGCGTCAGCGTCCAGTTCGATCTCCTCATCGCGCCACATGCCGGGGGCCATGGCGTGGGAAATGAGAAAGAACAAGCGGTCCATCGGGATCTTGGGGCGGATTTCAAGCGTCACGTCTGGCAGCACCACGACGCCCACATGGGATCCAGGGGCCAGCACATAGGCTCCGGCTTCGTTCGGAGCGGCCTCGACACGCATATCTGGCACAACACGACCAATAGCCATGATCTGCTCGTGGGTCAGACACACAGGTGCTGATCGCTGGTACTCGATGAGGCGGATGCGCTGCATCATGCCTCCTGACTGGCGGACGGAGCCTCCGCCGGTGCTGTTCCATGACCGTTGAGGCGAGATCTGACGGCAGATAGGCGAAACGCCTCAACCCGATCAGCCTCGCCAAAAAACTGTTCCTCAATGTAGGGGAGCACAGCGTGCGACCAGATCATGTTGACCCACTCCTCCGTCAGTCCTTCCTTCATGAAATGACTGGGGCCGATGGCCAGGTGCCGTTGGTTCAGTTCTCGGTTGGTCTGATCAACCAGATCAGCAATCCATGTCATCTTGGGCTGCTTGGCCTCCAGCCATCGTCGCAGCAGTCCCTCGATCGGCCAGCGATCGGGGAAGAATTCGACGAAGTAGAACCGTCGCCGTAGCGCTGCATCGACCAGCGCGATGGAGCGGTCGGCAGTATTCATCGTGCCGATGATCCAGACGTTGGGTGGCAGGCGGAACGGCTCGTGCGAGTATTGCAACTGCACTTCTTGCTTGCGATACTCCAGCAAGAAATAAAGCTCGCCAAACACCTTGGCGATGTTGCCGCGGTTGATCTCGTCGATCAACAGCACGAACGGCTTGCCTGGCGCGGCTACGGCTTCTTTCGCCAGCCGCTTGAGCGGTCCTTCCACCAGATCGAACTCGACACTGCCGTTGTGCTTGACGGGTCGGTAGCCTTCAAAGAAGTCCTCATAGGCGTAGGACGGGTGAAACTGGACGATGCGGACGCGGTTCGGTGAGCCGGCCAGACGCTCGGCCAGTTTCTGAGCCACATAGGTCTTGCCGGTGCCGGGCGGCCCGTAGAAGATCAGTTGTTGCTTTGCTTCCAGCAGCCGTTTCGTGTTCTCCAGAAACTCCTCAGGCAGGAACAGTTGTTTCGCCAAGGTCGCCAAGCCGCCTTCGCTCTCATCTTCGGTTGTCTCATCATCGTCGTCATCGGGCACATCGGGATCCGCGACCACCGCTTCGCCCTCGCGGAACGCCATGAACTCCTTCCAATCACTGTCTTCCCAATCCGCCGGCTTCTCGGGCCATTTGACGATTCCCCAAACGACGCCTTGTGCCTCCAGGCGGTTGGCAATGGGCGTATCCCAGTCGTGGGTCGCCTCGACCAACTTGTCGAGAAACTCAAGAGCGAACAGATACTGCTGAACTTCGTCAGCCACAGGTGGCAGCCGTCGCGATCCCGCCAGTTGATAAGCCTTCTTAAACGCTCTGCTTCGGCACACAGGGTATTTCGTGCAATCTGACCCCATCAGCAGAAATGACATCATGGCCGTGCGTGTACCGACGCCGCTGCCTGCCTCACGAGGCAGTCGCTCCAGAAAGCCACGCATGCGCTGATCGTCCGGCCCTTCGCCCCAGAGCCGGCGCAGCGCCTCATGCGCCGTGTCACGTTCGGCAGCACACCACTTGAGGAACTTCTCGTACGACTGCCATGCGATCAAGCTTTGAGAACTGGTGAAGGCGCGTTTGAGCAACGGCAACCATTCCTCGTCGCCCTTGAGCAGGGCCGCCTTCGCCTTGGCGATCAATTCGGCAACTTGATGCTTATACGTGACCTCCCAATCATCGAACACTTCCGTCGTGCGTACACGTGCGGCCCACTCTAGAAACGCCGACCATAAGTCTTCGCTGTCGTCGACGGTTTTTCCCTTCCGCCAGTAACCGACGGCGGGGGCCGTATAGAAATGAAAATCTTCCCCGAACTCTGACTGCATGGCCATTCGAATGGCGGCCAGATCTTTATCCGGATCGCCCGGCAGGCCCTCGACCCGCTCTTGAAATGCCTCAATGATCTGCCGTTTGTGCTTCCGTGAGGTGATCGCCTCGAAATGCTCTGGGTGGACGTAAAAACAGAGAATCTCCCGCATCGGCTGGCAAGCTTTCACCTCCACCGAACGAGCAAACTTGCGGAATGCCCACGGGTCTTGCAGAAGTTGCGAGCGGCGCGTCTTGTCGAAACCGTCCCACGCCTTCAGAACCTCCAGGATGTAGGCGAGGTGGTACGGCCGGTGCAAACCGAAAGATTGGTCGCGCACCAGTCCGCGATTAAACGCATTCTGAAGATCGTTCGGGACTTGCACCGGTACCGACGACCAAGACAGCACCTGTTGCACGAGTTCCAGCTTCTTCTTACGGCTGGTCCCGAAAGGCACAAGCAAGTGCACGAACAGCAATTCCGCAGCGAGTTGCACCACCTCGGGCGGACAGCCCTTAAGTTGCCGCTCGTATTTGGTCATGAAACTGTCACTGCCCTCGTCGGGCTGCTCCACGAACCGCTTGTAAAGGTGTTCTCGGTTGCTCTGACTCCAGATCGGCTTGCCTGGCGTGAAAAGCGAATCTGGCTCTCGGAAGGCAACCTCGACAAATCGGTCGATAGCGATGCAGGTCGGTTGCATGTGTTGTGGAAGACGAGGCATGATCACCCCCAGTTGATTGAAAAGGGTTTGGCCGGAGTTCTTGCCTTCACGATCCTGTTTTTTGTGACGCCGGTCAAGAAAATGCACGTTAAACGCCGCGACCGATCTCCATGGAAGCTCGGCGTGAAGGACTTGTACGCCCCACGTTCCCGCACCGAGATGGTCACCAAGGGTTACGAACAGATCGTAACCATCGCCACGTCAAAGCTATACGCCAGATCCCAGAGCCGTTGCCAACGTGAATGTCGAGGGTTCGAATCCCTTCACCCGCTTTCGAGAAAGG
>JBBDPC010000003.1:7833-43072 GCA_040876735.1 Phycisphaeraceae bacterium | reverse complement strand
GCCGCCGACGAGCAGGGAGATGCCGGCGATCGAGCCGAGCACGATGTTGAACGTGCGGCGGGTGGCCTCGGCCTGTCGCAGCAGGGCCAGGGGCACGTCCATGCGGTAGTCTTCGCGTCGGTGGTGGGTTTCGAGCATGCGGGCGATGCCGGTGGCGACCGGCTCGACATCCTCGATCTCGCGGACGCGGACGATGAGGTGGTGCAACTCGACGCGTTCGCGCTGGAAGCTGCCGGCCGAGCGGATGGTGTTGATGTCGCCGAAGCGTTCGCGGGCGGCGTTGATGGGGATGTAGACATCGGTGGCGCGGTCGGGGGTGTGGATGCCGCCGGCGTCGGTGTCTTCGCTTTGCACGATGCCGACGACCTCGAACGCGTCGCCGCCAAGCTGGAGCATCTGCCCGATCGCCTCGCGGGTCGCCAGCAGCCGGCGCGCCCCATGTTCGGTGAGCACGGCCACGTTGGCGTGGCGGCGCTGGTCGGCCTCGGTGAGCGTTCGGCCGGCGAGCAAGGGGCGCTGCACCAGGTCGAACCACGCGGGCGTGGTGCCCACGACGCGCAGTTCGAGCGTGCGCTCGCCCAGCCGGCCTTCCTTGGGGACGCGTTTGACGGGCACGACTTGGTCGACCTGCGGGAAGGACTCCTCGATGCGGAGCTGGTCATCGTAGAGCAGGCCGTACATGCTCATCCGCGCGCGTTCGGTGCTGCCCTGGTCTTCGCGGGGCTTGATGGAATGGGTGATGATGTTCTGGCTGCCCAGTCGTCGAATGTTCGCCATCGTCTCGGCACTGGCGCCCTCGCCGACGGCGAGCATGGCGACGACGCTGGCGACGCCGAACACCACGCCGAGCATGGTCAGCAGCGACCGCAGCTTGTGGAGCATGAGATTGCGGACGCCGAGTCGAATGTTACGCCAGATACGCATGAAAAAGTTTCGGGTTTCGAGTTTCGGGTTTCAAGTTCGATTCAGTCTTGTTCGATGCGGTCGATGACGCCGTCGCGCATGTGCAGGCGGTTGGGGGCGTGCTCGGCGACCTCGGGTTCGTGGGTGACCATGAGGACGGTTTTGCCCTGGTGGTTGAGGTCTTTGAGCATGGCCATGATCTGGTCGCCGGTCTTGGAGTCGAGGTTGCCGGTCGGTTCGTCGGCGAGCAGGACGGCGGGATCGTTGGCGAGCGCGCGGGCGACGGCGACACGCTGCTGCTGGCCGCCGGAGAGTTCCATCGGCCGGTGGTTGAGGCGTTGGCCGAGGCCGACCATCTCCGCCAGTTCCGCGGCGCGGGCGGCGCTGTCCTGCTCCGACCAACCGAGGTAGTAGAGCGGCAGTTCGATGTTGCCGCTGACGGTCAGTTGCGGGATGAGGTTGAAGCTCTGGAAGATGAAGCCGAGGTGCCGCAGGCGCAGTTCCGAGAGGCGGTCGTCGTCGAGGGTGTTGACGTCCGTGCCTTCGAGCAGGAAGCGGCCGCTGGTGGGCCGGTCGAGGCAGCCGAGGAGGTTGAGCATGGTGCTTTTGCCTGAGCCGGAGGGTCCCATGATGGCCCAGAAGCTGCCGCGGTCGAATTGCAGGCTGACGCCGTTGAGGGCGCGCACGGTCTCGCTGCCCATCTGGTAGTGCTTGTGCACGTCGTCGAGCAGCACCACGGCATCGGTGGCGGCGGGCGTCGGGTTGGTGGTGGTTTGGGTCATACGGTTGAGCGGGGCGGTTTCGATGTTCGCCGTCGGCTTGATGGCGACGTGCAGTCATCTGGTTTCACCGATCGCTACCCGCGTCGCCATCAAGGCGACGGCGAACGGGGTGCAATCAATCCGGCTCCGGCTGCTCGCCGGCGGGTGTGGCGTCGGCCACCGGGGTCGGCCGGGCGTTGGCGTTTGCCGTCGGCTCCGGCTGCAACGGCGTCAGGCGGGCCAGCGTCTCCTTGCTCGGGGTCAACGGCGGCGCCAGCAGCACCCGGTCGCCCGGCTCCACGCCGTCGAGCAGGTGCACCATCCGGTTGTTGTCCAGGCCGATCTCCACCGGCACGGCCTCCGGCTCGCCCCGCGTCGGCACGTAGACCACCGGCAACGCGCCCACCCGCACCACCGACTGCACCGGCACGTAGATCGCCTCCTCGTGCTGCTCCACGATGATCTGCGCCTCGCAGGTCATGCCCGTGCGAATCTCCTCGCCCGTCCCCTCCAACACCACCGTCGTGCTGTAGACCGTCAGGTCCGGGTTCTGCCAGAAGCTCTGGGCGTCCGGCAGCGGCGAGATGCGCGACACCCGGCCGTGGTACACCCGCCCCGGCAATGCCTCCACCGTCACCCGCACCGGCTGGCCCACGCGAACCTTGTCCAGGCTCGACTCGTGCACCTTCATCTCCACCCGCATCGACCCACTTTGCGGCAGGTAAATCAGCTCCTGCCGTTCACGCACGCTCTGGCCGGCCTCCAGGGGCTCCTGGTTGCCCCGTCGGCCGCCGCCCGCCGACGTCGCATAGACCACCATCCCGCTCCGCGGCGCGACGATCCGGCACTTCTCGATCTGGTCCTCGATCTTCGCCAACTGGTTCTTCTGCTGCTCATGCTCGAGCTGCCGGGCGCGAAGCTCCGCCTCCGCCTGCACCATGTCCGCCGCCGCACGCCGCTGGGTCCGCTCCAGCGAGGCACGCGTCTGGTCCACGTCGCTTTCCAGTTCCTTCAGCCGGCGAGGCCGGGTGTATGCCTGCAACAGGTTCAGGTCCTCCAGCGCCAACTCCACATCCAGCGTCCGCCGCGCCACCGCCAACGCGTCGCTGTCATACTCGTTCTGCGAGATGTACTGCTCGTCCAGCAGCGTTCGCGACCAGTCCAGCCGGTCCTCTGCCTGCTTCAGCTCCGAGCGAGCGAGCTGGATCAGCGACTCCATCTCCTTGACCTGCTTGGGGTACTCGCCTTCGATGTAGTTCTCCAGGTCCTGCTGAGCGAACTCGTAATCCAGCCGGGCCGCGCTGATGTCGCTCTGGCCCTGGCTTTCCGTGACCGCCAGGTTCTCGCGAGCGCGGATCAGGTCCGCCTCGGCGTTCTGCACGCTGATCTGCTGGCTCACCCGCTGGTCCTCGAACCCGCTGGCGTCCAGTTCGACCAGCAGGTCGCCCTGCTCCACCTCCGCCCCCTCGGGCACGAGATGAATCAACGTGTTCTGCCCTTCCACCTCGCTGGAGAGAATCACCTGGTCCTGCGCCTCGATCGAGCCCGCCTCGGTCACGCTGATGATCAACGGCCCACGCTCCACCGTGAACGTCGGCGCCAGGGAATCCGCCGCGTCGCCGCCGAACGGCTGCACCCACGCCGTCGCCGCCACCGTGATCAGCAGCACGCCGACCACCGTCAGCAGCCCGTACCGCAACCGCCGGCTGGGTTGGTCCTGATTCGTCGTTGCGTTCTCGCTCATCGTTTCGTTTCCTTCTCATCGCCACGCCACCGCGGCAACGTCCTGCCATGTATTTCGTTTCGCTTCTCTACATAGCCCCACGCGGAAGCGGGGGGTTTCCGCGCAGGGCTATTGTCGATGGTCACCCGGCTCACCCATCCACCTCCGCCTCCGGATCAAACTCCCGCCACAACCCTTCGTGATCGACTTCCAGCAGGTCCAGGTCACGCTGTAGCTCCAACTCCGCCACCCGGTAGTTGACCATGGCGGCGGTCAGTGCATTGCGGGCGCTCACCAGCGACTCCTGCGCTTCGAGCAGGTCGCGGATCTCCGCCCGGCCCGCCTGGAGAAACAGGTCCGTGCTCTCGACCCGCCGCTCAGCCAGCGCCACCGCCTGCGCCTGAATCGTCAC
Source organism: Phycisphaeraceae bacterium (assembly GCA_040876735.1). Classification (GTDB taxonomy): domain Bacteria; phylum Planctomycetota; class Phycisphaerae; order Phycisphaerales; family Phycisphaeraceae; genus Natronomicrosphaera. Next base: position 39,273 of record JBBDPC010000003.1, on the reverse strand, counting down.
GCCCTCGCGCGACTCGAGCAGGTTCCGCAGCGCGTTGCGCACATCGAGCTTGACCTGGTCCTCCCGGGCCTGAAGCTCCCGCACCGCCCGCTCGAAATCGATCAGGCGGTTGCGGTACAGGTTCCGCTCCGCGGTACGGTCCAACGGCAGGTCCAGTTCGAGCAGCGCGGTGTAAAGCCCTTCGTCGGGACGCAGCCGGGCGTCGTCCGCCCCCGCCGAGCCGATGCTCCGCCGCGAGCCCACCGTCCCGCTGGCCAGCAGCGTCAGCTCCGGGCGGAACGTGTCCGCCGCCACCGCCACCTGCCGCTGCGCGTCGACCACCTGCCCCTCGGCGATCCACAGGTCCAGCCGGTTCGCCAGCGCCAGCGCGATCGCCCGGTCCATCTCAATCTCGTAAGGCCCCCCACCCGACCGGTCCGGCTCCACCAGATCGATCGGCGCGTCCGCCGCGGGCACGTCCGCCGTCTCCTCCGCCGCCGCCGTCGCCACCTGCTCCCGGGCCGGCGCCAGCCGCTGCTCGATCAGTTCCACAAGCTGTTGCAGCTCGCCGCGGTCCAGTTCCAGCCGGGCGTCCGGCGGCAGCGCCAGCAGACGCTTGAAGTTATCCACCTGCCGCGCAAAGTTCTCCCGCGCCTCGATCCAACGCACCCGCGCCCGCAACTCGTCCTGCACCGCCTGGTCCACCTGGATCGGCGGCAGTCGGCCGGCGTCCGCCAGCCGGCGCGCCCGCCGGCCGGCCATGATCAGGCCCCGGTAGTTCTCCTCGGCATTGTCCACCTGGTCCCAAGTCTGCAACACGTTCAGATACGCGCTCGCCACGTTCACCGCAAAGTCACGCTTGAACCGCTCAAACTCCCAGATCGCGTACAACGCGTCACGCTCCGCCTGCGTCAACGGCTCAGCGACAATGAACCGCCCCGCCCCGCGCAGCAGCGGAATCTCGATCGAACCATCCACCAGCAGCCCCCGCGACGACGCCCGGTCCTGCGTCAGCAGCCGCACCAGGTCCACCGCAATCCGCGACGTGATCGCCACCCCGCTCTGAAACCGACGCGTCACGCCGCCGACCGCGCCCACTTCCGTTCCCGTCACCGTCTCCGACCCGCCGAGGTCCGTCTGAATCAGCCCGTCCACCAGCCCGGTGAAGGTCGTGCGGAAAAAGTGCCGCTCCAGGTCCAGCGCCAGGGCCGTGCGATACACGTTCTCCTTCTGCGTCTGGTACTCCCGGCTGCTGCCGGCCGCGATCCGCAAGGCCTCGGTCAGCGAAATCACCAGCGGATCAGGCACCGGCTCGACGTCACCTTCCACCAGGGCCGGGGCCTCGGGATCAAGGTAGCCCGGGTCGGGCCACTGCTCGATCGGGTCGACGTCATACACGCTCAGCGACGCCGCCGTGCGGTAAGGCAGTCCCTGGTCCAGCATCAGCCGGCGACGCAACGTGTCCGCAGGCGTCTGGATGGTGAACGGCTCGGTCTGCCCGAACGCCTCCTCCTGTTTCGCGTCGATAATCTGCGACGCCACCGCGTCCGCCTCGGCCCGATACTCCGCCGCCGATCGGCAGCCCGCCGGGACAAGCGACAGCAGCGCCAGGCTCGAAGCAAGCATCGCGCTCCGCCAGCGAACGTCGCAGCCGGTCAATGTCAACATACCCGTCATTCCTGCAATCGTTATGGGGACCAGCCCCATCATACCGCGACCTCAGAGGCCCGCCACACAACCCGGCAGCAGGGTGAACGCCCGAGGCGGCAGGGTTGTTGCAGGCCGGAACGTTGCAATCGTCACTCGCCGCCCTCTCGCATCATGCCGTGGGCGTTGGAAATCATGAAATCGCAGAGCCTCAAATCGGAACCGGCTTGTCCGCCTCGCCCAAGCCGGCCTGTATGAGCCCGCCCCACCGCAACCCATCTGCTGCAATCCGCCTAGCTTCTGGCACTTGTCGCGGCGGCCGGGGCACCCACAGGGACACACGGCATTTCAGATCCGGTTCGCCGTCGACGATAAAAAAACCCCGGCCTTCCGGCCGGGGTCGTGCGATTGACTTAGGGCGTGCATGAAGCACTTCGATTCAGGCCGTGACGGCCTTGGCACGAGTGCCGCGGCGACGAAGCATGAGCAACGCGCCGCTGGCCATCAGCAGGAGTGTGCCAGGCTCGGGAACACTGGTCACATCGACTTGGAACCCCTTCTTGGCGATGAAGGCCGTGGCATCGTCGGCAGCCGCTTGCAGGGTGTTGTTGATGACGATGTCGATCGTCTGACCCGAGAAGTTGCTCAGGTCCAACTCCGCCGAGCCGTTCCACGTGCCGCTGCTGGTGGAGTCGGTGGGGCCAGGCAAACCGCTCGCGGCGATGCTGGTTTGAGCCAGATTGCCACCTTCTTCGGCGAACAGAGCACCGCCGACGGTGACCAGGCCCTGCCCATCCACGAGAACGGTGATACTCCAGTCGCCGAACTCGCTGAGCTCGACGCCGGTGATCGTCTGCCCTTCTTTGGCCTCGAGCGTGAACCGCAACACCCCATCGGTCGTGTCCGAACTCAAGCCACCGGCCTGCGGCGCAAAGGCGGCGAAGTCAGCGTCGGGCGAAAAGTTGAGACGGTCCACCGTGGTGCCGCCCACCGTGGAACTGGAAACCGTGATCGACTCGCCAACTTCCTGATAGAGCGGCGGCGTATCGGTGGCCGAGTCTTCCCGGACATCGTTGAACCAGACGCTGGCACCCTCGAAATCACCGTGGACTAAAGGCGCGGCAAACGCCGGCTGGGCCGCAAACAACGCGACGACAACCAGCACCAGCCCGCACTGTCCCACTCGATTTTTGATCGATGAATTGGCCCGAAACATGGGTCTCTCCCTCAATTTCCCAACAAATGACTTTCGTTGGGCTTCTTCCTCCGGTCCTCCGCAGTGCACATCGCACTTCTCCACCTGGCGCCGAACGGCTTTTAAAGCAAGAACTTGCGCCTGAAATGGCTTCTCGTTGCATCCCCATCGTAACGAGAGCATCTTCTCAATGCAAGGGTTTCCCATGGGAAAATCAGCAAGAGCCGTCGACTGGCACGGCGCAGGCCCGTAAGGGGGCCCGCCGACGTCCCCGAACGGGTCAGGCGCGGGCGGCGATGCGGTTGCGGCGGCGCTGGGCCTGGTCCATCTGCTCGCCGGAGGGGCTTTGGCCGGTGCGCATCATTTCGACGAAGCAGTCGAACAGGTAGCGGGCGTCGTGCGGGCCGGGGCTGGCTTCGGGGTGGTACTGCACGGCGAAGATCGGCAGCTTGCGGTGGCGGAAGCCTTCCAGCGTCGAGTCGTTGAGGTTGATGTGCGTCGGTTCGCCGCCGGCCTTCTCCAGGCTCTTGGCGTCGACCGCGAAGCCGTGGTTCTGGCTGGTGATCTCGACCTTGGCGGTGTGCAGGTTCTGCACCGGCTGGTTGCCGCCGCGGTGGCCGAACGGCAGCTTGTAGGTCGTCGCCCCCAGCGCCAGGGCGGTGAGCTGATGGCCGAGGCAGATGCCGAACGTCGGCAGCTTGCGCATCAGCGTCTTGAGGTTGTCGATGGTCGCCGTCACCGCCGCGGGATCGCCCGGCCCGTTGGAGACGAACAGGCCGTCGGGCTTGAGCGCCATCACCTTCTCCGGCGACGTGTTCCAGGGCACGATCGTCACATCGCAGCCTGCATCCACGAGGTTGCGCATGATGTTCAGCTTCGCCCCGCAATCCAGGGCGACCACCTTGAACCGCCTGGCGGGCTTGTCGACCTGGCCCTGCAGAGGGGCCCATTCGCCGAGGTCGTGGTCCCATGTGATCGGCTCGGATCGACTGACCTGCTCGACGAGGTTGCGTCCGACCAGCCCCGGCGCGGAGCGGGCCTGTTCGACGAGTTGGTCGTCGGTGAGGTCCGGGTCGGTGGAGAGCGCGCCTTTCATGGCCCCGTCGGTGCGGAGCTTGCGGGTCAGCGCGCGGGTGTCGATGCCGGTGATGCCGGTGACGTTCTGACTGGCGAGCCAGGCTTCGAGGGTCTGCGTCGAGCGGTAGTTGCTCACGCGGTGGGCCAGCTCGCGGACGACGAAGCCGGCGGGCTGGATGCGTGCGGATTCGAGGTCGCCCTCGTTGACGCCGTAGTTGCCGATCAGCGGATACGTCATGGTGACGATCTGACCGGCGTAGGAGGGATCGGTGAGGATTTCCTGGTAGCCGGAGAGGCTGGTGTTGAAGCAGACCTCGCCGGTGATGGTGCGTGGGCGCTGGTCGCCGAAGGCTTCGCCGGTGAAAACGGTGCCGTCTTCCAGGGCGAGGCGGGCGGTGACGGGGGCGGCCGGTGCGGAGTCAGGGGTGGTCATGGTGGGATCAGTGTAGCGAGAGTGGGGAAGGATTTTTGATGGCTAATTGCTGATTTCTAATTGCTGATTTGAAAATCATAAATCATAAATCAGAAATTCACCCCCCTCATCCCGCTCTTCGTCGCGTTGCTCCTCAGAAGCGGGCGTTGGGGCGGTTGGTGTCATCGGCAGGAGCAGGGGGCCTTGAGCTTGTCGGCGTACTTGGCCAGTTCGGCGTCGAAGACTTCGCGGTAGTGGGCCATGCGGTGTTCGGGATCGTCGAGCTTGCCGCCGAAGCTGCGGTTGGGGTCGTTGTAGATCAGGCGGATGGGCACTTCTTTGACGCGGAGGTCGTGCGCCGCGACCTGGACCCAGAACTGAAGCGGGATGGCATAGCCGTCTTCGTTGAGCTTCAGGTGCTTGAGCTTGGAGACGCGGTAGGCCTTGTAGCCGCAGAAACCGTCGGTGATGTCCAGGCCCAGCGTGTCGTTGACCATCCGCGTGACCTGCATGTTGATGGCCCGGCGGTCGGCGGGAGGCGGGTCGCCGCAGACGTCCGCGTCGAGGTAGCGCGAGCCGGAGAGCACGTCGGCGTCATCGTCGGCGATGGCCTGGTAGAAGTCGGGCAGGCTGCGGGGCTCGTGCTGCTCGTCGCAGTCCATGGTGATCAGCCAGTCGTAGTCGTAGCACTGGGCGAAGCGGAAGGCGTCGCGGATCGACCGGCCGTAGCCGCGGTTCTCGGCGTGGCGGATGACGTCGACCTTCTCCTGCGCCAGCAGCATCGGCGTCTGGTCGGTCGAACCGTCGTCGACGACGAGGATGTGCTCGGCATATCGGCCGACTTCCTTGAGCACCTTGGTGACGTACTGCTCTTCGTTGTAAACGGGAATGGCGACAAGGGTTCGCATGCACTGCTCCAGGGCGGGTTGAGGGACTGCCGGCATTTTAGCCGAGCTGGCCGGCGGCCGCAGAAAAGGCCGTTAGCCCCGCAGCGCAGCGGAGGGCGCGGCCGCCGGTGACGCACGGTTTCCGCGCCCTCCGCTGCGCTGCGGGGCTAAGGTTCCGATCCGTGTGCATCCGTGGTTCTTATTGCAGCCAACGCGTGAGCGTCACCAGTTGTTCCACGCTCAGCGATTCGGGGCGGGCGTTGGGGTCGATGTCGGCCGGCAAGGCGGTGGCCCGGCCGAGGATCGCGCCAAGCTGTTTCCGTCGCCGGCTGAACAACCGGTGCAGCAGGTCACCCAAGGCATGCGGGTCATCGGTCAACGGCTGCTCGCGCCGCCGCAGGCGGATGACGGCGGAGTCCACCTTCGGCGGCGGCCAGAAGCAGCCCGGCGGCAGCGTGCTGATACGCTCCACCTGGCACATCGCCTGCACCATCACCGTCAACGGCCCGTACTGCTTGTTGCCCGGCTCGGCGAGCAACCGGTCGGCGACCTCCCGCTGGATCATCACCACGCCCAGCGTCATCGCCGGATGGTCGACCGCCAGGTTGATCAGCAGCGGGGAAGCGACGTTGTAGGGCAGGTTGGCGATGAGCTTGAACGCGGGGATCGGGGATTGGAGGTTGGGGATTGGGGCGTGGTGAGAGAGGGCGGTGAGGACGGTGGGGTTGAGCGTGCGCTTGGTGGCGAGGATGTCGCCGAGCACGAGGGTGACCCGGTCGGCATAAGGGGCGAGGCGGTCCTGCAGGATTGGTTCAAGGTCGGTGTCGATTTCCACGGCGACGACCTGCGCGCCGGCTTCGAGCAGTTGCTCGGTGAGCGCGCCGGTGCCGGCGCCGACTTCGAGCACGACATCTCCGGGGGCGCCGGCGGAAAGCTCGGCGGCGGCGAGGATTTTGCGCATCTGGTTGTGATCGTGCAGAAAGTTCTGCCCCAGCCGGTGCTTGGGGTGAAGCCCGTGGCCGGCGAGCAGTTGCTTGATCTCGGTGAGGGTCTGCATGGAGGAAATTGCTGATTTTTAATTTTCTGATTGCTGATGTCTAATTGCTCATGAACGCCGCTTCACATCAGCAATCAGCAATCAAAAATCAGCAATCGCCGCGAGCCAGGTCCGGGCCATCAGCGCGTGGCCGGCCATGCTGGGGTGGACGCCGTCGCCGGCCCAGTAGGCGGGCTCGGCCTGGCTCAGCGCCTGGTCGTACATGTCCTGAAAGGGGACGAAGACCGCCTCGAACTCGGTCGCCAGCTTCTTGACGAGGGCACGGCGCTGGTCGAACTCGGGGAACCATTCGTCCGTCACCCCACCGCAGCGCAGGACGAAGGGGTCGCAGAGCACGAGGCGGAGCTTGGGTTGGGCGTCGCGGGCCTGCGTGAGGATCTGCCGGTAAGTCTGTTCGTAAGTGTCCAACGGGACGCTGGCGTCGGGGTTGCCCTTGCCCGTGCCGTGCCAGGTGTCGTTGACGCCGATGAGCACGCTGAGCACGGTGGGCTGGAGGTCGAGGCAGTCGGGTTGCCAGCGGTCGGCGAGGTCGGTGACCTTGTTGCCGGAGATGCCGCGGTTGTAGATGCGCAGATTGGCGGCGGGGTGGTCGGCAAGCAAGGCGGCGGCGGTGTGGAAAACGTAGCCGCGGCCGAGGGCGTGCTGGTGGTTGGGCTCGGTGACGGTGCGGTCGCGGTCGCAGTCGGTGATGGAGTCGCCCTGGAAGAGCACGATGTCGTTGGGTTGGATCATGGTGAGGATTCCGGTGGAAGGCCACGGATTGAATCCATCCGTGGGTTTGGGTTTACGAGATGCTCGGGTTCCAGTTGGCGGCGGGGCCCCGTTTGCCGCCGAGGCGCTTGTCGAGGGGGAACAGGAGGTTGGCAAGGTTGTGGCACAGCCGGTCGCCGAGGTGGCGGTAGAGGTCGTAGTAGGTGTCGACTTCGCTGCGCATGGTCTGGATGTCGCCCTGGGCCTGGCCGATCCAGGCTTCGTGGCCGTCGATGGCGGCGCGGAGTTGGCTTTTGTTGTACTCGAAGTGGTACTGGAAGCCGTAGGCCTTGAGGCCGGCCTTGAACGCCTGGTTTTTGCAGACTTTCGAGCCGGCCAGCGGTGTGGCGGCGGCGGGCAGTTCGGTGACTTCCTGGCCGTGGAGGTGAAACTGCATGTGCTGCCAGGGGATGCCGGCGTAGATCGGGTCGATGGTGCCGGGGAAGGCGAGCTTGATGGTGTGCCAGCCCATCTCGGCGGCGGGCATGGCCTGGACCTTGCCGTCGAGGGCGGCGGCGATGAGCTGTGCGCCGAGACAGATGCCGACCATCGGCAGCCCGGCCGCGTGGGCGTCTTTGAGCAGGGCCAGTTCCTCGGTGATCCAGGGGTGGTCGTTCTGATCTTCGACGTTCATGGGCCCGCCGAGGGAGATGATGCCATCGACGTCGTCAAGATCGGGGGGGAAGGGGTCGCCCTCGTCGAGGCGGAGCACGTTGAGGTGGTGCCCCTCGTCGCGGAGGATGTCGCCGAGACGGGCGGCGGATTCGAAGCGGTGGTGCTGGAAGACGAGGATGGCCATGCGCTTGCCCTTGTTGCTGCTTGACGGAAGGCGAGTCAAGAGTCTTGTCGAGGCGGTGGGGTGTGTCAAGCGGAGCGTTTTCGAGTTTCTGGTTTCGAGTTTCTAGTGATGCATGGCGGCTCGTTCCGCAACTCAAAACCAGAAACTGGAAACTGGAAACCCCGAGCTGGCCGATAACCCTTCCATGGCTGGTACATCGGTGGTGATTCTGAACGGCGGGGGGCTTCGAAGCCTGGTGGCGACGGCGTTGGCGCTGCGCGAGCATGAGCCGGCACAGGTGAACCTGCTGCACCTGGTGGACGGCCGGGAGCACGCGGCAGTGCGGATCGAGCATCTGCATCGGCAGTCGGAGCATTACCAGCTTCGCCGGGTGCGCGAGGTGGACATGCCCCACGTCTTCGGCCACGGGCACGGCAAGCAGCCCGACGGCCAACCGGTGGGCCCGCTGGCGTCGGCGCAGCACCTGGTGACGGCGGTGGCGCACACCCGGCTGCAACAGGTCGGCCGGCTGATCTGGCCCATCGCCTGCGACGGGGAGACCACGGCGATGGCCCGGGCGACGGAGGTGATGCAACTGGTCAACCAGCTTGCCGACCTCGATCCGCCGCCGATGCCGCCCCTCGAAGCGCCGCTGCTGGAGCTGACCGATCAGCAGGTGGTGGAACTGGGGGCGCAACTGGACGTGCCATGGCAATTCGCCTGGTCCTGCCTGTTCAGCGGGGAGAATCCATGCCGGACGTGCCCGGCCTGCCGGCGACGGAAAGCCGCGTTCGTCAAGGCCGGCCTGGCGGACCCGGTCGACGCCAAGCTCGCCCCGCAGTGACTTTCACGACTGCTGCGAAACCCGCATCACCATCTCCCCCGCCCCCGGCTACCATCAGGCAGACCGGCCGGGCCCGGCGCCAGTCAGGGGAGATGTCATATGTCATGCCGCGCCTTCCGCACCTTGCTTGCCACATGCCTGATGCTCGCCGTGGCCGGCTGCACGACCTACGGCCCGGCCAACCCTTCTTTCGATCTCGACGTCCGGGACGCCTGGCACGCACTTGATGCGATGGCCGACCAGCCCCGGCCGGCGCCGCGCCCGGTGATCGTCCTCGCCGGCTGGTTCGACCCCGGCTATGCCGTGGGCCGGCTCGAGCAGATGCTCGCCGAGGCGGTGGGCGAAGGCTCGTTTGTCACCGTTCACTTCGCCGCCGCCAGCGATTTCGACGCCTGTCGGCAGCGTGTCATTGACGCGATCGACGCGGCGTATCCCAGCGATGATCCGATCTGGACCACGGAGGTGGACGTCGTGGCCGTCTCCATGGGCGGCCTCGTCGCCCGCTACGCCGCCGCCGACCCGGCCCGGGGCCAACCCGTCCGCCGGCTGCGCATCGCCCGGCTGTTCACCATCAGCACGCCTCACCGCGGCGCGGACTTCGCCGACCTGCCCGCCGCGGACCCGCGCCAACGGGCGATGCGCCCCGGGTCCGCCTTCCTCCAGCAACTCGCCCGGGCCCGCGAAGACGCCCGCTACGAGCTTTACCCCTACGTCCGCCTCGGCGATGCCATCGTCGGCGAGCCCAACGCCGCCCCGGCCCGGGACGTGCCCTGGTGGCTGCCCAACCGTCGGCTGGAGTTCGCCCACGTGATGGCCTACCGCGACCCGCGCATCGTCGCCGACATCGCCCGCCGGCTGCGCGATGAGCCTGCGTTCGCCCACAACCCACGCCATCCGCTGCCGGAGTAGCGGCACGTTTCCCTGTCTACTGCTCTTGGGATGGATCAAGCGCCCACCGTGTGTGGGGGCGTCCGTCCGAGCCGGCTTCTGTGAAGCCGGTTGCGGGCGCAGCCCGCAGTCGTGATCGCCACTTGCCGCCTGTACGCCGCAATCGAGGCCTGCGGCCTCGTCCGGCTTCACAGAAGCCGGCTCGGACAAGCAGGCCTTGGTCCGCGCGCGGTCGGGCCGAAGCGCGCGGTGCAAGCACTGCGGCTAAATGAGGTGGATGATCACTCCACCCGCCGGAAGCGCACCGGCTCGCCCCCCTCCTCGGCCTGCACCACCAGTGTGTCGGCATCCTCCAGCACGCCGCGGACCGCCTGCTCCACGTCACCAGAGGTCAGCACGAAACGCACCTGCTGCGCGTCCACCGCCTCCCACCGGCCGTCGACGACGCCCATCCTCTGCGTCCCGTCGCCGCCGCCCTCCAACACCACCTTGAACGTGCCGTCCTCCGCCACGTTCAGGTTCGCCCGCTCGACCGCCTCGCCCAGCGGCCCGGGCAGCTCATCCGCCTGCCACTGGCCGACAAACGGCGACGTGGCGCTGCCGCACCCGCTCACCAGGATCGCCAACATCATCACCCCCACCAGCCATGCCATCCGCTTCATCGTTCGTGTCCTTGTGTCAAAGTCCCCGTCGCCGCGCTGATCCCGCCGAGGGCAGCAGCGGCCTGTCATGCTACTGCATCCTGGTGCCGGGGCGAATCTGTTGCCGCGACGGCTTCCGATTGTGCGGAAATGGCGGAACATGCGTGGCAGCTCCGTCGCTGCTGACATGGAAATCCTGTCCGGGCCTTACTTTTCGGTTGCTCTCGGCGTAGGATGTCGCTTATGTCCACCGCGTCGGTCAGTCAGGAAGTCACCCGCGGCTTCGAGCCGCCGCGCAACACGCAGTTCAGCGTTTTCCTGAACAATCGCGTGGGGCAACTGCTCGACCTTGTCCGCATCTTTGACGGGCAGGCGTCGATTCTCGCGGGCCTGAGCGTGATCGACTCGGCCGACCATGCGGTGGTCCGCATCCTCACCTCCCGGGCGGAGTTGACGCGTCGGCTGCTGCTTCGCCGGGGGCTGCCCTTCAGCGAGGCCGAGGTGCTCGCCGTCGAGTTGGACCAGGACAGGACGCTGGCTCACCTGTGCCAGAGCCTGCTCGCGGCGGAGGTGAACATTTATTACGCCTACCCGCTGATCGTCCAGCCGCGTGGCCGGGCGGTGATCGCGGTCTACACGGACGACCTGCTGCTGTCGGCACAACTGCTTCGCCGCAAGCTGTTCACCCTGCTGGCGGAGAACGACCTGGGCGAGAACCGCTCGTTCGGCCCGCCGGGCTCGCCGAACTGCCCGTAGGGTCCGCGGTTCGCGGACCATCGCTACGCCCACGGCCGAGGTGGTCCGCGAACCGCGGACCCTACCAATCATACCAATGGGAATCTTCACTCCAGCCGGCGGACGTCGCGCGGGCCGCGGATCTGGTAGCGAATGCCGCGCCAGCGCATCGTTCGGCCGAGGCCCGCACGCACGATCAGCAGCCAGTGCAGCGCCATCCAGACCACAGTCGCCCAGCGGTCCAGCCGCAGCGTCGGCCGAAGGCGGTCGACCATCGCCGGGCCGAACGCGTTGTGCACCGCCCGCGTGCGGAAGCTCGCCCGCACCTGGTTGGCCACGCCCACCGTCACGATCGCCGCGACCGCCGTCGCCAGCAGCCACAGCCCCTCGCCCGGCCAGGCCAGCAGCGAAGCGAGCACCACCGCCCAGGCCGTGCCGAATCCCAGCAGGTAAAGCAGCGGCAGCGTCACCGCCGCCAGGTAGAGCCGTGGCGCGTAGGTGCGGGTGATCAGGTACTGGCGGTGGGCGAAATTCACCAACTCCGCGAACGTGAAGTTCACCGGGCTGGCGATCAGGCAACGGGGAACGAAGTAGACGCGTTTGCCCAGTCGGCGGGCGAGTTGGGAGAAGGGATAATCATCGGTGATGCAGCCGCGCAGCGAGCCGACGAGGTCGCCTTCGCGGGCGGTGTCGGTGCGAATGGCCATCGACCCGCCCCACGCCTGGTTGAACGCGTCCCGCACGGCAAAGCAGGCCACCGACGCGTTCATCACGCTCGCCAGCTTCGCCCACACCGTCGCCCCCCCCGGCCCCTCCGGCACCAGCCAGCGATAGCCCGTCGTCACCCCCACATCCGCCTTCACCAACGGCCCGACCAGGTCCCCCAGCCAGTCCGGGCCCGGCACGGCATCGCTGTCGGCAAAGACCAGCACCGCATGATCGCCGCCCTCCCGATCCAGGTGTTCCAATGCCACGAGCTGATTGTGCACCTTCTGCCCCACGTTCGGCCCGGCCCGGCCGGCGACGAGCACCGCGATTCGCCGATCCGGGCAGGTCGCCGCCGCCTCCCGCAGCGCCGCGTAGGCCGGGTCGGCCTCCGACTCGACCACCAGCACCAGGCGGTAGTCCGGGTAGTCCTGCGTGCACAGCCCATGCAGGTTGCCCTGCAGCGCGGCCTCAAGACCCTTGAAGGGCACGATCACCACCGCCGGCGGCCGGTAGTGATCCTCGAATTCGCGTCGCGGCCGTTCCAGCCGACGGGCGTACTTACGGACGACAAAGACCGACAGCACCGCCTGCGTCCCCCAGCCGACCCAGAGCAATATCAACAGAATGTTCACCACCATCGGCAACATAAACATCGCCCCATTCAGCCGCGCAGCGCCGCGGCACGCTGCTTCACCGCCAGAGCCATCGGCGCAATGAAAAACGGATGCCGAAAATACGGCATCCGCCTCATTCTGTCATGGCAGTCCGCCAAGGGTCTCAGGCGTTGATCGCGGTGATCTTGACCTGGATGTAGTGCTGGCGGTGGCCCTTGTGCCGGCGGTAGTTCTTGCGACGCTTGAACTTGTAGATGTCGACCTTGTCGCTGACATCTTCGTTGAGCACGTCGGCGGTGACTTTCGCGCCGTCGAGCACGGGCGTGCCGACCTTGGCCTCCACGCCTTCGCCGCCGACCAGCAGCACGCGGTCGAACGTCACGCTGGGCACTTCGCCGGCCCCATCGGGCAGGTCGCGCAGGTCGATGCGGATGACGTCGCCTTCGCTAACCTTGATCTGGGTTCCACTGTCTTCGATGATCGCGTACATCGGGGTTTCCTCTTCCGTGGTGACGAACGGCACAGTGTAGCAAGTCGTCCGCCGTTTGCAATCGCCCCCGCCTGCCACCGTCCCCCCGCTCCGAAAAACGCCCGCCCCTGAGGAGCAAAGCGACGAAGGGCGGGATGGGGGGGGGGAAATTGCTGATTGCTGATTGCTGCCTCTCATTCGTCATTCGAATTTCGTCATTCGTCATTTCCCCTCCCCCATTTGTCATTTGAATTTTGTCATTCGAGCTTCCCTCATCCTGCCCTTCGCTCGCGGACTCGCTCAGGGGCGGGCGTTTTCCCAACCCCCAATCCCCACTCCCCGAACCCCGCCCCCAGACGTTACCGTATGGTTGGCAATAACCCCCGCCCCGCCACGTTCTACGAACAGGACGGCCATGCCCGACGGCTCGCTGGAATCACAGTTGCCCCAGATGCTCCGGCTGGCCGCCGAGGGTGATGCCCAAGCGTGGCGCGAGTTGGTCGACACCTACAGCGGCCGGGTGTACGGCCTGCTGGTGCGGCAATGCGGTGACCGCGACCTGGCCGAGGAACTGACGCAGGCCACCTTCGTGAAGCTGGTTGTCAAGCTTCGCGACATGGCGGGCTACGAGGAGCGGGGACGATTCGATGCTTGGTTGTTCCGGATGGCGATCAACGAGTTGCGTGACGAGATGCGCCGCCGCAAGCGTCACGCCACGCCGATGGACATGGGCCCCGCCGGCGGCTCGCGTGACGAGGCCAGCGGCTGGGCGGGTCTGGAGCCGAACGTCCTCACGCTCGGCAGCCCCGGCGCATCGGGCAAAGCCCGGCAGCCGGACGAGGAGGTCGCCCGGGCCGAGACGGTGCAGCAGCTCGCCGCGGCGGTGGCCCGGCTGAACGAGGCGGACCGCGAGGTGCTTCACCTTCGGCACACGGCGGGGCTGAGCTTCGCCGAGATCGCCGAGACGCTCGACCAGCCGCTGGGCACCGTGCTCGCCCGGGCGCATCGGGCCTTGGGAAAGCTGCGAAAGATCATGGAGCAGAACGAACCGACGGAAGCAGGCGAATAAACTGGGATCGCCCGAACGCCGACGAACCTTTGCATGTGACACAAGCCATGAAGCATAATCACGACCACCACCATGCCCGCCACGATGCGATTGACCCCGACCTCGAGCGGTTGCTGGACGAAGCGCTCGCTTCTCCGCGTCCGGAGGGCGACCTGGCGGGCCGGATCGCGGGCATGACCGAATCGCGCCTGCCGCGCGGCCGGCGGGCGGACGTGCTGGGCCGGCTGGGGCTGGGCAGCGCGTGGCGTGCCGCCGCCGCGGTGGCCATCGTCGGGCTGCTGGGTTGGGTGGCCGTGGTGGTGCTCACGCCGGACGCGGACACGCCTGGCGGGCCTGGCCCTTCCGAGTGGACGACGTTGCCGCCGCAGCAGGTCGTGCTCAGTGAGCAGGAAGAGCGCGAGTTGCTCGCCGCCTTCGCCGCCGCCGAGGGGCTGGACTTTGAAGCGTTCTGGCTCGACCAGCGCCTCGCCCTGCATCCCGACGCAGCCGTCGCCGCGGAGTCGGGTGACGATGAGCTGTGGACCACCGGCTCGCACGACCCGGTCGACGCCCTGCTGGACACCTTTGAAGCCGAGTGGCTCGGGGACGCGTCGCAGGTGTTTTGAAATGGTGCGGTCAGTTCGTCAATGCACAAGCCCACGGCCTGGGGGGCCGTGGGCTTTCTTTTTCGTGGGTTGCCAGGGTGCGTCGCTGGGCGATCAGTGCTCGACGCACCACTCGAACAGGGCGCGCCATTCGCGCCGCTGCATGGCGACCAATTCCGGCCAGTCGACGTTATCGCCCTTGTTGAAGGCGCGTTCGACGCGGTCGACGAAGCTGTAAGGCTCATACTCGCCGATCGTCGTGCCCGCGCCCGCGCTGCCGCCGGCCACGGTGATCCGGCTCATCGCCGGGTGCTTGCCGGTGCGGCGGAACCAGTACTTGCTGTTGGAAAAGTCGCCTTCCCGGCGGTGCATGATCGCGTGCCAGAATGAGCCGGTGGGCGTTTCAATCCCCTGGCTGACCGTGTGCGAACGGTCCAGCTCGTCGACGTAAAGCCACAGCCCCGCAGCCAGTTCGGGCTGCTCGGCCACGGCGTCGCTCTGAACGATCTCTTCCACCATGGGCACGTAAGGCGAGGGCTCATGGTCGCCGGTGACGACCAGGTGTTCCATCGCCTGCTCCAGGGGCAGCTCTTTGAACAAGGGACGCAGCAGGTGCTCCAGCGGCTCGGTCAGATGCAGTGGCATGGCAGGGTCGATCCTCGTATGACGCGTGGGTGCGATGAAAATACAGAACGAATTGCCGATAATACATCGTCGGCCATTGAACTATAGGCGCGTCGGCCAAGGCGACGCTATTGGCTCTATCGGCCATGCGGCGGCGAGGCATGATTTACAGACGCAATCTGACACGACCAAGCGCGTTGAACGTTCAGGTATTTAGCCGCGGTGCTTGCACCGCGTTTTTCGGTCCGCAGGGCCGAAGAAGCGCGGGCCAAGGCCAGCGGCTAAATGAGAGCGGAGCGCTCGGCCCGCGCTGTCGAACACGTCTTCAGCGGCGGGGCAGGTGGTCGACGATGTAGCCCTGCGGTTCCTGGAGCAGGTCGGCCTCGGCCGCGGCGGCGGGCGTCTGCGTCAGAGCGTCGTCGGCCGAGGTGGCGCCGGCCGGGCCGCGGGCGATCCGTTCCATCGTGTCGCGGCCGGGAGCGAACTCGTGATCGTCGCGACTGGCCAAGGCGAGGGCGACGGCGCGGTCGGCGTCGATGACGCGCGGGGGGGTGTCAGCATGCCGCTGGTCGTCCGCAGCGGCGCGGCGGAGAATGGCGTAGACCTGGCCGGGAGCGAGGTCCGGGTTGGCGGTGAGCACGAGGGCGGCGGCGGAGGCGACCAGCGGGCTAGCGAAGCTCGTGCCGTTCCAGCGGGCGTATCCCTTGCCGGGATAGAGGCTGGTGACGCCGTGGCCGGGGGCGTGAAAGTCAATGAACGGACCATGGTTGGAAAACGAGGCGGTCTGGCCGTCGGGGAGCACGGCGGCGACGGCGAAGACGTTGGGCTGGCGTTTCCAGTGCTCCTGGTGCTGGCCCTCGTTGCCGGCGGGCATGATGACGACGGCGCCGCGCTGCTGGGCGTATCGGCCGGCCTCGTTGACGGAGTCGAGCTGGACGCCGCCGTAGGAGACGTTGATGACACGGGCGCCCTGGTCGGCGGCGTAGCGGATGGCGGCGTTGATGTCGGCGGTACGGGCTCGGCCGTCGGGGCGGTTGGTGACGCGGATGGGCAGGACGCGGGAGGTCCAGGCGGCCTGGCTGATCCCCAGGGCGTTGTTGGAGATTGCCCCGATGGGGCCGGTGGTGCCTGTGCCGTGGGCGGTGAGGGGGCTGATATCGTCGCTGCCGTCGACGATGTTGTGGCCCCGGAGCATGTTCTGGGTGAGGTCGGGGTGGTCGAGGTCGACGCCCGAGTCGATCACGGCGACCGTCACCGGCGGGTGGGTGGCAGCCTCGGCCTGGAGCCGAGCCCACGCGGCGTCAAAGCGCATGGCGCGCAGATACCACTGCTGCTCGTGCAGCGGGTCGTTGAACGCAAGATCGCTTGCGAAACTGGGAGCGGCGGTCAGCAGGAGCAGGACCGCCAGAACGAGGCCACGTCGGAGCATCACGGTTGTTCCGTATCGACCGCACCACCGGGCGGCCGAGGTTGTCCCCAAGCGTCAGACGCATCGCCCCTCGCGGCAAGCCGCCCGCCTCACAACACGGCCCGCCGGAGGCGGCCGCGTGAGCAGCATACTAAGAGAAACACCTATGCAATGTCAAAGATTTCCCGACCACTGTTTCAGGTGAAAAGATTCAAGCCGTGACCCCGGCCACACGCGGCGCTACGGGAAAACCGCCCCCGCCGAGCCACAGGCGGTTCCCGATGCAGGGCCCACATGGGTTAAGAGAAACACCGAGCAGGCTTTCAGAGCGAACTGGTGCGCCGTTGCGGACGAAACCGGATGGGCATCAACCCCGCTTGTCAGTTTTACTATGCGTGTAACCGGGGCACGTGCCATGGCGGTACCTGACGGCGGAAGCGTCAGCCCGTGTGGACGGCCCGCTGCCGAGCCTGCAGTCACCCCCAACCCCTTTTGCGTCCAGTCGCCGACATGGAGGTTGACGAGATGGACGAGAGTATCACCACGTTGAACACACCCCCCATTCGTTTGCGCACGCTTCGCGCATCGGACGAGGCGGCGATCGCCGCCCTGCTGGAGCAGGGCCAGCCGCTGGTCGGTTCGATGCCTGTCCCTGCCTTGACCCCTCACACCGTCAAAGCGGAATACTTCGACCACCCGCCAAACCACCTGTGGGTGGCGGAGGTGGATGACCTGGTCGTTGGTCTTGCGGGTCTGGTGCATGAGCAGCCGATGGTCGCCCGTCTGCAATTGCTCTACATCGATTCGGACTGGGATGCCGCCGACGTCGCCGAGCCCTTGTTGCAGACCGCGGTCCGGCATTGCCACTACTTCGGCTACTTGAAGCTGGTGGCGCCCGCCGTCTGGCCGACCGACGAATTGCTGGCCCTGTTCAGCCGGTGCGGCCTGCGCTTCACCCGGCATCGCGAGGCAGGAGGTCACCTGCCCTGCGTGCTGGAGTTTTACGTCGACCTCTACCGCCGCGGCGGCGACGCCACGGTCATGGCGACCGCCAACACTGAGGCAGAGCAGGCCGGGTCCGTCCGTTGACCGGCTCCCCCCTCGCCACCGTCCCCGGCCACCGAGCCCACACGCCCCCGCCGCCCCGTCCAGAAGGAGGATTTACCATGCCTGACGCCCTGCTCGTCGAGCACGACGAACGTCTGCTCGCCCCGCTGAGCGAAATGGCGCAACACCACGGCTTCACCAGCCGATGCGCCCGCTCGCTCGAAGAAGCCCGACACCTGCTTCAGCAAGCCCCCGCCGACCTCGTCCTGCTCGACACCACCATGCCCGATGGCGCCGGCCTCGACCTGCTCGACGACGCGCTGCGCCAGGCCCAGCCGTTCGGACAACTCATCATCATCGGCGACGCCCCCGAGCACGACCGCCGCGTCGCCGACCTCGGCACGCAGGTCCGCGACTACCTCAAGAAGCCGCTCGACCTCACCCGCATCCAGACCCACCTGGAAGTCATCGCCCAGGACTGGGACGACGAGGCCCTGCTCGTCAACCCCGCCGCGATCGCCCTGCCCCGGCACAACGGCGACCAACTCCCACACGCCAACGGCCACGTCAACACCCACCCCAACGGCCACGCCGCCGCCGAAGCCGACCACGACGTCCCCGCCAGCCGGCTCGCCCACTGCGAGTATGGCCCGATGCTCGGCAACTCCGCCCCCATGTGCGAGCTCTACCGCACCATCGCCCGCGTCGCCCCCACCGAGGCCACCGTCCTGCTCATCGGCGAGTCCGGCACGGGCAAGGAACTGATCGCCCAGACCCTCCACGAACGCTCCGATCGCCACGAAGCACCGATGATCCCCCTCAACTGCGGCGCCATCCCCGAAAACCTCATCGAGTCCGAACTGTTCGGCCACGAAAAAGGCAGCTTCACCGGCGCCAGCCAGATGCGCCGCGGCGTCTTCGAACGCGCCCATCGCGGCACGCTCTTCCTCGACGAGATCACCGAGATGCCCAGCGAACTCCAGGTCCGCCTGCTCCGCGTGCTGGAGACGGGCAAGATCGTCCGCGTCGGCGGGGAAAAGGAAATCGGGGTCGACGTCCGCGTGCTCGCCGCCACCAACCGCTCGCCGCAGGAGGCCGTGGACGAAGGCAAGCTGCGCGAAGACCTGCTCTACCGCCTGAGCGTCTTCCCCATCCACGTGCCCCCGCTGCGCGACCGCGGGGCCGACGTGGAACTGCTGGCCCACCACTTCCTGGCGCTGTTCAACAAGCAGTCGCGGACGAACAAGCGGCTGCATCCCGGCGCGCTGCGGCAGCTCCGGGCCTATCCCTGGCCGGGCAACGTGCGGCAGTTGCGTAACGTGATCCAGCGGGCCCACATCATGGCCGACGACCTGATCCGCCTCGACGCCCTGCCCCAGCCGATCACCGACACGCCGCCGCGCAACAACGACGGCGAACTGCGCTTCGAGGTCGGCACGTCGCTCGCCGAGGCCGAACGCCACCTGATCTACGTCACCTTGCAGCATTACGAGGGCGACAAACGCCAGACCGCCCGCACGCTCGGCGTGAGCCTGAAAACACTCTACAACCGCCTCAACAGCTACCGCGCCCAGGGCGACAACCCGCCATGCTGAACGGCCCACGCCACGCGTGACCGGAATCGCCCCGCGACACGTATCACGCTTGTCCGGCGATGCCTCGCCCGAGCCGGGCTCTGGGCGGCCGGTTCGGGCAAGGCTAGCGGCGCTTCGCCTGGAGGCTCCACGCCTGCCATTTCCAGCCCCGCCTGCGGGCACGGTACACTCACCGCCATGGCAGACGCGATCGCCCCCGCCCACGCCGACCGGACGATCAGCATCGTGATCCCGGTCTACAACGAGCACGACCTGTTGCCGCGCCTGATCGAGCGCGTCCGCGCCGCCAACCTACCCCCCGGCTGGCGCAGCGAGTTGCTGGTCGTCGATGACGGGTCGAGCGACGGCACGACCGAGTTGCTTCGCCAGCTTGAGGCCGAGCACGACGGACTGGTCGCCTGCTACCACGATCGCAACCGTGGCAAGGGCGCGGCGCTGCGCACCGGCTTCGCCCGCGCCACCGGCGCGCTGGTGCTCGTTCAGGATGCGGACCTGGAGTACGACCCGCGCGACTATCCCCGCCTGCTCGCCCCGCTGCTCGACGGCCGGGCGGACGTGGTGCTCGGCTCACGGTTCCTCGGCCAGACGCACCGCGTGCTCTACTTCTGGCATTATGTGGGCAACAAGGGATTGACCACGCTCTCGAACATGCTCACCAACCTCAACCTCACGGACATGGAGTGCTGCTACAAGCTCTTCCGCCGCGAGGTGCTCGCCCGCATCACGATCCAGGAAAGCCGCTTCGGCGTCGAGCCGGAGCTGACGGCAAAGGTCGCCCACCTCGGCGTGCGGATCTACGAAACCCCCGTCAGCTACGCGGGGCGCACCTACGCCGAGGGCAAGAAGATCAACTGGCGCGACGGCGTCTCCGCCCTGCGCTGCATCCTGCGCTATAACCTGCTGCCCTACGCGAAGCCGGGGGGAGCGGGCAGGCGCAATGCAGCGTCGGAGTAAACGAAACAGGCAGGGCAAATATTGTCCCGCGAGTGGTTGGAAAGGAGCAGACGTCATGCTGTCTGCACGACGAAAACTGGCCATGAGAGTTGCGGTGGTGGGAAGTCTGCTGTTCGCGACCACCTACCTTGTACTGCCTGTCGTTAGCGGCGCGCTTGAGATCGGCGATCGCCTCGGTCCGCGCATCTATCCCGTCGGTCTTCACAGCTTCTTATACCTGATCGGGTGGGAGCTGACAGATCACCAGGCAGTCAAGCCACGAATTCCCTTT
Source organism: Phycisphaeraceae bacterium (assembly GCA_040876735.1). Classification (GTDB taxonomy): domain Bacteria; phylum Planctomycetota; class Phycisphaerae; order Phycisphaerales; family Phycisphaeraceae; genus Natronomicrosphaera. Next base: position 19,040 of record JBBDPC010000003.1, on the reverse strand, counting down.
GGATCACCAGGCAACCGGTCACGTCCTTGGTTCTATGGACTGGAAGCTCCGAGTTTCAGTCCTCCACAGACAAGTGACGATAGCAACGAACATTGACCGTGGTGCCGTGCATAAAAAAGCCCCCGCGTGGGCGCGGGGGCTAAACGGGTGGGATTGGATGTAGTGGGCCAGTTTTACCGTTCGCAGTAGTCGCTCATCGGCGGGCAGGCGCAGACGAGGTTGCGGTCGCCGAAGGCCTGGTCGATGCGCGACACCGGCGGCCAGTACTTCCACTGGCGGACCCAGTTCAGCGGGTAGGCGGCCTGCTCACGGCCGTAGGGGCGGGACCAGTCGTCGGCCAGCAGCACGTCGGCGGGATGCGGCGCGTACTTCAGGGCGTTCTCCTGCTTGTCCGCCTGGCCATTTTCGATGGCGCGGATCTCTTCACGGATGGCGATCAGCGCGTCGCACATGCGGTCGAGTTCGTCGCGTGGTTCGCTTTCGGTCGGCTCGCACATCAGCGTGCCGGGCACGGGCCAGCTCATCGTCGGGGCGTGGAAGCCGAAGTCGATCATCCGCTTGGCGATGTCTTCTACGGTGATGCCCGCCGCCTTCTGGAACGGCCGGCAGTCGAGGATGAACTCGTGGGCGACCCGGCCGTTGGGCCCGGTGAAGAGCACGTTGTAGTGGCCTTCGACCCGCTTGGCCATGTAGTTGGCGTTGAGGATGGCGACCTCGGTGGCCCGGCGCAGGCCCGGCTCCCCCATCATGGCGATGTACATCCAGGGGATGGGCAGGATCATCGGGCTGCCATACGGCGCGGCGGCGATGACGGGAGATTGCTGATTGCTGATTGCTGATTGCTGATTGCCATCCACCATCTTCTTCGGCAGATAGTCCGCCAAATGCTCGGCCGCGCAGATCGGGCCCATGCCCGGGCCGCCGCCGCCGTGGGGAATGCAGAAGGTCTTGTGCAGGTTCAGGTGGACCACGTCGGCGCCGCATTCCGCCGGCCGGGTGAGGCCGACCTGGGCGTTCATGTTCGCACCGTCAAGGTAAACCTGCCCGCCATGCTCGTGCACGATGGCGCAGACTTCGCGGATGGTGGTCTCGAAGACGCCATGCGTCGAGGGGTAGGTCACCATCAGCGCGGCGAGGCGGTCGGCGTGCTGCTCGGCCTTGGAGCGCAGGTCGGCGAGGTCGATGTTGCCCGCATCGTCGCAGCCGACGGGCATGACCTTCATGCCGGCGACGACGGCGCTGGCGGGGTTCGTGCCGTGCGCGCTGGTGGGGATGAGGCAGAGGTCACGCTGCGTGTCCCCGTTCGCCTGGTGGTAGCCGCGGATGGCCAGCAGCCCGGCGTATTCGCCCTGCGACCCGGCGTTGGGCTGGAGCGACACGGCCGGCAGGCCGGTGATCTCGGCGAGCCACCGTTCGAGGTCGGCGAACAGCTCGGCATAGCCTTGCGTTTGATCGGCCGGGGCATAGGGGTGCAGCCCGGCGAACTCCGGCCAGGTGACGGGCATCATCTCCGCCGCCGCGTTGAGCTTCATCGTGCACGAGCCCAGCGGGATCATCGACCGGCAAAGCGAGATGTCCCGCTCCTGCAACTGCGTGATGTAACGCATCAGCTCCGTTTCGCTGCGGAACCGCTGGAAGATTTCGTGGGCGAGGATGGGGGAATGGCGGATGGCGGATGGCGGATGGCGGATGGCTTCGAGGTCGATGGTCAACGGCGCGGACGCAGGTTCGCCGGCGCCGGTCACCTCGGCGAAGGCGGCGAGCACGGCGTCGAGGTCGCTGCCGGTCGTGGTCTCATCGCAGGCGATGGTGACCGCGTCGTCGCGCAGCTTGCGCAGGTTCACGCCACGCCTGGCCGCCGCGGCGAGCAGGGCGTCGGCGTCGTCGGCCTGGACGGTGATCGTGTCGAAGTAGGCGTCGGTGAGCGGCGTGTGACCGGCGGCGCGCAGCGCTTCGGCCAGCGCACCGGCGTGGGCGTGCGTGCGGCGGGCGATCTGCGTCAGGCCCTGCGGCCCGTGCCAGACGGCATACATGCCCGCCATGATCGCCAGCAGCACCTGCGCGGTGCAGATGTTGCTCGTCGCCTTGTCGCGCTTGATGTGCTGCTCGCGGGTCTGGATCGAGAGGCGGAAGGCGGCCTTGCCGTCGGCATCCTTGGAGACGCCGACCAGTCGGCCGGGCATCTTGCGGACGTAGGCTTCCTTGACCGACATGAACCCGGCATGCGGCCCGCCGAAGCCCATCGGCACGCCGAACCGCTGGGCACTGCCCACGGCAATGTCGGCCCCGGCCTCCCCAAACTCGCCCGGCGGCCGCAGCAGCGTCAACGCCAGCAGGTCGGTCGCCACGACAACCAAGGCCTTGGCTTCGTGGGCGGCGTCGGTGAGCGCGTCATAGTTTTCGATCCGGCCGTCGGTCGTGGGGTACTGCACGAGCACGCCCGAGGCGTCGGCGAAGTCGGGCAGGGCGTCGGCCTGCGGGTCGAACAGGCGGAGGTCGATGCCCATCGAGCCCGCCCGGGTGCGGACGACGGCGAGGGTCTGCGGGTGGCAGTCGCGAGCGATGTAGAACGCAGGCCGTTTGCCGCGGCCCTGGCCGTGACACATGGCCATGGCCTCGGCGGCGGCGGTGGCTTCGTCCAGCAGCGAGGCGTTGGCGACCGCGAGCCCGGTGAGGTCGGCGACCATGGTCTGGTAGTTGAGCAGCGCTTCGAGCCGGCCCTGGCTGATCTCGGGCTGGTAAGGCGTGTAAGGCGTGTACCAGAGCGGGTTTTCGAAAATATTGCGCTGAATGACCGGCGGTGTGTGCGTGTCGTAATACCCCTGCCCGATCATGGAGCGCAGCACCTGGTTCTTCCCCGCCATGCGACGAAGCTTGGCCAGCGCGGCGTGCTCGTCGAGCGGGGCGTCAAGCTGCAACGGCTGCTTGAGGCGGATGTCGCTGGGCACGGTGACGTCGGCGAGCTCTTCGAGCGAGCGCAGGCCCAGCGTCTGAAGCATCTCGGCGATGTCCGTATCGCGCGGGCCAAGGTGGCGCGAGGCGAAGGTGGACGCCGGAGCCGAGCCGGCGGCGGAGCCGTGGGGCAGGGTCGAGGCGGGGGTGGCGCGGCCGGCGTCCGCGGTCGTGTCGGCCGGGGCGTCGGGGAGGGAAGTCGATCTCATGGGTTGCTCCAGCCTTTTATCCGGGTGAACGGATGGTTCACCAGTCCCTTAAGTGTAAGGTTCCTTGGCCCGTAGAGCAATGGTGCAGCGTGGAAACCCTGAAAAGTCCCTTCGTGGGCTGCCCCGGTCGGTCGTGGATCTGTTTGAATGAAGTGGGGCGGGCGCCCCCCGCCGTTCGGTCGAAGACCGAAGACGGGGTGTTGTTGGCCCTTCCGGCCAAGGGCGGGCTTGAGCGCCCGCCCCACTGAAGACCAGAAGATTCAGACTGACCCACTGCCCTCGGTCCGGCTTCGGGAGATGCGGGAACGCGGTTCAGCGTCTGCCTGTCTTGTCGCGGTTTCCCGCTTTGGGCCTGGAGCCGCGTCAATGCTGGCGCAACGGGTGTCGCGGGTGGCTTGTCCACCAGGGGCCGCCGGCAAAAGACGTGTGACGGAACACTAGGTTTTTCCGCACACGCGGATACGCTCAACAGTAGACACAGACAGAGCCATGTCACCCAGGCGGAGGGAAGCAGATCATGCACAAGCCGATTTTCGATCCACCGGCCACACCCCCGGTGCAGCCGTACCACGCCCCGGCCGACGCCGACCACCCCACGACCCCCGGCTCCCCCGGAACCCCCGGCTCCCCCGGCGAGCAACTCGTCCACGCCTACAAGGCCGTCCGCCGGTTCAGCCTCCAGCTCTGTCGGCCGTTGGCGGTCGAAGACTACGTCGTCCAGTCCATGCCCGACGCCAGTCCGGTCAAGTGGCACCTCGCTCACACGAGCTGGTTCTTCGAGCGCTTTGTGCTGCACGAGTTCCGACCCGGTTATGAGCCGGTCGACCACGCCTACTACTACCTGTTCAACAGCTACTACCACGGCGCGGGCCCGCAGCACTGCCGGCCGAGCCGGGGCCTGATCGCCCGCCCCACCGTCGAGCAGGTTTACGACTACCGCCGCACCATCGACCGCCGCATGCACGAGCTGCTCACCACCGCCGACCCGGCCACGCTCGACCGCCTGCGCCCGCGCCTCGTGCTCGGCCTGCACCACGAACAACAGCACCAGGAGCTGATGCTCACCGACATCAAGCACCTCTTTTCCTCCAGCCCGCTGCTGCCCGCCTACCACGCGATCGAGCCCGACGCCCCGGCCGAGCGCCCCATGACCAACGAGCCGCAATGGCGCGCGTTCGACGCCGGCTTGTACACGTTCGGCCAACCGACCGACGCCGCCACGTTTCACTACGACAACGAGACGCCGCAACACCAGGCTTACCTGCACGCCTTCGCCCTGGCCGACCGGCCGGTGACGAACGGCGACTACCTCGCTTTCATCGAAGATGGCGGCTACCGGCGCCCCGAGCTGTGGCTGAGCCTCGGCTGGGCGACGGTGCAGGAGCGGGACTGGCAGATGCCGCTTTACTGGTACCGCGATCCGGAACAGGGCGAAGCGTGGATGCAGTTCACCCTTGGTGGGCCAGCGCCGCTGGCGCTGGACGAGCCGGTCTGTCATCTGAGCTACTTCGAGGCCGACGCCTGCGCCCGCTGGGCCGGCGCACGCCTGCCCGCGGAACGGGAGTGGGAGTTGGCCTGCCGGGATCAGCCGGTGCAAGGCAACTTCGCCGACGGCGGGCGGTTCCACCCGCTGCCGTTGTCGCACGATGAACCGGCCCGGAACAACGGCGACGGCGCGGCGCTGCAACGCTGCTTCGGCGACGTCTGGGAATGGACCGGCAGCGCCTACGCCCCCTATCCCGGCTTCAAGCCTTGGCCCGGCACGCTGGGCGAATACAACGGCAAGTTCATGTGCAACCAGTACGTGCTCCGCGGCGGCTCCTGCGCCAGCTCGCAAGACCACCTGCGCGCCACCTACCGCAACTTCTTCGCCCCCGACGCCCGCTGGCAGTTCACCGGCCTGCGCCTGGCACACGACGGGTGAGAGTCGTGACACCACGGATGCACACGACTCAAAGCCGCTTGGGGCTTAGCGGGCTTCGGAGTAACGCCAACCCGACCGCATCCATGAACCCACGGCTGGTTTGGCCCGCTCGCCCGGCCTACGATGCGGCCGATGAATGATGTCATCCTGCTCGACCTCGAACCCAAAGCCGGCGACATGCTCGGCCAGTGCGTCGCCGCGCTGAAGCAGTCGCCCCGGCAGTTGCCCTGCAAGTTTTTCTACGACCGCCGGGGCTCGCAACTGTTCGACCGCATCTGTGAACTGCCCGAGTATTACCCGACGCGCACCGAACTGGCGATCCTCCGCGACCACGCCGGCGACATGGCCGCCCGGCTCGGCCCGCGCTGCCTGCTGATCGAACTCGGCAGCGGCAGCAGCACGAAGGTGCGCCGGCTGCTCGATGCCATGGACGACCCGGCCGGCTACGTGCCCACCGACATCTCGCGCCGCCATCTGCTCGATGCGGCCCGGCGCATCGCCGACGCCTACCCCGGCCTCGACGTGCGGCCCGTCTGCGTCGACTACAGCGAGCCGTTCGATCCGCCGACGCCGAGCGCGCCTGTGCATCGGCGCGTCGCCTACTTCCCCGGCTCGACGATCGGCAACCTGCACCCGGACCAGGCTCGCGCGTTCCTCGCCCGCCTGGCGCAGATGGTCCGCCCCGGCGGCGGCCTGCTGATCGGCGTGGACATGCGCAAAGAGTCGCGCGTGCTCGAACGTGCGTACAACGATGGGCAAGGTGTCACCGCCGCGTTCAACCTCAACCTGCTGCACCGGATCAACCGCGAGGCGGCGGGCGATTTCGATGTGGATGCGTTCGCGCATCGGGCGGTGTGGAACGAGGCGATGAGCCGTATCGAGATGCATCTCGTGGCGAGGCGCGACGTGCGTGTCATGCTCGCCGGCGAGACGTTTGCCTTCGCGGCGGGCGAGTCGATCCGCACCGAGTGTTCGTACAAGCACACCCTCGCCGGCTTCGCCGCGCTGGCGGCCGGGGCGTTCGAGGTGGTCGAGGTGTGGACCGATCCGAAGCAGTGGTTCAGTGTGCAGTATCTCGAAGCGCGCGGCGGATGAGGGTGTTGTTTGACGCTTGCGCATAAAGAAGCCCACGGATTGAATCCGTGGGCTTCGGCGTGTGATGCTTGTCAACACATTGAAGACCTTGTGGATCACCCGCCCGCGCCGGCGGAGCCGGAGGTCGAGCGTGACGCGCCGGCGCCGTCGCCACCCTCGGCGGGGGTAACGGGCGGGGCGCTGGCGGGGGTGACGTTGGCGATCGAGCCCAGGCCCTGGATGTCGCCGCCGGAGAGGCCCACTTCCTTGAGCAACGCATCCAGCAGCGGCGCCTGGCCGCGGTAACGCAGGGCGGAGTTGACCACCTGGTCGGCGAGGTTGCCGCCGCCGGAAGCCGAGGCATTGCCGGCCGAGCCGTTGCTCGACCCGTTGCCGCCGCCCGCGCCGCCGCCAAGGCCTTCCACCTGGAAGATCTTGATGCCGTCGATCCGCTCCATCGGCTTGACCGACTCGCGGATGATCGCTTCGAGGTTGCGCACCACGGTCATCTTGATCTGCATCTCGATCAGCTCCGGCGCGAGCACGTTCTCCGCCTCGTTCATCATCCGCTTGCCTTCCGCGTCAACCTTGTAACGCTCGGCCGCGGCCTCGGCTTCGAGGCGGACCTTGTCGGCGTCGGCCTGGGCCTGCGTGCGGATCGCCTCGGCGTGGTCCTCGGCCGCGGTGCGCTCGGCCTGGGCGGAGACCTTGATGCCGATCGCGTCACGCTCCGCCTCCTCGGCCGCCTTCACCAGTTCGATCGCCTTGCGGCGCTCGGCCACTTCCGTCTCGCGGGCGGTGACGACCTGCTCCTCCGCCCGGGCGGCGAGGGCGCGGGCCTTGTCCGCCTCGGCCTCGGATTGCGACTGCTCCTTGCTCTTCTCGGCAATGGCGATCGCGCGATCCTGGTCCGCCAGCTCGACCGAGCGCTCCTTGTCGATCTCGCGCTCGCGAAGCTGGCGATCCTTGTCGATCCGCTCTTCCTCGACCGCCCGCTCGGAAAGGATGCCCGCCTGGTCCACGCGCTGCTTGGCGGCGATCCGCGCTTCCTCGGCCGCACGTTCCTTCTCCGCCTGCTCGCGTTCGGTGGCGGACGATTCCTCGGCACGACGCACGGCAATCTCGCGGGCCTGCATCATCTTGGCGTATTCTTCTTCACGATCGAGCTCGAGCTTCTTCTGCTCGGCCTCGAGGTCCTTCATGCGGATCTGCACCTGCGTGTCGCGCTCCACATCGTTGCGCTGCTTGCGGCGGGCTTCGATCTCCTCGGTCAGCTTGGTCAGGCCCTGCGCGTCGAAGGCGTTGTTGGGGTTGAAGAAGTTCTGGTCCGTCTGGTCCAGCGCGGTCAGCGAGACGGATTCGAGTTCCAGGCCGTTCTTGAGCAGGTCTTCACTGACCGCGTGCTGCACCTTCTGCACGAAGTCGACGCGGTTCTCGTGCAACTCTTCCATGGTCATGCCCGCCGCCACGGCTCGCAGGGCGTCGACGAACTTGCCTTCGACCAGCTCCTTGAGGGCACGCGGGTCGGTGGTGCGTCGGCCGAGCGTCTGGGCGGCGTCGGCGATGGCGTCGGAATTGGGCTTGACGCGAACGTAGAACTCGGCCCGAACGTCGACGCGCATGCGGTCGCGGGTGATCAGCGCCGCCTCGGCCCCGCGCTGCACCTCCAGCCGCTGCGTGTTCATGTTGACGGGGATGACTTCGTGGAGCACGGGGAAGACGAGCGCCCCGCCGTTCATGATGACCTTCTGCCCGCGGAAGCCGGTGCGGACGAAGCTGATTTCCTTCGACGCCCGGTGGTAGAGGCGGGAGATGACCAGGCCGATGAAGATCAGCACGAACAGCAGCGCGCCCGCGCCGATGACGATGAGAAAGGCGGTGTTGCCAGGCATGGTGAAAGTCCTTCCGAATCAAGTAAGGATGAAAGGGGGGAAGGCCCCCGCAGAAATTATTGAGCCTTGAGCTGTTAGCTTTAAGCCGTTAGCCAGCGACAGGTCGAACGAGTGGAAACATTCTGGCTGAAGGCTTAAAGCTAACGGCTCAAGGCTCCATCGTTGGAACCCGCCCCCCGGTTTTTGATGCGCCGGGGTGTGGAGATTTCGGATCCAGAAATTCATGGCGTCGCCTCCTGATCGACCAGGGCATCGTTGGGGTTGGCGATGGCGAGGAAGCGAGCGTTTTCGCGTTTGACCAGCAGGACGTGCGTGCCCTGCTCGAAGACAGCGTCGTCGGTGTCGGGTTCGACCATGACGTAGTGCGTTCGCCCGTGCTGGTCGCGCAGCTTGGCCTGGGCGGGCATGCCGCGGCGGGCGGTGCCGAGCGTGATCTGCGCCACCCGGCCGACGAAGCTGTCTTCGCTCACCGCGTCTGACTCATCCCGGGGAATGATCCTAGCCAGCAGCCCGCCGGTGTAGTGGACGACGAACACGGCCACGATCAGGGCCGGCACGGTGGCGAGGATGGCGGGCAGGAGCATACCGGTCAGCGCCTCGGCGAACGACTGCACGAACAGGCCCGCCATGCCGAAGGTGAGCAGGAACAGGGCGAGCAGGATGAGCACGGGCACGCGGCCGATGTGCATCCAGCCCATGATCTTGGCGATCGGCCCGTGCGAGGCGACGTCGCCGAGGTCGAGGTCGCCGTCGCCGGCGGTGAGATCGAACTGGTTGAAGTCGAGGTCCGCGTCGATGTCGACGTCGGGCAAAAACGTGTCGAGAAAGCTCGACGCCCCCATGCCCAACACCGTCGTCACGCCCTCAAGCAAGCCAAGCCCCAACATCACCGCCAGGGCGATGGTGAACGGCAGGTTCTCGATGGCGAGCAGGAAGTCGAGCATGGTGTGCACTTTCAAGCCGGTTAAGGCTCAGCCAATCATCGCAGGATTCCCACCAACAGCCAGACCAGTATCACAACGAGTATCGTCGCCATGATCAGGCTAAGGCCCCAGAACTTGTGGGCCCGGTCGCGGGGGCTCAACCATTCTGCCTCGTTCGCTCGCTCATCATTGGCCAGCGCCTCCACCTGGGCGCGAACCGCCTCAGGCTCGAGTCCAAGATTCGCCAGCACGTGCGCCGCCAAACCGTTCTTGTCTCGGATCAGGCCAAGCAACATGTACCCCGTGTCGATATCACTCACGTTGCGTTGACGTGCTTCCTCAATCGCATGTTGAATCACCAGCTTGGCTCGTGGCGTTTGGGAAAGCATCTTCTGCTCAATGGGCTCCGAGCCCTGTTTCACGAGGTTTTCGAGTTCCTGGCGAACCTTCTGAAGATCCACGCCAAAATGTTCTAACGCTTTGAAGCCGATGCCCCGCCCCTCTCGCATCAGCCCGAGCAGTATGTGCTCGGTGCCGATGTAGTCATGTTTCAAGGCCAATGCTTCCTGATTTGCCAAGCCCATTGCCATGCGGGCGCGATCTGTGAACTGTTCGTACATGGTCTTCGCACCTCGCGGCGGTGATGGACCGGATCGTTTCAGGTGGGGGACCTGCCCACTGAAGTGGGCAGGCCGGTGTCGGAGGTTACGCCTTCTTCGCGCGGGCCTTGGCGGCGGCGAGGCGTTCTTCGATGCGGTTCTTGCGCGAGAGGTCTTCCAGTTCGGCGAGCTGGCCGGACTGCTTGAGACTACTGTTGAGCCCGCCGAGGCCGGTCTGCTTTTCGAGCACGCGGTCGAAGGCGGAGCCGGCCTTGGAGACGCGGGACTCGACCGTGCTGCCGGGGCGGGAGGCGCCGTCGCCGTCGGCCGCGACGCCGGTGGTCTTGGCGGCCTCGGCCCGGCTTTTGCGGAACTCGCGCAGCTCTTCCTTCATCTCGCGCTTCTTGGCAAGCAGGGCGGCGACGTAGCCTTCCAGTTCCTTCTCTTCGCCGCCGGCATCGTTGATGGTGGTCTCGAGCACGGGGATCTGCGCTTCGAGGTCGAGCTGCTGCGCGATGGCGGCCTCGGCAAGGTCTTCGCGGCCCTGCTCCACAGCGAGGTCGATCTGGTCAGCCAGCTTTTCATGACGGGCGTTGGCGTCCGCCAGGCGGCGGGTGGCCAGGTGTTTGTTGGCGACGGTCTTGCCGAGCTCGGCGCGGACCTCGTCGATGACGCCGTCCACTTCGCGGACGGCCTCTTCCATGACCATCTCGGGCGCGGCGTTTTCCATCGCGTCGACGATCTGGTTGAACCCGCCGCTGATGATCCGACCGACGCGTGCGGTGATGCCTTCTTTCATGACGAGTCTCCTTGTTCGATTCATCTGATGGTGAGTTGGATTGAACGCCAAGTCGCCAAGTCGCCAAGACGCCAAGGAAGAAAGGGATCGAAGACCAGATGCCGGAGCACACTGACCGCGTTGGGCCTTTCTATCTTGCTGTTCATCATCGCGATGCCGTCCCTTCTTGGCGTCTTGGCGGCTTGGCGTCTTGGCGTTGTTCTTCATCATCCCGCATGCGTTCGATCACGCGGGCGAGTTCCATGATCGGTTGGAGGCGATGGGCGATGGCGGCCGGGTCGTAGCAGCGGCACTGGCGGGTGACGCCGAGGCGCAGCACGGCTTCGAGCAGGGCGAATACGCGATCGGCCAGTTCCCGTTCAAGCTCGAGCAGTTCGGTTTTGTCTTCATCATCCGGCGCCCCCGAATGGAGAGGTCCGGTCATCGCGGTGGCGAGGGCTTCGGGGAGCCAGTCTTCCACGGCGGCGACCAGGTCGGAGTGTACCCGAAGGCGATGCTCCGCGTCACGCAATCGTTGACGCGCCGGGCGCATCAACTGCTCGGATAAAGCCAAGGCCCGGCGGAAGTCCCCCGACCCTTCCTGGCGTAGCCGGGCCTCGGCGATGATGGCGCGGAGCTTGTCGCTGGGCGTGGCGGCCCCCGGGACCTCCAGGCTCGCGATAAAGTCCGCATCCTCTTCCGGCACCCGCACGCTCATCGTCACGGTCTTCATGGAATGGCCTTTCAAGTCCTGCCACCCGGCGACGGTCTGCTTGATGCTCGATTCGTATGCGATTGTAAACGATATCACGATTTTGTCAACAGCTATTTTCAAGGGATTTTTAGCCGCGCAGCG
>JBBDPC010000003.1:0-7733 GCA_040876735.1 Phycisphaeraceae bacterium | reverse complement strand
GCGCAGCGAAATAGTGGCGATGTTGTTTGCGTACGTATGCGCTCAGGCGTGAACGCGGTGGAGGGCGACGGCCTTGGCCAGCGCGGCGTAGTCTCTGGCGCCGTGGCAGTCGGGGGCGTAGGCGAAGATGGACTGGCCGAAGCTGGGGCTTTCGGCGAGCTTGATGTTGCGGCGAATCGGCGGCTGGAAGACGATGGCGTCGGCCCAGGGCTGGTCGGTGCCGCGGGCTTCGGTGAGGAAGCTGTCGAGGTCGCCCGCCACTTCGCCGGCGAGCAGCGTGTTGGCCTCGTGCATGCAGAGCACGATGCCGGCGAGCTTGAGGGCGGGGTTGATGCCCTGGCGGACCATGCTGATGGTTTCCAGCAGCTTGCTCAGTCCCTGGAGCGCGAGGAAGTGGGCCTGCATGGGGACGATGACTTCGTTGGCCATGGTCAGCCCGTTGATGGTGAGCAGGCCGAGGCTGGGCGGGCAGTCGAGCAGGACGAAGTCGAACTGCTTGACGAGGTCGCGGGTCTTGTCGCGGAGCACGCCCTGGCTTTGGCCGGCGGCGGTCTGCTCGGCGAGCTCGGCCTCGACGCCGGCGAGGTTCACTTCGGCGGGCAGGACGCCGAGCTTGGGGTCGATCTGCTGGACGACCTCGGCGGCGGTGGTCGCTTCGTCGACGAGCATGTCGTAGATCGACTTGTCCAGTTCGTCGGGGTTGATGCCGACGTGGAGGGAGAGGTGGGCCTGGGGGTCGAGGTCGATCAGCAGCACGCGGTAGCCGGCGGTGCTGAGGGCGGCGCCGATGTTGACGGTGGTGGTCGTTTTGCCGACGCCGCCTTTCTGGTTCATCAAGGCGATGATGCGGGGCGCGCGGGGGGCGTCGGGGTGCGGCTTGGGGCTTGAGGCTTGAGGCTTGCGCGGCGAAGGCGTCGCATCCGCTTCACGCGGGGCGTTGGTGTGGGCGGCGGCGGATGTGTCGGTTTGCGTTTCCATGGGCGACGCCTCCGTGCGCCGGGATCGTGCGGGGGGTCCGGGGGATAAGGGTCGGCGGGGAGTCAGTATATCACGGTGGGGGCGGAGCATGGTCACTGAAGTGACCACGCCGCGGGGGGAGAGTTTGGAGCAAGGTCTTGCAAGGGGTGAGGTGCATCTGTATGGTGGGGGTACTCCTTCGGGTGCGCTATTGCGGCCGGGTGAACAGCCGACGTGATGAGCGTGAAAAGGGAAGCGAGGTGAGCGGGCGTATTTTTGTGACGCCTGCGATTCCTCCGCGGACGCGCCGCCGTGATGAGCGGCCTGGCTTGAGTCGTTTTCGATCAAGCCGGGCAGGCGTTTTGCTTGTATGCCACTGCCGGACCTGCAACGGGTCGTAGGCGGGAAGGCGAGCGAAGCGTGCTCTAAGCCGGAAGACCTGCCTGATCGGAGCCTGGTGTCCTCGCGGAAAGGGACACGCCGGGCAGATCGCGCTACACTCGCATTCCCCCCTTGGGCGAGCGTCTGGCACTGCATGGCATCCGCGAGGACGGTTCACACCGTGTTCGAGGGGTTTTTGCATGCCCTGCGCGAAACAGGGCAAGGAGAAAAGCCAGATGCTTCGTTTTTCTATCGGATGCGCCGTCGCCGGCACGGCCATGATGTCGCTCACGCTCACCGCCGCCGCCGCCGACGTCACCGTCGACTTCCACGACCTCTCGCTGCCGGCCGACAGCTACTACAACGGCAGCGACGAGGCGGGCGGGTTCACCAGCCGGGGCGTCCACTTCGCCACCGACTGGGGAATCGACGAGTTGTTCAACTTTGAATACTGGTCCGGCTTCGCCTACTCCAACATCGACGACACCACCACCGCCGGCCACGGCAACCAGTTCGCCGCCTTCACCGGCAGCGCCGCATCGAGCGAGATCTACGCCGTCGGCTTCGGCACGGCCACCCTCACGCTCCCCACCGCCACCACCGTCCGCAGCGCCCACCTGACCAACACCACCTATGCCGCCTTGTCCATGCGCGACGGCGACGGGTTTGCCAGCGCGTTTGCGGAAGGCGACTGGTTCGCCGTCACCGTCACCGGCCTCGACGCGAACGAGAACGAGACCGGCGCGATCGATATCTACCTCGCCGACTTCCGCTCGGCCGACAGCAACGACCACTACATCCTCGACCAGTGGGCCGAGACCGACCTCCAAGCCCTCGGCGAAGTCAGCCAACTGCGCTTCGCCGTCGACAGCAGCAACGCCAACACGCCCGCCTACTTCGCGCTGGACGAGTTGACCGTGGCCGAGGTGCCTGAGCCTGCCACGCTCATGCTGCTGGGCAGCGGCGGTGCGCTGATGCTGCTGCGTCGGCAGCGTCACCGCGCCGTCGCGTGACACGATTCCCTTTGACGCCACCCGTCGGGTCGTCGCGAAAGTGGCGGCCCGGCTTTGACTTGCCTCCTCGCTCCCCTTGGGAGACCGCACCATGCACCAGCCACGCCGCGCCTTCACGCTCATCGAACTGCTCGTCACGCTCAGCGTCATCGCCCTGCTCGTGAGTCTGCTGCTGCCCGCGCTGGCCAACGCCCGTCTCGCCGCCCGCACGGCCGTTTGTGGCAGCAACCTCCGCCAGCTCGGCATTGCCGGGCAGATGTACCTCGACGATCACGCCGGGGTCTTCTGGCCCTACTTCCAGGACAGCGGTGCCGGCCGGCAGTGGTGGTTCGGCCTCGAGTCCGCCCCGATCGACTTCACCCAGCCCGACCGCCCGCTCGATCTCACCCGCAGCGCCTTCGCCCCCTACCTCACCACGCAAGGCGAGCACTTCCAGTGCCCCAACTTCCCCTACGACCACCCGGATTTCTACAACAAGTTCGCCCACCGCACCGCCAGCTACGGCTACAACGTCCACCTCGCCGGCGGCCTCTTCCCCGGCGCCACGCCCCACCGACGCCAGCAGTACGACGGCCGCACCAGCGAAGTCGCCCTCTTCGCCGACGCCGTCCACTTCGACTTCGGCACACGCGTCAACGAAGGCCACTACCTCCTGCACACGCCCGTGATCACCACGCCCTCCGGCTACGCCCACTTCCGGCATCATCAAAACGCCCAGGTGCTCTACCTCGACGGCCACGTGGCCCCGCAGCCGTTGCACGGGCCGGCCCACCGCATCGTCGACGGCTCGCCCGCCGGCAACCTCGCCAGTCCCGACGGCTCGGCCGACATCTACGGAGACTGATGCCCGCCATGCCCGTCACCCGCTGCATCTGCGCCAACCGCTCGTTCGTCCAGCTCCAACAGCTTGCGCGGCAGCACGCGCTGCGGCTCGACCAGCTTGCCGACCGCACCGGCGCGACGCGTGGCTGCGGCCTGTGCATGCCTTACGTGCAGCGCATGCTCGAGACGGGGCGCTGCTCGTTCGACGCGGACGAGGCCGTCGGCTGCGCCAGACTGCCTGCTTCGCCAGCTTTATCCACATTTGCACAGCAGCGGATGAAAGGGAGTGGATAAAAAAAATCCGTGCTTTAACGGCTTGCCAATGCACACACTGAAGTTCGCGATCCGCTTTGGCGGGCCAATCACCGGTTGAACGAATCGGTCGCGACCTCTATCTTCGCCTTCCGGTGTCAAAGGAATGACGCCCCGCATGACGCAAGGCCGGTGACCGATAAAGCCGCCACGGATGACAGTGGCACGCGGCTCTCTCGCACGGCAAGTTCCGCCGTGCCCGGCTTTCGGGTGACGTTCGCGCATGCGGCCCTTCGGATGGAACCTGGACCAACCGTCACACAGGTGTAAGCCAGCCTGACGCCAGCCGAACCGGCCTCGACCGCTTCGGCGTTGCCGGCCAACCCGGCATCCCCATGGCACGCTGGTACAACCGCTATCCCCCAGGAGTGCTCGTGACCACGACCACTTCCCCCAATGTCGGTACGCGCATCGCGTCACGCCTCGCCAAAGCCGTCGGCCCCCGGCGCTACGCCATGTGGTTCGACCGTTCCGCCCGCTTCGACTACCTCGACGAGCAGAGCACCCTCTGCGTGACGGTGCCCAACCGTTTCATCGCCGACTGGATCGACCGCAACTTCCATAGCGATCTCCATGCCGCCGCACACGAAGAGCTTGGCCAGCAGGTCGAACTCGACGTGCAGGTCGCCCCCGACCGATTCAACGATCAGCGCACCGGGCATGAAAAACCCGGGGCGCAAGACGCTCCGCGTGAGACGAACGCATCGTCTTCGCCGCGCAAGTCCCACGCCTCACGTCCCACGCCTCATCCCCACGCCCCGCGCCTTCGCCGCAAGCTCGACGAGTTCATCGTCGGCCCGAGCAACGAGTTGGCCTACGCCGCCGCCTGCCGCCTCGCCGACGTGGACCTCGACCCCGCCGGGCCGCTGTTTCTCCACGGCGGCTGCGGGCTGGGCAAGACGCATCTGCTCCAGGGCGTCTGCCGGCAAATGCTCGACCACCAGCCCAACGCCCGCGTGCTCTACACCACCGGCGAACAGTTCACCAACGAATACATCACCGCCGTCCGCGCCAACCAGCTTGAAGCGTTCCGCCGGCGGATCCGCCAACTCGACCTGCTCGCCGTGGACGACGTGCACTTCATCGCCAACAAGCAGGCCACGCAGCAGGAGTTCCTCCACAGCTTCGACCAGATCGAACTCGGCGGCGCCCGCGTCGTGCTCGCCAGCGACAGTCACCCCAAGCTCATCAAGCAGTTTTCCGAAGCGCTGGTCAGCCGGTGCGTGCGCGGGCTGGTCGTGCAGATCGCCACACCCGACCAGGAGACCCGGCAGCGTCTCGTCGACGCGCTCGCCAAGCGGCGGGGGCTGGTGATGGAGCCGGACGTCGCCCGGACGCTCGCCAGCCGAACGCGCGGCAGCGTGCGCGAAATCGAAGGCACGCTCACCAAGCTCCAGGCCCTCGCCTCGCTCACCCGTGAGGCCGGCCGAGTTCAGCCGCACGGCGGCGCGACCACGCACACCCGCGTCGGCCACGCGCTGGTCCGCCAACTGTTCGACCACGACATCGACCCCGCCCCCGGCAAGCCCGTCCGTTTCGACACGATCATCGAGCAGGTCTGCGAACGCCTCGGCGTCAGCAAGACGCAGGCGCTCGGGCCCAGCCGGCACCGCCTGGTCGTGCTCGCCCGGTCGCTGGCGATCCACCTCACCCGTGAAATGACGTCGATGAGCTATCCCGAGATCGCCCAGGCGATGGGCAAGCGCAACCACTCGACGATCATCACCGCCGCCCAGCGCATCGCCCGGCAGTTGCAGGCCGACGCCCCGCCCGCCCTGCCCGCCGAGGTGCAGGCCAACTCGCTGGCGGAACTGGTCGACGATCTGCGCGACGCGGTGCGGCGCGGCTGAACGGGCGGGCGTTACTCGTCTTGGTGCGCCATCTGCGTGCGGTCGAAGGGGCAGTAGACGTAGGCGCCGTGGAACGAGACGTCGCAGGTCGGGCAGACCTTCGGCACGAGCAGGGCCTGCAACGGACTGGGGAACTCGAAACGCTCGTCGCCCACCTCGGCGACAAAGGCGCCCAGCGTCGTGGCGTCGCCCACCCCCGCCTTGCCTTGGGCGTCGGTTTCGCGGTCGAAGACGACAAACGCCATGTTCTGCCCCATCGGGCCGATGATGTTCGCCATCATCGGCTGCATCGCCGCCAGCAGGTTCCGCATGTCCGGGGAGACGGCCTGCGCGGCCAGGGGCGTCACCCGTTCGCCCTCGGCGGTACGGATGAACACCCGCTGCTTCAGCTCGTCCACCGGGGTGAACTGCGTCCCGCCGAACGGGCCGACCTGCCCGTCCACCACGGCGAGGACCGTGTAGTCCTGCACGACCTTCACCAGCTCCGCAACTTCCTTCTTGTCGATCGTCGGATCCTGGCTCCACGAGACGGTCCAGAACTCCAGCGGCATCCACCAGACCAGGCGAAGCGAGTTGGGCGCCGGCGACATCTTCTGCGTGTCGCCGATCAAGGCGTCGAGATCGACCCGGTCGGGCGGCAGGAACTTCAACGCCGCCTCCACCTGCTCCGCCGCCACCTCCGCCGAAGCCGGGCCCGGGTGACCGCACAGGACGATGCCGCCGATCAAAGCCATGGCCAACCTGAGTCTCCACGTCCGTCGCATGTGTTGCTCCCCATCAGGGAAAAGTGGTTCACATCCATCATCCAGTGACCTGACCACCATAGACATGTTTTCCACGCGCAGCGAGTCCCGCCAGCTGAAGATGATACAGCTCCATGCTTGCCGGGTGCCACTGGTGGCTATTTCGCCGCGGTGCTTGCACCGCGCTTCCCGCGGCCCACGGATCATCGCTCGCCGGCAAGCGAAGCGGTGCGGTGCTCGCGAACCTGGCGGACGCGGTAGAGGCCGTACAGCAGCAACCCGACGGCGAACAGCAGTTCCTTCTGCTCTTTCATCTGCGAGATAAACTGCACGTAAAGCTCGCTCTGCGCCGCGTCCTCCGGCGCGTTGAGGCGAAGATACAGCTCCTTGCTGCGCGACCAGAGGAAGCCGCAGACGAACGTGAAAACGACCGGCCCCTCGGCCACGCCACTGCGCCAGTCCGCGGGCAGCTTCAACCGATCACGGAACCGCCACGCCAACGGCAGGCCCATGAAGACCACCACCAGGAACAGGCTGCCCAGCGACTGGACGCGGATCGGCGTCTTGGCGTTGTGGAGGTTCGTCTCGCCGTTATCCGCCAGCTCCTCGTAGGCCTCCGGCGTCTGCCACTGGAGGTAGGTCTGGCCCCAACTGATCTCCTCGCCGGTGAAGAAGATCGCCGCCAGCGCCACCACCGCCACCAGCATCGGCCCGCCCGGCAGACCGGCGACCTTACCCGCGTGCCACTCCAGCCGCCACAACCGCCACGCGCTCCAGGCCAGCAGCCCGGAGGCCGTCAGCCCGCAGAGGAACGTCAGAATCTCCACCGCCTGCGTCTCGCGATGCTCCTTCTCCAGCACATAGGTGAGGTAGAACGACGGCGAAACGATATAGATCAGCACCATCACCGCCAACAGCACGACCGGCAGCGCATACGCGGCCTGTGCAAGCGATCCACGGCGTCTCACCGTGGGAACGGGGATGGCCGTGGGAGCAGTCTGAGTCATGCGGTTTCCAGTCCCGAAACGAGTGAAACGGATCTGTCAGGTGAAGAACGTCTAAAAATTGAGCTGCGCATGATGAACCACTCAGGCACGCAGAAGCGCGTTCGTGGATCGATGGTGATTGGTTTTTGACCGGATCACAGGATCGGCCGGATTGACAGGATGGGGGTTTTAATTTTTCTCTCTTCCCCACTTCCCGGCTTCTGTCTTGATCCTCCCCATCCCGCCGATCCTGTGATCCGGTCAAAACTCAGTAACAGGCGACAACCTTCGCTTCTCTGTGTCTCTAGGTAGCGTCTCACACGCGCTTGACGATCAGCGTGTCGTTCTGGCCGCCGAAGCCGAAGCTGTTGGAGAGGCAGACGTCGACCTTCGCGTCGCGGGCCTGATGGGGGACGTTGTCCATGCCGGCGAAGGCGGGGTCCTGCGTGTCGAGGTTGATCGTCGGCGGCACCTTCTGATCGCGCAATGCCAGCAGACAGGTAATCAACTCCACCGCGCCGGCGGCGGCGATGAGGTGGCCCAGCATGCTCTTGACGCTGGACATCGGCACATTGCCCGCGTCTTCGCCGAAGACGCCGCGGACGGCCTTGGTTTCGATCGAGTCGTTCTCCTTCGTGCCCGTGCCGTGGGCGGAGATGTAGTCGATGT
>JBBDPC010000002.1:0-1626 GCA_040876735.1 Phycisphaeraceae bacterium | reverse complement strand
ACCGGCGTCTCGTCCGCCTGGATCACGTGGCTTTGCAGCATGCGTTTCTTCATGAGCGCCAGCAGCGGCGTGCACAGCGTCGCCAGCTCCTGCATCCACCGGCACATGCTCGATCGGCTGAGCTCGACGCCGCTGCGATGGAGGATGCCTTCCTGGCGGTACAGCGGCAGGTGATCCGCGAACTTGCTCACCGCGATGTAGGCCAGCAGGCTCGGCGCTGCGATGCATCGCGGCAGCCCTTCGTCGGGCTTGCTTGCCGTCACCACGTTCGGCTCACTGCCATCCCGGGGGTCGAGCGATTCGTCCACGCGGGCGTACGTGTAACGCACATGCCGGATCACATAGACCCGGCCCGGCTCGAACGCCAACTGCTCGCTGACCTCCTCGCCGATGCGCTTCATGCCCGTCTTCTCATGCGCGGGCAGGTCGTGGATGCGCGTCTCGCGCGGCAGGTGATCGGGAATCGGCTGCCGCTTGCCACGCCCCCCAGCAGCGGGCGCTTCGCGTTCATACTCAATCGCTTGCTTCGCCGGCTCGGATGCCTCGGCCGATGCCTGCTCGTCACCGAACAGCCCCGGTTGATCATCACCCGACCAGCGCTCCGACTTGCGGCCGAACATCTGACGCGTCAGCCATGCGATCTGGCCCTGTTGCTTGTGGACCGTCTCGACCAGCTCGGCGATGACCTGGTTCGCCTGCTCCAGATTGTCAATTTTCGGCGGCGTCATGGTGATGTCCGCCACCATAGCGCCAGATGCGCCATTGTCCAGTCGGCTGTTTTCCAGCCTGTTTTCAGGCAATGTTTTCCACATCCCGCGCAGCTGCGGGCCGACGGTAACGCTTGCGCCGACGCACCGAGTCCAGGTCGATGCCTTCCAGAATCAGTTGAAGCTCACTCGCCTCGATCGACAGCGTCGCCTGCCCCGGCTGTTCCGGGGGCACCGTCGGCCACTGGAAGCGGCCCTGCTCCAGCCGCTTGTACCAGATCGCCAGACCGTCGCGATCGAAGTAGAGGATCTTCAGCCGATCGCTGCGCCGGTTGCGAAAGACAAACCACGCACCCGACAGCGCTCGCTCGGCGTCCGCCATGCCCGCCTGTTCGATCAGCCCCAGCAGGCCATCAAACGACTTTCGCATGTCGGCCACGTCCGCGTAGAGGTAGATCGGAGCCTGACTTTGAAAACTCAGCATGAGCCGGTCTCGCCCACATCGCCTTTGAGCAACCGGACCAGTGCCGCCAAGTGATCCGACGAACACTTCAGTATCGTCCCGCCAGCGAAGCGCACTTCAATGATGCCCGCTTCACCGCGGTCCCGCGGCTGAAGGCGGACGAACCGGGCCGAGGCATCCGGTGTCGGCGATGCCTGATCACGCAGACGTCGCCGCCAGGCATAGAAGCTCGCCTCGTTCAGCGAATGCTGCTGGCAGAACGCGCGGACCGACAGGCCACTGTCGCGATGCTGCTCGATCAACGCACGCCATTGCGACGCATCGCGTCGCTGACGTCGAGGGCCAGAGCTTGCTTCGTCCGGCTGATGATCTGCCGGCTGTTCATGGTGTTCATTCATGCCATCAGCATCGTCGCCAACACGCCGCAGGGGAAGACGGGTTTGATGAACCGATTAC
>JBBDPC010000001.1:8529-8946 GCA_040876735.1 Phycisphaeraceae bacterium | reverse complement strand
ACTTCTTCATCGAAGTGCAGAAGCACATCCGCGAGCAGGACCAGGTCAACCCCGAGCTGATGGACCTCGCCGACCGCCTCGGCGTCGGGCTGGTCGCGACCAACGACGTTCACTTCCTGCTCAAGGACGACCATGCGCCGCACGATGCGCTCTGCTGCATCTCCACCGGCAAGCTCGTCAGCGACGACAGCCGGATGAAGTACCCCACGCAGCTCTACCTCAAGAGCAGCGACGAGATGTACGCCGCGATGGACCACGCCAAGTGGGCCGAGGCGTGCGCGAACACCAACCGCATCGCGGAGATGTGCAATCTCGAGCTGGACTTCAACGCGAACCATGCGCCGGTGGTGAAGATCGAGAAAGTCGGGGTTGGGGGGGGGGGGGGGGGGGGGGGGGGGGGGGGGGGGGGGGGGGGGG
>JBBDPC010000001.1:0-8519 GCA_040876735.1 Phycisphaeraceae bacterium | reverse complement strand
AGTGGGGTTCCGAGTCCGAAACCCCACTCCCCAACCCCCAACCCCCAATCCCCGCCCGAAGGCTCCACCGAATGGTTCAAAGCCTTCTGCGCCCAGTACCAACTGCTGCCCTTCGACGAAGCCAGCGACCAGCAGCTCACGCAGGAACAGCTCAAGGAGACCTGCGACCAGGCCCTGCGCGACCTGTGCGAAGCGGGCCTGGTCTGGCGGTACGGCAAGGATGGCATCACCGACGAAATCCGCGCCCGGCTCGAACGCGAACTCCAGGTGCTCGCGGACAAGCTCATCAGCGCCTACTTCCTCATCGTCTGGGACTTCTGCAACGAAGCCCGCCGGCGCGGCATCCCCGTCAACGCGCGTGGCTCGGGCGTGGGCACGATGGTCGGCTACGTGCTGGGCCTCTCCAACGCCTGCCCCGTGAAGTACGGCCTGCTGTTCGAACGCTTCACCGACCCCGACCGCTCCGAATACCCCGATATCGATATCGACATCTGCCAGGACGGCCGGGCGGAGATCATCGACTACGTCCGCCAGAAGTACGGCCACGTCGCGCAGATCATCACCTTCGGCACGCTCAAGGCCCGCGCTGCCATCCGCGACGTCGGACGCGTGCTCGACGTCTCGCTCGGCGACGTCGACAAGGTCTGCAAGCTCGTCGGCGACGGCCTGGGCACGACGCTGGAGAAGGCGCTCCAGCAGGAGCCCGACCTCAAGAAGCTCTACGACGACAACCCGCACCACCGGGCCATGATCGACACCGCCCGCCGGCTGGAAGGCCTCGCCCGCCACGCCGGCGTCCACGCCGCCGGCGTCGTCATGGCCACCCAGCCGCTGGACAACATCGTCCCGCTCTACCAGCCGCCCGGCACCGATCAACTCGTCACGCAATGGGACGGCCCGACGTGCGAAAAGGTCGGCCTGCTGAAGATGGACTTCCTGGGCCTGCGCACGCTCAGCATCATCGAACGCGCCAAAACCCTCATCCGCGGCAGCTTCGACGAGGAAACCATCCGCAAGTTCATCAGAAGCCCACGGATTGAATCCGTGGGCTCCGACCCCCTCGACCTTGAACGCCTCACCTACGACGACCCCAACGTCCTGGAACTGTTTCAGCGCGGCGACACCGCCGGCGTGTTCCAGTTCGAGTCCGGCGGCATGCGCAACCTGCTCATGTCCATGAAGCCCGACCGCCTCGAAGACCTCATCGCCGCCAACGCCCTCTATCGCCCGGGCCCGATGGAGCTGATCCCCAACTACAACAACCGCAAGCACGGCCGCGAACCCGTGCCCAAGGTCCACGAAGTCGTCGACCGCCTGACCGCCGAAACCTACGGCATCATGGTCTACCAGGAACAGGTCATGCAGGTCGCCAACCAGCTCGGCGGCATCCCGCTGCGCCAGGCCTACACGCTTATCAAGGCGATCAGCAAGAAAAAAGAGTCCGTCATCAACGCCGGCCGCGAGCAGTTCATCGAAGGCGCCGGTACGCAGGGGATGTCCAAAGACCAGGCGAACGAACTGTACGACCTCATCCTCAAGTTCGCCGGCTACGGGTTCAACAAGTCCCACTCCACCGGCTACGCGATCGTCGCCTACCAGACCGCCTACCTCAAGACTTACTTCCCCCTGCACTACATGGCCGCGCTGCTTACCTACGAATCGGTGAGTACGGACAAGGTGGTCGAGTACATCGACGCCTGCAAACGCACGCGGTTGCCAAACGGTAACACCGGCATCGAAGTCAAGCCGCCGGACATCAACCTCTCCGACATCGGCTTCGGCGTCGTGTTCGACCCCGGCGAGCCGCGTGACGCCAGCCACGGCCACATCCGCTTCGGCCTCTCGGCCGTCAAGGGCGTGGGCGAAAAGGCCATCCGCGCCATCATCGGTGAGCGCGAAAAAGAAGGCCCGTTCAAGCATCTCTACGACTTCTGCGAACGCGTGCCGTTGGGGGCGGTGAACCGTTCGACCATCGAAGCGCTGATCAAGTGCGGCGCGTTCGACGAGGTGCACGGCATTGCAAACCGCGCCGCCATGGTCGAAGCGCTCGACGCCGCCATTCAGGCCGGCCAACGCGCCGCCAAAGATCGCACGAGCGGGCAGATGAACTTCTTCGGCGGCGTGGAGGAAACCGCCGAGCCGGGCGACGACGCCACCGCCGCCGTGACGCTGCCGCGCGTTGAGCCGTGGACGACCAACGAAGCGCTGAAGTATGAAAAGGAAGTGCTCGGCTTCTACGTCTCCAGCCATCCGCTGGATCAGCACCGCGACGCGCTGCACCGCTACAGCAGTTGCGACATCGCCGATGTGCAGCAGCTCGCCGCGGAGGTGCAGGTGACGGTGGGCGGCATGCTCACGCGCGTCCGGCCGACGTTCGTGAAAAAGGGGCGCTCTGCCGGTCAGAAGATGGCGATGCTCACCCTCGACGACGGCAAGCAGAGCATCGACGCGGTGGTCTTCGCCGACACCTATGCGACGACGTATCACCATCTGGAGACGGACAAGGTGGTGTTCCTCAAGGGCAAAGTCGACCGCCGGCGGGAAGAGCCGAGCATCGTGGTCGACCAGGTGATCCCGATCGAACAGGCGGAAGCGAAGCTGACGCAGCAGGTGCGTATCGTCGTGCGCGACCCCCGGCCGGTGGATCAGGGGACGGCCTTCAACGGCGAGTTCAAGCGGTTGCGCGAAGTGTTGCGGCAGGCGTCGCCGCGCAATGGCGACCCGGCGGCGGACGTGGTGCTGGAGCTGCACCAGGCCGGCCGGGCGGTGAGCCTGCGGGTCAACGGCTTGCGGGTGGCGGTCGACCCCGACCTGCTGCCGTCGATCCGCGGCGTGCTTCAGCGCGACGGTGAAGGCACGGCCCAATGCGAACTGGTCGGCCCACCGAAGCTGGTGCGTGGCAAGCTCGACCGGGAATTGGTGCACGACGCCTCGACCGCCGACCCTTCGCAGATGCTCGGCTTCGCCTCGCGGATGGACGCCGGCGAAGTCTGCGACAGCGTCGACCGGTATTGACCCGTCCGCGACAACCCATGTCACACCATTCAAAGTTCGCCGCGCAGCGCAGCGGAGCGCGCTCCGCTGCGCTGCACGGCGAACGTGGTCTGCGCTTTGTGATAAAATGGGGTGCAATGCAGTTGCCCCTCACGCCATCCAACCAAGGCGCGAAACCCGCCAAAAAAGCCTGCTGCACCCCCGCCTCGCGGCAGGCGACCAGCGCCACCGTCGCCGCGCGGGCAGACTCCGGAGGTTCCGGGGGCGGCTCGCCCGTGCCGATGGTCGAAGTGCCCACCGCCGAGCCGATCCGCCACGCCGACGCCGGCCGCACCGACAACATGATCAAGCTGCCCGGCGGCACGTTCCGCATGGGCACCGACTCCGACCAGCAGTGGGAATCCGACGGCGAAGGCCCGGTGCGCGACGTCACCGTCCGCCCGTTCTACATCGACGCCACCGCCGTCACCAACGCCGCCTTCGAGCAGTTCGTCGACGCCACCGGCTACCGCACCGACGCCGAGGCGTTCGGCTGGTCGTTCGTCTTCCACACGCACCTCTCGCCGAAGTTCGCCAAACGGTTGAAGCAGACGCACGCCGTGCAGGGCCTTACCTGGTGGATCGCCGTGCCCGGAGCGTACTGGCGCAAGCCGTTCGGCGAGCGGTCCGACCTCAAGGGGCTGGCCGACCACCCCGTGGTCCACGTGAGCTGGAACGACGCCATCGCCTACGCCCGCTGGGCGGGCAAACGGCTGCCGACCGAGGCGGAATGGGAATACGCCGCACGTGGCGGGTTGGATCAGCAGATCTATCCCTGGGGCGACGATCTCACCCCGGCCGGCAAGCACCTGTGCAACATCTGGCAGGGCAAGTTCCCCGACCAGGACACCGCCGACGACGGCTTTGCCGGCACCTGCCCCGTCGACGCCTTTTCCCCCAACGGCTACGGGCTGCACAACGTCTCGGGCAACGTCTGGGAATGGTGCACCGAATACTTCGACCCTGCCTGGCATGTCGAAGCGAAGCTAGAAACCCGCGACAACCCGCTCGGCCCCGACGCCGGCACGCACAAGCTGCAAAAGGGCGGCAGCTACCTCTGTCACCGCTCTTACTGCAACCGCTACCGCGTCGCCGCCCGCACCGGCAACATGCCCGACAGCGCCACCACCAACGCCGGCTTCCGCTGCGTCCGCGACGTGTGACGCCGCCCCCTCACCCAACACCACACCCGTCTCCGAAGCCCACGGATTCCATCCGTGGGCTCTTCCTACACTCACCCTCACCCTTCCTCCTCCGCCCGCGCGATCGCCTCCAGCACCGCCGCCGCCCGCTCGCGCTGATCCGCGCTGGCCCGCTCGTCACGGGCCACCACCGTCGCCTGCTGCCGGGCACTGGCGCGCTGCTGCTGGTCGTGATACAGCTCGGCCAGCGAGAGGCGCAGGTCCAGCGACGCCGGCTCACGTTGCACCGCCTCACGCAGTTCGTCCAACGCCAGCTCCGGCCGACCATCCACCCGGTGCGCCTCGGCCAGCAGCAGGCGCACCGCCAGCCGGTGCGGCGCCGCCTCCTTCACATCCGCCAACAGGCTGATCGCCCGCCCCGCGCGGCGGGTGGCGTCGTCGGCCTCCAGCAGCCAGCGGGCCCGCGCCACGCGCCAGTTCAACGTCGCCTCGCCCATCGCCTCCGCCACACGGTCGATCGCCCGATCCACCGCGCCGCGGTGCACCCACGTCGCCTCGCTGCCCAGCGCGTCGAGTTGCACCGCAATGTGAGCCGGGTGTGCGTCGGCCAGTTCGGCCCAGGCTTCGCCGGCCGCGTCCGCCGCCACCGCCTCGAGATATCGCGCCCGCGCCCATTGCCACGCGAGTTCCTCCATGTCGGCCCCGGCCTCCTCGGCATGCCGCGCCCACACCCGCTCCGCACGAGCCGCGTCCGCCTCCGCCTCGCCCTCCGCCAGCGCGTCGGCCAGCGCCAGCTCGGCCGTGCGGCCGTGATGCGCCACGTAGGCTTGCCGCAGTTCGTCGGTCACCGCCGGCGTCTGCTCGCGGACGGCCCGCAGCAGCTCGAGCATCGCCTCGCTGTCGCTCACGAAGCGCGGCTGGGCGAGCAGCGTGCGAACCCAGCTTCTCGCCTCGTCCAGACGCTCAAGCCGGGCAAGGCGGTCGAAGCGGATCAATGCCGTGGCCGGCTCGCCCGGCGTGACCTGCTGCACCTGGTCGAGAAAGTCGAACAGCCCTGCCACGTTGTCGCTCTCGCCCGCGTCGATATGCACATGCCACGCCCGCGCCAGCACCACCGCCCCCGACACGCTGCCGGGCTGACGCGTCAACGCCGCCCGCGCCGCGCCGATCGCCTCGTCCGGCTTCCCCATCGCCAGGTGCAACTCGGCCATGCGGACGTGCGGCGTGCTCCAGCTCGGTCGAAGCGACGCCACGTAACGCCAGGTGTCCAGCGCAAACTCGTGCTCCTCCCCCGTCGCGTACGCTTCGCCCAGCAGGGCCCAGAAAAACGGCTGCTGCGCGGTGATCTCCAACGCCGCCAGCAGCGACGCCACCACCGCGCCCAACTCGCTCGCATCGCCCGGCCGACCGGCACGCAGCGCGGCGACCCACGCCCGGGCCCGGCGGTCCTCCTCCCGCCGACTCATCGCCTCCGCCAGCTCGTGCGCCTGCTCGACGTCGCCCAACTCATACGACGCCAGCGCCCACAGCGCCAGACGGTCCGCATCCAGCGTCGGATCATCCGCCTCCCGCCCGGCAAACCGCTGCGCCAGATCGGTGAATCGGCCGGCCTCGAACAAACGCCACGCCAGCTCCCGCCGCATCGCATCGTGGTCCAGCTCGTCCGACCACCGCGCCAGGTAGGCCAGCCCCATCGCATACGCCTCGGCCTCATCCATCGTCGCCAGCGCCAGCCGGGCGAACGACGCGTCCGCCGGCCGCGCCCGGGCCACCTGCTCCAGCCACGGCGCCGCCTCGTCCGCCCGCCCGGCCTGACGCAACAGCCGGGCCAGCAGCAACGCATACCCCGGCTGCTCGTCATGCTCAGCCTGCAACGCCCGGGCCTCGTCCAGCAGCGCCTCGACCGGCTCGCCTCGCTCACGCCGCAGCTCCAGCGCCAGCATGTGCAGCCGCCAGTCGTCGCCGTAGTGACGCAGAAACGCCTCGGCGGCACGCAAGGCCTCGCGCGCTTCGCCAAGCTGCGCCAACGCCGCGGCATACGCCCGGGCCGAGGGCAGGTCGTCCGGGTCCGCCCGCACGCGCCGCTCCGCCAGCCGGCGCACCGACGCGTGGTCGCCAAGCCGGTGATACAACTCCAGCAGCTCGCGCTCGGCCGTGGGATGGTCCGGCTGAAGCTGGAGCACCCGCCGCAGGTTCGCCACCGCCTCCCGCGTCGCCTCCGGCTCGGTCGGCTCGGCGGCCAGCTTCATCTGCGCCCGCTGGTAGAGCGCCTCGGCGTCGTCGTTGTGATACGCGAGGTACCACGCGAAATGCTCCAGCGCGACGTGCGGCCGACCTGCCTCCGCGGCCGCCATCGCCTGCTCGCGGTGGTCCGCGATCGTCCTCGCCAGTTCGGCCTGACGATGGTAATGCAACGCCGTCACCGAGCCGGCGATCACCGCCACGATGGCAACCAGCAAGGCCAGCCGACCCCACGCCAGCCGGGGAATCCTCATCGGCACACCCTCCCTCGCAAGCAACGCGCCCACGCACCGGCCCGTCGGGCAGATGGTAGGCGCGCCGCCCCTCCGTGTAGCGGTGCGGCGCAGCCGCCCGTACCCAACCACGCCTGCGTTGTATGCGCAGCGCATCTGACACGCCACGTCATTCACTGGCCTCCGCCACACGCTCTGCTTCGCCGCGCATCGCCTCCAGCAGCGGACGGTGGGCCTGCAGCAGGTCGCGGGCGATGGCGTCGCGCTCGGCGGCGTCGAGGGCCGGGTCCGTGATCAGTTGCACCTGCCCGGCGCCGTGGAAGTGGCGGGTGTAGTCGGCGGCGGCGCGGCGGACAGCCCCGATGTCCGGCACTGTGGCGCCGTCGGGCAGAATCAGAAAGCTGAGCACGTGCATCCGCGTCGCCCCATCGGTGGCGCCGTGGTCGTAAGCGAAGCGGTAGGCCGTGGCGTTGAGCGTCAGGCCCGGCAGCGACAGCGGGCGCCGCTGCGCGTCGAGCTGCTGCCAGCCGTGGGCGGGGTAGCAGTTGGGCGGGTAATGGCCCGCCATGTCGCGTGCGTCGCGCGTGTGGACGAGCGCCAGCGTCGCCCGCCGACCGGTCGCGCGATGGTGGTACGACCGGCTGAGCATCGCATTCGGCCGCAGCAGTTGCACCGCCTCCCGCGGCATCGGCACATCCCGACCGCGCCAGCCGTCCACCTCGTAAGGCCAGCCCCGCACCAGTTCCCGCACCGCCGCATGATGCCCCGCCGCATCCGCCGCCCGCGGCCGACCCAGCGCCTCACCCCCCACCACCAACAACACCACGACCGCCAACCCCGGCGCCAGCATCGCCATCCGCCGCCCACTCCCCTCCCAACCCGAATCCCGAATCCCGAACCCCGAATCCCGCTCCACCTCCACCCCCACCCACCGCAGCACCCCCACCATCCCCATCGCCAGCCCGAACGCCACGAACACCATCGCCCACCCGCTCACATCGTGAAACACCGGCCCCAGCGTCTGCTCGTCCACCCCGTACAGCCAGACCGTCGGCACCAGCCGCACCACGTTGCACGCCACCGCGCACACCGGGCTCAACACCAGCAGCAGCACCCGCACCCCCGCCGTCAACGGCCACGCAAACGCCACCGTGTAACAGACCAGCACCAGCACGAACACCATCCGCATCCCGTTGCACGCCTCCGCCACCGCCACATCCACGCCGCGATACTGCAGCACGTTCCCCATCCGCTGCACCGCCACGCCCAGCAGGTCGAAGATGTACGCCGTCGCCCCCGCCGTCGCGCTCTGCAACGGCATCGCAAACTGCTGCCGCACCGTCCCCGGCACAGGCACCAGCAACACCAGCACCAGCGCCGCCGGCCACACCGCTGCCACCCGCCGCCAACCCGTCACGCTCACCACCGCCCCCGCCGCCAGCAGCACCGCCCCGCCATGCCAGAACGACTGCACCGCGTGATGAAACCCGGCATACCCCATCACCCCCCCCGCCGCCATCACCGCCGGCCCCACCAGGCTGTAGCCGCCCCCCGCCGCCCGCAGCCGGTCCCGCCGCACCCATGCCAACCACGCCGCGACCACCGGCACCAGCCAGATGTGGCTCGCCTCCTCGTCCCGCCGGGCAATGTGCACCATGTCCGCCCACGCCGGCCACGCCGCCGCCACCGCCGCCAGCAGTAGCCCCACGCCCACCGCCGTCCGCATCCACATCCTGCCTGACACGTCGACCCGCTCCATCTCCACGCCGCACTGCCCACCGCAACCATAGCGCGACCACGGACCCGGGATGGAGAATCGGGGATCGGGGATCGGGGATCGGGGATCGGGGATCGGGGATCGGGGATCGGG